>CAZOHI010000005.1:0-101714 GCA_964579695.1 uncultured Caulobacter sp. | reverse complement strand
CGGTCATGTGCCAGACCGTCTGCGCCGCGCCGGACAGCATGGCGTATTCCATCACTTCGCCGCGCGGCAGGCCGACAAGGACATGGCGCTGGGCTTCCGCATCGTAGCGCAGAACGTATCGGAATAGGCCGGAGCGTTCGATGGCCGGCCCAAGCAGCAGGTCGATCATGTATCCAGATGAGTTCGGATCGAGCATGAAGTGCGCGGCCGAAGAAGTCCCGCCCCCCACGTCAACGACGGTGATTCCGTCAGGGCTATATCCGCCTTGAGCCGCCGCAGGCGCGACGTTATTGAACGTCAAGATGGTGACACCAGCCGTCGAGCCGCCCCGCAGGTCAAGACAGTCGGCTTGACCGGTAGGAATGGCGCAGCCGGCCTGCTCGCCAGGGATCAGCATGACGTCCATGGCCACTCGCGCCGAGCCGGAGCCGGTGAACGTGGCGCTGGTCGAGAGGACATCGTCCGCCTGACCATCAGTCATCGCGCCGGAAGCACCACCCATGTAGATTACGCCCGCGTGGTTAAACACCTCCAAACCTGAGATCGTCATACCATTGACGCTCAGCACGCCGCTGACAATGAATGTGTCCATTCCCGATTCGAAGTTCAGCCCCCCTCCGGCTGTGAGGGAGCCGGCAAGCGTAAAGACGTCATCGCCTGCACCGAAGTCCACGATCGACCCGTCACGCATCTCGTTGGCGCCGGCGCCGGACATCGTCAGGGTGTCGCCGAAGTCGGTGAACGTGCTGACGCCGGAGATGGCCCAACTGCCTGTGCCGCTATTGTTGAACGTCACGCCACCGCTGGTGACCCCCGAAAAGTCGACCGCACCGTCTTGCGGCGATCCGCCAAGGATCCGCCCAATAAATCCGCCGCTATTGTCAATCACCACCGCGCCCGCTGACGCAATACGTAAGGCCAAACCTGCCTCGGCGTAGACATTGCCGGCGCTCTTTGTGATGTTCACGCCCCCCGTCCCGGCGATCACTTCGACCCCAGCAACGGCGTCGGACGAAACGGCCCGCACCTCCCCGTTTAGCGTCAGCGTCACCGCACCGCTCCCGCTGGTCTGGGCGAGGATGCCGCGCCCCCTGCTCTGCGTGACTCCCGCAGTGGTGATGCTGATGCTTCCCCCGCTAGTCACGGCCTGGATCGCGGCCTCGCCGCCGGCGACATTGTTATTCACAGCGCCTGTGGCGCGGCTGACGGTGATATCGCCACCGCCAGTGGACGTGGCCCGAATCGCGTGGGTCGTACCTACCTGAGCGGCGGTCACGCCCGACGTAAAAATCTCAATGTCACCGGCATCAGTCATGACATCGATAACCGGGCCGGCGGTGCCGGCTCCCCCCACCACGTTGCCGATACTCGAATTCCAGACCACCGAGTCGCCAATGTTTCCGGTCAGGTTAACGCCATTGGCGGTGACAGTGGTGTTGCCTGTGTTGGTCTTGGCCACAGAGAGATTGCCCGTAGAGCTGTAGGTGATACCCGTCCCATAAGTGGCGACCGTACAGTTGAAGCTGTCCGCCGCGGCGCCGTTAAGCGCCGGATCGTCAGACACAGGCCCGACGCCGTTGCCGAGCGTCGGAGCGACCGGCGTGCATTCATCGGCGGCAAAGGCCCTCGCCGGAGCCAGCACGGCCCCGGTAAAGGCAAAGGCCGCAAGGCTGGCCGCTATGAGCGAGGAGCTGGTGAACAGCGCCAAGCGGCGGGTCGTGCTCTTCTTTAGAGACATGTGGATTCCCCCGGAATTGTTGTTGCTGACCGCGCCGCCTCCGCCCCCTCCATCGACGGGGAAGGGTCTCGCGCCTTCTCGACTAACTGCCATCACCGCCCCCTCAGAAGGTCTTGCGAAGGCTAAAGCCGACAAGACGAGGGTCCAGAACGAAAACGTTCGTTGTAAGAGCCGAGTCATCCGAGTTCAGGAACGCATCGGTGATAGGAGACTTGTCGAGAAGATTCTTGATATAAAATTCCGCCTCGATGCCGAGGTCTTGGTTCTCCATCCGGGCGGAGATATTCAAATTGTACCAGCCATGAAGCTTGTCGTTCACAGCATTGTAGACCCTCGACCATGACTGGGACTGCCAGTACCCGTCGCCACGCAAAGTCACCCGCCATGCGCCTCCCAGTACGTCCCGTCCGTACTGAGCACCAATATTCGCCGTGAAATGTGGAGCGTTCGGCAACTCATTGCCACCCAAGTTCGCCTTAATTCCGGCGCCTCCATTGAGCTCCGGATATTCATCCGGGTTCCAGCTAATTCCGTTTCCAAAGATGCCGAGAATATGGGACGGCCCCAGTCCACCACAAAGCGGCCAGTAAAGCGCTACGCCGTCGGTAGTACCGAGATATGTCTCCGCCACCCTAGCGGGCACCACGCAGTTCGACGGCAGTTGCGCCCAAGGCTTGGCCAGAACGTACTTGGGCCGCCCCTCATCATCTAGAACGCCCTGCGTGCGGTTCATTATGTCTATGGATGATTCGCCGTCGGCAATCTTGGTATGCAAGTAGCCAAAGTTGGCATTAATCCGGAAATCACGACTTGGGGAAAACACCGTTTCCAGTTCAACGCCCCAGATCCGCGCGTCGAAATTCTCGTTCACCGCAGTTCTGTCGCGAATTTGAGATACCTGATAATCTTTATAGTCATAAAGGAACGCACCTGCGTTCAAGATCATCGCACCGTCTAGTAACGTGTTTTTTGCGCCCAACTCGAAGGAGTTTACAAACTCCGGCTCAAAGGTCGCGCCGTACTCCACAGCCGTGAGATAGAGGAGGGGCTGCGGATCGGCGCTTGGCGGAAAGCCGTCCGCCTGCCGATAGGCATCCACCTCCTCCGGCGACGCAAACCCTGGGCTCGGCGGGTTAGCCCCACCGCCTTTGTATCCGCGCGAATAGAATGCATAGACCATCGTTTGGTCAGTGAAGGGCAGGGCCGGCTTCCAGTCGGCGCCCAGGCGCCCGGTCCATTCCCCCCAACTCTGGACGATCGGCTCCTTCTCAGGATAGCCGATGCTTACGGTTCCGCCGCCAATGGCCCCTGGCGCCAGTAGAATCTGGCTGGGTACGGGTGTGAATGATTTCACGTCGTCCGTATACCTTAGGCCAAGGGTGATCTTGATATATTCCGTCGGGTTCCAGTATATTTCGCCGAACGCGGCCATAGACTCTAGTTCATACGGATTTTTGCTGCGGAAGTAATTGTGCCCATTCCCGTCGAAGTTCACGCTCGTGTCGATTGGCGTGGGGTCGACATAGGGACATGCAGCGTTCGGATTATCGCCAGGATAAGTCACCGCGACCGGGTAGGTGATGGCGGGCCAGCTATATGTTATTGCGTGGCACAGCCCCTGCGCGCCTGTTGGGTTGAACACGCCAGTCAGCGCGAGAGCAGATATGATGTTATAGAAGACGTAGTAGTCCGCTACTGTCTCGAACTCTGTGTAATTGGCGCCAATACTGAAATTTAGCGGACCATCAAAATCGGATTGAAGCCTGATCTCCTGGGAGAACTGCTCGCCTTGGGCCTGAGAGATATCAAACCCCGCAAGCCTATCCGAGCATCCAATCTGGGGGTCGCAGAAAGCCCCGTTCGGCGCCAGCCACCGCCAGGGGCTTGGAATGATCTCGAAGCCTCCACCGGGCGGAAAGCTTGTCACCGTCAAGTCTGAGGTGTCGGTGAAAATTGGGTCCGTATTGAACCGATTGTAATCCTGGAAGGAGTATACGGAATCTTTATTATAAACCGTTTGAGAGGTAATGCTTAAATGATCCGTAATATCGACGTCTATTGTCAGGTCGTATAAATCCGCATCGGCGCGATACGCGGGGTCCCTGAAGGACGAGATTGTTCGCAGGTCCTTTGATTGGACTTTACCGCCATATGGATCACGCATGTCGCGTAGAATATTTTTGGCGCCGTTGAGATTGCCCACGTAGCCCACATTGCCCAAGCCAATGTGGGCGCCGAACACGAAGGGAAGGGCCAGGCCGTTGGGCGTGCCGAAGGCGGCATCGTCATAGAGCGACCCTGGCGCGCACCCCTGGCTGAAAAGCGCTCTTCGCAGCACATGGGTCCCAAGCGCAGAAGTGGCGCCGGCCGGTTCCAACTCAGTTCCGCCGATGAATAGGGGTCCGTCGTCCCGGTGGCACAACTGCTTGCCGGTCCGCGAGCGGTCGTCGTCTTCCTCGAAGTGTTCCAACAGCAGGTTGGCGCGCAGGCGCGGCGTAGGCTCGAAGCCCACGGTTACACGGCCGCTCCATAGGTCTCGGCCGTTGACGTTGTTCTTGGTGATCTCGTTGTAGTCGTAACCGGAACGCTGCGTGGCGGCGCCCGCCACGCGGACCGCCAGCACGTCCTCGATCACCGGGATGTTCACCATCCCCACAAGGCGGCGGCTGTCGTAGTTGCCGATTTCGGCCTTCAGGCTGGCCTCGAACTCGCCCAGGTCCGGCTTGGCCGAGATGACGTTGATGACACCGCTCGTCGCGTTGCGGCCGTACAAGGTGCCCTGCGGGCCGCGCAGCACCTCGACGCGCTCGACGTCGAAATATTCCTGCTCGAACAGGCGGTTCTGGATCAGCGTCGTGTTGTTGAACGCCACCGCCACGCCAGGGTCGGTGGTGGCGCTGATCGCCTTGGTTCCCACGCCCCGGATGGAGAAATTGTAGGAACTGAAATTCGACTTCGAGAAGGTGACGTTCGGGATCGCCTTGAGCAGGTCGTATCCGCCCTCGATCTTCTGCTCCTCCAGCGCCTTCTGGCTGAAGGCGCTGATGGCGATCGGCACGTCCTGGATCGCTTCTTCGCGTTTCTGCGCCGTGACGATCAGCGCATCAACGTCGCCGGCGCTTGCTCCCTGGGGGTCCTGGACGACCTCCACCACCAGCGATCCGGTCGGCGTCAGCCGATAGGCCAAGCCCGAGCCCGCCAGCAGCGCGCCCAGCGCCTGTGTGGGCGGCATGTCGCCCCGGATGGCCGGGGCGCGGAAGCTGCGGGTGACTTCGGACGGGAACAGGATCTCGCGGTTGCTCTGCTGCGCGAACTGGGTCAGCGCGGCGCCCAGCGGCTGGGCCGGAATATCGAAGGCCACGCTGCTGTCCGGCGCCGCCTGCGCCAGCGCGCCCCCGGCCGAACACAACACCATGGCCGCGCTGCCCGCGAGCAAGAGCGCGCGTAGACGATTGTGACCCATAATCTGCCTCCCCCATGTGGCGGGAAGCTTTTCGAAACGCCTCCCCTACCAACAGGGACGCAAGGGCGCCGGATGTCCTTACCCGCCCGGCGAAATACTTTGCGGGCGGCGCGCGAGCATGGTCTTTCCGCCCGGCTGGACCTGCGTCGTCACCGGCAGGATTTCCTCCACGGTGCGGGCGAAGCGGACGAGGTCGCCGGTCTTGAACACGCCAGTGACGTGCAGCGCGGCCAGCGACGTATCCTCTATGACCAGTTGGTCGGTCGAATATCGGTTCAGTTCGGCGACGGCCTTGGCCAGCGGGGTCTCGTCGAAGACCACCACGCCGGATCGCCAGCTCGTCTCCCGGGCGATGTCGACGTTGCGCACGACCATGGCCCGGGCGGGGCGCGCCTCCAGCACCTCGCCGGGCGACATGACGATCTGGGCGGCGGGCTTTTCCGGCGCGGTCCGGGGCCGCACGCGGACCTTGCCCTCGACCAGCGCGACCTTGACCCCCTGCCCCTCCAGCCGCACGTCGAAGACGGTGCCGAGGGCGGTGATGGCGCGGTCGGCGGCATAGACCTCGAACGGCCGGCGCCGGTTGTGGGCAACCTCGAACATCGCCTGGCCGCGCACCAGCCGCACCCCGCGCGTCGAGCCGGTATAGGCGACCTTCAGGACAGTATTGGTGTTCAGCGTCGCGACCGAGCCGTCGGGCAGGGTCACGGTCGAGCGTTCGCCCACCTGGGTGCGATAGGTGGCGTTGGCCGGGCTGATCACGTGCGTCAGGCCGTCCAGTACGCGCGGCACGGGCCGCTCGCCCACGAGGGCCAGCCCGCCGCCCGCCAGCACCATGGCGCAGGCCGCCGCCGCCGCGATCCGCCACGCGGGGACGCGCCGCTCCGCCTTCAGCGACAGGGCCGCCTGGCGCAGCGCCAGGATGCGGGGGTCGGCGGCGTGGGCCTCCACCGCGCGCATGGCGTCAGTGGCGCTGTCGTAGGCGGCGACGTGGCGCGGGTCCTGGGCCAACCAGGCGTCGCGGGCGGCCGCCTCGTCGGGGCGCAAGGTCCCGCGATCCTCGCGCGTCACCCAGTCGGCGGCGAGGTCCCTGGCGTCGGCGGCGATGGGACGGGGCTTGAGCAGGGGCGGCTTCACGGCGGGGACTCCAGGCGGGCGGTTATATGGCGCACCGCCTTGCGCACGTTCTTCTCCACGCCGCCGACCGACAGGCCCAGCCGCTTGGCGATCTCGCTCAGCTTCATCTTCTCCAGCCGCGCCAGCAGGAAGGCGCTGCGGGTGCGCTCGGGCAGCTCCAGCAGGGCCGTGGCGATGATGGCGACCTGCTCGCGGCCGCTGTGGATGCGCTCGGGCGAGAAGTCCTCGACGGCGTGGAGGTCGTCCTCATAGGGCGTGTGGGCGGCGCGCTCGCGCGCCGTGGCCCGCCGGTGGAAATCCACCGCCACGCTGGCGGCCGTCTGGAAGAGGTAGGGCTCCAGCGTGTCGATGGGCGCCGGTCCCTCGCGCCGCAGCAGCCGGGCGAACACCTCCTGGGCGGCGTCCTCCAGGTCGGCCTGCGGGATGTTGCGCCGCTCGAAATAGCGCAGCAGCACGGCGCGGAAGTCGCGGACCAGCGTATCGACCGTCTCGTGGCCGCCGCCGTCCTCGGCAGTGGAGCTGATGCCCGTCATGGTCCGCTTCGCCCGAACCCGGAAGCCGGGGTCGTTTACAAACAGGGACGCACGCCACAGGAAACGCCTTACCGCCGTCGGCCGAAAAAGCTCACAGGCCGACGCATATCGTCTTCAGCTCGACGTACTCGTCCAGCCCGAAATGGGAGCCCTCGCGCCCCAGGCCGGATTCCTTCACGCCCCCGAACGGCGCGACCTCGGTGGAGATCAGGCCGGTGTTGACGCCGACCATGCCGCATTCCAGTCCCTCGCCCATGCGCCAGGACCGGGCGAGGTCGCGGGTATAGACATAGGCCGAAAGGCCCGCCCGCGTGTCGTTGGCCAGGGCCAGGGCCTCGGCCTCCGTTTCGAAGCGGATCAGGCCCGCCAGGGGGCCGAAGGTCTCCTCGCGGTTCAGCAGGGCGGCGGGGCTCACCTCGGCCAGGACGGTGGGCTCGAACCACGTCCCGGCCCCCGCCCGCCGCGCGCCGCCGGTCAGCACCCTGGCGCCCCCGGCCACGGCGTCGGCGACGTGGCGCTCGACCTTCTCCACCGCCGCTTCGTTGATGAGCGGGCCCTGGTCGGACGGGCCGTCCAAGCCGTCGCCGAGCTTCAGCATCCCGGCCCGGGCGGCGAGCCTTTCGGCGAAGGCGTCGTAGATCCCCGCCTGCACCAGTATGCGGTTGGCGCAGACGCAGGTCTGGCCGGTGTTGCGGAATTTCGAGGCCAGCGCACCCTCGACGGCGGCGTCCAGGTCGGCGTCGTCGAAGACGATGAAGGGCGCGTTGCCGCCCAGTTCCAGCGACACCCGCTTGACCGTGCCCATGCAGGCAGCGCCCAGCATCTTGCCGACGGGGGTGGAGCCGGTGAAGGTGAACTTGGCCACGCGGGGGTCGGTGGTCATCACCTCGCCGATGGGCCGGGCGTGGCCGGTGACGACGTTGAAGGCGCCGGGCGGCAGGCCCGCCTCCTCGCCCAGCGCCGCCAGGGCCAGGGCCGAGAAGGGCGTCAGCTCGGACGGCTTCAGCACCACGGTGCAGCCGGCGGCCAGAGCCGGGCCGACCTTGCGCGTGATCATGGCGGCGGGGAAGTTCCACGGCGTGATGGCGGCGACCACTCCGACCGGTTGCTTCAGCACCATGAGGCGCCGGTCCGCCTGGTGGCCGGGGATGACCTCGCCATAGGCGCGCCTGGCCTCCTCACCGAACCATTCGATGAAGGCGGCGGCATAGGCCACCTCGCCTTGCGCCTCGGCCAGGGGCTTGCCCTGCTCGGCGGTCATCAGGCGGGCGAGGTCGTCCCTGTGGGCCATGATCAGGTCGAACCACCGGCGCAGGACGGCGGCGCGTTCCTTAGCCGGGCGCGCGGCCCAGGCCGGGAAGGCCGCATGGGCCGCCGCGACCGCCTGCTCCGTCTCGGCGGCGCCCAGGGCGGGAACGGTCCCCAGCACCTTGCCGGTGGCGGGGTTGGTCACCGCGACCGCGTCCTCGCCCGCGACCCAGCGCCCGCCGATCCACGCCGCCTCCCGCAGCAGGTCGGGACGCTTCAGGGCCAGCCGGTCGCGCTCGGCCTTGTCGTGGGATGGGGGCATGGCGCGGACTCCACAGACGCTTCGAGGCCCACGAGTTTCCACCGCCCGGCGGCGTCGGTCCAGCCGCAGCTCAGCGCACGTTGAAGCGGATGGGGGCGGTGATGTCGGTCTGGGCGCCCGGCGGCGGCGCGGGCACGGGCGAGGCGCGGCGGGTCATGGCGACGGCCTCGCGGTCCAGCTCGGGATAGCCGGACGAGCGGGCCAGCATGGCGCTCAGCACCGCGCCCTTCGCATCGATCGTGAAGCGGACATAGGCGGTCCCGCGCTCTCGCCTCAGGCGGGCGGCGGCGGGGTATCGCTTGTGCTTTTCCAGGTGGGCCATCAGGCGCGACTGCCAGGTGGCTTCGGCCGGGCTGGTCTCTGCGCCGGATACGGTCTCGGGCGCCGCCGTGCGGTCGGAGGGCGTCGCCTGCGCCTGACTGGCGGCGGCGCTGGGCGGCGGCGGGGCGCCGTCCTGCGGGGCGGCGTGGAAGGGCGAGGGAACGTCCGCCGCGACGTTGCGGATGGGGACGAGATCCTTCACGGGGACCGGCGCGGGCGGCGTCTCGTCCGGCGGCGCCTCTTCGCGCGGGGGCGTGTCGGGCGAGACCTCGTTGCGCTCGGTGCGGGCGCTGGTCGCGACCTGGGCCATCTCGACCATGATGGCGGCCGAGGGCGCGGGCTCGACGACGTGCGCTGCCGCGAACCGGCCGAGCATCATCAGCACGAGCCCCCCGTGGAAGGCGATGGAAACCGCGGTCGCCGTGGCCGTCAGGCGTCTGCGACCGCGCCCGGTGCTCATGCGTCCTGGGTCAGGATATCCCGCACCAGCCCGTGGACGCGTTCGAAAGCGGCCTCCGCCCCGGCGACGACGCGGTCCTCCTCCGCCTCGCTCAGCGGCAGGCCGTCGAGGGCCGCCGTGAAGGTGCGCCAGTGCAGGCCACGCCCCTCGGGCGCGCCGGCCAGGTGCCGCGCCCCGAAATCCTCGGACAGGCCGATCTCGGCGGCGGCCTTGAGCAGGAAGGCCGCGCCGAGGTTGGAGCCCTCGGCCACATAGAGCCAGCCCAGAGCGGTCGGAAGGTCCGCCTCGCCCGCGAACACCGGCTCGGCGGCCGACGGCAGCGGTTCGAAGCCGAGGTCGGCGAGGTCGGCGCGGATGTGGTCCAGCCGCCGCCGCCCCTCCAGGTCCGGCAGCAGGGCCGCCAGTTCGGGATTGGCGTAGAGCGGGTCGATGTCGCGGTGGAACTGCTGCTGCACCTGCGCGAACAGGGCGTAGCGCTCGCGGCTCTCGAACGGCCGGGCCGCCATCACCGTCTTGTCGAGACGGTCGTGGGTGGTGTTGGTGCGGGCCTTCAGCCGCTTGGCCCGGCTGGGTTCGGTCAGCGTGTCCGTCATGGTCAGAACCGCGCGGTCAGGGTGGCCCGGACCGTGCGGCCCGGGGACGGCTTCTGGGTGCGCGAGAGCGCGTCCAGATAGTATTGGTCGAGCAGGTTCTCGGCGCTGACGTCCAGCGTCAGCTTGTCGGTGAAATCCCAGCTCCCGAACAGGTCGAGGACAGTATAGGGCCGCCACTGGGTGTCCGGCGAGAAGTTGTGGCGCACCAGCGCCATCTTGCGGTCGGCGTAGCTGACGCGGAAGCCCGCCTCCAGCCGCTCCTGGAACATGCGGCCGCCCACCGTCAGGTTGGCCGAAATCTCCGGCGGGATATAGGGCGCGCCGTAGTCCGCGCCCTTCACGTGGGCGTTGCAGAACTGCGGGCCGGGATCGAAGTTCGGCATGCAGTATTCCGCGTCGAGATAGTGGCTGACGCCGAGCTGGCCGAACAGGCGGCTGGAGTCGTAGCGCAGCGACAGCTCCAGGCCCTTATATTGGACGGACTGGATATTGTAGAAGTTGTAGCTCACCATGCTGCCGCCGATGCGCGCCAGATAGTCCTCGGTCTTGTTGTCGAAGTACGCGACCTTGGCCAGGAAGGTGTCGCCGGCCAGCAGCAGGTCCTGGCGCACGAAATTGACGCCCACCTCGTAGTTCTTGGCGATCTCCGGCTTGATGTTGTTCATGCGCGTGTCGCTGGCCCATTGCAGGTACATCAGCTCGCGCAGGCTCGACGGACGCCAGCCCTCGGCATAGAGGCCGTAGACCTGGACGCCGGCGACGGGCGTCACGGTCACGCTGACCGAAGGGCTGAAGCCCTCGTCGCTCATGTCGGCCCAGCGGGTCGCGACGTCGCGGGTGTCGGAGGCGCGGTAGCCGTCGTAGCGGGCGCCCGCCTCGACCTTCAGCCAGTCGGTGACGTCCAGCGCCGCCTGCACGAACAGGCCGCCGACGGCGCGCTCGCCGTTCATGTCGTTGAGGCCGAAACCGAAGCCGTAGGTGGTCTGGGAATCGACCTGCTCGATGAAGTATTGGCCGCCGTACTTCAGCGACAGGCCGCCCAGCACGCCGCCGAAGGTCGAGCGGTTCCAGATGTCGCCGCCGACGCTCTTGACCCGCGATGTGGTGTCCACCTCCGGGGGCGGGGTGAGCGTCGGGTTGAGGGGCACGTTCATGTTGTTGGGCGAGCGGTTCCTGGCGTCGGCGGCCCACAGCCCGGCGTGGAAGTCGATCAGCGGGTTGGCCTCGGGCTTCCAGACGAAGCGCGAGGTCACGGTGTTGGTCGTCACCCGGCTGGGATGGCGGTCGCCGAGGTCGCCCATCATCACGCTGATGTCGGCCGCCTCGCCGTACTTGTTGTCATAGTAGGTGTAGCCGAGTTCCAGCGCCTGGCCGTCGCCGAACTTCAGGCGGCCCTTCACCAGGCCGGAGAACGAGTCCTGCGAGGTGTTGGCCACCTCGTCGCCGGGCTTGTAGGGCGACAGCGGCACGACCTGCGAACTCTGCGTCTGCATGGGCGTGGCCCAGCGGCGCTCGATCTCGGTCGCGCCGTTCTTGCCCGCGAAATAGTTGCCGACCTTGCGGCGGGCGACGGCGCCGACGACCTCGTAGCGGTCGTCGAACAGGGCGCCGACGAAGCTGCCGGTCAGGCTCGATCCGTCGAAGACGTCCGGCCCGTCGTTGCGCAATGCCCCGGTGTCGCCATAGGGGCCGCGCACCACGCGGCGCACCTCGGGCTCGACGGTGTTGTTCACCGCCCCGGCCCGGGCGCGGAAGCCGTAGCGCTCGCCTTCCTGTACGACGTCGGCTGCGTCCAGGGTGCGCATGTTGACGACGCCGCCGATGACGCCGGCGCCGAACTCGCCCGACGACGGCCCCTTCTCCACGTCTACGCCCGCCAGCAGGTCGGGATCGACATAGACGCGGTCACGGCTGCCCTTGTAGCCGAGGTACATCGAGTTGTTCTGCTGGGTGCCATCGATCAGCACCGCGTTGCGGCCCATGCCCTGCATGCCGCGGATGTTGACGTCGACGGCGACGCTGTTGCGGTTGTCGGCGGCGATCACGCCGGGGACGGTCTTGAAGATGTCGCCGGTAGACATCGGCGCGATGCGCTGGATGTCCTTGTCGGTGATGCGGGCGCTGGAGCCGGCGCGCTCATAGGGCGCGACCACGGCGGCGGGCAAGCGGCCGCCCTCGCCGCTGACGTTGATCGTGCCCAGCACCAGCGAGCCGGCGGCGGCGGGCGGCGGGGCTTCGGCCTGGGCGATGGTCGCGGCGTTGCCGTCGATGGAATAGGTCAGGCCGGACTCGGCCAGGATGCGGCCGAGGGCTTCCTCGCGGCCGAGCACGCCGCGCGCGCCGGGCGAGGTCTTGCCCCGCGCCAGCCCGGCGTCGAAGAAGAGTTGCAGGCCCGTGGCGTCGGAATAGGCGACCAGGGCGTCGGACAGCGGCTGGGCCGGGATGTCGAACGCCGCCGCCTCGCTGGCCGAGCCCGTCGTCTGGGCCACGGCCTGGGGCGCGCCCGCCAGGGCCAGCGCCGCCAGCGCGCTCGTCAGCAGCAGCCCGCGCCTGATCGTGCGCTTGTTCATCGAAGTCATCCCCTCATGCCGTTGCGGGGACAGCTTTCGAGCGCCCCTCACGATGTCAGACACCGGCGGGCTTCTTGCTAATGAGACGCAGGAAGAAAAAAGTTTTCAGGCGGGCGAGATGACCGCGATCCCGCCGCCCAGGTTCGTCACCCGGATGGGCAGCGACTGGGCGACGATATCGAGGGCGCGGTCGGCGTCGCGCACGTCGAAGACGGCGGTGACGGGGACCTCGCCGATGGCCCGGTCGGTCAGGACGATCCGGCCGCGCCGGTAGCGCTCCAGTTCGACCAGCACGGCCCGCAGGGGGACGTCCTGGAACAGGATGCGGTCGCGCCGCCAGGCCAGCACCTGCTTCAGGTCGACGGGCCGGGTCGCACCGAGACCAAGGCGGTCGTAGGCGACCTGCATCCCCTCCCCCAGCGTCCGCTCGGCGCCGCCCGCCGCGACGGCGACGGCGTGCTGCTCGACGGCGACGGCGACCCGGCCGTCCGAAATCTTGACGTTGAAGCGCGTGCCCAGCGCCCGGGTCGTCCCCTCCAGCGCCTTGACGACGAAGGGCCGGTCCAGGTCGGCGACGGGCGCGAGGAAGGCTTCGCCCCGGTGCAGGACCAGAGTCCGGCGGCGGGCGGAGAAATCGACGGACAGGGCAGAGCGGCTGCCCAACTCGGCCAGGCTCCCGTCCGGCAGGCGCACCTCGCGACGCTCGCCCACGCCGGTCGCATGATCGGGGCGGGAAAGACCGTAGAAGACGGTTCCGCCCACGGCGGCGGCGCCCACGCCCAGCACCATCGCCCGGCGACCGAGGCCCCGGCGCACGCCCATCCGCTCATAGGCCGGTCCGACGGCGTCGAAGCGGCTCCACAGGGCCTGGGCGCGCTCATAGGCCAGCGCCTGCTCCGGCCCGGTCCGCAGCCAGGCCTCGAAGGCGCGGCGCTCGGCGGGATCGACAGCCTCGTCCTTCATCAGGACGAACCAGCGCATCGCCTCCAGGTGGACGGGATCGATGTCGGGGTCCGTCATGCGGGCGGCGGGTCCTGCGGCGCGCCGACCAGCCGGCGGACGCCTCCTAAGCTAAGACACCCGGCGCGGGCAAACCAATGATGCGCGGTCAGCCGAGGCGGCGGTCCAGCTCGACCATGGCGGTGACGATCTGGGAGATGACGGTGTTGCGCGACACGCCCATGCGGGCGGCGGCCTCGTCGTAGGACAGGCCCTTCAGCTTGTTCAGCACGAAGGCTTCGCGCACGCGCGGCGACAGGGCGGACACCGCCTCCAGCAGGTTGCGCAGCTCGCCCCGGTGCAGGACCGACATCTCGGGCGAGGGCCGGGCGTCGGCGATAAGCTCGGCGTCCAGGCCCGCCACCTCGACCTGCGCCCGGCGGCGCGCGTCGCGCAGGTGGTTGAGGGCCAGGTTTCGGGCCGCCTGCGCCAGGTAGGCGGCGCTGGCCGGGCCGTCGCGGCGCCCCAGCACATTGGCGAACGCCTGCTGCACTAGGTCTTCGGCGGTGGCCGGGTTGCCGACCAGACGGCGCACGAGCGAGCGCAGGCGGCCGGACTCCGCCCGGTAGAGCTGGCTCACGTCGACAGTCGTGACGGTCATGGGGCTCCCATGTCCCGGCCGCGACCCGCCGTCAAGATAATCATTCTCATTTGCACGCCAGCCGCTGGCGAGCGAACAAGAAAAAGGCGGTGGAGCCTTGCGCTTCCACCGCCAGTGTCGTGACCGGGGTCGGGAGACAGCCCGGCCTGCGATCAGGCTGTTTCGAGGCTTTTCGCCGGGCGGTCCTCAAGGGTCGGCACGACCCGCCAGTCGTCCCCGTCCGGCAGCAGGCCGGTGGGCGAGCGGACGGCGCGGTAGTCGATGTCGTGGGCGGCGACGGCCGGTGTCCGGCCCTGCTGGAACTCGTCCACGGCCTGGAGCAGCGTGCGGCGGGCGTGGACGATGCCGATGTCGCTTTCAGACAGGTTCTCCTGCGTGCGGTCGTTGACCGGCCCCATGCTGACCTGGACCACCATGTCCTCGGTGAAGATGTTGCGGGGGAAGCCGCTGAAGTGGCCGTTCCTCATGGCCTCGCGGTCCTGGCCCCAGGCGTCGGCCTTGCCGCCCTTGAAGGGCGTGTAGTCGTCGGGGTCGTACTCGTCGACCGTCTGGGCGAACACGCCGTCGACGGGCGGGCCGTCGAGGTTGTAGCGGACGAAGAACTGCCGCGTGTGGGTGTCGTCCACCGGGACGGCGATCAGGATGGTGCGGTCGGCCAGTTCCGGGTCGTTGGGCGGGGTGAAGCCGTACCAGGGCGCCACGAAGGTCGTGACCCGCAGATAGGAGGTCTCATCCCCCAGCGGCCGGATGGCGGCGACCTGGAAGCCGAAAGGCTTCCTCTGCAACTCATAGCGCGGCGTGCTGGCGGCGGTGAGCGCCAGGTAGCCGCGCCCGTCGCCGATGAAGGCCGAGTGCAGGATGCCGACGTGGACCGGATCGACGGTGGCCTCCATCCCCTGCACCCAGTTGCAGTCGATCAGCGAGGAGGCGACGACGATGTTCTCGTCCGGCAGGCGGGTGAACTCGAAGTCGGGGAAAGGCGGCGGCTCGCCCTGCCCCACATAGGTCCAGATCAGGCCGCCGGCCTCGCGCACCGGATAGTGACCCACCTTCACGTGGGCGGCGAAGCCCTCGGGGTTCTTGAACTGGGTCGGGGTCTCGCGCACGAAGCCGCCGACGTCGATCTTCCAGCCGTGGAAGATGCAGGTCAGCGCGCAGTCCTCGTTGCGGGCCAGCAGCAGCGAGGCGCGGCGGTGGGGACAGGCCTCGTCCAGCACCGCCACCCGCCCGTCCGTGGCGCGGAAGGCCACGAAATCGCGGCCGAACAGGCGCACGTGCATCGGCTTGCCGTCGCGTTCCAGGCTGGCGGCCCGCGCGGCGGGGACCCAGTAGTGCTGCTGGAGCATCCGCCCCATCGGCGCGTCGCCCTCGACCCGGGTCAGCAGGTCGTTCTCTTCCCTGGTAAGCATCTATGTTCACTCCCTGGGGAAAAGGTAGCGCCGGGGACGCGGGCCGGGTAGCCGGGCGCCGTTTTCATCACGAACGTGATGCGATCAGCCGCCGATCAGGTTCAGGCCCAGGTGCTTTTCGGAGGCGTCGGCCAGCACCTCGACGATCTCTTCGCGGTGGGCCTCGATGGAGTTGGTCGGGCCGCCGACGATCAGGCACATGTTCGACGGCGCGATGGTCTTGGGCAGGGACACGGCCAGCATGGCGCCCCCCTCCACCACCTGGTCGATGGCGAAGAAGTAGCCGTCGCGCCGCCCCTGCTCCAGGATCTCCAGCACCTTGCGCGGTGGCGGCGTCCGGTCCGGGTCGGCGGACTCGGCGCGGATGCGGGTGACGATGCGGATGACCTCCTGGTCGGGCAGCGCGCTCATGATCGCATAGCCGCCGCCGCTCTCGGTCAGCGGGCGCAGCGAGCCCAGCACGATGTGCGGGCGGCGGCGGCTCTTGGCCTGGATGACGTTGATGTACTTCAGCGCCAGCCCGCTGCGGGTCGCCAGGATGACCACCGCGCGGGTGCGGTCGGCCACCTCCTCCATCAGCCGCAGGATCGGGCCGCTGGTCACGAAGCTGCCGTTGGTCTTGTGGCCCAGCAACGCCACCCGCGCGCTCGGGAAATAGGTCCGGTTCGGCGCGTAGTATTCGAGGTAGCCGCAGGCCGTCAGCGTCTGGAGCAGGACCGAGGTGCTGGACTGCGGATAGTCGAGCCCCTCGGCGATCTCGGCCACGGTGGCGGGCCGCTCGATGTCGTCGAAGAACTCCAGCACCTCCAGCGCCCGCACGGCGGACTTCACCAGGCTGGTGGTGGCCGAGGGCTTGTAGCGGAACTGGAGACGCGGGGTCACTTCGCCCGTCTCCGGGCGGTCCCCTTCGGCATCGGGGTGGGCCACGTTTCCTCCGCGACAGTTGTCCGCACGCCCCCCGACGCAACGTCAACTAGCGGCCAAAACGAAGGTCCGGTCAACTGCGCCGGATCGTCCCCATCCCTCATGCGAACCCGTCGTGGAGGACGGCCAGGGCCCGCTGGGCCAGCGGCTCGATGCTCGCCGCGGCCGAAGCGGCGCGCGGGTTGGAAGCGTTGCCCTGCTTGACCCGCGCGGCGATGCCCTGCCGGATCGCGGCCAGCCGGAAGAGGTTGTAGGCAAGGCTCCAGTCCAGCCCCTCGATCCCCGCGCGCCCGGTCAGGGCGCAATAGCGGGCGGCCATCTCCTCCAGGCTCGGGATGCCCAGCGCCTTCAGGTCGGCGCCGATCAGGGTGGCGCGCTCGCCCTCGGGCATGACCCAGTGCATCAGGTAGTAGGCGATGTCGGCGAGCGGGTCGCCGAGGGTGGACAGCTCCCAGTCGAACACCGCCGCCACCTTCGGCTCCGTCGGATGCAGCGCCATGTTGTCCAGGCGGAAGTCGCCGTGGACGAGGCTGGTGCGGCCGTCGGCGGGAACGGCGGCGGCGAGGTCGGCGATCAGCCGGTCCATGGCCGGGTTGGCCTGGTCCTCGGCGGCGCGGTACTGCTTGGTCCAGCGGCCCATCTGGCGCTCGAAATAGGCGCCCGGCGCGCCGTAGTCGGCCAGCCCCACGGCGGCGTAGTCGACCTCATGCAGCCGTGCGAGGGTGGCGACCTGGTCCTCGTAGACGCGGGTGCGGTCGTCCTTCGACATCTCCGGCAGCTTCAGGTCCCACAGGACCCGGCCGTCGACCATGTCCATGACATAGAACATCGTGCCGATGACGCTCTCGTCGGCGCACAGCGCGTGGACGCGGGGCACGGGGAAGCCGGTCTTGCCCAGCGCGTTCATCACCCGGAACTCGCGGTCCACCGCGTGGGCGGACGGCAGCAGCACGCCCGGAGGCTTCCTGCGCATCACGTACTTGGTCGTCGGGGTGAAGACGACATAGGTCGGGTTGGAGTTGCCGCCGTTGAACTGGCGCACCTCGACCAGCCCGTCGAAGCCCTCGATGTTGGCCTCCAGCCACGGCGTCAGGCGCGTCTCGTCCAGCCGCTTGTCGGGGTCGAGGGGGCGCGTGCCCGCAAAGGCGTCAGACGGCTGGCTCATGGGTCTCTCCCGGGCGACGGCCGGGAATGAGTACGCCCAGCAACAAGATGGCGGCGGCAGTCGCGGCCGTGATGCCGAAGCACCACTGGTAGGCCAGGTCGCTCGGGAAGCTCTTGCCCGTCACCGGGTCGAGGACCTGCGAACTGGCCAGGATGGAGGCCATCATCTGCGCGCCGATGCCGGCGAAGATACCCTTCATCACCTGCGACAGGCCAGTCGCTTCGCTGCTGCGTTCGAGCGGAACATGCTCAAGCACGATATTGGGTACGGCGGCCAGCAGGGTGGCGATGGCGAAGACGCCGACCACCATCCCCGCGATCAGCAGCGGCACGCTGTCGTGGACGAAGGTGATGAAGCCCCAGCCGGCCATCCCGACCGAGGCGCCCAGCATCACCGTCCAGCGCCCGCCGAACCGCGCCGACACCCAGCCGCTGAGCGGGGAGGCGATCCCCGAGCCTATGGCGGTGGGGATCTTCAGCACCCCCGCCACCGAGGCGGCGATCCCCAAGCCGACGCCCGCCGCCACCGGCTGCTGGAGGAGCAGCATGGAGACGATGGGCATCTGCACCATGCCCAGGCCCAGCAGGCCGTAGCAGGCGTTGGCGAGCGCCACTTCCTTGCGGGCCAGCAGCTTGACGTCGATCAGCGGCTGCTCCTGCCGCGCCTCGTACCAGAACCAGAAGGCCAGGGTCGCGAAACCGCCGCCGATCAGGCCCAGCGTCGGCGCCGACAGCCAGCCGAAGTCATTGCCCTTGCCGAAGCCGAAGATGACCGCCGCCACCGCCGGGACGAACAGCAGCCCGCCCAGGTAGTCGATCCTGGTCGTCTGCTTGATGAGCTTGGTCTCGGGCACGAACAGCAGCAGCGGCACGATGGCGATCAGGCCGTAGCCGGTCGTGAAGAAGAAGATCCAGTGCCAGCCGCCGATATCCACGAGGAACCCGGCCAGCAGGTGCCCAAGCCCCGCCGCCACCGCATAGGCGCCCGACAGGCAGCCCACCCAGAAGGGCACGTCCTTCTTCGGCGCCACCTCCCGCGCGATGCCGAAGCACAGCGGCAGGATGGCCCCGGAAATCCCCTGGATGGCCCGCCCGGCGATCATCACTTCGAGGTTGGTGGACAGGGCGCTGACCAGCGAGCCGATGCTGCAGGCCAGGGCGATGATGGCCAGCACCTTGCGGCGCCCGAACATGTCGCCCAGCCGCCCGCCGATGGCGGCCGTGCCCGCCTGGATCAGCACGAAGCCGGTGATGAGCCAGCCCGCCTTGGCGATGTCGTTGAACTCCCGCGCGATGGTCGGCAGGGCCATGATGGTCATGCTGTTCTCGAACGAACTCAGCATCTCGACCATCATCAGGACGGCCATGATCGTCCACAGGCGGGTCTTGGTCATGCCTCGGCCAGTTCCTTGAGCAAATGCTCGCGCAGGTCGCGCTTCAGGGTCTTGCCCGCCGCGTTGACGGGGAAGTCGGCGTCGTAGGCGCTGATGAACACCGGCCGCTTGTGGGACGGCAGGTGGGCGGCGGCGTGGGCCGCCACCTCCTCGGTCCGCCCGCCCGCGCGCAGGCGCACGACGGCGGCGACCTGTTCGCCCAGCACCCGGTCGGGGACCCCGACCACGGCCACGTCCGCCACCGCCGGATGGCGGCGCAGGATGTCCTCGATCTCGACGCAGTAGATGTTCTCGCCGCCCCGGATGATCATGTCTTTGGAGCGGTCCAGCACCGTGACGAAGCCCTCGTCGTCCAGGCTGACGATGTCGCCGGTGGCGTACCAGCCGTCCACGAAGGCTTCCGCCGTGGCGGCGGGATTGTTCCAGTAGCCGCGCACGACGTTGGGCCCCTTGACCCACAGTTCCCCGCGCGAGGCGGGCAGGCCGTCCTCGCCCACCACCTTCAGCTCGCAGGCGGGGGCGGCGGGGCCGACGCTCTCGGGCCGGGCGAGCTGGTCTTCGGCGCTGTTGGAGGCGACGATGGAGGAGGTCTCGGTCGCGCCATAGCCCTGGCCGACCGCCACCTTCGGGAAGGCCGCCTTGATCCGTTCGGGCAGGCCGGGACCGGCCGCCGCCCCGCCGTAGCCCAGCGTGTCGATGCTGGAGACGTCGCGCACGGCGAGGTCGGGACAGTCGAGAAGCTGCCAGTACATCGACGGCACCGCCGTCATGCCGTTGACCTTCTCGCGCTCGATCAGGGCCAGCGCCTCGGCCGGTTCCCA
Organism: uncultured Caulobacter sp.; assembly: GCA_964579695.1. Lineage (GTDB taxonomy): Bacteria > Pseudomonadota > Alphaproteobacteria > Caulobacterales > Caulobacteraceae > Caulobacter. The sequence continues at coordinate 82,017 of CAZOHI010000005.1, read as the reverse complement.
CTTGTACATCAGGACCAGGCGCGTGCCGTTGGTCAGGGCCGGGACCAGCACGGAATGGAAGCCGGTGACGTGGAACAGGGGCGCCGGCAGGAGCTGGCAACGCCGGGCGTCCGGGTTCTCCAGCGGCGGCGGCGCCTCTCCTCGCCTCACCGCCGCGCGGGCGGCGCGGAAGGTGGTGTGGACGAGGTTGGAGGTGATGTTGCGGTGCGTGCCGACCGCGCCCTTGGCCCGGCCCGTGGTGCCGGAGGTGTAGAAGATGGTCGCGTCGTCGTCCGGCGACAGGCCGGGGTCGGGCAGCGCGCCCTGCGGCAGGGCGCCGTAGCCGGACACCGGGCCGATCAGGTCCTCGATCGTCACGGCGCCCGGCGAGCGCACGGCGACGACCTGCGCCGCGACCTCCAGCCCGCCCAGGCGTTCCAGCCGCTCGCCGTCAGCGAACAGCACCTTGGCGCCGGAATCGGCCAGCCCGTGGGCCAGTTCCTCGGCCGTGCCCCAGGCGTTGAGCGGGGTCAGCACCGCCCCGATGGCCAGGCTGGCCCAGGCGGCCACCGACCATTCGGGGAAGTTGCGCATGCAGACGGCGACCCGGTCGCCCTTCTGAACGCCGTAGCGGTCGCGCAGCACATGCCCCAGCGCGGTGGCCGCGCGCCAGTGGGCGTCGAAGGTGATCCGCTCGTCGCGGTAGATCAAAAACTCCCGCTCACCGAATGCGCGACTGTCGTCGAAGATCTGGCGAAGATGCGGCCTGGCGCGCTTGTAGACGCGGGTCTCGACGCCCCGGATCGAGACAGTTTCCATCTCGTAGGGAGCCCCCGGCGCGGTGAGGCGCCGGAAGGTTTCTGCCATGCTGGTCGCAGGCCACGACGCTGTACTCATCTAATTACCTTTGAAAACGCCCTTGCGCTTCTGAACGAAGGCTGTGGTCGCTTCCTTGAAGTCGTTCATGCCCATTGTATAGACCTCGTAGGCCAGCGAGGCCTCGAACGCCGCGCCCGTCATCTGCTTCAGGGCGATGTTCAGCGACATCTTGGTGTAGTTCACCGCGTGCGGCGGCAGGTCGCGCAGCTTCTCGGCCATCGCCTGGACGTGGGCGTCGAGCTGGTCGTCGGGCAGGCAGCGGTTGATCAGGCCGATGCTCTCGGCGACCGGCGCCGGGATCGGCTCGCCGGTCATGAGGTACTCTTTCGCCCGGTGGATGCCGACCGCCAGCGGCCACAGCAGCACGCCGCCGTCGCCCGCCACCATGCCCGCCTTGACGTGGGAGTCGCACAGACGCGCGTTCTCGGACGCGAACACCATGTCGCTGGCCAGCGCCATGTTGACGCCCAGGCCGTAGGCGACGCCGCGCACCTTGGCGATCACCGGCTTCTCGCACTCCATGATGGCCATGACATGCTTCTTTGCGACGCGGGTCGTCGGGTGCGTCAGCCGGGCCGGCGGCTCGGTCCCGTGGCGGGCGGCGATGCCGGAAAGGTCGGCGCCGGAGCAGAAGTCATTGCCGTCGCCGGTCAGGATGATGACCTTCACTTCCGGGTCGACCCAAAGGTCTTCCCAGACGATAGCCAGTTCTTCGCTCATGCGGGGAGTAACGGCGTTCTTCTTCCCCGGGTTGGAGATGGTCACCGTCATGATCCCGTCCGCCTTGGAAAGCTTCAGGGCGACGTACTTGGAATAATCGTGGGACAAGGCGGGCTCCTAGGCGGGGCGGGACGGCGGCGACGCCACCATCTCCCTCAATTGGGGTTTGCGGGGTTTTGCGGACCCGGTCCGCGGGATGTCGTCGAAGTCCATCACCACCATCCGGTGGGGAAGCTTGTAGGGTGAGATGTCCTGCTTCAGCCGCCCGGTCAGGTCGGCGGTGTCGATGGTCCGGCCCTCGGCGGGGACGACGACGGCGATGGTGATCTCGCCGCGCACCTCGTCGGGCACGCCGAAGACGATGGCCTCGCGCACCTCGGGGTAGCGTTGCAGGGCGATCTCCACCTCGCGCGGCGAGACGTTGGCGCCGGAGGTCTTGATCATCTCCGTCGCGCGGCCGGTGAAGTAGATGAAGTCGTCCTCGTCGATGATCACGAGGTCGCCGGTGGCGAAGAAGCCGTCGCGGGTGAAGACCTCCTCCCGCTCGCGCTTGTAGTAGCCCTGCATCAGCGTGTAGCCGCGGATGTAAAGCTCGCCTTCCTTGCCCGGCGGCAGGACGGCGCCCGTCTCGCGGTCGACCACCCGGCGCTCGACGCCCGGCAGGTGGCGGCCCCAGGTCCCCGCCTTGCCGTGCGGCATGGGGGCGGTGCGGCGGTCGATGCTGTGCATCCCGAAGCTCTCGGTCATGCCCATGACCCCGCCCATGCGGCGGTCCACGGGAATGATCTCGCCGTACTCGTCGCGCGGCTCGCCAAGCCCCGATCGGACGGAGGACAGGTCGTAGCCCTCGCGCGCCGCCACGTCCCGGATGGCGATGACCTGCGCGGGCCACAGCGACAGGCGCGTGACCTTCTCGCGCTGGATGATCTCGGCGATCTCCTCGGCCCTGGGGGTCTGGGAGAAAACGAGGCAGGCGCCGACGTACATCGCCGGCAGCAGGTTCACGTTCAGCCCGCCGATCCAGAAGAAGGCCTGCCCCGTGTAGTTGCGGTCGCGCCCCCGAAGGTCGAGGTAGTCGAGGAAGGCGTAGGTGATCCGCAGGCCCGTGCCATGGCTGTGCACCACCGCCTTGGGCTCGGCGGTCGTGCCGGAAGTGCAGATGGTCAGCAGGCTGTCGGCCGGATGGATGTTGGCTTCGACCTGCGCCAGGAAGGCGTCGTCGATGGCGGGCTTGGCGGCGGCGGCGTCCTTCAGCGCCCCCGGACCCCTGGTCGCCCACGGCCGGTCGCACTCGCCCCACACCACGATGCGGCGCAGGTAGGGATGCCCCGGCAGGTAAAGCTCGGTGGAGGTCTGGTCGGCCAGCCCCGGCAGGGCCCGCTCCAGCCGCTCGATGTAGTCGTTGCCGATGTAGTCGGCCTGGACCAGCAGGACCTCGACGTCGTTGTGGCGCACGCACCACGAGATTTCCGGGGCCTGGAAGAAGGTGCTGAAGAGGACGCACAGCGCCCCCGACCGCCCCGACGCGCACCAGGCCGTCACCCAGTCCGGCGAGTTGGACATCAGAAGGCCCACGCGCGAGCCCTTGCCGACGCCCAGCGCCAGCAGGCCCTTGGCCAGCTCGGCGGATTCCCGGTCGGCCTGCGCATAGGTCAGCCGCTGGTCGCCCATGACCAAGAACTCGCGCTCGCCATGGTCGCGCGCGGCGGCGCGGATCAGGCCCGGCAGGGTCGGGGCGAACTCGGGCCCCTTGGGGGTCCTGACGTCAAACACGCTTACTCTCCATCAGCGGGGGAGCCCCAGCCCGCGCTCGGCGATTATGTTGCGCATGATCTCGTTGGAGCCAGCGGCGATCGTCTGGCCGAAGGACTCCAGATACCCAAACATGGGATTTTCGGCAGAGCTTGCTGGCGCGCGCTGGCTGTCCAGCCCCTCGATGCGGACCATCAGGTCGCCGAAGCGGCGCATCATCGCGGTGGACGACACCTTCACATAGGCCGGGATCATCGACGGCGCGCCATGGTCGCCCGCCTCCTTCTCCTTCAGGAGCTGGCGCACGAGGCGGCGGCCCGCCTGCATCTCGGCGAAGAGCTGGACGAACTCGCGCCGGAGCTGGTCGTCCTTCAGCCAGTCGGCGTCCTCCTCCAGCGCCTTGCGGTAGACTCCCTCGAAGGCGTAGCGGCGCCGCTCGGCCCCCTCGAACGCCAGCACGCCGCGCTCGGCGGCCAGCGTCGACTGGGCGACGGTCCAGCCCTTGTTCTCTTCGCCGATCAGGTTCTCGACCGGGATGCGGACATCGGTGAGGAAGATTTCGCCGAAGTGGGCCTGGCCGGTCGACTGCCGGATCGGCCGCACCTCCACCCCCGGCGTCTTCATGTCGAGGATGAAGTAGGAGATGCCGTGGTGCTTGGAACTGTCCGGGTCCGTGCGGGCCAGCAGGATGCAGTAGTCGGCGAACATCGAGCGCGACGACCAAATCTTCTGGCCGTTGACGACATAGTGGTCGCCGTCCAGCACCGCCCGCGTGCGCAGGGAGGCGAGGTCCGACCCCGCGTTCGGCTCGGAAAAGCCCTGGCACCAGACCTCGCCCTTGGCGACGCCCGGCAGGTAGCGGTCCTTCTGCGCCTGCGTGCCCCAAGCCAGCAGGGTGGCCGGGATGTGGTTCAGGGCGATGATGTACATGCCGCTGGATGGAGCGTTGGCCCGCGCCATCTCGTCGGCGATGATGACCTCGTGGGCGAGGGTCAGGTCGGCGCCGCCGTACTCGGCCGGCCAGTGGGGCGTGGCCAGCCCCACCTTGCGCCGCTCGGCCATCCACCAGCGCTGGAAGTCGGCTTCCTCCTGCGCGGTGGCTTTCGCCATACGCTCCGTCCAGTCGGCGGGGACCACCTCGGCCAGCCATTGCCGGACGGCGGCGCGGAAGGCGGGCAGGTCGTTTTTCTTGTCCAGGATCATGCCGCAAGCTCCGCGACCGTGCCGCCCGCGCGGGTGACGGCGGCGAGTTCGGCGGCGGCGAAGTCGCGCCGCGCGGCGTTGGACGCCACCAGCATCTCGTTCAGCCGCGCCCGCTTCACATAGAGGTGGCAGTCGTATTCCCAGGTGTGGCCGATGCCGCCGTGGAGCTGTACGCAGTCGGCCGCCACTTCCTTGAAGGCGTCGGTGGCGGACGCCTTGGCGATGGCGGCCCACAGGTCGCCGGGCGGCGCATCGGCCGCCTCGACCGCCTGCGCGACCAGATGGCGGTTGGCAGCCAGCGAGATCGCCTGGTCCGCCGCCCGGTGCTTCAGCGCCTGGAACGAACCGATGGGTTTTCCGAACTGCACGCGGGCCTTCATGTATTCGACGGTCTGCCCGGCGATGGCCTCGCCCGCGCCGATGCTGTCGGCCGCGACCGCCAGCGACATCCAGCGGTCGAGCGAACGGCCCGCCGCCGCCTCTATCGTCGCAACGGTGCGCGCCTCTCCGCGCAGGACGCAAGCGGCCCGCGTGCGGTCCCACATCGGCTCGGGAACGAGCGCGCCCTGCCCCGGCTCGACGAGGGCGAAACCGTCCGGCGTGCGGATGACGGCCAGGCCGGAATCCGCCGAACCCAGCAGCAGGTCCGAGCCCGCCGCCGCCGGAACCGCGATCTTCAACTCCCCCGCCGCGACCTTCCCGGCCCACTCGCCCCGCCCGGCCTCGGCCAGCCATTGGGCGGCGGACAGGGTGGCGATGAACGGCCCCGGCGCGACCCGGCGGCCGAGTTCCGTGTGCAGCACGTCGAGCCCGGCGGCGCCGAGCCCCAGCCCGCCCAGTTCTTCCGGCAGGCCGATGCCCAGCCAGCCGAGGCTCGCCGCCTGGCGCCACAGCTTGTCGTCGAGGGCCGAAGCGCCGTCGACGAAGGCGTGGACCTCCCGGCTCCCGCACTCGGCCGAGAGCACCTCGGCGACGCCCTCGCGCAGGGCTTGCAGATCGAAGGCGATCATGACTTCCGCTCGAAAATCCTGGGAGACGCGAAGGGACGGCAGCGGAAACTGCCGTCCCCCCGGTCGCCCCGCTTACTGGGCTCAGTCGAATTCCACGCTGAAGGCGATGCCTGCGGTGCGTGGGCGGCTGTAGGCGATGTTGTCGCCCGTGGTCGATTGGGCGGCGTAGACCCCGTACAGCTCGTCCAGCAGGTTGTTGCCCCAGACGGAGAAGCGGTACTGGTCGTCGTCGCCGAAGATCCACGACGCCGTCGCGTTGACGATGGTGAAGGGGTCCTGCTTCACCCGGTTGCCGGGGTCGAAGTAGAAGCCGCTGTTGTATGAGGCGCTGAACGAGACTTCGAGCGCGTCGTCCCCGATGGGCTTGTGGTAGGTGGCCCCCAGGTTCGCCATCCACTCGGCGTTGCGGACGATCTTCTTGCCGCTGGCGTCGCCGAGCGCCTGGGTGTTGCCGCCCCCGACGCGCGGCGTGGTCAGCACCGCGCCGGGGAAGGAGCCGTACTCGCCGTGGGTGTAGGCGAGCCCCAGGTCGATGGTCCAGTTCTCGCCCAGCCGCGAGGACAGGTCGAAGTCCGCGCCGTAGATTTCGGCGGCCGCCGCGTTCTGGATGACGGTGGTGTTGACCCCGCCGATGCTGGTCAGGATCTGGACCTGGATGTCGTCGTACTTGTAGTAGAAGGCCGACGAGTTGAACCGCAAACCGCCGCCGCTGTACTTGTAGCCGACCTCGTAGGCCGAGACCTCTTCGGGGTCGATGGCGTCACGCTGGACCGGCAGGCCGGCGGTGAACGAGGGGTTGTAGGCCCCCGCCTTGAAGCCCTTCGAATAGGTCGCGTAGATGTTCGCGTTGTCGGTCAGCTCGTAGAGGGCCGAGAAGCGCGGCGTCCACGACTTCCAGCTGTCGGACTCCACCATGGTGTCGGGGCCGCCCAGGACGCCCGTCGCCATGATGGACTTGTCCTCGACGCTGTAGCGCACGCCCCCGATCAGCTTCAGCCGCTCGGTGATCTCGTAGTAGACCTCGGCGTAGGCGGCGTAGGCTTGCGTGTCGACATCGGCGCGCAGGAAGGCCGTCAGCGGCCCGCCGCCGCCGCGGTACGACCACCGCGTCAGGGTGCTGGTGTTGTTGAAGTAGAACAGGCCGGTCACGAAGTTCAGCGGCCCGTCGAGGTTCGACGCGAAGTTCACTTCCTGCGTGAAGGTCTCGACCGGGGTCGTGAAGTCCTGAAGCGACGAGGCCAGCGACGTATAGTCGGTGTCGAAAAGCTGGTGCGGCTCGACGGTGCTGTAGTTGCTGATCGCGGTGAAGGTCCCGTAGTCCGGCGCATAGACCGCCGTGAAGCTCGCGCCCTTCGACAGCAGCGAGGCGTACGGCCGGTCGTTCAGCGAGATTTCCAGCGGGTCGGACGGGATGTAGAGGTCCGGCACGGTCTGGAGCGAGACGACGTTGCGGTTCAGCGGCTTCACGCTCTGGGCGATGTTGTTCTTCCGGTAGGAGTAGTTGCCTTCCAGGATGAACTTCAGCTCGTCCGACGCGCGGTAGAGCAGCTTCAGGCGGATGCTCTCCTCGTCGTTCTCCGAGGCGCGGTCGCCCAGCGCCACGTTCTTGCTGTAGCCCGCGTCATGCACGGACACGACGCTGAGGCTGGCGGCGAGGTTCTCGGTGATCGGCCCCGTGACCCAGCCGCGCAGGCGGGTTTCCTCGAAGCTGCCGTAGCTGGCCTTGAAGGCGCCCTGGAAGTCGAACCGGGGCTCCTTGGTGCGGATGATGATGGCGCCGCCCGTGGCGTTGCGCCCGAACAGCGTGCCCTGCGGACCCTTCAGCACCTCGATCTGCTCGACGTCGGGCAGGCTGAAGGAGTTGGCCGTCTGGGCCGGCTGGTAGACGCCGTCGACATAGACGGCGACGTTGGCGTCCGAGCCCACGGCGGTGATCGGCGTGCCGATGCCGCGGATGGTCGGCTGCACGTTCTGGCCGGTCTGGGCCACGAACAGGCCGGGCGTGATCAGGCCCAGGTCGGTGGTGTTGACGATCCCGGCGCTTTCCAGCTTGGCTTCCGACAGCGCCGTGATGGCGATCGGCACATCCGTCAGCCGCTCTTCGCGACGCTGAGCGGTAACGACGACTTCATCTACAGAGACTTCGTTGCTGTTGGCGACCTGTGCTTGGGCTGTTACAGGAATCAACCCAAGAGACGCACAAGCAAACAAGGCTAGCTTAACGGCCCGCATTTGCACCTTCCCCAATGATTATCTTTCCAGTCTGGAGGGTAGACCGGAGTCGGAGCTGCTTTTTCAGCTCATGTTAGCGAGCGGACGCTAACCCTGCTTGAGAGCGTTGAATAGCGGGCGGCGCAAGGGATCAGATATGTGATCCGGCGGCCCGCGCGACGGCTAACCCCCTCGGGTGATGTGGGCCAGCGCCGCCCCGCTCATCTTCCGTCCCGTCGCGCCCGGCCGGTTTCGGGCGCGCTTTGACGGGAAGGGGATATTCCTTGAAAGCGAGATTGTTTTCATGCGCCGCCGCCTGCGCGCTGGCGATGCTGGCCGCGCCCGCGTCGGCGGCGGTCGACGAGGCCGTGCGGCAGGCGACGGCCCATGTCGAGGCGGGCCGTGCGGGCGACGCCTACGCCCTGCTTGCGCCGCTCGCGCGCCAGCGGGCGGGCGACCCGGACTTCGACTATGCGCTGGGCCTGGCCGCCGCCGACAGCGGCCGTCCGGCCGAGGCGATCATCGCCTTCCAGCGGGTGCTGGCGGTCCAGCCGGGCAACGCGCCCGCGCGTGCCGAGATCGCCCGGGCCTATGCGCTGGCCAACGACATCGACACCGCCCGCGCCCAGTTCGACACGGTGGTGGACGATCCGTCCCTGCCTGACCCGGTGCGCCAGCGGTTCAACCGCATCGTCCGCGACTACGACCGCCAGATCGCGGGCGGCGGCGCGGGCCTGACCGGCTTCGTCGACCTGACCGGCGGCTGGGACAGCAACGTCAACACCGCCACGGACCTGACCCAGATCACCATCCCGCTGTTCGCCGCCTTCGGGCCGGGCGCGCTCGGCGCCGGGGCGCGGGAGATCGAGGACAGCTTCTACGAGGCGCAGGCGGGCCTCAGCGCCGCCATGCCGGTCAGCCGCCAGACCCGCGCCTTCGCCAGCCTCCTGGGCGCCTGGCGCGACAACAACGACACCCGCGCCTTCGACCAGGGCTCGGCGACCCTGACGGCTGGGATCGGCCACACGCTGGCCAGCCGCGATGTGATCTCGCTGTCGGTCCAGGGCCAGGAATTCTGGCTGGGCCATGATCCCTACCGCGAGAGCGTCGGCCTCGTCGGCCAGTTCACCCACCCGCTGGCCGGCGGCCGGGCGCTGACGGTGTCGGGGCAATACTTCAGCCTCGACTACGACACCGACGACCTGCGCGACGCGGACCGCTACGGCCTGACGCTGACCTACCTCGACCGCACCTATTTCGGCTCGGTCTCGGTCGGCGCGGAGAAGACGGACGACGATGCGGGCGACCACCTGTCGAACCGCTACGCATCCTTGAGCGGCGGGTTCGAAAAGCCCCTCGCCCCCACGCTCGCCGTCACCGGCGGGATCGAACTGGAGGCGCGCCGCTACGACGCCGCCGACCCGCTGTTCCTGGCCGAGCGCGAGGACGAGCAGGCGAACGCCTCGCTGGGCCTGAAGTGGCTGATCGTACGCGGCGTCTACCTGCGCCCGCGCGTCACCTGGACCCGCAACTGGAGCAACATCGCGCTCTACGACTACGACCGCACCACCGCCGGCATCGGCATCCGCGCCGAATTCTGAGGGGACCCGCCATGACACATCACACCTTCATCCGCCGGTCCGCCGCCCTGATGGCGAGCGCGGCCCTGTCTTTCATTTTCACCCCGGCCATGGCCGCCAACGTGGTCCAGCTCGGCGCCGGGCAGACCAGCACCTCGGCCATCGAGCCCGGACAGCGCCTCGACCTGCCCGGCCCGGCCGCGCAGGTGATGCTGGACGACGGCGGCGTCGTCTCCTTCGTCGGCGCGGGGTCGCTGACCGTCGGCGCCGACGGCGAGATCGTCATCCATTCGGGGGCCGCGACCGTGCTGGCCATGGGCCGGGACGTGCGGGTCGTCTTGCCCGGCGGCCTGACCGCCGTGGTCGCGGCGGGCGGCGGGGCGAGCACCTTCACCCCCACCTCCCGCGGCTACGGCGGCAACGTCCTTTCCGGGGGCCTGACCGTCGCCTCGGGCGGACGCAGCAGCAGCTTCGCGGCCGGGCAGTCGTGGCGAGGCGGCGCGGGCGCCCCGCCCGCCCGGGTCTTCGCCAACGCCGCCCAGCCGGTCGTGGACGCTTTCGACCAGAACCCGGCGCTGACGGCCTTCCCCTCGGGCGACGCGCTGCTGCTGGCCGCCTTCGCCGAGAACCTCGCGGGCCTCTACGGCGGCGGGGCGTTCGAGGGCGCGGGCGCCGACCTCGTGCGCGCCTACCTCTCCTACCTCGCAGGCGGCGGCGTCCCGGCCGACTTCCAGGCCGACTACGGCGCGCTGATCGCCCAGTACATCGCCCTGCTGCGCGAAGGCGGCCTGCCGGACGAATTCGAAGGTCCCGGCCAGGCGGCGATCCTCGCCTACCTCGACTACCTGCGGCAGGTCGGCGGGCTGGAGGCCCTCTCCGCCCAGGACCGCGCCTTCGTGGAATCCTACCTCGCCTTCCTGGGCGGCGGCGGTGCGGGCGGCGACTTCGCCGGCTTCTACGTCCAGGCCATCCAGGCCTACCTCGCCTTCCTCGAGGAAGGCGGCCTGCCCAGCGAGTACACGGGCCTCAGCCAGGCGCTGATCGCCCAGTACCTCGCCCTGCTGCAATCGACCGGCCTTTTGGCCTCGCTGCTGGAGGGGCAGAGCGAGTTCCTGCTGGCCTACCTGGAATATATCCAGGGCGGCGGCGACCCCGACGAGTTCGAGGACCTGCCGGACACCGATCCGGGTCCCGGCCCAGACCCCGACCCCGGCCCCGGCGACCCGCCCGTCACCGGGACCGTGCTGCCGCAGTTCGCGGCGGGCGAGTACAACCTCGTCGTCTACGCCCTGAACGACAGCTTCGCCTTCGGCGACGCCGACCGCGTCAGCCTGACCTTCAACGAGACGGACGGCGCGCCGAACCAGCTCTTCCGCTATCCCCGCACGACCGCGAAGCTGGTGGCGGGCGCGGGCAGCCTCTCCGAGGGCTGGCTGATCGGCCGCCTGGGCGACGGGACCTTCAGCACCCCCATCCAGGGCCTGAACGAGACCTTCAAGCCCGACGAGGGCGCCCACTTCGTCGTCATGAAGACGCTGGGGACCAGGCCGCAGTCGGGGCTGGTCAACTATGACCTGCACGCCTTCACCGCCCCGACCTACGCGGGCGGAGGCACGGTCGAGAACGCCACCGCCACGGGACGGCTGTCCATCGACTTCGGGACCCTGAAGTGGGGCTTCACCAGCCAGATCAAGTTCAACAGCGCCAACGGCGCCATGACCTATGACCTGAGCATGGCGAACACCGGCGACGCCATGCCCGGCATGTTCTTCATGCGCGGCCAGGCGCCGATTCTGGCGGGCGAGTCGGCCTACATGAAGGTCGCCACCAACGACCCGCGCTGCGCCTCGGGCTGCACGGCGCTCTACAGCTTCATGGTGGGAGGCGGCGACGGCGAGCTGGCGGGCGGCACATACGTCATCGCCTCGCCCTCCCCCGTCCTGGGCGGCGCCCTGCTGTTCAGGGCCGGCCCCGCCGCGCCCGAACCGCCCGTCAGCGGGACGGAGCGGACCGGCCAGGTCATCGCCTACGCGGGCAGCGAGATCGGCATCGACGGGCGCGCCGGGGTCACCACCACGACCGAGGCCGACGGCGCGCTGAACAAGTACCTCGTGACGGCCGACACCGCCGAGGCCCCCCAGCGCGGCACCAACCAGTCCCTGGAAACCGGGACCGTCGCAGGCGTCATCGGCTGGTCGCGGTGGGCGGGCGGCACGGCGGCGGGGCGGTACTACGACATGCCCGACGCCACGCGTACGGCCAACCAGGGCATGTCGCTGGTCTACGGGAGCCCCGCCACGAACCTGCCCGCCTCGGGCACGGTGAGCTATGCGCTGGTCGGCTCCACCAAGCCGACCATCCGCGACGGCTCGATCGCGCCGGGCACGTTCACGGGCAGCGCGGCGGTGGCTTTCGGCTCGACGCCCAAGGTCGGCCTGGACATGCAGGTGGGTATCGGCGGCCACACCTATGCGGTGGCGACCGCGGGCGGGGTGGGCGATCCGGGCTCCAGCCAGCTCTCGGTCGGGTCCAACATGCGGTTCGACCACTACGACCTGTCGGTGGCCCCCGGCGGCCCGGCCTGCGCCGGCGGAACCTGCTGGGCCAACGTCCAGGGCTTCCTGGCCGGGGAAGGCGCAAGCCACATCGGGGTCGCCTACACCATCGGCGGTCCGGGCGCCTTCACCAGCCAGGTGGACGGCGTGGCGGTGTTCGGACGGCCCTAGCCGGCCATCCGGGCGAGGACGGCCGCGACCTTTTCGGGATGCTCGTGGATCAGGTGCATGCCTGCATCCTCGAACAGCTCGAACTGGGTAGGCTCCACGTAGTCGGCCACGGCGGCGGCGGTCATGATCCGGTCGTCGTCGCCGTGGACCCAGAACCTGGGGACCTTCACGGCCAGATAGTCCGGCTCCCACCCGGCCATGGAGGAGATGCTGTCGCGCACCCACGCCTCCGCCCCGTTCTGGACGACGTGATAGACGCCGTCGTCGAGGATGCGGGCGGTTTCCGGGTCGTCCAGCAGGGCGAGGTCGCGGCGGCTTTCCTGCAGGTAGTTGCGCAGGAACGCCCTCGCCCCGCCCTTGCGGCGATAGGCGGCGATCCCCAGCCGCGCCGTCAGCCCCAGCATCGAGGGCGCATAGCGGGCCAGCACCGAGGCCAGGCGCGTCTGGGCGTCCATCTGCGCCAGGTTGTCCTCGTTGAAGACCGGAACCCCCGCCGCCGCCATCACCAGCCCCGTGGCGCGGTCCCCCAGCGCCGTGGCCGTGCGGCAGGCGTGGCTGGCGCCGACCTTGGTCGCGGCGAGCAGCACCTTGCCTGCGCCCAGGTTGTCCAGGATCGCCACCGCGTCCTCGACCACCGTCGCGTTGAAGGCCGCCCGCGACTTCGCCGCCGTGCTGAACCCGAAGCCGGGCCGCGAGGGCGAGACGATCCGCAGGTCCGCCGCCTGCGCCGCCTTCAGGAAGCGGTTGGTGTAGTAGGGCCCCTGGATCAGGCCGTGGAAGAACAGCACCGTGCGCGAGCCGTCGCCATCGACATAGAAGGCCGCCTCCCGCTGGCCCGGCCGCTTCAGCACCCGCATGTTGCGCGTCGGCGCCGCCCACAGGCTGCGGGGCTCGGCCCCCGCCGGCTCGTGCAGCCGCAGCAGGTAGGCGATGGAGGCCGAAAGCTGGATGACCTCGTGCATGCGCGGGCAGCCGGTCTTGCGCAGGATGGCCTTCACCTGGACCTTCACCGTCTCCGGCGACCGCCCGCGCAGCTCGGCGACCTCGCGGCCGGTCAGGTTGTTGAGGTAGCCGTCCAGCACCTCCGTCTCGCTGTCCGTCAACCCGAACGCCTCGGCCAGCCGCGCGATCAGCTCCGGCGACCAGTCGATGTAGGAGATGGCCACCGACAGGCTCGGCTCACCGTCGGGCGGGCGCTGCACGAGCGCCAGACAGGGCCGGACCTGCGGCTCCTCGATGGTGGCCAGGATGATCTGGTCGCGCCGCTCCTCGCCCGGCGCAGCCTTCTCCATGCGGGCGTTGCGGGCCAGTATCGCCAGCGCGCGGCGGTCCAGCGGCAGGTTCTCCATCTGGCAGGGGAACTTGCGGCCCATCAGCCGCTCGGCCGCCGGGTTGCCCCGCACCGAGAAGTCGATGCGGTTGATGCTGAGCTGGGCGTGGAAGGTGCCGGCGCGGGCCAGGGCCGACAGCGTCTCCTCCCGCTCGATGGCGCGGGCCAGCCGGTCGGCGTGGGAGACGAACCGCTCGTCGACCCCCAGCCGCACGTCGGCGCCCGCCGCCGGCGCCGAACGGCCCGGCAGGTCGGCGACGAACCGCTGGGCCAGGGCCAGCAGGTCCTCGAACCGCTCAGGCTCCTCCGGCACCGCATAGGCGGTGTCGATGAAATCGATGTACTCGTCAGAACGTGTCACGGCATGGAACCCACCCGGCGCATGGTGCGGCTCGGCGCGCCGGCGACCACTCTTATCGCCCGCCCGGCGCGCGGCAACCCGCGCCCACGGGGCTGCAAGGGCTGGACGGCGCCGGGCTGAAGGGGCGTTTCGCGATGGTACCACCTCTCGGGCTCGAACCGAGGACCTCTAGAGCCACAATCTAGCGCTCTAACCAACTGAGCTAAGGCGGCATCGCGAGTGGGGGGTTTAGTCCTAGACGCTCGCCTTATCAAGGACGTCCGCGTTAGGTTATCGGCCGTCACCTATGGGGGAGGACCGAACCGTGACTGAAATCCGCACGCGCACCATCGAGGCCAACGGCCTGACCTTCGCCATCGACGAGGCCGGAGAGGGCGACGACGTCGCGCTGCTGCTGCACGGCTTCCCGGAGAGCCGCCACTCCTGGCGCCACCAGCTTCCCTTGCTGGCTGCTCTGGGGTGGCGGGCCGTGGCGCCGGACCTGCGGGGCTACGGCGGCAGCAGCCGGCCGAAGGACAAGGCGGCCTATCGGGTCGAGAACATGGTGGAGGACACGGCGCGGATTTTCGACGCCCTGGGGGCCAGGCGACGGCTGCTGATCGCCCACGATTGGGGGGCGCTCATCGCCTGGGCGTTCGCCGACGCGCGGGCCCGGCCGCTGGACGGCCTGGTCATCATGAACGTGCCGCATCCCAGCGTGTACGCCCGCGTGATGCGTGAGGGACCCGACCAGTGGCTGAAGTCCTGGTACATCTTCTTCTTCCAGATCCCCCGCCTGCCGGAGATGGCCCTGACGGCCTTCCGCGCCCGAGCGGTGGCGCGGGCCTTCCTGGGGATGGCGGTCGACAAGTCGCGCTTTCCGCCCGCCCTCCTCGACCACTACCGGGAGAACGCCCTGCAGCCGGGGGCGGCCACGGCGATGATAAACTACTACCGCGCCAACTTCGGCGGCCTCTCGCGCTTCTCGGCCGAGCGGATGCAGGTCATCGAGACCCCGACCCTGATGATCTGGGGCGAGGAGGACGCCGCGCTGGGGATCAGGCTGACCGAGGGCTACGAGGGCCTCGCGCCCGACTTCACGCTCGACCGCCTGCCCGGCGTCTCGCACTGGGTGCAGCAGGAGGCGCCCGAGGCCGTCAACGCGCGGCTGGAAGCCTGGATGAAGGCCAAGGGCCTCGCATGACCGGAACGCCCTGAAACGAAAACGCCCCGGAGGTTTCCCTCCGGGGCGTCTCGACTGGCGATAGTCGCGTCGTCTTAGTTCGGAACCCGGAACACGAGCGGGATACGGACCGTACCCCCTTCGACCGGCGAACCGTCCGCCGTCTTCGGCCGCATCTTGAACAGCCTCGACAGCTTGATGGCGGCGTCGCCGAACCCGTAATCCGACGGGTCCTCCGAAACCACCGAGCAGTTGGCGACCGTGCCATTCGCCCGCACCTGGCAGGAGATGGTGGCCCGGCCGTTCATCTCCAGCCGCTGCGCCCGTTCCGGATAGTAGCGGGCGAGGTCGTCGCCGCTCGGCTTACGCAGCCAATCCGGGTTGGTGATGACCGACGGCCTCGGCGGAGCCGGAGGCGCGGGCGGTGCGATCACCGGAGGCGCGGGGCTTTCGACCCGATCCTTCTTCTCCACCGGCGGCACCTCGAGAGGCGGCGGCGGCGGGACGTCCGGCGGCGGCGCGACCGGAGGACGGGGCTGCAGCCTGGGCGGCGGCGGCTTGTCCACGGGCGGCGGCGGCGGCGGCGGAGGCGGCGGCGGAGGCGGCGGCTTCACCAGCTCCGTGTCGATCTTCTCGTCCTCGAAGATCCGCTCCTTGATCGTGAAGCGCATCTTGTAGAGGTACAGACCGAGCAGGAAGTGCAGCCCCACCACGATCAGGATCGCGATGGTGAAGCCCTTCCCCAGCCCCTTCTGCGCCGGGGCGTCGAAGGGATTGTGCATCGGCCGAGGAGCCTCGTTCTTTTGCTCTTCAGCCATCAGCTACCCCCCTGCGGAGTCATGTCCTGACCGATCAGCGCGACGCTGTAGAACCCGTTGTCCTGGAGCGCATTCATGACTTCCATGAACGCCCCGTAGCGGACTTCCTGGTCGGCGCGGATGAAGATCCGCTCCTTGGACGGGTCCCGCTGGCCGACCTGCTTGCGCAGGTCCTCGCCCATTGCGGAGAGATCGGTCGGGAAGTCCCCGATGTAGAGGTTCCCCGATTTCTGTATCGATATGTAGACCGGCTTCGGCGGGTTCGGTCTGGGCTTGGCCACCGCATCCGGCAGCTTCAGCTCGACCGACACGCTTGCGAGTGGGGCCGCGACCATGAAGATGATCAGGAGGACCAACATCACGTCCACGAACGGTGTGACGTTGATCTCGCTGTTCTGCTCTACCTGGTATCGGTCGCCACCGCCGGAGCCTCCAAGTTTGGCTCCCATCGGTGTTACGCCCCCTTGTCGAGCTGCCGCGTGATGGCGTTCATCAGTTCGGCGTTGAAGCCGTCCGAACGAGTGCCGTAGGCCGAAATCCGCGTCTGGAAGTAGTTATAGAAGATAACGGCGGGGATCGCTGCGAACAGACCGATGCCGGTGGCGAGCAGGGCCTCGGCGATGCCGGGGGCCACGACGGCCAGGTTGGTCGTGTTGGTGTTCGCGATGCCGATGAACGAGTTCATGATCCCGTAGACGGTGCCGAACAGACCGATGAACGGCGCCGACGAACCGACGGAAGCGAGGAACTGCATCCCGCTCGACAGGCGCTTGGCCAGCGAGGACTGCACGGCCGACACGGCGGTCTGGGCGCGCATGATGGTCGTTTCGCGGTGGGCGCCGGTGATGGCCAGACCCGCCTGACGCGACAGCTCGATTTCCTGGGCGGCCGCAGCGGTCATGTCCGCCAGCGGGTTGCCTTCGAACTCGTCCGACATGGCGATACGGCCCATGTCGTTGATCGACTTCGCGGAGCGGAAGGCTTCGACGAAGCGGTCCGAGCGGCGGTTCAGCGAACCGAGCTCAAGCAGCTTGGTGATCAGCAGCGTCCACGAGAAGATGGAGGCCAGCACCAGGCCGATCATGACCACCTTCACGACCCATTCGGCGTCCATGAACATGGTGATCGGGGTGAGCTTGCCGCCATGGCTTTGCTTTTCCATGGTCGGCGGAGCGGCTTCTTCCGCGGGAGCATCGGCGGCGGCGTCAACCGCGGCAGCGTCAGCCGGCGCGGCGGCGGCGGCGTCAGCGGCAGGGGCGGCCGGAGCGGCGGCGTCCTGCGCGAAGGCCGGAACGCTCGTCATCAGCGCAACCGCGCCGAAGAGAGCGATGATTGGAGTCATTCGTTTGTTGTCGAGCATCTGTCGCCAGTTCCTGGTTGGTCTAGCACGTTTGGACCGAGGGTCGTCGCGCGAGAGCGTCTCTACCCCAATTGATTTTTCTACCTGAGCAGCGGCCGGACGAATCCGGCCACGTTTCAGACCGCTGTCGCTGCGCCCGACCCGCAACGCAATCCCCAACCTTCGGTGAAAGAATGGCGTTTCGAAGGCGCATGGGAACCCTGATCACCGCGGAGGCGATCAGGCACGCCACAAGTTAGACTTGCGGCCGTCGTCCTTTGGCGAACCCTTACTGGAACGTCAAGGGGTGTTCCCCCCTCCGGAGAGCAACTGATCTGAATAACGCCGCTCGATATTGCACTGCACAGTCAAAATGACGGTAACGGCCTAGGGTTTTTCACCATAAAGGGGAAAAATCATGTTGCAGCGCAACAGGCGCGCGACGGAAGACCATATACCGGCGGTGGCGGATCGGGCGGGCGAAGGGGGCTTCACGCTCAGAATCGCGGGGCCGGACGCATCGGTCTTTGCGCGGCCGGCGGCGAGCGGCTATCGAAACCAGGGCCGAGCGGCCCCGGGGATAGGCTTGATGGCGTTGAAGTTCCTCACGAGACTGCTCGTGCTCGCGGCGCTGGGGTACGTGGGCTACGCGCTGTACCGCGCCGCGCCGCAGCTCCTGGCGCTCGACATCGGGGCCTCCCGGCTTCTCCTCGCGGCGGCGGCGGCGACCGTCATGTCGGCCGGCGTCGTCCTGGCGCTCGGCCTGGCGTGGAGCCAGATTACCGGCGGCGGCTCCCCCGCCGTCTGGGTGGTGTGCCGGACGGCCGTCGCCAAGTACCTTCCCGGCAACGTGCTGCAGTATGTCGGACGGCAGTTCTACGCCGGCGCCCTGGGCGTCCCGCAGAAGCGCCTGGCCCTGGCGACGGGGGCGGAGGTAGCCTTCTCGGTGTCGGCGGCGGCGGCCATCGCGACCCTGGCGGACTGGCGGTTCGCCTTCCTGGCGGCGGCGCCCCTCGCCATCCTCCTCGTCCCGAAGCTGCGTCCGGCCCTGAAGGCCTATCCCGCCTGCTTCGCCGCCATCGCGCTGAACACCGCGAGCTTCATCGTCCCGGCCGTCATCTTCGGCGTCGGGGACTGGGCGTCGCTGATTCCCGCCTACGCCATCGCCTTCGTGGCGGGCCTGGTCACGCCGGGGGCGCCGGGCGGCCTCGGCGTGCGGGAAGCGGCCCTCATCGCGATCACCGGGAACGCGCCGGTCATCATCGCCGCCGCTCTCGTCCAGCGGTTCGGCAACATCCTGGGCGAGCTGCTCTGCTTCGGCCTCACCCTGCTTTGGTCAGGACCGTCGTCGGATCGTAGTACGGCAGGCACGCCGACGGCAGATGGAATGTCCGGGCCTTGAGCCCCGACGCGCGGACGGCGGCGCGGTATTCCTTGCGGCCCGTATTGTCGAACAGGATCATGCCGCCCGGCCTGAGCTGCTGCTGGGCGAGTTCGAAGCAGGCGATCCGGCAGCGGCCATCGACCACAATCAGGTCGAAGAGCTGGCCCTGGGGCAAGGCGTTCACATAGTCGGCGAAGTCGAAGCCGCGCCATTTCCCGCGCGTCGAGCGCAGGGCGCCGGGGCGGCCGTCGGCGGGGGGAGCGTCCTGGAAGCGCAGCGTGACGTTGGACGGCGTGCGCCCCTTCATCAGCTCGAACCATTCGCGGTCATGCTCGACGGACACCACCGTCCCGGCGCGCTTGGAGAGCCAGATGGTGCTGGCCCCCGACCCCCACTCGAACACCGAGGCGCCGGGCCGCGAGGCCAGGAAGCGGTCCACCTCCTTGCGCGCCGGCAGCGTCCACCAGGGGATGTCCAGGTGAACCATGTCGTCGATGTCGTAGATGGCGAACAGGCTGCGCAGCCACAACGCCCACTCGGCGTCCCGCGCCTCCAGCCACCGCAGCAGGCCCGCCCGGTCGGCGGCGCCGCGCAGCACCCGCCAGACGCGGACGTACGCCATCTTCAGATTCGAAATCACGACTGCTCCCGATCGCGTAGCCGGCCAAGCTCAGGGGACTGTCTACCGCAGCCGCGGCAAGGCCGGAAGCGGCCTATGAGAAGAGTGGTGCCTGGGGCCGGAATCGAACCAGCGACACGCGGATTTTCAATCCGCTGCTCTACCAACTGAGCTACCCAGGCCCTTCGCGGGGCGCGGGGCCGGGGAGGCCCCGTTCGCGGGAGCCGCGTCTATAGAAGAGGCCGCAGCCCAAGTCCAGCGGTCAGGAGCCGTATCCGTCAGGGTCCTGCGGGCCGTCCTCGTCCTCCACCGCGGGGACCGCGTAGACCCCGGCCAGCCAGCGTTGCAGGTCGACATCGGCGCAGCGTTTCGAACAGAACGGCCTGAAGGCCGGATCGGCGGGCTTGGCGCAGATGGGGCATTTGGCGGTCATCGGGCGGCGACCTCGATTCGGCCGACGGGCCAGTCCGCCCGCGCCTCGATCTGGAACCGGCGGCCGAGGCGGTCGGCGAGCGCGGCGTCATGGGCGGCGATGGCCTTCGCCGTCTGGGACGAGCAGGCGGCGGTCAGCTTCGCGCCGGGCGCGGCCCTGCCTTCCCGCTCCAGCGCCCGCACCAGCCGCAGGGCGTCGGCCTCCGGCCCGCGCAGCCGCTCGACCGTCGGGCGGCGGCGGCGGGGGATGGTCAGTTCCAGCGTCCCGAAGCGGCTGACGGCGCCGATCGCGACCCCCGGATTGTCCGGCCCGAAGGCGACACGGGCGGCGGCGATCAGGGCGTGGCCGTCATGGGCCCGGCCAACGAGGTCGAACACGATCAGCCCGCCCAGTCCCTTCAGCCGCAGCAGGCGCGCGGAGGTCGCGAGGGCGGCGAGGTTGGCCTGGCGCGCGGCGCGCTTGGATTCCGTCCCCGGCCGCTCGCCCAGGTCCACGTCGACGGCGACCAGCGCCCGCGTCTCCTCGATGGCGACCGAGCCGCCGCCGGGCAGGGCATGCACCGTCTCCAGCGCCTCGGCCTCCGCCTCGTCGGCGGCTTCGCGGGCGGCGGGGCCCTGCTCTATCCGCGCTCCCTTGGCCAGGAGGCGCAGCTCGGCCTCCACGTCCGGCGCGGGCGCCAGCAGGCGGGGGGCGCCCTCGGCCGGGCCGATCAGCCGGACGACGGCGGACTTCTCGGCGCGCGGCTCGCTGCGGACCTCGACCTCCAGGGCCTGGCCCTCGACGATCCGTTCCATGTCGGGCTTGAGGCCGAGCACGCCGTCGCTCCTGTCGGGCAGTTCGAGGAAGGCGATGCCCGCCGCCCGCTCCACCTTGCGCACCCGCGCCACCGACCGGGCGCCCGCCGCCGTCGCCACGGGGTCGCCGTCACGGGCGATCAGCAGCCGCTCCGGGCGGCCATCCAGCAGGACCACGCCCCGCGTCTCGCCGACGCCCCTGTCTATAAGAAAGCGTCTCATGGCTTCCAACCAAGCCCGCGCAGCAGCGCCAGCGTCTCATAGAGCGGCAGGCCGACCACCGCCGGATAGGAGCCCTGGAGTTCGATGACGAAAGCCCCCGCCCTGCCCTGCACGCCGTAGCCGCCCGCCTTGCCCCGCCATTCGCCGGACGCGAGATAGTCCGCAGCCTCGTCATCCGCCAGCCGCTTGAACCGGACCTTGGTCTCCACCAGCCGCGAGGCGATGCGCCCATCCGGCGCGGCGACGGCCACGGCGGTCAGGACGCGGTGCGCCCGGCCGGAGAGCAGGGCCAGGCAGGCTTTCGCCTCGTCCTCAGTCTCGGCCTTGGGCAGCACGCGGCGGCCGACGGCCACCACCGTGTCGGCGGCGAGGACGTATTCGCCGGGAGCCGAGACGGCGGCGGCCTTGGCCTTCGCCAGCCGCAGGGCCAGGAGCCGTGGGGTCTCGTCCTTCAGCGGGGTTTCGTCGATGTCGGCGGGGGCCACGCGCGAAGGCTCGATCCCGACCTGCCGCAACAGGTCGAGCCGACGGGGGCTGGCGCTGGCGAGAACGAAGCTCACCTGGAAGGCTGGAGCCCGAGACGGCCCGCGATGGCCCGGTCGACCAGCCGCGCGGGCAAGAGCCTGGGCAGGATCATCTGGAAGAACTCTCCGCGCAGGATACGGTAGCGGACCTTGGGCTTGGCCCCGGTCAGTACGCCCCAGACAAGCTCGCCGACGGCCGACGGCGGCAGCCCCGCCCTTCCCTGCGAGAGCATGTAGTCGCGAACCTTCTCCAGCATCGGGCCGTAGCGGGTGGCGCGGTAGGGTTCGAGCGCGTCGTCGTCCACCTTGTCCCAGATCGGCGTGGCGATGGCGCCCGGCGCGATCACCACCACGTCGATCCCGAACAGCATCAGCTCACGGCGCAGGGCTTCGGAATAGCCCTCCAGCGCGTGCTTGGAGGCGGCATAGGCGCCGATGAAGGGGAAGGCCGCCTCCCCGCCCACCGAGCTGATCATCACCACCTTGCCCGGCGCGCCCGTGCGGCCGGCGTCGGCGCCCAGCAGCGGCAGGAAGGCCTGGGTGACGATATGCACGCCCAGGAAGTTCACCTCCATCTGGCGGCGCAGGTCGCCCGAGGTCAGGTGCAGCAGCGGCCCCGGCACCGCCACCCCGGCGTTGTTGAGCAGGCCGAACAGCCGCCGGTTCCCCAGCGCCTCGCCCACCGTCGCGGCGGCGGCCAGCACGGCGGGCTCGTCGGTGACGTCGAAGAGAAGGGGGGTGACGGCCGCGCCGAACCCGGCCTTCAGCCCCTCGGCGTCGGCGGCCTTGCGGACCGCCGCGAAGACGTGGGAGCCCCCCTGCACGGCCCTGGCCACGGCGGCGCGGCCGATGCCGCTGGACGCCCCGGTGACGACGACAGCCTTGTCCAGTCCATCGTTCATGCGGGCCGGAACCTTCATTTGAAGCGGTAGGTGATACGGCCCTTGGTGAGGTCGTAGGGGGTCATCTCCACCAGGACCTTGTCCCCTGCAAGAACCCGGATGCGGTTCTTGCGCATCTTGCCGGCGGTGTGGGCGATGATCTCGTGGTCGTTCTCAAGCTTTACGCGGAAAGTGGCGTTGGGCAGCAACTCGCTGACCGTGCCCGGAAACTCCAGGAGTTCTTCTTTCGCCATACAGCCTCTCATCTGGCGATGGTTCAAAAAAACACGCGGCCGGCGCTGGAGAATCGCGCGCGGACCGTTCGATCCGGGCGGGACATATATCGCATTCATCCGCCGAACGTCGATAACCGGCCAAAGCGGCGCCGGATGCGTTCAGCCAGTTCGTCGCGGACCTGGCGATAGGCTTCCACCACCTGCTCGCGCGAGCCGCTGACCAGCGTCGGGTCCGGCGTCGGCCAGTATTCGATGTCCACCGACCGCGACCGCGCCAGCTCGACGGCGCGATGCTGGGCCTCAGGGGTAAGGGAGATGACGACGTCGAAACTGTCGTCTTCCAGCTGGTCGAAGGTCTTGGGGCGATGGACGGCCAAGTCGGCGCCCAGCTCGTCCATGACGGCGGCGGCGAAGGGGTCGATCCCCTCGGCGTCCGGCTGGCGCTTCAGGCCCACGCTGTCGATGAACACCCGGTCGCCGAAGGCCAGCTTCATCAGCGCCTCGGCCATCGGGGAGCGGACGCGGTTGAAGTTGCAGGCGAACAGGACCGCGCCGGGAAGCTCGGGCACCGGCCTCAGCCCCTCCAGTGCAGGGCGCAGATCAGGGTGAAGAGGCGCCGGGCCGTCTCCAGGTTGGTCTTCACCTTCCCTTCCAGCCGGGCCAGCAGCAGGGTCGAGCCTTCGTTGTGCAGCCCCCGGCGCCCCATATCCAGGGCCTCGATCTGCTGGGGCGTGGCGTTGCGGATGGCGTGGTAATAGCTCTCGCACACCATGAAATAGTCCTTGATGACCCCCCGGAAGGGCGACATCGACAGGAGGTGGCGGCGCTCATAGCCGGGACCGGCGATGTCGAACGCCAGCCGATTCTCGATCAGGCCCAGCTTCAGGTCGTAGGGGCCGGTCTCCGCCCCCTCCGGCTGGAAGAGGTTGTCTTCCAGGAGGTCGAAGATGGCGATCTGGCGTTCCTGCTCCTGGTCGCGGGAAGCGGCCGACAGGGAATCCTCGTCGATGACGATGCTTTTCAGGCGCTGGACGGGATCGCCGCTCATCGGTCCCGGAGGCGGATCGCCGCCGAACGAGCGTGGGCGGGCAGGCCCTCCGCCCGAGCCAGCGCCACGGTGTGCGGCCCAAGGCGCCCGAAGGCGGCCTCGTCGCATTTCACGATCGAGGTGCGCTTGAGGAAGTCGTACAGCGACAGGCCCGACGAGAACCGCGCCGCCCGGCTGGTCGGTAGCACGTGGTTGGACCCGGCCACATAGTCGCCGATGGCCTCCGGCGTCAGGCGGCCGAGGAAGATGGCCCCCGCGTGCCGCACCCGGTCGGACAGCCGCTCCGGCGCGTCCACGGCGAACTCTACGTGTTCCGGCGCGATCAGGTCTACGAGGCCGGGGCTGGCGTCCAGCGGCGCGATGACCACCGCCCCGTGGTCGCGCCAGGAAGCGGCGGCGTCCTCGCCGGTGGAAAGGGTGGCGATCTGCGCCGTCACCGCGGCCTCGACCCTGGCGGCGAAGGCTTCGTCGTCGGTGATCAGGATCGACTGCGCCGCCGGGTCGTGTTCGGCCTGGGACAGCAGGTCGGCGGCGATCCATTCCGGGTCGTTGGCGGCGTCGGCCACCACCACGATCTCCGACGGCCCGGCCAGGGCGTCGATGCCGACGACCCCATAGAGCCGGCGCTTGGCCGCCGTGACGTAGGCGTTGCCCGGCCCGACGATCTTGTCCACCGGCTTGATCGGTCCCGCCCCATAGGCGAGCGCGGCGACGGCCTGCGCTCCGCCGACCCGCCAGATCTCCGTGACCCCCGCCTCCTTGGCGGCGGCCAGCACCGCCGGTTGCAGGCGGCCCGGCGGCGTCACCATGGCGATACGGTCGACCCCGGCCGCCTGGGCGGGCACGGCGTTCATCAGCACCGTCGAGGGATAGGCCGCCCGGCCGCCCGGCACATACACGCCCACGGCCTCCAGCGGCGTCCAGCGCCAGCCGAGTTCGACCCCGGCCTCGTCGGTGAAGCGCTGGTCGGCGGGGCGCTGGCGCTCGTGATAGGCGCGGATGCGGCGGGCGGCGAAGGCGATGGCCTCGCGCACCTCCGGCTCGCAGGCGGCGGCCCCGGCCTCGATCTCCTCGGGCGTGACGCGGATGGTCTCGGCCGTCAGGTCGGCGCGGTCGAACTCGCGGGTGAAGCGCAGCAGCGCCTCCAGCCCCTCGGCCTTGACGGCCTCCAGCACCCTGGCGGTCGCCGCGTCCACGTCGGCCGGCGCGCCCCGGCGCTCGTCGAGGAACCCCCGGAAGGCGGCGTCGAAGCCCTGATCGGCGTGGTTGAAACGGCGCATAGGCAGGCTTCTAAAGAGAGGCGGCCGTTTGGGAAAGCGTCAGAGCCCATGCTCCGGCGTGCGCGGGGTCGGCCAGGGTTGGGAGACGTCGGCCAGGACGGCCTCGACGCACTCCACCTCGACCCGCAGGTCGCCGCCGCCCGCGAAGGCCAGCACCAGCGCGCCGCCGGGCGCCTCGCCGGGCTCGAAGGTCACGGCCAGCAGTTCGACCACCGCATTCTTCGCCTCGCGCCGCAGGCGCCGGGCCTGAACCGAATGCACGCAGCCGATCTGCAACGCGGCCCGCACCCGCTCGTGGCGCCCCTGCGGCGCCTCCCAGCGGAAGCGGTTGAAGGCGATGGTCAGGCGCTTCGCCTTCTTCTCGAACACGATGTCGCCGATCTTCGCCACCGCGTCCTGCAGGGCGGCCGAGACGACCTTCAGGTCCTCCTCGTCCTCGGCGATCAGGCGCAGGCTAGTCATCGAAGCTCCGGTCGTCGCCCTTCAGCCGCCGCACGCTGGCCCCGCAGGCGCCCAGCTTCTCCTCCAGCCGCTCGAAGCCGCGGTCGAGGTGGTAGACGCGGCCCACGACCGTCTCGCCCTTGGCGGCCAGGCCGGCGATGACCAGGCTGACGGAGGCCCGGAGGTCCGTCGCCATAACCTGCGCGCCCTGGAGCTGTTCCACGCCGCGCACCCGCGCCTCGCCGCCGTGCACCGTGATGTCGGCGCCCAGGCGGGAGAGTTCCGGCACGTGCATGAAGCGGTTCTCGAAGATGGTCTCGCGGATGACGCTCTCGCCCTGCGCCATGGTCATCAGGGCCATGAACTGGGCCTGGAGGTCGGTGGCGAAGCCCGGATAGGGCTCGGTGTCGATGTCCACGCCCTTCAGCCGCGCGCCGTTGCGCTTGATGATGACGCCGTCGTTGGTGCGCGCCACGTCGGCCCCCGCCTCCTCGATCTTGTCGAGCAGGCTGTCGATCAGCTCAGCGCGGGTCCTCGTCAGGTGGACCTCGCCGCCCGCCATCGCGGCGGCCACGGCATAGGTGCCGGTCTCGATCCGGTCGGGAATCACCGAGTGGGTCGCGCCGCGCAGGCGATCGACGCCCAGGATGCGGATGACGGGCGTGCCCGCCCCCTCCACCTTCGCGCCCATCTTGTTCAGGCACTGGGCGAGGTCGTCGATCTCCGGCTCGCAGGCCGAGTTGGCCAGCACCGTCTCGCCCGAGGCCAGCACGGCGGCCAGCATGGCGTGTTCGGTCGCGCCGACGGAGACGAACGGGAAGTCGATCTCCGCCCCCTTCAGCCCGCGCGGGGCCTGGGCGTAGACGTAGCCCTCGTGCAGATCGATCTGCGCGCCCAGCGCCTCCAGCGCCTTCAGGTGCAGGTCCACGGGCCGTGCGCCGATGGTGCAGCCGCCGGGCAGGGACACCTTCGCCTGCCCCGTGCGGGCCAGCAGCGGCCCCAGCACGTTGAACGAGGCCCTCATCTGTCGCACCAAGTCATAGGGCGCGAAGGAGGAGACGATCTCCGGCGTATGCAGCACGGTCTCGGCGCCGTCGTCGCCGTCGCGCTCGACCAGTTCGGCGCCCAGGCGCTGAAGCAGCCTGCCCAGGAACCGGGTGTCGGCCAGACGGGGCATGTTGGTCAGGCGCAGCGGCTCGTCGGTGAGCAGGCTGGCGGCCATCAGCTTGATGGCGGAGTTCTTGGCGCCGCTGATGGGGATGGACCCCTCCAGCCGCGCGCCGCCGGTGATGGCGATGCGATCCATGAAACCCTTTCGGATAACTCTGCCACCGTTCTAGCGGGCGCCGGGGCCGGGCGCCAACCTTCACTCAGGCTTGGCGGGTGGAGGCCCGGCCTTGCGCCGCCGCAGGTTGGCCCTCAGGGCGGCGGCGAGGGCCTCCTCCCTGGGCGTCTTCGGCGGCGGCTTGTCGGCCGGTTCGTTCATGGACGGATGGGTGCGGCGAGGCGGCGCGAGGGTCAAGCCGATTTTGGCTTCACGGGACCTCCGACATTCGCTATCAGGCCGCCCTCACCTATCGCCGCCGTAGCTCAGTGGTAGAGCGCATCCTTGGTAAGGCTGAGGTCCCGGGTTCGAGTCCCGGCGGCGGCACCACTTTTCCCCTTAGATTTGAGGGGTTAGACGCTAAAGCGCTTCCTTCTCCCCATACCCTCGGACGGGAACGAACGGCGAAAGCCGATCTCGAACCTGGGGAGATTCCGGGGAGGGCGTTCCCTGTGCGTTCATGGAGTCGGCCAAGTTCGGCCGGCTTTCGAGTACGCAACATGGGTTTCAACCGCCGCACACCTGTCCGCCCTATCCCCAAGTGGGCCTCCACGGTCGGGAACCTTCGGGACGAGCGAATCGCCGAGGTCCGTGCCTGGTGCGACCGATGCGACGGGACCTGGACAGTCGATCTTCACAAGCTGGAGAAGATCAAGGGGCGGGACTACTCGCTCTACAACCGCCGCTCGCCGTGCAAGCGCGAGGACTGCACCGGCACGGTGAAGTTCAGCGCCAATCGCATCGGATCGGGCATGTGGCCAGTAAAGCTCGCCCCCTGACCCCTATCGCCACCCTATGACACCCCTATGCTTGACGGTTCACCGTGCCGCCAAAGACTTTAGGCAGTAAAAGGCGCGGGTTTCCTCCCCGCATATTCATTGCCTTGAGGAAGGACCCAAGATGATGCGGGGGCGGACGTGGTGTTTATGCGGGTGAGGTGGCCATCAATACTTGACGACAGGCGCTTTTGCTCTTGACGGGCCGCGTCCGATGCTTATCTTGAACGTTGTCAGAGGGCGGAAGCGCAGCGCGAAAGCGCCCTCGGGGAGATGGGTTCCCCGGGCATAGGGCGGATGCCCCGCCCCTCTGACTAGGAGCTAGGCCAATGCCGTTTGTGCTGAGGCTGAAGCTCGATTGGCTACCGATCCGCCTGCGGGTGGCACTGCTAGTGCGGATCGGAGCCTAGTCGAGGTCCGGGAGAAGACCGCTTAAGCGGCCCCCGGGGCTCTGAATGTAGACCCGCGGCCCTACAGCCGCAACCACCCCGCAATGGCGCGGGGTGCAACACGGAGCCCTGAGATGCAACCCAAGCACTTCGCCAATCAGCTCGACGCGGAAGCCGCCATCAAGCGCACCATAGCGGAGGGCGTCTGCCATGACGGCTACGTCCAGATCAGCTTCAGCGGCCCCGGCGGCGAAACGAGTTACCTCGCCCACGTCCGCACCCAGGGCGGCCTCACCTGGTGCCTGCGGCGCTAGAGTGACCAGCGCCCAGCCCCTCATCACCCCTCACCCCGCAATGGCGCGGGGTGCAACACGGAGCCCTACAATGCCTACCTACACCTCTCCGCGCGTCGAAACCGATATCGCCGCCGATGCGCTCGCTGCAGGCCATGCCACGATCTATCGCGTGATCGTGCTGAACGGCGCCGGCCAGTACGGCCGCCTCTGCCACTACTGGGACGCCGACCCTAGCGTGGCGGCCGGGCGGGCTCTCGACATGGCCGCCAGCGAGGCCGCGCGTGGCGGGCTGGTCGAGCAGATCGACACCGCCACCGCGTCGGTGGTTGGCGCCGCCCGTCGCCCCGGGGCGACATTCATCCAGGCGCGAGAGGCGGAGGCCGTACAGCCTGCCCCCTCGCCACGCCCCTTCGCCGCCTTCATGCGGGAACACATCGGCGACGGGTGGTATCTGGCCGCCCGGCGCTCCAGCCATCCCCGCTTCGAGGGAAGGCCCTGCGTCACCCCCAAGGCCTACGCCAAGCTGCAGGCCGCATGGGCGGAGGAAACGGCGGAACGAATCGGCCGCGACCCTATCGAGGCGATTCGCGCCCTCCTGGCCGTGACCATTAAGGGCGAGGGCAAGAACGGCCCCTTCCGTTCCGGCCTCGACGACGCCGGCCAATGGATGGCCCTGGAGCGCATCCTGCAGGCGCGGGGCCTCCCCGTGGCCTACGCCTAGCCCCGGCCTGACCCGGCGGCCTAATCAGCCCCCAGACCCTACGACCCAATCAGCCCCGCAATCGCGCGGGGCTCAACACGGAGACCACCGCCATGCGCCCGCCTCATGCGCGTCTGCCCAAGACCACCGTCGACAAGACCATTCTCGACGCCATCGCCGCCGGCGCCGTGATCGCCTTCAGCTTGTCGGCCGGGAAGGACTCGGCCGTGGCGGCCGACGCGGCGAACGCCCTGCTGGATGAGCTGGGCCACCCGCGCAAGGACCGGATCGCCATCCATGCCGACCTCGGCCGGATCGAGTGGAAGTCCACCCCCGAGACGGCCGAGAAGACGGCCGAGCGGCTGGGCGTGCCGCTCGTGGTGGTGCGCCACAGCACCCACGACATGGTCTCGCGCTGGGAGGCCAGGTTCGCGAACGGCAAGCGGCGCTACGCCAATCTGGAGGTGTTCAACCTGATCGGCCCCTGGTCCTCGGCCGCCCTGCGCTTCTGCACCGCCGAGATGAAGCAGCAGGTCATCTCGCCCGCCCTTCAGAAGCTCTACCCCGGGCGCACCATCATCTCCGTCATCGGCATCCGCCGCCAGGAGAGCCCGGCGCGCAGCAAGGCCGAGACATCGAAGCCCGAGCCCCGCTGGGACAAGCGCGACGGCACCCGCCTGCTGTCCTGGCACCCGATTTTGGATCTGACCACGGACGAGGTGTTCGCTCGCCACAAGGAACGCGACCTGCCCCTGCACGAAGCCTACACGGTCTACGGTTCGACCCGGCTGAGCTGCGCCTTCTGCATCATGGGGAGCCTGAACGACCAGAAGGCCAGCGCCAGCGCCGAGCAGAACCACGACGTCTACCGCCATCTGGTCGACTTGGAGGTGAAGTCCACCTTCAGCTTCCAGCCGGAGCGGTGGCTGGGCGACCTGCGCCCCGAGCTGCTGTCCCTGGGGCTTCAGGTTGACCTGGGCCAGGCCAAGGCTCGGGCTGTCCGACGGCGCGAACTGGAGGCCGCCCTGCCTGCGGGCCTGCGCTACGTCAAGGGCTGGCCGCCGCGCGAGCCCACCTACGACGAGGCGGTCCAGATCGTGGCGGCGCGCGAGACGATCCTGGCTACACACGAGCTGGACGTCATCTACCCCACGCCAAGGTCTGTGATCGAACGCTTCCAGGAACTTATGGCCCGGAACCGTCCCCAACCCCTTGCCCCGTAAGGCATTCCCGCCCCACGGTTCACACTTCTGGAACCGTGGAACCGTCACCCTGGAACGGTGGAACCGTCCCCCGCTCCGCGAAATCCCCTATACCCGTCGGGGTAATCAGCCCCGGCGCCCGACGACCCGATCAGCCCCGGCCCGCCATCGCGCAGGCCGCACCACGGAGACCACCGCCCATGACCACCGCCGCCCGCCCGCTGGTCGGACGCCCCGGCGCGGACCTGACCGGCGTAGAGAGCCGGATCTTGCGCGCCGCCCTCAACCTGGAGCGCCGCCACGTCATCGCCCTGTGCAACGCCCTGGCCCTGACCACCGACGAGACCACCAACGCCCGCGTGGTCACCTGGGAGCGCTCCCCCGGCCGGGGCTACCCCCCGGCCCTGGTCGCGGCCCTGAACGCCCTGAACAGCGCCGTTGACCGCCTCGCACGCTCCCTGTTGGCCGACGGCGGCACGGACTCCCCGGACAGCCCCCACGGCTTCGCCATGGGCGAGACGATCCGGCCTTCGACGCACGCCACCCTGCGCCGCCCTCTCGGCTCGCGCCGCGTCCTGGCCGTCCTTCAGCCCGACCGCGACGGCCTGACCTTCACCACCGCCCAATTGGACGCCCTGGAGAACCCCACGGCCGACCTCTGGCAGGTGCTGGTCGACGCTGCGGTGGTCCGCGCCGCCCTCTACGGCGCCATGCTGGGCCAGCCCGTCTCGGTGGTCCTCGACAAGGCTCCGGGGACCACCGCCTGACCCGATGGGGCAATCAGCCCCCGGACCCGATGACCCAATCAGCCCTTCGCCGAACTGGAGCACGGACTATGGCGAACTTTCGCGACGAAATACTGGAGGCCGCATGACCCGCGCCCCGTCCATGTGGGAGACCATCCTAGCCCGCGCCGCCCAGGCGCTCGACTGGACCGTCTGCGCCATCGAGCGCGACACCATAGCCGTCTCCGATCCGCGCCCCCAGTTCAACCCCCAGGTCGCCCTGGCGGCCCACGCCCTCGTCGAGGTCGACAAGAAGGTCCGGTACGGCATCGGCCCGGCGATCCCGGAGTTCGAGACGGCGACCGCCGCGCGCGAGCGCCTAGACTACATCGTGCTCCAAGACGCCCTCGAATACGATGCCGTGCTAGCGGCGAAGGCGGCCTACCGCACGGCCCTGGCCCGCGCCGCCTGGGCCCTGGTCGCCGACCGGCCCGACAAGCTGCTCAGGGACCTCGCCGGGGTCTATGAGGATTGACGACGAGGGCCGCCGCCCAACCTATCCCCGCCCGTCGGCGCAGGCGTAACATCATTTTCACTTGTGGCGGCGAAACCTATCAATATGATAGGCGTTATGACGGAACGCTCCGATCAAAAGCCGGTTCGCCTTTCGGTTGTTCGTGGGTTGGGTCCGATGATGGACTTGGTTCGCTCAATTGCCGAGGACACCAGCAAGGTGCATCTCTCTGACCACGCTGTCGGACGGATGTACGACCGGGGCATTTCGGATGCTGACGTCTTTCGCACCCTTCGCAATGGCGACATTCGCGGCAAGGCATGGGTGGAGGAGAGCGGAGAGCAGGCCTGCAAGGTTGTGCTTACACAGCGGGGCGACCGCGCTATCGGGGTCGTGACGATTGTGTTCGCAGAGGATGGAGAGTTGTTGGTTAAGACTGTGGAATGGGAGGACTGGAAATGAGCGAAGATATGCACTTTGCCCGCAAGGGCTGTGAGATCCAGGCGCCGTTCCGTTATCTGGCCTGCGGTCTGGACAACGTGTTCCTGCGCAGTGGCTACGTCCGCAAGGAGCGCGGGGGCCAGTGGTATACCGCCGTCGAGAACGCCGACGGTCTTCACGCGGCCATAGCCAAGCACCTCGTGCTGCACCGCAAGGCGCTGCGTGGAAGCGAGGTGCGCTTCCTGCGCAAGCACCTCCAGCTGACCCAGGCCGAACTGGGCCAACTCATCGGCGTGACCGACCAGACGATTGCCCGGTATGAGAAGGAAGAGTCGGCGTTCGAGGGTGCGGCGGACATGCTGCTTCGGATACTCGTGGTCGGACACGCACTAGGAAAGCTCGACCCTCTTGAGATCGTCGAGAAGATCCGCCAGTCCGATGACTCCAACGAGGATGAGATCGTGTTGGAGCATGAGGACGACGAGTGGCGAAAGGCCGCCTGAAGTAGTCCCCCCAAACGACAAAGCCGCCCCCCAGCGCGAAGCTGGGGGGCGTCCTCGATGTCCGGCCGGCGCGGGCCTACCCGCTGTCCCACCTCGCCCGCTGCTCGGCGTACCAGGCCTGCCACCCGATCACCTGCTCGCGCCATCCGAGGCAGGTTCCGTAGTTGTCGGCGACGACCCCGGTGACGGCAGAGAGCGCAACGCCTGAGGCGTCGTCAGCAGATTCCCCGGGGCCGTAGGAAACGGTTGGCGCTCCAGCGGCTGCGGCGTCGTGCAGGCGCACAAAGCCAAGAGGCACAGGACTGGCGCGATCAGCTTCGGCGGTGACATGGACGGGTATCTCCTGGATGAGGGTTCGGGTGACGTAGCGGATCTCGGCCTCGCGCTCGGCGACCTGTCGGCCGACGGCCTCGGTGATGGCGGCGGCCTGCGCCTGCCGCTCGACCACCTTCTCGACGACCTTCAGCCGCTCCCTGACCGGCGCGGCCTTCAGCCGGTCCACGCGCCAGGTCTGCACGCCCAGCCCCATGGTCAGGACCAGGCAGGCGACGGCCAGTATGCGTGTCCAGATCATCGCTTCTCCTCCGGTCGGGAGCCGACCAGCAGCTCCCACAGCGTCACCCGCGGCCCCCGCCGCCGCCCTGCGACGGCCAGCCTGTAGAGTTCGATCAGCAGCCCGGCGGCGATCAGCCCGAACACCACCGCCATGGCGGCCATGACCACCACCGCGTCGTCGAGCGTCCCGCTGGCCCACAGCCGCGCCGCGCTCCCCAGCACCACCGCCAGCCCGACCAGCAGCAGCACGCCCAGGCCGATCAGCACGGCGAACGGGGCCCAGGCCCTCAAAGCCCGGCCGCTCACGTCCGTCCGACCTTGCGATGCGGAACCGCCATCGCGCGCGCCAGCGCGCCATCCCGTGGCGGCGGAACAACTACCGCCCCAGTCGGTGACACCTCGTCCCACTCGTCCGGGTTGGAGACATGAGCGGTTCGCACGGCGACGACATGCCCGCCGAAGTGGCCGGTCACGATCATCGCCTCGCTAGACGTCTTGTGCCGGACGAGCGCCCCTGGCCGCAGCGCGGCGAACTGTTCCCGGTTCAACGCCCGCCCTCCGCCCGATAGGCCGCCGCCAGCTTCACGTCGTACTGGTTCTTCGCGT
Source organism: uncultured Caulobacter sp. (assembly GCA_964579695.1). Lineage (GTDB taxonomy): Bacteria > Pseudomonadota > Alphaproteobacteria > Caulobacterales > Caulobacteraceae > Caulobacter. The sequence continues at coordinate 49,054 of CAZOHI010000005.1, read as the reverse complement.
ACCCCGGCCCGTTGTAGGCCCGCGCGAACCCCGCCCAGTCCTTCTGCTGGAGCCGCGCCACCAGCCCCTCGGCCTTCAACCACCGCACCATCGCCTCGACCTGCGCGCGCTCTCCGCTGCACATGGCCCGGACGAAGGCCCAGACGTCGCCGAACCCCGCCGCCCTGGCGTTGAACCCCATCATCTGGGCCAGCCCCCAGGACGTCGCCTCGAACGCCGCCCCGGGATCGAGCCCCACCGCCGTCAGCAGCTGCTCGTACCGCCCCTCCTGCGTCCCCGGGTACGGCCGCGCGCCCCACTTCGGATAGGAGACCACCGGCGCGCCGGCGTCGAACCGCCCCTTGGTCAGGCGGCTGAACACATGCGGCTCGAACAGGATCACCGGCGAGCGGCCGACGAACCCCGCCCCCGCGCACTCCACGCGGATCACGGCCGCCAGGTGCGCCCGCGTCAGCCCGCTGGCGACGGCCAGCGCCTCGACCGCCTCGCGCGTAACCGGCGTCGGATCGCCCCTCAGCGCCGCCCGGGTCGCGCTGCGCGTCTTCGGCCCCCACCGCTCGTCGACGGGCCCGGGGTCGTGCCCGGCCGCGCCCAGCCGCTGCTGCAGCGTCCTCATATCCATGTCAGTTCTCCTCGAAATCTCAGGCGGCGCGCCCGCCGACCAGCGCGCACCGCGCCCCCAGCACCGCCCATGTCCGGCCGTCCGGGGTGGTCAGCACCCACCCGGCGCCCTTTGCGCGCGCCAGGAAGGCCGTCAGGGCCGCCTCGCACGCCTCCCGGCTGGGGTGGCCGCTCACCACCGCCACGGCCACGCCTCCGGGCCTCTGGAGCGCCGCGTGCAGCACGAACGGCGGCGGCTCTCCGGCCACGGCTGCGCCGGCGGCCAGCGCGCACGCTGCCGCGGCGCCTGCGATCAGGCGCGTCATGTCTTGTCCTCGGTTTTCAGGTTGGCCCGAAGGCGTCAGCGGCGGGGCGTCAGCGCGCCCGTCGCGGCCAGCTCACCCGCCCGTCGGCCGCCCCGTCGGCGGCGTCGGCGTGGGCCAGCAGCGCCGGCCCGAATGTCGAGATCAGAAACCCCAGCAGCGACGCCAGCAGCACCAGGTCCCCGAGCCCCAGCGGCTCGCCCGCCCATCGTCCCGGCCCGGCCCAGGCCATGCCCCCCGCCACCCCCAGCAGCCCGATGCGCTGGACCAGCCTCAGCGGCCCGCCCCAGCCCATCAACGCCACCAGCACCACCGTCCCCACGATCAGGGCCGCCAGGCCCAGGCAGATCATCGCCAGCATCTTCACGCCTCCCCGTTCGGGCCGCCCGTGATGGTCACCCCGCCCAGATGGATCTTCACCAGCCGCAGGGGGTCGGAGGCATAACGCGCGAAGGCCTGCGCCAGTCCCGACAGCACCACGAAACCGAACACCCCGGTCACGAAGCCGACGAACTCCGATCCCGCCTTGGGAAACTCGCCCCACGGCCAGGCGAGGGTGGCGACCGCCGTCAGCAGCGGCGCGACCCACAGCACCGCGCACACCCCGACCACCGCCGCCAGGGCCTTGCCGCGCAGGGTCAGGTTCTCCCCCCACGCCATGGAGATGATCGCCCCCGCGATCCCCGGCGCATAGGGCGCCAGCTGCTTGACGAGCGCAGCCGCGCCGCCGGGCTCGACGATGCTGTCGGCCATGGTTACCCCCTAGCTATGCGACGAAAGCCCGCTCTCGGCGGGCCGGTTAGAGATCGGCTTCGGGCTCGACCAGCCAGGCCCCCATGACACCTTGGAACGTCTCCTCGTCGGGAAACCGCAGCGCCACGGTCCACGTCGGCGCGCCTGCTGGATCGCCCATGAACACCTGCGCCAGCGGGTTCGGGGCCACGCGGTAGGGCGCGAGCGCCTCCTCGTTCTCCCCGAAGAACTCGGCGCTGACGTTGTAGTGGGGCCGCTGGTCATAGGCCGTGGGCTGGCCGTCCTCGTCCCATTCGGTCGGGATCATCACGGGAAACGGGTCTATGCCGGGGTGGTGGAACATGGTCAGGCTCCCGTGATCGCGATGAGTTCGGAGTCGGACAGGGCGCGGTTGATGATGCGCAGGCGCCGGACGGCGCCGTTGAAGGGGATCAAGCCGGACAGCAGGCCCGGCGACAGCCGCGACATACCTATCGGCCGAGCTGCGGCTGCGGCTTGGACGGCCGCACCATTGACGCTCGCTCGGGACGATCCGGCCAGCGACGTCACCGCTGCTCGCACGATGCCCGGAACGCCAGCACCAAGAAAGGTAGTGGTCGTGGTGACACCGCCGGTCACGTTTTGTATAAGCACTGAATTGGAGGCGCTACGGAAGAGGCCGAGGCGTTCATTGGCGTTCGCCGCTGCGTGAATGTATCCCAACGCCTCGCCAGATGGCGGGCAGGGATGGTTGCCGATCTCACACTCAAGGAAGAGCGTGAAATCGCCGTTCAGGGCCACTTGTTGCGTCGGGATGTCTACCGCCCGCGTAGCCGCCGCGCCTGCGACGATAATCGGTGGGCTGGCGAAGGTGGCTTCTTCGAGCTGGTTGAGGATGAAGTAGCCGACCGAGCCCGCAGCGACGTGAACTGTTAGAAAGTTGGTTGAACCAGTGGGAGTCTGAACCACCACCATCCGCTCATAGGCTGCGGGGAGTGTGGTCATGGTCGCGGGGACCGTGTTCAGCCGAACCGCTCCAGTCCCAGCGCCCCGCCGCCAGGCCGATACTACGTGCTGATTGCTGTTGCCTGTCTGCCCGCCGATCAGAAAGCGCGCTGAAACCGCCCCCGACGTATTGTCGATCTTCAGCACCCGACCGGTCAGGCGTCCGTCCGTCAGCAGCGCGGCCAATTCAGCCGTCGCCGCGAGGGCTGCCGTGTCGTCTACGATCCCGAACAACGTGTTCGCATCACCGTCGCCAGCCGTCACCCCTGCGACGGCTGCTGCGTTGAACGCAGCCAGCGTCCCCATTGAGACGAGCGCCTGAGGCGCAGCGTTGTAGTTGGTGCACTTGTTGACCACAGACGCCCAGACGCTCAGCCCCGCGTCGGTGCGGGCCGGGACGTCGGTCGGGAAGTACCGCAGCACACCGGCGGCATCAGCGGCCAGACGCGACGATGGGCGCGAGAACGACGCCGCCGGAACCCGCAAGAAATCGGCAGGCTGGTCGATGTCGTAGAGGCGGTAGCGGTTCGCCACGAAGTCGAGATCAACGATGTCCTCGATCCCCGTCAGATCGGCCCGCTGGCCCGCGTCAGGGGCATAGGGGAGCACCCTGGCCGACCGGAGCCACGCACGGGGCTGGAGCGTCCCGTCCCGGCGCTGGGCGGGTGAGAGCGTCAGGAGGCCGCTGGGGGCGGCAGAGACCACGGGAGCGAGGTCGGAGCCGTTGAGGTTGGCCTGCCACTGGTTCCCGTCGTGGCTGATCAGCAGCCGTGCGCGATGCGGGCCCGGGAACGCTCCGAGCGTCTGGTTCAGCACCTCGACGCCGGCGACCGTGGCCTGCGCGATGAGGTTGCCCGACGTGTCCCGATAGGCCCGGATGCGGTTGCTGTCTGAGCCGTCGTGCAGGTCGAGCACATACTGCGCATTGGCCGCGTCGTACGTGGACCCGAACTCGACATCGGCGGCGACGGCGAACGCGCCATCGACGGCCACGTTGGACGAGGCGGCCACGTCGGCGGGTCGCGTCACGGTCGCGCCCGCGGTGACGATGGCGGTACGCCTCCCCTGGAGGCCGGTGAATAGTCCAAAGCCGCTGAATTTGAGGGCGCGGGCAGACGACTGAGTATTGTACCTCCAGACGCCTGAACTCCCGGACGCTGTGGCGCCCGTGGTGCCCTGCGCTGTCACCAGCCACAGTCGCTCACCAATTCGCGTGACGGTTAGGGTAGGCGAGGTCAGCCCAAGCCCACCCACGACGAAGAACATCTCCCCGCTCGCGGGTGATGCCGAGGGGAGCGGGGGCGCATCGTCGGGCGTCGCTACCACGCACATCGCTGTGTACGACGCCACTGGCGCCAGTCCTGCGACCGACATGGTGGCGGAGGCGGTGGCGGCGCTATTATTCAGCAGGAGCCAGTTCAGGCCAGCGATGGGCGCGCCCACCGGCTCGGTCGTGTCGCTGACGTTGGTGTTCAAGAACAGCTGCGCGGCCGTTGGTGCGTAGCGGGGGAACAGGTTCTGATCCGTAGGCTCAAACCACGCCCCCCGCCCATGCACCAGCCGCAGCTCGTCCGTCCCGAACGCCGCGAACTCCGGGGTGTACGCCTCGCGGGCGCGGGCGAACGACCAGCCGAGGTCGCCGGAGAGAGTTTGCAGCCCGGCGAAATTCTTGCGCCAGCCGTTGTTGGCGAAGTCCCAGGCATGACGAGCGCCGTGGTGACCGGCGAAGTCGACAGCCTCGATATCGAGGCCGCCAATACTGTCGCCATCCGGCAAACACCGACGGACGCCGTCCATCAGGACGAGGGGCTTGTGGACCGTCATGCCTGTTTCCTCAGAGAACCGTGGGGTCTTCGATCTTCTGTTCGAGCAGGGTGGACGACATGGCGTAGCCGACCTCCTGCACGATGGCCCCAGCCGTCGTCGGCGGGGTGGCCGTCACCTGGCCGGGCGTCTCCGACAGGTACATCGTCCCCGGCGTCATCCCGGTCAGGCCGGTGTTGTTGCCGCCCCGGAAGGCCCGCGCCGTCTGGCCCGAGGTGTAGGCGGCGTTGACGAACCCGTGCGCCCGCTTGCCGGCGAGGGCCGCGCTGGCGTCGGCCTTGCGCATCTTCACCGCGCCTGAGTCCACCCACAGGTTGATCTGGTCGCCGGCCGCCAGGTCCTCCGAGCAGGGGGCGTTGACCTGGTCGGCCCCGTGCCCGGCCGGAAAGAAGCTCTCGTCGATCAGGCCGGAGGCGTTGGTGGAAACCACCCTCTCCTCCGATCCCGAGCCGCCGGTCGCGACGGCCGCGATCAGGGCGCGGATGCCGCTCACAAGGGTCATGTACTTGGGCGCCGCCATGGCTGTTCCTCCTCTATGGCGTCAGGACAGTCGCAGAAGGCTCCACGACGATGCGGGTGGCGGAGACCGCCGTGCCCACCTGCCGCACGAAGGCGGCGTCGGGCGGGTTCTGTGTCAGCTGGCCGCCCACGCCGCAGAAGATCGGGCCGGCCGTCCACGACCAGGACAGCTCCTCGATATCCCCGGCGTAGCGGATCGCCGCGTCGGCCCCCTGGGCGGCGGCGGCCAGGGTCACGCCGATCACGGCGGCGGCGGCGGCGCTGGCGGCGTCGGCATAGTCGGCCCCCTCGGGCGTCGCGCACACCACCCGGTGGCCCGACAGCGCCCGGGCCGCCGTCACATGGACGATGCCCCCGTCCGGCCCGGCCGGGCCCCGCACCCCGTGGGCGCGCAGGATGGTGCGCCCGCCGGGGGCGCGCAGGATGGTGCGCTGGTTCATGGGCTCAGAACCCCTCGCGCACGTTCAGCACCCCGATCAGCACGGCGGGCTCCAGCCCGTCCGCGTCGTCGAAGTCGAGCCGCAGGTCGTAGGTCGCCATCCGCCCGTGGCCGAGCGGCGCGGAGGAGGCCTTGTCGATCACGCACGTCACCTGGCCCGCCTCCAGGTCGATGCTCACCGACCCCTCCTCCAGGCTGAAGCGCACCGGCTCCGGCGGCGTCTGGCCCTGCGGGACCTGCCGGCGCAGGCTCACCACCACCGCCGTCAGGGTGGACAGGTTGGACGGCAGGCCCGTGTCGGTGTCGGCCACGGCCCAGGCCAGCACGATGTCGCGGCCCGCCACCCCCTCGTAGGGCGTCGGGTCGATGATGGTCTCATAGATCATGTTCGCGCTCGCTCTCAGGGGACCCTTGCCGTGATCTGCACCCGGCCCGGCGCGCCGGCCGCGCCGACTGGCGGATCGCCGAACAGACGCCAGCCCCCGCCCGATGCACCGCCGCCGGGCGCCGTTCCGGGCATGACGAGGGTCGTCTGCGGCCCGCCGCCGTTGCCCGCGCCGCCGCCGGTCGACACGGTCCCTGCCGAGCCCGAGGTGTTGACGTTCCCGCCGCTGGCCGTACCCCCGCCGCCGCCCGCGCTGGTCGTGCCCGCGCCGCCGCCGTTGGCGTTCATGGACAAGGTGGCGCAGGTTGTCGCCGTACCTGGGTAGGCGGCGCCGCCGGCGCCGCCCTGGCCGCCTGCTCCGACGGTCCCGCCGAACTCGTCGAGTTCGGCCACCGCGTAGGCGGCCTTCTTGGAATAGCCGCCGCCACCACCGCCGCCGCGTGGTGTGATCGCGTCGCCCGGCACGTAGGTATGCGCCCCGCCGCCACCGCCGCCCCATATCTCGATGTCGACATGCGTCACGCCCTCGGGAATGGCGAAGGTCCACGATCCCGGCACGTTCTGGGTGAACAGCACCGTCCCGTCGGGCACGGCGTTGCCCGGGATCGGGATGATAAGCGACCCGGCGTTGACCGGCCCGAGAACCAGGCGCGCGCCCTGCACACCGGCGAAGACATAGGAGATGGCAACGTCATAAGCCGTTCCCGGCGTGACCGCCGTGATCTCCTTGCGGATGGTGTCGACCGACTCCAGCCCCGCCGCAGCCCAGTTCGGCTCGCCGTGCACCCGGTACTCGAACATGATCCGTTCGGCCGTTGGGTTGTTGATCAAGCCGGTGATCACCAGCGCCGGGATGCCGACGCCGTTGTCGCTGAATGTCGCCCCCTCGACCGACCAGGCCTCCTCGCCGGGCGATTCCGACGCCAGCACGCCGCTGATGACGCTGATCCCCAGCATGCGCGCCGGCGGCGACGGATCGCCCTGGCGCATTACGGTGCGGACTTCGAGGTCGACCTTGTACTCGCCGTCCTCGACGCCAAGGGCCCAGGTCGGGATCGGCGGCGTCCGCACCACCCGCGCCGTCGCCCCGATCAACGGCAGGCTCAGCCACCCGCTGTCGTCGTCCTCGTCCACCGGCGTCCTGCGCCAGCGGGCCTGGAAGCCCGCCACCAGCGCCGCCCGGGTCGGGTCGATGTCGAACGCCGCCGCCACCCCCTCCGGCCGCCCGATGGCGGGGCCCAGGAAGCGCGGGGTCGGCGGCACGGGCCGCGCCTGCAACTGGGTCTGGAACGGTGGCACGGGGCCGGTCTCGGCCGCCATCAGGTCGTCGGCGCGGTAGCGCACCGCCCGCAGCGTCACCGTCCCGTCGGCCGACGGCTCCACGTCGACGATCTCCACGTCCTCGGTGACCACCGACGTCTCGCCGAAGGCCAGCAGGTCCCCGGGCCGGGGCGCGTTGGCCTCGGCCAGCGGCGTGCCGAAGGTCAGCACCCGCCGCGCGCCCTCCTGGGTCACCACCGCCAGCCCGCGCAGCACCGTGTCCTTGCGGCGCACGTCGATGGCGTAGGTCTTGCCCGTCTCCATGGCCACGGCGTCTTCCAGACGAATCCCGGAAACCAACCCCCCCGACCACAGCCGGTTCTGCACCCGGCTTTCGCCCAGCCCGTAGAGCGAGCCCCCGTGGCGCACCAGCACCCGGTCGCCGTAGGTGGTCACCACCGCGTCCGCCCCGGCCGTCCACTCGAAGCTTTCGGTCTGCAGTTCCCGACGGGCCAGGTAGACCCGCCCTTCGCGGAAGGCGCGGTCGGGCGTGCAGTTGTAGGGCAGGTCCAGCGTCTCGATGATCTCGGCCGGATCGGTCGGCCCCGCCCCGTCGGCGCTGTAGCCGTCGGCATAGACGTAAAGCTCGTCCTTCTGGTCGTCTTCCTCACGGTTGCCGAACGTCACCCGCAGGCCGTGGATGACCTTCGGAAACTCCCGCCGCCCCCGCCAGCCGCGGATATTCCGCTGGGTGAACACCTGCCGCGGCGCGGGCTTCTCCCAGTCGGTGACGAAGCACAGCTTCGACCCGTTCCAATAGGTCGAGAACCGCGCCGCCTGGCCGCAGGCCACCAGCAGCTCTTCCTGGGTCGCCTCGCCCTTCAGGGCGAAGGCCGCATGCCAGTTGTTCTCCTCGATCAGTTCGTAGGCGTCGGCGCAGCTGGCGTCGATCTGGGCGGCGGTCAGCGGCTTGGCGGCGGGCGCCCCCGTCACCGCCCACCGCGCCAGCGCCGCCTGGTTGGAGGTCGCGGCGACCGTATTCCAGTTCGTCCCGTTCCAGATCGGGACCATGGGCGTCGTCACCCCCGACACCGTCGGCAGGGACCCGCCCATGTCCTCGCTGGAGCGGATGCGCATCTCGATCAGCGCCAGCGTCTCGTCGACCACCGGCTTGCCGGGCTCGATCGAGCGCAGCGCCGTCCAATAGGTGGCGTTGACCGATTTCGCCTGGTCGTCCCCGTCGGGGTCCCAGGCCTTGCAGCGGACGTCGAACTGTCCGGCCGAGGGCGGGGTGAACTTCACCGTCCGCCGCACCGGGTCCTGGCTGCGCGCCTGGATGTAGAAGTTCCCCGGCGCGAGCGTATTGCCGTTCCGGTCCTTGTAGGTCCCGATGGGCGCCTTCAGCCACGTGCCCGACGCGACGGCCTTGTACTCGACCAGGATCTGCACTTCCTGGGGCAGGATGGAGCCGTTGTCCTTGTTGAACGACAGCCCGCCGGGCCAGGTGAAATCGATCTCGACCGTCCTGCAGCCCGTCGTCGTGGTGTGGACCTCGAAGTCCCCGCCCAGGTCCAGCTGGTCGGCCAGGTTCTCCTGGTCCACCCGCGCCGGATAGAGGCTGAACGTCCGCGCCCCCGGCGTCAGGTGATAGGCCACCTGCACGTCGCTGCTCGGATAGGTCGACAGCAGCGTCTCGCCGATCTTGATGTCCTCGACCTGGCACCGGCCGTAGTGGACGGCCCAGATCATGTGCAGCCAGACGTCGTCGCCCACCATCTGGGTGTAGGGCTGCACCGCCGCCTCGAAGGCGATCCGCTGCTTGCCCATGATCAGCGGATAGGGCTCACCCGGGCGCATGATGTTCGACTGGCCCTGCAGGGCCCCGCGGTCGTACCCGCTCGGCAGGGTGTCCGGCTTCTTCGGCGCATAGGCCAGCGCCAGGATCGTGTTGCCGGCCAGGGCGGCGACGGCGCCCCACACCGGCCCGAAGAAATAGGTGACGACGATGGCGGCGACGTTCACCAGGAACGTCATGATCTTCCGGCCCTTCTGGCCGCCCATCGGTTCGACGGTGACGTTGACGATCTGGCCCGCGTCAGGGACCAGTCCCAGGACCGCCCGCCGCTCTTCCACCGTCTCGCCCGCCAGGCGCTCGCCGTCGATGTGGACGACGACGTTGGCCACGTCGGCCACGGCCAGGTCCCCGGCCTGCACGGCCCCGACCAGCATCTGGGCGATGGTCGCCCCGACCACCACGTGGCGCACCAGCACCTTCGGCGAGAACGGCGCCGGGGCGAGGTAATAGGCCCGCTGGGCGGGCGCCGGTTCAGCTGCGGTCATAGTACCCGATCACGCGACGCGCCCACATGCGCTCGTCGAAGCGGCCGAGGGCGGTTTCGCAGCCCTCCAGCGCATGGATGAAAAGACGCTGGCTCAGCACCAGCCCGACGTGGCCGGGACGCCCGGCCCAGCGCAGCAGCACCAAGGCCCCCGGCCGCCGCTCCACCGGCTCCCACCGCGACAGGTGGGCCGTCAGCAGGGCCTCGACCTGCGCCGGGTCGGTGCTGTCGGCGGCGTCGTAGACCTCGGCATAGGACGGGTCGTGGCGCCCGAAGAGGGCCTTGCGCAGGTAGAGGGCGCACCCCTGGCAGTCCCAGCCGTCCGGCGTCTGTCCGCGCAGCCGGTAGGGCGCGCCGACGAACGCCGAGGCCGCCTTCAGCACCTGTGCTTCCGTCAGCAGCGGGGCCTCCGTCACTTGAACAGGCCGGGGTTGCGGGCGATCACGTAGCTGGCCTTGCAGGCCGGTTCGTCGCCGAAGTCTCGGGGCTTCAGCGTGCCGACGATGGACACGTCGTCCCAGCCGATGTCCGCCAGCCGCGCCGCTTCCATGGCGATCTCGACGGTGTCGGGGGCGGAAGGGCGCACCAGCGCCATGCTCATCGTCGGCTCGCCGGTCATCGTCCGGGCCGCCTCGATGATCCGGGCGTCGCTGTTGCCGATCTCGACCCGCGCGGTCCTCGACGGCTCCTCGCGGCTGGCCCCGCCGAAGCTGAAGTTGAACGGGAAATAGATGTAGGCGACCCCGTCGCTGGTGAAGCCCTCCGGCGCGTCGCACACCCGGATGGGCTCGACCATCGACGGCGCGTCAAGCGTCAGCAGGGTGATCGGCGTCTCGGGCTCCTGCAGGTAGAGGTCGTAGATCAGGGCTTCGCTGACGGGCTGCATCACGCCACCTGCAGCAGAAGGCCGACGGCCACATAGGCCTTGCCCGGGACCTGCCGCGCCGGCCGGGGCGTGCCGTCCTTGGTCCAGCGGGCGATGCACAGGTCGCCGGTGTCCGGCCGCACGAACCAGAACTTCCGCGCATCGCGAAAGAAGGTGTCCAGCGCGTCCTGTTGCAGCGGGTCGCACAGCATCTGGCCGCGCACCATCCACCACGGCGCGCCCGTGCGCCGGGGATAGATCGGCACGCCGCTGTCCGTCGCGAACTCCCCGGCCACGTCCGTCGGCGTTGCCGAATACCCTTCGTCCGAGATGGGCGGCAGCGACGACGGCCAGACCGGCAGCTGCAGGTCGACGTTGGTGTGCGCGCCGGGGTCGAAGACCGGATAGGGCCGGGCGACATAGGCCTTGTCGAGATAGGGCTTGGCCAACCACCCGACCGTCGCCCCGGCCGCCGCCGAGGTGGTCTTCAACTCCAGCCGGGCCGTTCCGGTCGCCGCCGCCGTGGTCAGCAGGTAGCCGTAGGCCATGGTCGAGGCCACGCCCCGCCGCGCCGTCCCCTGCGCCGCCCGCATCTGCGGGACCACCGTGCGCGACAGCAGCGACCCGCCGCCGCTGTAGATGGCCACGGCCAGCTCGGCCGCCGCGCCGCTGGCCCCGTAGAGCCCGAAGGCCTCGATGGGATCGCCCGCCGTCACCGCTCCGGCCAGGCCGTAAGCCGTCGCCGCCTGGCCCGACCCAGAGGCCGTGCGCGACAGCGTCAGCACCGCCCGCCCGGGCGCCCCGCGCGTCGTCTCGTCCACCGCCAGGGTCGCCGATCCGGTCTGGGCCCAGTCCGTGTGCGTGTCGACGAAGCCCGCGTTCTTCAGGGCGTTGCCCATCCTGCCGCCCTCCCTAGCCGCGCTTCGTCGGGCGGGGGCTGGACTTCAGCGCCCGCATCATCGACCCGTCCGCGCCCGCCGCCTTGATCAGCGGGTCGCCCAGTCGGGATTTCAGGTCGAGCGTCCGCGCCCCGCCGGGGTCGCGCCGCTCCTCGATGGCCACCCCGGCGTGATCGTTGATGATCAGGTCGCCCTCGACGTACTGGATGGGCTGCGAACCCGCCCCCTGGCCCACCAGCCGGGGAATGGAGGAACCGCCGCCGACGAGGCCGCCGTCGGCATAGCCGGGCGGGGCGGCGCCGCTGTTGATGTATTCCAGCAGCGGCAGCCACATGGCCGTGGCGCGGGGATTGGTGACGAACTCCTTGTCGGAGAGCCGCACGAGGTTCTGGTCCTTGCCCGGCCGCCCCCGGAACAGCCCGCCGTCGGCGAACTTCGGCATGTTGGAGGCCCCGCCGCCGGCGTTGCCCCCCATGTGGCCGGACGGCCCGCCGCCGCCGCCCCCCGCGCCGCCGGCCCATGCGCCCGCGATGTTCAGGAAGCCGTTGGCCGCCGTCTCCAGCCAACCTCCGCCACCACCGGCCGAGGCCTCCTTGCCCATGCCGCGCAGCCAGTCGATGATGATCTTGCGCAGCGGCGACCAGATCAGCTCGTCCATGATCGACTGCAGCATGTCGTCCATGAACCGCTTGCCGACCTCCTTGGGATCGGCCCCCCGGGCGATGTCGCGCAGCCCGCCGATGACGCGGTCCGCCGTCTCCTCGGCCTTCTGCTGCTGGTAGCGGGCGCTCTCGTCGGCCGACTGCTTGCGGATCTCCAGGATGCGTTCCTGGACCTCGATCTCCGCCGCCACCCGCGCCAGCTTCTCGGCGTCGCGCAGCCGCCGGTCGTACTCGACCTGGTCGATCTCGCCGCGCTCGTTCAACCGCTTCAGCTCGGCGATCAGGTCCGCCTGCGTCTGCTTGACGATGTCGGCCCGGCGGCTCTCGACCTGCCGCACGGCGGCCTCGACGTCGGTGACCCCGCGATGGTCGGTCGGGGTGATCGACCCGGCCAGCACCTGCTCGGCCGAGGTCCGCGCCACCCCGCCGGCGAAGTCCACGTCCCGCGCCGTCTGCCGGGCCTTCTCCCGCGCCTCGACGAAGGCCACATAGGCCCGCGCCGCGTCCTCGGTGATCTTCGCCCCCTGCGCCCGCAGGTCGTTGATCTCCCGCTCGGCCTTGACCACCGCCCGGCTTTCCCCGGACGAGGTCGCCAGCAGGTCCGCCCAGCGATCCTCGGCCTGCGAGGCCTGCGACGTCTGCACCGCCCACGCCAGCCGCGCGCTGGCGGCCTGCCGCAGCGCCTCGCGGCTCTCGCCGGTCTTCCTGATCTGGGCGGCCGTCGCGGCGTTGATCGCCTCGATCTGCTTGACGTAGTCGGCGGCGGCCTTCGCCTCGTCCTCCGACCGCGCCGCGAACGGCCCCTTGGTCGTCCCGTCGACGATGGACCCCTTCACCAGCGAGAAGCGGTCCAGCCCCTCCTTGGGCAGGTACTGCTGCCGCGTCAGTTCGTCGAATGCCCGGTTCACAGGCGCGGGGACGGTCGTTTTCCCGGTCTTGCCGGGGGCCGTGATCGCTGCCGCCGCAGGCGTGTCTGCCGCGGACACCAACTCGGCGGCGGCATCGAACAGGTCCGCCCAGACCTTGAGGCCCTTCACGTACGACTGCTTGGTCGCGCCCGTCGCCCGGGCGATGGCGCCCTCCTGCTCGCGCACCTCCCGGTCGTACTGGTCGACCAGGCCCTGCCCCTGGGTGAACAGGGCGCCGCGGCGGGCTTCCAGCGCCGCCCGCTGGGACGCCGACAATTCCCGGCCCGCCGCATCCTTGCCCGAGCCCAGTTGGCGCTGGACGTCGCGAGCCTCCACGACGAGGGCCACCACGCGCTGCCGGTCCGACTCCCGCTGATTTCGCCATTCGTCCGATTTCGCGGCGGCCAGGTTGCTGGCGCGGTCGCGTTCGTCACGCTGGGCGAACCCGAGCAGGCCCAACGAGAACTCGTTCCCCGCCGAGGCTTCGGCCTCCAGGCGCTGGCGCCGGGCGCGCGCGACTTCCAGGTCGGCGGCGGCCTTCTCCCGCGCGGCGGCGGCGCTGTCGCGCAGCTGCTCGGCCTCGGCCATCAGCGCCGGAACCTGCGCCCACGTCGCGGCGGTCAGGGCCTGGGTGATACCGGCCAGGCGATCCGAAATAACCATGGCCTCGCGCTGGGCTTCCACCTGGGCGCGGTAGGCCTGCTCGGCCTTCATCACCGCCAGGAACAGCGCCCCGAGCGCCAGCGTCGCGATCCCGATGCCGCCGCCGAGCAGGTTGTAGAGCCCCAGCGCGGTCTTCGCGGCGGCGTTCTTCAGGATCATGGAGCCGGTGACCTTTCGGGTCACCGCGCTCTCGGCCTCCTGGGCGACGGCGTTGCGGGCGCTCGCCGCCGCCTTGGCGTTGGTCGCCGCGGTGCTCGCCGACTTGGCCTGCGCCTCGGCCCGGTTCGCCGCAGTCACCAACGCTGTGGCCTCGGCCTCGGCGGCATGGCGCGCGGCGGTGGCCGCGGCGGCGACCTGCATTTTCTGTTCGGTGTCGACGACCTGCTTCCCGGTCTCCACCAGCACCTTGTTGGCGTCCGCCCGGGCCTTCGCGGCGTAATAGGCCCCAGCCGGTCCGAGCCCGGCCTGGCTCAGGCCCTGCGCGGCTCCTGCGGCGGCGGACGACGCCATGCTCTGGCGCGTGCGCTCATTCGCTGCCGCCAGCCGCAGCTCGGCGGCCGCCAGGGCGTTCACTTCCACTTCGCGCGCATCCTGCGCCCGGGCGAGAGCGCCCTCCGCGGCCGTGCGGGCGGCCGTAGCCCGGGCCGCCTTGTCGCCGGCCTGGGCTTCAAGCTCCGCCTGGCGGATCGCCATGGCCGCCGCGTCGTTGCGCAGCCCCACCGCCGCACCCGCCATCGTCGGGTTGACCACCGCCCCGGCGTTGAACGCCGCCGCCGCCCGGAACGCCTGCAGGTCTCCCAACGCCTTGCGCGAGCCGTTCGCGGCGGCGGCGAACCACCCCGCGAACACCTCGCCCAGCTTCAGGGCGATGATCGCCTGGCCCGCCGTCACCAGCAGGTCGAAGTTCTCGACCGCAGCGCCGCCCAGGTCGCCGATCCCCCCGGCCACGTCGCCGATGAAGGCCGCCGCCGCCTTCACCTCGTCGAACGAACCGGGGTCCATGATCATCTTCTGGCGGAAGGCGTCGACCTGGTCGGTCATCTTCACCAGCCAGTCGAACACCCCGCGCTGGGCGCCGGTCAGGGCCATCACCTGGCCGGTCGTCTGGATCACCTTGTCGGTCAGCAGCGTCCAGCCCTGCTGCGCCTTGATCGGGGCGTTGGCGAAGTCCTTCTCGATCTGCGGCCCGGCCCGCAGCATCGCCGCCAGGATATTGTCGGTGGACAGCAGCCCCTCGTCCGCCAGGGTCTTCATCTGGCTGAAGGCGACGCCGATCTTGCCGCCCACCTCGATGTTCTGGGCCAGGTAGCGCACCAGCTGCGGCGCGGCCTCGCGCAGGGTGCGGAACTCGTCGCCCCTCAGCACGCCCGACCCGATGCCCTGGCTGAACTGGATGGTCGAGGCCAACTGCTCGCGCACGTCGCCCCCCTGGATCGCCATCGCCTTGCTGGTCAGCTCGACGATGCGCAGGGCCTCCTGCTGGCTGCGGCCCCAGTCGCGCACCGCCGGAGCCAGCCGCGAGTACAGCGTGACCTGCCCCTCGACCTCGGAGCGGGTGTTGCGGGCGTTGGCGTATAGGTCCCGCTCCACCTCGGCGGCCTCGACGGCGCCCTGGGTGTAGATGCGGATCTTCGCCCGCAGCGTCTCGTAGGTGTCCCCCGCCCGGATGACGTCGTCGGCATAGGCCAGGATCGCCACCGACCCGGCCGTGAACGCCGCCGCCCCGCCGATGACGGCGGTATTCAGCATCCGCGACATCATGGCCGCCCGCTCGGCTCCGGCCGCATACTGGATCAACCCCTGGGCGGCCTGCGGCGCATAGCGCGACACCGCGCCGAGGCCCGCGCCAAGCGGTCCGATCTGGTTCGTCAGGCTGGCGATCTTGGCCGTGGCGCTCTGCGACACCGACCCCAGCACCCCGCCGGCCGCAGAGGTCTTCTGCAGCACGGGCGCCAGCCGGGCGGCGTTGCGCTCCTGGCGTTCCAGCGCCTGGGCGAGCGACACCACGTCGGACGTCGCGCCGCGCGCGCCCGCCGTGGAGTAGTTCAGGACCGCCCTGCGCTCGACCATGGGTGAGGCGTCTCCGTCGCGATACGATTGTCGTGGGCGCGGTCAGGCGGCCCGGCGGCCGACCTTTGCGATCCGCTTGTCAAAGTCGTCGGCCCAGTAGTCGTCCAGCCGCTCGGCGTGACGCCGATGCACCCCCGCCACGTCGAACCGCTTGGGCTCCTTGACGCTGGGCTTCAGCACATAGAGCGGCCGGAACGGCTCGGCCCGGTTGCGGCGCCCCAGCACCACCACCGAGTCCTTGCCCATGACCCGCGCGAAATCGAGGTCCCAGCCCATCCGCTGCGCCTCGCTGGGCCAGGCGTAGCGGCGGCCGTTGGCGTGGATCGGCGCCTGGCCGGGGATCGGGATGGCCACATAGGGCTTGCCCTTGCCCGACCGCACCACCGGCCCCGCGTCGAACACCCACAGGAGGTCGACCTTCTCCGTCCGCCCCCGCACGTAGAGCGACTTGGAATAGACCTGCCACCACCCCGGCCCGGCCTTGCGGGCGCGGATGCTGTCGGCCAGCCCCTTGGCGTCCCACACCCGCCACGCCTTGCCAAACCGGGTCCGGGCATGGCGGCGCAGTTCGTTGCGGGCGGCGAAGGCGGCCCGGCGCGGCGCGGCCTCGGCGGCGGCGATCCCGGCCTGGTTGGCCGCGACGACGAACGCCGACAGCCGCTCGCCGGTCTGGCGGAAGCTGACCATGCCTAGCCCTCCCGGTTCCTCGCCGCCTCCCGCGCCGCCGCGGCGGCCTGTTCGGCCCGCTTGGCGCCGGCCTCGGCCTCCTTGGCCCCGGCCTCGGCCATGCCCTCCTCGAAACACCGGAGCAGGGCGATGACCCGTTCGCGGTCGCAGTCCGCCGGGATCAGGGCCAGCGCCGCCGGCCACTCCAGCCCGGTCAGCACCGCCACCTGTCCGACCCGCTTGGCCACGCCCCGGGTTAGGGCGATGTCCTTGGCGATCTTGCCTTCGGCCGTGCGCGGCGCGTTCTCTACGCGGGGGCAGAGGGCTCCGGCGGCGCCTCGCCCTCCGCTGGCGCAGGGGCTTCTGAGCTTGACGCACTCGCCGCAGTAGTCGGCGCCTGGTCCCCAGTATCGGAGGGCGAGGCGCCGGAGACGTTTCCCTCGATCCGCTCCAGCGGGCTCGCCTGGTCCAGGTGGATCATCCACGCCGCCCGCACGTTCGGGTCGCCCAGCACCAGCGAGATGTGCTCGGGCTCCAGCGGCCGGACCTCGCCCGTGTCGGGGTCGGCGGCGTTCCACTGCTTCCACAGCAGCACGGCCGACTCCACCGCCGTGGCGATCCGGCTCATCGCCAGGATCGACTGGTCGGTCAGCTGGCCCTCGCGGTCCAGGCCGTAGCGGCGCAGGAAGCCGGGCGTGTCGCGGATCGTGGCCATGGCCGCATGGGCGGCGGTCTCGAACTCCGCGACCATCAACTGGTCGGGAATGACGAACTCTACCGCCAGCGGCCGCTCCGCCCCGTCCAGTTCGACGGTGCGCAGGTCCCCCGCCCGGCGGCGCACCGCCACGGGGGGATACTTGTCCGCGAACGACATTACGGCGTCGGCGCGGTGGCGGCGGCCAGCAGCGCCCGGAAGGTCAGCGCCGCGGCGCTGCCGGTCTGCCAGGCCTTGCCGGACACGTCGACGTTGACGCCGTCCGGGCCTTCCACATCGATCGGCGTCACCGCCAGCCGCATGTTGGGAAGCGTCAGCCGCAGCCCCCGGTTGCTGTTGGTCAGCAGTTCCAGGATCGTCTGCCGGGCCGTCCGCGCCACGGCGTCGGCCTGCATCGACGAGCCGCTGTAGCGATACCGCAACCCGAGGTCGACCGACGACTTGCCGTCGTACTCCACGGCATAGGGCTTGCCCGTGCCGTCGGCGTTGCGGTGGCGCTTCAGGTTGCGCTTGAAGGTGACGCTGCCGCTGATCACCGACGCCACGGCGTTGTAGGTGATCCCGGCGTTGCGCTGCGGGTTGCGCACCAGCGCCGGGGCCGCCGTCACCGTGCCGGGCAGGGCCTCGGCCTGCGGCTCCGATTCCGACAGACCCACCCCGCCCAGCCGCACCCGGGCGAAGCCCTCGGCGTCGGCGGCCAGTTCCAGCGCCACCTCGTCGAACACCACCCCGAAGTGACGGCGATAGTCGCCGCTCTTGAGCTGGTGTTCGACGAAGCAGTACGGCAGCGTCGCCGCCCCCGAGTTGTAGTCGTAGATGTAGTTGGGGTTCGAGCCGCTGGCGGCCGGCGCGCCGAAGATGGCCCGCAGCCACAGCGGGAACTGCGCCTCGCAGAACGGGACCTCGATGCTGATCCGGTGCTCGTCCAGGCCCGGCCCCGGCAGGGTCGGGTCCGACCCGTTGGTCAGACCGCCGCCCAGGATCGGGTCGTCCGGCATGCCCTCGGTGCGCCCGCCGGTGATCTTGTAGACATTCAGCAGGGTGCGCGCCTGGGTCGTCGGGTCGGTCGCCGAGGCCTGAATGCCCAGCGATACGGTGGATTCAAGGCCGAGCATGTCGGCGCCTCCTTATGGTCAGGGGTTGCGGTCTGGCGGTCAGACGGGGTGGCCGTTGGCCACGGGTCGCTGGGCCAGTTGGTCGGCCGTCGGCTCGGCGATCACCTTGTCGGCCAGGCCGGGCTTGGCCGCATCGGCGGTCAACTCCAGGAACCGGCCGCGCGGCCCGTAGTCTGCGGTCGGCTCGACGACCAGGTAGGTCTTCGTCTTCGCCTGCGACCCGCCGGGATTGCCGTCGCCGTCGTGGTCGAACCTCGCCGGGTCGGCGCCGTTGAAGTCCCCTCCAGGGCGCGCCCCGTCCGTCGCCGCCGCCTTGTCGGCGGGGGTGCTGGTCTTGCTCATGGTGTCCTCCGAGTGGGTCGCCGGTCAGCCGATGGCCGACGGCGCGGTGAGAAGCAGGCGGACCTCCACCACCAGCCCGCCGGCCATCCAGCGGTTGGCGGGGTTGTCGCCCGGGTCGATGTCCAGCACGGCGGCGCAGTCGGCCCAGTCGACCAGCCCGTTCAGCCGGGGGTCTTCGGCCAGCGCGGCCCTCAGCGCCTCGGTGCGCCGCCAGGCTTCGGCCTCGCGGTCCGCCAGGGCCTTGCCCCCGAACGCCAGCACCACCTGCGGCAGCAACTTCAGCTCATAGATGGGCCCCGTCATCACCGACAGGGTCTCGGGCGACTTGTCGTCGATCTGCGCCAGATAGGGGGCCAGCCCGTCCGGCCCCTTGGCCGCCGGCTCCCGATAGCCACCCGGATTGCGTTCCGGCGCCACGTCGGCGAACACCTGGCCCACCACCGAAAACAGCGCGTCCTGCGCCAGCTTGCAGCGGTTCATGCGCTCACCGCGCAGCGCCAGGCGATGCCGTGCACGTCATGCGTCACGGGATGGTCCTCGCCGATGGTCCAGGCTCCCGCCCCCGCCGTGAACCGGCCATCGGGCCGGGGCTCGGCGACCTCTGCGGCGCGGACCAGGATGTACAGCCGTCGCTCGGCCACGGCGGTGAACCCGCTGCGCGTGCCGTCGGCCCGGCGTTGGTCGCGCGGACGCCACAGGACGATGCGGCAGGATGCCCCCTGCCCGCCCCCCGGCGCGAAATAGAGCCCATCCCGGCCCATCTCCTCGAACAGCTCGTCGACCGTCTCGGTCGCCGTGTCGAGATCCATGGGGCGCTCCCGGAAAAGGGCGATTGGGAAAAGGACGCCGGGGGAAGGGAGAAGGGGATCGCCCCTCCCCCGGCAGTTTCGCGACCCGGCGGCAGGGAGAGGGGCCGCCGGGCGCCAGGTCGGACGCTAGGTCAGTTGAAGTTGGCCGCCTGGGTGATCTCGACCAGCGCCCCCGGCCGCTTGCACATCACCAGCGGGTTGGCCTGGCCCTTCAGCTCGACGCCCATCTCGTGCTTGAGGTCCTCGCGGGTGACGTAGATGAACTCCCCGTCCCCGTTGGCGGCGTTCACCGAATAGGGCGAGCCCTCGTAGGAGATGAAGGTGTCCTGCGTGCCCGTGGGGAAGGCGTGGCCGCGGCCGGTGGCCACCATCTTCTCCTTCACCCGCACGCCGGCCCCGTCCTTGTCGAACCGGGTGACCTGGGCGTTGTACTCCTCGAAGATCACGCCCTGGAACACCGTCCGGCGGCCCCGCACCCCGCCCTGGACGGAATAGGGCATGTTGGCCAGCCGGTTCATGGCGTCGGTCTTGTCGAAATACTTCTCGTACTTCGGGTGCTGGACGAACTTGTTGTAGAAGTCGCGGTCCACCAGCACGCAGATGCCATCGCTGGTGTCGTCGGTCAGGTTTTCGAAGATGTAGTTCGAAAGCTCGTCCGTCTTTGCCACCAGGTCCGTGGTGTCGGAACCGAGGTTGAAGGCGATCTGCTTGGGATTGACGCCGAAGAACTCGTACCAGTTCATCACCGTCCGGCCCTTGCCGTCCTTCCAGACGCCCTTCAAGGTCGACATCTCCATGTATTCGCGGGTCAGGTCGAACTTGACGCGGAACTTCTGGAGCCTCCTGGCCACCTCGCCCTCGACGGTCCGCCGGACCTGCTGGCCGTTCTGGATGTCCAGGAAGTTCTGGATGTCGTCGGGATTGACCGTCGCCAGGTGCGGGATGTGGGCGCACTCGACGAACAGCTTCTTGACGTCGTCCGAGCCGTCCCAGGTTCCGGGCGCGCCGCGCTCGGTGATCGGCAGGATGACGACCTCGCCGTTGCTGATGGTGATCTCCACCAGGGTCGTGCTGATCGGCTCGCGCCTGAAGACGCCCATGGCATCGATCTTCATCGGCTGGCGGGCGGCGAGGTTGATCGCCCCGGTCAGTTCGGTGCTGGTGTAGGGAAACGCCGCTTGGATGTCCGCGGCGGTAAGGCGGCCCCTCATGGGCGTTCTCCTTGCCTGAAACGAGAAACGCCCCGGGGATGCCGGGGCGCCTCACTGGTCGGTGGGTGGATGGTGGTCGGCGTCAGGCCGTCCCGGGCGTGCCCCGGATGCCCAGCCGTTCGAGCTGGCCCTCGGCCGTGGCTCGCTGGTCGGCGGTGATCCCATCCGGCCAGGCGAGTTCGTCCAGGTGGACCAGCGTCGGCCCGGCCTCGATGACGATGAAGTCCGTGTCGACGTCCTCCGGCGCCTCGACCGCGAACAGGGAGATGCCGGCCGCGATCTGCGAGCCGTCCTCCCCGACCGGGTCGAGCCGGACATACTTCAGCGAGCCGGGATCGACGGTCAGGTCCCAGCCGTCGCCGACCGCGAAGTCGTCGCCGACGTCGGCGACGACGAACTTCAGGTCGTTGTCGACCGTGGCCCCCACCACGAAGGTCTCGATCTCGAACCCGTCGGGGTCCTTCAGCAGGAAGGTCCCGCTGTTCGAGGCCGTGGCGATGCAGCGCACCGTGTACTTGCCCTTCTTGGCGCCCGCCCGCAGCGGGTGGGTGGCGTCCATCGTCAGCGTGCCGTCGCCGGTGTTGCCGCCGGACTTGACGGCCACGGTGACCTCGGGATCGAGGGTCAGCGCCGCCACGACCATGCCGGACGTGAACACGCGGGCCGCGCCGTCGCCGGCCAGCATCGTCCTCACGCGGCGGGTGAACTCCGGGTTGCCTTCGCCAGCCAGCCAGGTCGAAACCGACTTGGGCTGCTCGATGGGCCCGGCCGAACGGACCAGGGACATGGAACAAGTCTCCTTCATGCGCCCGGCTCAGCGGGCAGGTTGCAGTCGCCCCTCCCGGCCTGGGCCGGGTCAGGGATGTGTGGACGTCAGGCCTTGGCCGTCTGGGCCCGGGCGGCCTCCATCAGGCGCGACCCCCGCTCGGGATCGGCCCCGGCGGCGGCGGGCTTCTTGACCGTGCCGTCGCCGCTGGCCGTGGTCGTAGGCTCGGCCGGGGTGGCGGCCTTGTCGCGCAGAGCCAGAAGCTCGGCGCGGAAGGCCGGCTCGTCGTCCTTGCGGGCCACGGTGGCCAGGGACGTCATCTGCTCGGCCGTCATCCCGCCGGGGAAGGCCAGGATGGCCAGTTCCAGCGCGACCCCGGCCGACAGGTGCGGGCGCACCGCGCCCTGCTGGCGGGCCGACAGCTCGGCGGCCTCCAGTTCGGCGTTGGCGGCGGCCTGGGCCTGCTGGGCGGCGGCCAGCCGCGCGGCCGGGGTCAGAGCCGGAGCGGCCGGAGCCGCCGCCGGGGCCGCGGCGGGCGCGGCGGGCGTGGGCGTCGCGGTGGGGTCGGCGGCGGCGGCGGCGATGGCCGCCAGGGTGGATTCAGGCATGTCGCCCTCTCAGCAAAAGGGGCCGTCAGGCCCGGTTGACCGCCGCCACAAAGGCGGCGAAGGCTTCGTGCGGATCGGCCACGACGTCGGCCAGCCCAGCGGCCACGGCGTCCGCGCCGTGATAGACCTGCGCTTCCGTCGCCAGGGCGGCGGCCTTGGCCAGGCGCCGTCCCCGCCCCTCCCCCACCGTCTCGGCGAACATGTCCCGCACCGTGTCGACCTGGGCCTGCAGCCGCGCCCTCACCTCGTCGGCCAGGGGCTCCAGCGGGTTGCCGTCGGCCTTGTGCCGGCCCGAGGCGACGATGGTCACCTTGACCCCGTCCTTCTCGTGCTTGCCCGACAGGTCCGCGTGCAGGACCAGGGCCCCGATGGACCCCGCCGCCCCGGTCTTCGGAATGACGATCTGGCGGCAGGGCGCCGCGTTGACGTAGGCCGCCGAGCAGGACACGTGGGTCAGGATGGCCATGGTCGGCTTGTCGGCCGACAGCCGCGCGATCATCCGCGCGGTCTCGAACATCCCGTTGACCTCGCCGCCGTGGCTGTCGTGCTCGAACACCACCCCCTTGACCATCGGGTCGCGGTGCGCCCGCACGATCTGGGCCTGCAGGCCCTGGAACGACGTCTCGCCGGACGACTTTCCGACATAGGCCCCCTTGTGGACCAGCGACCCTTCCAGCGGGATCACCGCCACGCTCTCGTGGGTCGCGTAGGGCCGCCGGCCGCGCTGGTCGAGGTCCCGGCCCAGCGGATCGCCGATCACCCCGGCCTGCGGCTCGCGGCGGGTGTCGTGGTCGGCGGGCCGCACATCGCCCGACAGCACCACCCCGCCGTCGACCATCCGCGCGCCCAGGCCGATCAGCATGGCCACCGCCTTCTCCGGCGTCACCGCCAGGGGCGTGTTGAACACCCGCGCGGCGACGCGCGGCAAAAGCAGGCTCATGCCTCGTCCTCTTCCTCGTCGGGTTCGTCGGGATCGTCCGCCCCGTCGCGCTCCGGCTCGGCCGGCGGCGCGTTGGCGTCCTTGCCGGTCGGCTCGCGCCGCACCAGCCCCAGCCGCGCCTCGCGCTTCTGGTCCTCGGCGATCTGCTCGTCGATCTGGTCGGCGTCCCAGCCGCCCTCGGAGACCACGTCCGACCGGGGCTTGAACAGGTTATCGACCAGCAGCTTCTCGGTCTTGGCGTCCTCGTGAGGGTTCACGTAGTCCCACCGGGGCGCCATGTGCCGCACGTTGCGATAGGCCTCCACGGTCCGCGCCGCGCCGCGCGGCAGGGCGACGGAGCCGTGCAGCAGGGCGTCGGCCACGAACCACTCCCACACCGGCTGCAGCATCTGCGGCTCCAGCGTGTGATACTGGCGCTGCT
Source organism: uncultured Caulobacter sp. (assembly GCA_964579695.1). Taxonomy (GTDB): domain Bacteria; phylum Pseudomonadota; class Alphaproteobacteria; order Caulobacterales; family Caulobacteraceae; genus Caulobacter. The sequence continues at coordinate 25,968 of CAZOHI010000005.1, read as the reverse complement.
CGATCTTGCGCTTGAACGGCAGGCGGTCGGCCCGCTGCGACGAGAAGTTGGTCCGTCGCCGGTCGCCGGTTACGTCGGCATAGGGCTGGCCCATCGCTGTCGTCGCCCGTGTCGCCTGGGCGTAGCGGAACTCCGAATAGTTGGCGCCGGGGTCCGGCGGATCGATCTTGGCCAGTTTCTCGCCGGGGCCGCCCTCGATCAGCACGCCGGGCTCCATGTCCAGCGTCGCCGTGCCGTCGCCGTGGTTGGTCGCCGTCGCCCCAAAGCCGCCGGCGGCCGATGGGTCGGTCTCCGACCCGCCGTCGGCCCGCTCGATGAAGCCGATGGGCCGGGTCCCGGCCCGCGCCCGCTCCAGCAGCGCGTCCTCGTAGTCGTCCAGCAGGTTGCCGGGGATGATCGCCCCCCGCGTCTCCGGCGTTCCCCTGATCTGGCCGGGGGTCCGCACCCGATAGACGTGCAGCACGTCCTCGGCCGGCACCCTCACCGTCCGCATCCGATCCTGCGCCGGGACTGTGGAGTCCGCCGGGTGATACCGCAGGAAATGATAGGCCACGCGGCGGTTGTCGGCGTCGAACTCGATGCCCAGCCGAACGACGTGGCCCGCCGGCACGGCCGCCACCACCGTATAGGGCAGTTGTTCGGAGGCCATCATCTGCAGCCGCAGCGGATGGCGCGCGCTCACGTGGCGGCGGATGAAGAACTCGCCGACTTCGAACAGCTCGCCCGCGCCAGTCGCCTGCATGCCCAGGTAGTCGAGCACCCCGTCGTAGTCGCAGACGCGGCACCAGTCCCAGAAGGCGGTCATCCAAGCCGTCTTGACCCGGACCCTGGCCTTCTGGAGCGACGGGACGATGCCCGCCCCCACCAGGAAGGCCACGAAGTTCTCCTTGCCCGCGATCCCCAGGGGGTTCTCGGCGCAGAAAAACCGCGACCTCGCGCGCAGCGTCGCGCCCCCCGCCCGGATGGCGGAATTGATATGCTGGCGCTCGCCCTCGAAGTTGGCGGACCGCCGCCCGTCGCGGGCCGCCCGCATCCCCCGGTCCTCGGGCGGCGCGTCATAGGTCCGCACCAGCGAGCCCGTCGCCCCGGCCGAAGCCGGCAGGCCCAGCAGGCCCGCCACGGCGCTCATCATCGACCGGCGCGCCATGTCAGTATCCGCTCGTGCAGCGGATCTTGATCACGCTGGCCCGCCGCCGGGTCCTGTCCGGGTTGTCCGGGTGCCTGGCGATCTCCGTCCGCACCAGGGCCAGGCCCTGGGCGATCTCGGCGAACGGCCGGTACTCCTTGCGGAACTCGTCGAACCAGGTGGTCTTCAGCGGGTTCGCCGCCGCCTTGATCAGCTTGGCCTCGTAGGCCCGCAGCTGCTCCAGCGTCAGAGTGCTCAACGCATGCGTCCCCGGATGCGCCGGCCGCCGGGTCCCCTCGGGACGTCCGGCGCCGGCTTGTGTGGCGGCGGGGCGGACGGCGAGCCGACGGCGACGGCGCCCTCGCGGCGCCGCCACTCGGCCTCCGACCACCGATGGGTCTTCAGTTGCCAGCGCGCGCCCTCGGCCAGGACCGCGCAGTCCAGGGCCTCGTTGCGCTCGTGGCCCTTCTTCTTGTCCCAGCGCAGTCGCCCGCGCTTGGACTTGGTCAGTTCCTCGGCCACGAACTGCTTCAGCAGCCCCTCCTCCTCATCCGCCCATTCGGGGATGTGGACGTAGCGTTCGCTGTGGCCTTCCTCGGCCAGCGGCCGGCGCAGGTCGTCGTACCAGTCCCGCTTGGCCTCGGCCGAGTGGACCCGGATGACCCGCCGGCCGAACTTCACCGCCTTGCCCTGGCGGTTGAAATCCTTGACCCGCGGCGGCTCGAAGCGCGGGTTGCGGCCCCAGCCGTCGTCGCTGTTGACCGCGATGTGCCGCGACCTGGGCAGGTGGTCGATGATGTCGAACACGTCGGCCGGACGGTCGTTGGCGTCGTGCAGCGTCATCTCGACCGGCAGCGCCCCGCCCAGCGCGTGTGGCCATTGCCGCTCGGTGTGCAGGGCCACCTCCGCCGCCAGGTCGCCGGATGGCCGGTCCCGGCCCGTCCCGTCCTGGCGCTCGACCACCTCCTTGGTGACCAGCCAGCGTTCCCGGCCCCGCGCCCAGGCCCAGATGAAGATCTCGATCCGGTTCTTCTGGTAGTCGACCCCCGCCGTCAGCACGAGGCCGCCGGCCGGGACCACGCCCCGCTCGCAGCCGCCGTCGAGCCGCTCGCGCAGCTCCTCGGCGTCCATGCTGTCTTCGTCCAGCTTCCACGGCAGGCCGAGGATGGTGTTGACGAAGGTCTGGAGCCGGGACGACAGCCCGCTCTTCACCACCGCCCGGTGCTGCGCGACCAGCTGCTTCCAGGTCCGCTGGCCGAGCCGCGCGTAGAGGGTCGACAGGTGGAAGCCCGCCGAGTCCGGCCGCACGGGAGCATCGACGGTCGCCCGCCACACGCCCCGGCCCCAGATCGCCTTCCATTCGTGCTCGGCCGAGGGATGCAGGCAGGCGACGCACCGCATCTTCGCCTCATCCTCGCCCTCCACGACCATGTTGTCCCAGGTCCAGGCCTGGAAGTGGTCGCAGGCCGGGCACGGCACCTCGAAATACCGCTGGTCGCTGTCCAGGAACTCGCGCCAGACCACCGACGCGCCCTGCACCGTGGGGGAGCAGGGCAGGAACATCTTCCCCAGGAAGCCGTATTCGGCGATCCGGTTGTCGGCGAGGTCGATGGGATCGCCCTCGTCCTCCAGTTCCAGCGACCAGCGGTCGACCTCGTCCCCGAAGAAGCGGGGCACGGTGACCGTGGCGAAGTTCGTCGGGCTGTTGGACCCGGCGAACATCACGTCGACGCTGGGCGCCGAGAAGTGCAGCGTCGAGTCCGCCGCCCGGCCGGTGAACACCGGCTTCAGGACCGTGGTGCTCTGGAGCATGGGGCGGAACTTGGTCCGCACCACCTTCTTGGCCACCGCCTCGGTCGGCTGGATGACCAGGGTCGACTGGGCTTCCAGTATCCCCTGGCCGATCCAGATCAGCCCGATCTCGGTGAACCCGAGCTGCGTGCCCTTGGGGCAGACGATGCGGCGATAGGGGCTGTCCTCGGACAACGCCTCCAGCACCCCCCGAGCCCAGGGCGTGTCCTCCGGCCGCCAGCGGCTGGAGCGCCCTTCCTTGGTATAGACCCGGTGACGCTGGCCGAACTCGAAGGGCGTCAGCCGACGCCGCGGCGCGATCTCCGACGCCGTCGCGTCCCACAGGTCCAGTTCGCCGAGGCGGCGGCCCTCGTGGTAGGCGTTACGCCGGTTCTGGCGATAGCTCGCGCCCGGCCGGGGCGTCGTCCCCGTCCTCCGCCTCGATGGCGAGGCGTTCGCCTTCCGAGGCTGCGTAGCGGGCAAGATCTTCCCTCAACCGCTCGCCCACCTTGCGCAGGACGAGGTAGGCCTGGTGTTCCGTCACCCCCAGGGCGGAGGCGACCGTGGTGGCGTGGTCGGCGGGCATCCGGTCGATGGCCGTGCCCACCTGCCCGACGAAGGCCAGGTGGGCGTCGATGGCCGCCTCGCGGTCGAGCAGCCTGCCCTCGGCGGTCAGCCGCCGCAGCGTCGCCGACTCGGCGCGCTCCTCGGCCTCCCGCATCCGCGCCAGCTGCGTCCGCTCGCCGACGCTGAGCGTCCCGACGCCATACCCGCCGCCCTCGCCCTCATCCCCGTGCGTTGATGCCCCCCCGCGCGGGGATGAGGGTCCGGCCTTCGCGCTCGCCGGACGCGGGGCGGACCCCGGCGCGGGTGACGAGGCGTCGGCGGCGACGGTGCGAGCCGTCGCCGATGGCGTGAAGTCGGGCGGCCCGCGCATGCGGCCGTCCTTGTCCGGCTTTGCCGTGCAGTTGGCGCGCCGCCACTCGTCCGCCTCCGCCGGGAGTACGAACTTGCACACGCGCCCGTGCCCGTCGGTCCCGGGATGGACCGGCAGGCCGAGCGCGATCAGGCGCGCCATGCCGCTCTTGCCGATGGGGGGCTCGCAGGCCCGGCCATAGGCGGCGGCGGTGATGTGATCTGCGGTAAGGCCGCCCGAGGTGTTTGGGGGCTTGGTCATGGGCCTGGACCAGCCCTTGCTGAACCGCCCGCCGGTTGCCCGGCCGAGCGATTCCCCACCCTAGGGAAAAACTGCCCTGTAATATGCTTTTCCGTCAAGTAATATGGTTTCAGGCCCATCCGACCCCCCAGATTTGCCCTCAATCGTGGGCGTCGCAGGCCGTCTCGGCGGCGTCCTGCGAATCGCCCATCCCGTCGCGCAGGGAGGCCCGCAGCAGGGCCGCGTGCGGGCCGCTGCCGTCGGCCGGGACCGGCAGGCTTTCCTGTATCCAGGCGATCTGCTGGGCCCGCGCCTCCCCGATCAGCAGGGACGCCATGTCGTCGGCGCTGACCAGGTGCCAGGACCCGTGCGTCACCCGGCCCATCAGGTGCTTGCGGGCGGCCTTGGCCAGGCGCTTGGCGGCCGGCTGGCCCGGCGTCCACAGGGCGAAGGCCTCGCTGATCCTGATGGGGCTCTTGGCCCGCAGGTCCCTGAGCTGCTGGGCCGGGTCGCCCGCCGTCGTCAGGAAGGTCCGCCAGCCCACGTAATCGACGCTGGCCACCAGCACCGCCCAGCCCTCCGGCGCCTCGGGCAGGACGCCGCACCGCCGCGCCGCCTGGATGACCACCGCCTCGTAGGCCTCCTTCGCCCACTGGCCGGTCTTGCCGTAGCGGTCGCCGATGGCCTCGAACGACCAGCCGCCGTAGTAGGACCCGATGGCCCGCAGGTAGAGCACCCTCAGGAACAGCGGCCGCAGCCCGTCCAGCAGCCCCATGGTCGGCAGGAAGTCGCTCAATTGGCCCGGCGTCGGATCGAACCGCGCCGGCCGCGTGTCGGCCCCGAACTCGTATTCACCCTGCCCCGCACGGTCGGCGAGGTCGTGGATGTAGGACGGCCATGAACTGGTCTTCCCCCCACCCTCGTCCTCCAGCGACGCCAGCACCAGCATGGCCTCGGTCAGCCGCCGCATCAGCCGGTCCCGCGCCGCCTCGTACCGCGGCGCCTCCCCGGGCGTCAGCCGCCCGCCCGCCTGCTGTCCTTCATACTCGGCCTTGTACAGGCCCTTCCTGGCGGCGGTCATGCGGGCGGTCTCCAATCGGTCAGGGGGGTGTCGTAGGACAACATCAGGGGGTGGCGCGGGTGGCCGTCGGCGGCGACGCCCAGGCACTGCAGCGGTCTCTCGAACTGGGCCGCCAGCTGGACCACCGTCCGCCAGCGGTTTCGAAGCGTGGGCGGCAGTTTGCCGAGCGGACCCCAGGCCGCGATCACCACCGCCGCGTCGCACAGGATGCGCTTCAGGTGATGGTCGTTGTCAGGCCCGCGCGCTTCGGCGCCGGATAGCCCGCGCAGGTCCCGGATATCGGTGGCCCGCCGCGCGAACTTGTTGCCGACGACGACATGGCCGAACCCGGCGCGCAGGCTGAACCCCACCACCTTGCGGATGGTCGCGTCGTCGCGCTCGCCATCCGCCGTCGACGGATTGACCATCAGGAAGGCGACCGTCGGCCCCACGCCGACCGCCCGGTCCAGCCTGTAACGATAAAGGCCGCACGGCGAGATGAGCGCCGAAGCGTGCCCCTCCCCCGCGCCGATCACGATGGGATTTTGCGTGGGGTTCACGCCGCCACCTGCGCCAGCCCCAGCGCCGCGAAGGCCCGATGCACCGCCACCGCCTGGGCGATGGCGTCGTCGAGGGCGTTGTGGTGGGTGCCGACGGTCCGGTCGGGCTTGACCCCGGCCAGGGCGTAGATCGTCCGCGTGCAGCGCACGTTCCAGAACTGCCAGGGATGCCCGACCCCGCAGGCCCGGTAGGCGGCGGCCAGCAGCGTCTCGTCGAAGTTGGGCGCGTGCGCCCAAAGCCGCTCGCCCCGCTGCGCCAACCACCACCCGGCGAAGGACTCGAGCACCTCGGACAAAGGGCTGGTGTCCATCAGCAGGGCGTCCCGCGCCGCCTGCGACTGCCCGGCCCACCAGGCTTCCGTCGAAGCGTCCGCGGTCAGCCCCGCCGCCTCGCACGAGGCCCGGTCGATGGTCCGGTAGAACTGCGCCAGCACGTCGCCCGTGACCGGGTCGAACATGCAGGCCCCGATGGACAGGATGATGGACCCGGGCGTCGTGCCAAGGGTCTCCAGGTCGACCATGATGTCGGTCATAGCGGTTTCGTCCTCGGGGAGATGGTTGGGGGTAGGCCAGCGGCGCAGACCTCGTCGATCAGCAGCCGCCATGCGGAGGTCAGGCGCTGGTAGACCTCTCGCGTAGGCGGCGCGGCCTTAAGAGCGACGACGTCGACGTCCTCGTCGAGCGTGACGTCGCACAGGAAGGGGCGGCCTTCGTCGGGCCCCTCCAGCACCACCTTGTTCGCCCAGTCAGCGCAATCGGGGTGCACGCAGCCCGAGCAGAAAACCCCGTCGTGGCGGAAGGCGTATCGGCGCAGCGGAGTGCCGGCGGGAATGGTGGTCCGGCACTCGTCGCACCGTTGGGCCTTGCGGCAACGCCGCACCTCCTGGGTGGTGTAGAAGTCCAGGCTCATGGCGCCGTATCCCCCGCATCTACGTTGGGGGCGCCCCCTTCGAACGGCCCCGTCTCCGTCTCACGCCAGTAGGTCCACAGCTGTTCCGGCGTGTCGGTCGCGAACAGCCGGCCGTCCGCCGCCCTGACCTGTTCGAGCAGCGCGTGGTGCTGCCGGATCGCGGCCACGCCGCGCACGAACTGTTCCTCGGTGATCTTCACGCCGCCGCCTCCATGGCGATGCCGACGCCCAACTTGTCGAGCAGCCGGGTGACGCTGCGTCGGATTTCGCGGTCCACCTGCGCCGTGCGGCAGACCACCGTCGGCTGGGGCAGGTCGCGCCAGCCGGTCAGGGCGAGGATGTCGCGGGCCCAGTCGGCGCCCTTGGCCTCGACCACCGCCGCCCACACCCGATCCGGCCCTTCCCAGGCGGGGAGAGCGCGCCCTTCATGCGCGCGCTCGCCTACGCCTGGCCCGGTAATATCTCCCCTCGAAGAGGGGATATTACCGGGCTTCCCTTCTATTGGCATTGGATCGGCATTGCCGACCGACATGGCGCGGGATTGCCTCCGGGATTGCCGTTGGGATGCCGACGGGATGCCGTCGGCATTGCCGGTGGCATCCGGCGTCGAGGGCGGAGGATCGCTCCGCGCCGGACGGCGAAGCGCCTTGCTCTCCGGGTTGAGCAGCCGCAGCATCTCGGTCGCCTCGGCGAGGTGCGCCTGGAAGGGCGCGGGATCGAAGGGCGTCCCCCACCGCTTGTTCGCGCCGCTGCCGCTGGAGACCTGCTGGGCCAGCTTGGACAGCCAGGCCTCCAGGGCGATCTCGGCCACCACCGGGTGATAGAGCCGCCCGTCGGAACATTTCACCCAGTGGCGCAGGGCGCCCGCCCGGACCCGGGCCCAGGTCTTCATGTCCCGCCCCAGGCCCGCCAGCTTGGCCAGCAGGGCCTCGTCGTCGTCCAGCGAGGCGGCAGGGACCTGGTGCCAGCTCTTCAGCCACAGGGTCAGCCCGCAGCGCCAGGCCGTGTCGTCGCCCGTGGCGTCGAAGCCCGAGCCGAACAGCCGCGGGATGTCGATCATCATCCGCGGGAAGTCCTTGAGGTCACAGGTTGGGGGCGTCAGGGGCGCGGGGGCGTGCGCGGTCATCACTTCACCTCGTAGCGGCCCTCGCGGGCCAGGTTGCCGAACCGGGTCAGGTCGGCGTTGAACGAAAGTCGGACGGTGCCGATGGGGCCGTGGCGCTGCTTGCCGATGATGGCCTCGGCCATGCCCTCGCAGGCGGCCAGCTGCTCCTGCCAGGCCAGGTGCTCGGGCGTCCCCGCCCGGGGCTCGGCGCGCGAGAGGTAGTAGGCCTCGCGGTAGACGAACATGACGACGTCGGCGTCCTGCTCGATCGAGCCGGACTCCCGAAGGTCGGACAGCATCGGACGCTTGTCCTCGCGGTTCTCGACTTGGCGCGACAGCTGCGACAGGGCGATCACCGGCACGCCGAGGTCCTTGGCCAGGGCCTTCAGCCCCTGGGTCACCATGCTGACCTGCTGGACGCGGTTCTCCTCGTGTCCGTCGCCGGTCACCAGCTGGAGGTAGTCGACCACGATCAGGTCGAGCCCCGACGTGCGCTTCAGCCGCCGGGCCCGGGCGGCCAGCTTGGCCATGGAGATGCCGCCGGTGGCGTCGATGTGCAGGGGGCTGTCGGCGATCTCCAGCGAGGCGTCGCGCACCCGCCCGAACTCATGGGCCGAGATCTCGCCCTTGCGGATGCGGTCGGACGACACCCCCGACACGTCGGCCAGCAGGCGCATGGCCAGTTGCTCGGCGCTCATCTCCAGCGAGAAGAAGGCCACCACCCCGCCGCTGACCGTCTTGCGCGACCCGTCCGGCTGCGGCTCCCACGAATAGTTGCGGGCGACGTGGAAGGCGATGTTGGTGGCCAGCGCCGTCTTCCCCATCGAGGGGCGCCCGGCGATGATGACCAGGTCGGAGGGGTGCAGCCCCCCCAGCTTGCCGTCCAGGTCCGCAAGGCCGGTCGCCAGTCCCGCCAGCCCGCCGTCGCGGCTGTAGGCCTCCGAGGCCATGTTGACGGCGCCCGCCAGCGCCTCGGAAAAGCCGATGAAGCCCCCCTGCCGCTGGCCGGTCTCGGCCAGGGCGTACAGATCCTGCTCGGCCTGCTCGATCAGCTCGCGCGACGAGCGCCCCTCGTCCCCGGCCACGGCGGCGCGGGTCATCTCCGCCCCGACCCGCACCATCTCGCGCCGCAGGGCCGTCTCGCGGATGGCGCGTGCGTAGTCGGGGGCGTTGACGGCGGGCGGCGCCCGGTCGACCAGCAGGGCCAGGTACGACAGCCCCCCCAGGTCATTATAGGCCGGGTCGTCCTTGAACTCGTCCTGCACCAGGATCGGGTCGGCCAGCCGCCCCTGCCGGATCGCCCGCCCCAGGGCCGCGAACAGGCGGCAGTGGAACGGCTCGAAGAAGTGCTCGGCCCGCAGCCCGTCGGTGATCTTCTCGTAGGCGAAGTTGTCGTACAGCAGGCAACCCAGCAGGGCGTGCTCGGCCTCGATGTTGTGCGGCAGGGCGGGCCCGGCGGGCCCCGTCCCCACCGACTCGCCGGGGTTGCTGAACGCCAGCGCCGGCACGGTGCGGTCCATGACGTCCGTGCTCATGCGACGTCCCCGAACAGGGGCGTGGCGGTGAGGGTGTTGTGCGATGCGACCCCGATGACCGCCGCCGTCGGGCGCGCCGCCCCGATCCGTTTGCCCGCCATCTCGGCGTAGTCGGGGTTAAGCTCGATCAGGGTGCAGTCCAGACCCAGGCGGTCGGCCGCCATCCCGGTCGTCCCGCTGCCGCCGAAGGGGTCGAGCACGCGCGGGGCGGCGCGCTCGGCGTCGGGGCAGTCGCAGGTCGGCGCAAAGCCGATGTGACTGAAGCTGACCGTCCCGCGCGCCGACCCGCCCCAGCGCGAACTGGGATCGAGCCCGGCTGGATCGCGCTCGGCCGCCTCGGCTGAGCAGTCCGATTGCGGCGCGAAAGTCTTCTCCACGACCCGCGACCACGGCGCCGCGCACGTCGCGCAGCAGTGCTTCGGCGCGGCCGTCAGCCCGCGCTCGACCAGTTCCGGGGGGAAGGTCGCGAAGTGCGACAGCCACCGCCCCGATTCCCCGCACGTGCAGACCCGCGCCTTGGCCCCGTCGTCGCCGACCTCGACCACCGCCAGGGCCCGCAACGCGGCGCGCTCGAAATAGTTGCGGCACGCCAGGCAGAACTCGCCCGCGAACGGCTGTCCGGCGATCTCCCACACCTGCACCGGCGCGGGCTCGTAGTTCCGCAGGTTGCGCCCGCCGCCGCGCGGATAGGCGACCGGCTCCCGGTCTTCCCGGAACTGCGGCGACAGCCCATGACCACCGGCGCTGGCCTTGTGGGCCCGGGCGAAGCTGTCGCCCTTGGCGCGACCGGGCGTCTGGCTTTGCTTCCAACGCTCGTTGGAACCCGCCATACGACGATCGCTGGACCCTCCAGCGCTGGCGGCGCTTGCGGCTATTGCGTCCTGACGATTCGGTCCGCGCCCACTCCGTCCGGCCCTATGGACGTTGCCATGCGCTCCCGGGCCGGTGTCCCAACCCGCTGGAACCGGATACTCGCCCCCCGACGTGCGCCCCTGCCGAACCGCCGGCGCGTCATAGGCGTAGCGTTCCGACTTCGTCAGCAGCCACACCTTCTCGTGGGCGCTCGCCGGGCGGTCGGTCACGCTCTCGGGCATGGGGCTGGGCTTGGCCCAGATCGCTTCGGCCCTGACCCACCAGCCGTCTTCCTGCAGGGCGATGGCCAGCCGGTTGGGGACCATGCAGAGATCCTTCGACTTCAGGTAGCCGTTGGCGACGACGCGGCCCTGCGGCCCGCCGCCCGGATCGTAGATCGGACCCACCGTCGAGAACGGCTTGTCCCGGAACGTCCGGTCGTCACCGCCCGCCGCCTTCGTCGCCGCCGCGCTCCTCCCGTTGGGCGTCGTCGCGTAGCAGTCGCCGTAGTTCAGCCAGACGATGCCGGTAGGCTTGAGCACCCGCCGGACCTCGCGGAACACCGCGACCATCCGTTCGAGGTGCTCGCCCAGCGTCGGCTCCAGGCCGAGCTGTCCCGCGACGCCGTAGTCCCGCAGTCCCCAATAGGGCGGCGAGGTGAACACCACGTCGAAGTGGTCGTCCGGCAGGCCTGCCAGTTGCTCCATGACGTCGCCGACGAGGATCGAGACCGTCATCGCCCGGCCTCCACGGGGTCGCTGTCGGCCCGCACGCGCCAGATGATCGCCCGCCTGCCGCCCAGCGCCTGGGCCCGGCCGCCGCTGTCGACGATCAGCCCCCGCTTGCGCAGCTCCGAACACCTGGGCCGCACGTTCATCAGCGGCGCGTTGAGGCGCAGCGCGATCTGCTCGGGCGTGCCCGGCCGCTGGCGGATGGCCTCCAGGATGCGCTCGCGCAGCAGCGCGGCCGTCTCCTTGACCCCCTGCGCGGCCTCCTTCGACGTCTCCGCGCCCTTCCAGCCGGGCGCGTCGGGATAGAACATGTCAGGCAGCATGGGAGCGGCCCTCCCTCTGCGCCGAAGCGGGCATCGCCGCCCCGATCCGTTCGCCGATCCATCGCGCCACCGGCACGGCCCAGGAATTGCCGATGCCCTTATAGCGGGGACCGTCCGGCGTCTGCGCCAGCGCCACGGCCTCGTTGTCGGACAGCCCGTGCGAACGCAGGTAGGCGATGGTCTCGGCCAGGTCGTCGCCCTTGCGGTTCGCGCTTGGCCAGTCGATCAGGGTGTAGTTGGGCGGGAATCCCTGCAGTATTTCCGCCTCGACGCAGGTGATGCGGCGCACGGCCATCCCGGCCTGGATGTAGTCGCCGCCCTGGTTGCCGCCCTGGTTGCCGCCCACGGGGCCGGCGGCCATGAGCGGCTGGGCGACGTCAACCTCGCGGGCCTTGAAGTCCTTGCCGCTGTTTTGGGGCATGATGGACCAGGCGGTCTGTTCCGAGGTGGCCACGAACGCGTGTGACGAGCCGCCATCGACGGCCCTGAGCGCGGGCGAGACCGGGCCCTGCTCGACCTCCGCTGACACCTCTCCGCCGCGCCCGCGCAGGCTGAAGGCGACGGCCTGGGCCTGGGCCTGGGGCGAACTACAATCTAGCGAACCCGATACTGGCGAGGTGACCTCTAGGTCTTGCCTGGCGTTAAAGGCGATCAGTTCGCGGGCGACACACCTGCCACCGCTTCCAGCGCCCGGCGCAATATTTCCGGCAACACCTTCCCCCGCTTGGCCGCGTGCCGGAGGATTCCGAGACAGGCTCGCGCGCTCAAATAGAACCGCCGCGGGATCGGCACCGTCTCCAAAATCTGCGACAGCGAACACACGCTCGCGTCGTTGGGCCAGTCCGAAATATTGAGCGTCGAGAACCCGCCAAGCGACCCGTGCCCGTGGCCCGGCAACCATGCCCGCACGCGGCCATTTTCCGCCGTGCTCAAGTCCCTGAAGGGGATCATCTGCGCCGACAACTGCGCCCAGGAAGCAGCCGAAGGCGTTGTCAGGTGTGTTGAGGATGGCGGGGACGTTCTCGAACAGGAACCCCCGAACAAGTCCGGCGCGGGCGAGGTCATGGATCTTCCTGACAGCGATGAGGGTGAGGTTGCCGCGGTCGTCGGCCAGCGACCGGCGCAGCCCCGCGATGCTGAACCCCTGGCACGGCAGGCCCGCGACCAGGATGTCGACGGGCGGCAGGTCGCTCGCCTTGATCTGCGAGATATCGCCCCAGTTGGTCAGGCGCGTGCCCCACTCGATGCGGTCCAGCGCCTTGATCGCGGCGCGGCGCTCGCGGGCGGTCTTCTCGTCCGGCGCGTCCTCCGGACGGGGCATGTAGACCGGCCGGCCGGCGCCGTACCGCTGGGCCAGCAGGGCGCAGGCAAAGGGCTCGATCTCGGCGACATAGGCGCATTCCCAGCCCAGCGGCAGGAAGGCCGCCGACGCCGCCTCGATGCCCGAGCACCAGGAGCCGAAGGTGATGGCCTGGCCCATCAATATCCCCCCGCCATGGAGAACACCGTCCGCGGGCGGCTGGCCTTCTCCTTCCACTCCGCGCCCCTGGGCTTGCGATCCACCTCGCGACTTGCGACGGGCAGACCCGCGCGGCGGCGCTCAAGCCGCCCTCGGTCCTCGGGGCTGATCGCCGCCATGTGGTGGTCGGGGCAGTAGACGCTCCCCTCCTCCTGGGGCGCGCCGCAGAACATGGCGATCTCCATGTTCCCCCGCCCCGGGTCGCGGCCGACGGGAAACTTGCAGCAACCGGGCTTCAGGTCGGCCAGCACCGGCCCCACCGCCCCGGCGACCACCGGCGGCAGCGGGTGGCGAACCCCCTCGGGCGCGAGCCTGGCCTCGGGCTTCGGCGGACGCACGGCGACAGGCTTCCTCACCGCCTTGGGCGGGGCCGATGCCGTGGGCCGGTTGCTCAGGCCCAGCCGATGCACCTTGCCGATCACCGCGTTGCGGGACACCCCGCCCAGCGCCTTCGCGACCTGCGAAGCGCTCAGGCCGTCACGCCACAGACCCTTCAGCACGGCGATGCGCTCGTCGGACCAGTCGCCAGCCATGGCGCCGCCCTCCCCTTCTGGAATGAACCCCCGGCCTGGAAATCCCGGGCGGCCGGACCCGGTCGTCGAGTGATGCTTTGCGGTTCCGCCGTCTGATGCGGCGGTAAGCCGTCGCGGGGCGGTTCAGCCGCCCTCGTTTGCGACCACGCCCTTGACAGCGTGGCCGTGGGCGCCGATCTGAGCGTCAACAACGACAAGAGCCGGAGCACGGCCGCCGATGAACGACACCCTCCGCGCCGCACAGGCGCGCCTCAGCGAAATTGTGGATTGCAGGGGCCGGCTCACGCCGTCGCCTCCATGTCGGTCAGCGTCTTCTCGACGCCGCCGAGCGTGCGAACGCCCACGTCACGGCCATTGGCCAGCGCATCCAGCTTCTTGCCGTCGTTGAACAGCAGCGTGCTGAGCCGCGCCCGGCTGATGCCGCGGCGCGCGCAGTAGGCATCGCATCGCGTGAGGAAAGCTTCGATGGTCATCGCATTGAACGATGCGGGTACTTACCCGCATTGTCAAGGGCAACTACCCGCATTCACAGGGCGGCGGCTTGCGGGCAATTTCCCGCATATGGCCCGCTTGCGTCTCGACCGTATTGATGAGCGCCTGAAGGCTTTGGGTCTGAAGGCCGAAGGGGCGTCGAAGTCCGCCGGTCTCGCGCGCGACTTCATACGTACCTTGAAGCGGCGCCCCCACACCAATCCCCGCACCGACACCCTGGCCCGGCTGGCCGTCGTGCTGCAATGCGACGTGCGCTACCTGATCGACGAGATCGACACCCCGGTCGAGGAGGGCGCGACCCTGCGCCGCTCAGGGATCGTGTCGGTCCCCATCATCTCGTGGGTCAGCGCCGGGCGGCTGATCGAGACCGGATGCCAGATCGAGATGAAGGACGCGCCGACCCTGGCCCTCGACGACCTGGAGCCCGGCTCCTACTTCGCCACCACCGTCGTGGGCGATTCGATGGACCGCGTCTCGCCCGAGGGGTCGCGGGTCATCGTCAACACCGACGAGCGCGACCCGCTTCCCGGCCGGCGATACATCTTCAGCCATCGCGGCAAGACGACCTACAAGCGGTTCGAGAACCACCCCATCGTCAGGCTGGAGCCGGAGTCCACCAATCCCGCGCACGACACCATCTACCCTGACGACACCGACGACTGGACGGTGATTGGCCGGGTGCGGCGGACCATCCTGGACCTCTAGACCCTGCTACGGCGTCAGGAAGGTCCCGTGGTCTTCCCAGCGCCCCTGCGCCTGGTTGTAGACCACCCTGGACAGGAACCTGTTCGACAGCATGGCGCCGTAGCTGTTCTGCGCCGCCACCGACCCGCTGACGAAGTATTCGCAGGCGGGAGAGCCCGCCTTCGTGGGCTCCTTGCCGCCGATGGTGCTGATCTCGGAGAACTGCGCCGTCGTGGGCGCCTTCAGCTGGCCGCGCACCAAGCCCTTAGCGACGGCCTCGGCGCCGGATGTTGAACACGCGCCCCCGGAGCATCCAGCCAGGCCCAGCCCGAGGGCGATAATCAGCGGCGCCGCGCACTTCATGACTTTCTCCCAGCCAGCCATCCAGCAATGTCGTCGACGACCTCCCCTGTCGATGGGTCGATCAAGCACTGAATGCGTTCGACCAGGAAAGTCCGATGGCCGCCGTGCATCAGATCCGTCCCCATCATATGGGTAGGAAGCCCATCCCTGGTTCCGACCAGTCGAGTGACCTTGACCTTTCGGCTTCTGAAGCCGCCCTCCTTAGTAGGGTAGTCGATCTCTACATTCAGGTTGAGGGAGGGCGCCAGGACGACATGGCGCGAAACCTTTCGCCGCGCGGGTCGTGGGGAATCGTATTGCCCCTCCCAGTCTTCCGCGACATCCCATGTATCGTCGAAATCCCCGTACTCGATCCGATCACGCGCGCCCGCATGGGTCGCGCCGCTGGTCGAAGGGATATCCGCACCCTGCGCAAATCGGATCGGGGTGCTCTGGGCGGCGGGCCGTGGCCCGCTCCAGGTCGATGGGTCGCCTGCCATGACGACTATAAGCACCCACAGCCCGCCGAAGACCACGGTGGCGCCCGTCAGGGTCAGGAACGCCCCAGTCGCCGAAAGCGGCGTCGTGAGGGCGACGAATATCCAGATGACCAGGAACCCAGCGAGAAAGCCGCCCATCGCACCCCCCTACCCCTGGGTTGAACGTCGGAACGATGCGCATTTTGGTCAATGCGGGTAGTTGCCCGCTTTTTAGTTGACGCGGGTAGTTACCCGCATTAGCGTCCCCCTATCGCTCGGGGAGACGCCATGTCCACCACCACACACAACCAGACCGCCCAGACCGCCGCCGAGGCGTTCGAGCGGTATACTGCGGCCCTGGAAGCCGGCGCCCTTGTGCAGGGCTCCTGGCACGGCCGTGGCGATGATGGCCGCGAACTCGCCTGCGCCTTGGGATCGCTGGGACCCGATGTCCACGGTCCCTCCGACTGTCCGGCCAGGGTCATGCCGCTCTGGCTGGCGCGGATGGTGCCACGGCTGTTCGACGGCCAGTCGTTCGAGGACAGCAAGTCGTGGGGTCAGCGGTTCTTCGCGGAGCTTAAGCGCCTGGACGGCGCTGTGCCCTTCTCCGTCGTGCACGACTGGCACGCCAATGTGGTTGCCCCGCTCAGCCTCGAATGGCGCGCGCTAAAGGGCGTCTCCCCGGACGCCGCGCTGGCGGTGCAGAATCTCCACCGGCGGGCGTTGCAGGGTGATGTAGCGCCGAGAACCGAATGGTTCGAGGCGCTACGGCCCTACTTCTACGAAGCGTACCGCGCCAACGCCTACGCCAACGCCTACGCCGACGCCTACGCCAACGCCGACGCCTACGCCTACGCCTACGCCAACGCCGACGCCTACGCCGACGCCGACGCCTACGCCAACGCCGACGCCTACGCCGACGCCTACGCCTGCGCCGACGCCTACGCCTACGCCTACGCCTACGCCAACGCCTACGCTAAGCGGGCCCGCCGCCAGGAAGCCCTGAAGCGCATGGCGGACGGTCTCGTGGAATGCCTGTCGAGGGTCCAGGGATGACCCTCGCCGCAGCCGACCTCAAGCCCTTCCGCCTGAACCCGGAGGACGTGGCGCCGCACATCGGGCCCGAGTTCCAGGCCGCGTCGCGGCGAGCCCTGCTTCTCACCGCCGCCCTTCACCTGACCGCCCTCGGCCGCACCTGGGCCCTTCTGGGTCGGGGACCGAACACCTTCGACGAGTTCGGCTTCGTCCGTGCCTGCGCCCAGTGCGCCATCGACTGGGACCCCGAGCATGGCGAGCGCCTGCGCGGCCCGCCCCTCGCCGATCTCGAACCGAGGGTGAGTGAGACTCGGCCGGGCGGCTATCTCGCCGGAGATATGGGCGCCCAGATCGAGGCCTGGGGCATGGTCCGCCGCCAGACCTCGCCCGGGTGGGTGACGCGCCAGGCCGCGCCCGGCGACATCATCATCTTCATCGGCCGCTCCTTCGACTGCGGGGTGCTGCTCCGGGCCTTCGATCCGGCGGCGGACGTCGACGCCCTCTTCGCCGTCGCCTCCCCCCACCATGACCCGGTCATCGGCGCCCAGCG
Organism: uncultured Caulobacter sp.; assembly: GCA_964579695.1. Classification (GTDB taxonomy): domain Bacteria; phylum Pseudomonadota; class Alphaproteobacteria; order Caulobacterales; family Caulobacteraceae; genus Caulobacter. The sequence continues at coordinate 9,185 of CAZOHI010000005.1, read as the reverse complement.
GTTTCACTTCGCCGTCGCCGCCTACCACTGGCCGGAGGATCGGTGATGCCGGCAGATCCCGAGATCGCGGCCATGCACGGTCGCCTGGCCGCCGCGTCGCGGCCGCCGCCCCCTCCCCCGCCGCGCCCCTGCAACGCTGCCGACGCGGCCCGGCAGAGCGAGGCCTGCGCCGCCCGGCTGGCGCAGGAGGCCCTGGGCGACCTGATGGCCCAGGCCGCCGACCTTGCCGACGCCGCCGCGGGCCTCGCCGAGCTGCGCTCCGCCCCGGAAGGCGCCCGCGAGGCCTGCCGCCAGCTGGCCACCGACCTGCGCGCCCGTATCCAGCGCATCGAACTTCTGCCGGGGTCTCGCTGATGTCGCCGCACCCTGGCCCCACCCTCCGTCGCCGCCCTGTCGCCCCCCTGTGGCGCGCGGCGGAACCGGCCCGCCTGGACTCTCTCCCCCCGGTCCAGGCGGGCCACCGCCTCTCCCCCCGCCTGCTCCTCGATGTCGCCGTCACTGGCGCCGTCGTCGGCTGGCTCGCCTCGCTGGTGTTCTGATGCTCCTGATCATTCTCTGCGCGCCCCTCGCGGTGGGGGCCTTCTTCTCCGCCGCGCTGTGGGGTTTCAGCCGGGCCGAACGCGACAGCCGGGCCGAGCTGTTCTTCATGCTGTTCGCCGCCGTCCTGCTGGTTGTCGCCCTCGTCCTGGCGGCGCTCGGCGGCGCGGATATCGCCTTCTCGTCGGAGGCTCGCCCGTGACCGCCGACGCAGCCCCCGACCTGCTGAACTCCAACGCCCAGACCCAGCTGCGCGCCGTCATCGAACGGATCGAGCGGCTGGAGGAGGACAAGGCCGCCGTGACGGCCGACCTCAAGGAGGTCTACGCCGAGGCCAAGGGCAACGGCTTCGACACCAAGATCCTCCGCAAGGTCATCCGCATGCGCAAGCAGGACAAGGCCAAGCGGCAGGAGGAAGAGGCCCTCATCGACCTCTACCTGTCCGCCATCGGCGACATGCCCCTGTTCCAGGGCGCGCGCTGAGATGGCCGCCCTCGTCCCCTACGGCGACATCGCCCTCCTCGGCCTCGCCGGGGCCTCCGCCGCCCTGGCGGGCGCCTGCCTGCTGTTCGAGGCGGGCCAGGCCTACGTCGGCCACATCCTCGACCCCTGGCGCCACGCCCGCGGCGAAGCGGCCCTCAACCTCCTCCTCGGCGGCGTCCTGCTGGTCCTCGCCGTCGCCCTCTCCGCCGCGTTCGGCGTCAGGCTCGCGTCGGTGCTGGCATGACCCGGCGCCTGACGGTCAGAACCTATGACGCGGCCATCCACGTTCGCACCCACGTGCAATGCTTCGACCGTCGGCTGAAGCAGCCGGGCGTCGATTGGGAAACCTACAATCGCCTTCTGGGCCTTCTCCGCGACAGAGGTTTTGCTGTCGGGACGGACGCCAAGATCGCCCGCAACTATCCCACCTTGGCGCGTCATTACCACGAGGGCGCGCGCGCAACGCCGCATGGCGACCTGCGCTTCCGGTCGGAGGTCTCCCCGATAGGCTGCAGCTTCACCTTCTTCCAGGAGGTGAACATCTCAAATCCCAATGGCGGCTACTGCGACTTCGACAAGCTCCGCCGGATGCCCTACCTCATCCGCAAGCGGTTCGAGGGCGTCGAGCAGGCCATCCTCGATCACCTGACGGGGCGCGGCTTCGAACACGAAGCCCGTCCCCCGCACGCGGCATCTGGGCTTTCCATCGGTCGGCGACTGGCTATCGCCGAGGGTCTGGAACCCGCCGCCACGGCCGATGATATCGCCGCCTCGGCTCTACGGCGCTTCAACTGCACATGGGACGGAGAGTACGAGCGCCAACGGGGCGTCCATCGCTTTGTGCGGGACGAAAGCGGGTGGCCGGCCGCCTCCGAGTTGCCCGACTACAACCGCCGCGACCGGGACGGGGCGATCCTCTCGCAGGGCGACATCCGCTACTGGCGCGACAGCAAGGGCCGACTCCAGCGTGGGGTCGTCTACGGCGGCATCAACGGCATGTGGGCCGCGCTGTCCCAGCATTCCGGTCAGTGGCTGAGCCAGCTCGCCGCCTCGCAGCTGTTCTCCTCCGCGACCGGCATGGCAAGAAAGGCGCATCCGAAGCCCCGCACCTTGGCCAGCGTTCTGCAGGACGCGATCAAGGCGGAGAATTTCGAGCGCGCCGCGAAGCTGCGCGACCTCATCCGCGCCCAGGCGCGAAGCGAGGCCGCATGACCCTCGCGCCCCACGACAACGACCTCTGCGCCTGCGGCGACTACCGCCGCCAGCACAACGGCGAGCACGGCGACGGCGCCTGCGGCATGAACATGCTCGGCCACGGCGGCGCCCCGGCCTGCGAGGCCTTCCGCCTGGCGACCCCCGGCCGCGACGCCTCGCCCGACTTCGTCGACAGGGGCGCGGCCCGCAACGCCGGTTATGTCGCCGCCCGACGAGCGCACGCCGAGCGCACCGGCCGCCCGATCTCCACCGCAGGGCGCGGCTCTGCCATCACCCGGACCTCAGACCATGGATAGGCTCACCACCTTCAACGATGTCGTGCGCCAGGATGTCGATCTGGCCGACTACGAGAACGTCAAGCAGGCCCGCCACGAACTCGACCGGGCCGAGACCGCCGCCGACGCCGACGCCGCGCTCGCCCGATGGGCGCGCAAGTGGGGGGGGGCCGCGCTTGTGGTCATCCATGACGCCCACACCAACCCCCACAGCGATCTCGACCTCGACGACGACGACTGACCTCCCGCCCCAGGACCCGACCATGAAACTCACCATCGAGCGCGACGCCGCCATCAAGGCCCTGGCGCGCGTGATCGGCGTCGTCGAGCGCCGCCAGACCATCCCCATCCTCGGCAATGTCCTGCTGTCGGCCGACGAGCAGGGCCTGCGGGTCGTCGGCACCGACATGGACCGTGACGCCTCCGACCTCGCCGAGGCCGCCGTCGCCGTTCCCGGCGCGCTGACCGCGTCGGCGTCCCAGCTGCACGACGTGCTGCGCCTGGCGCCCCAGGGGGCCGAGATCAGCCTGTCCTTCGACAGCGGCGATCCGCGCCTGCTGGTCGCCTACGGCCGCTTCAAGTCGCGGTTGCCGGTCCTGCCCGCCTCCGACTTTCCGGTGATGGGCGACGAGGGCATGGCCTTCTCCGGCCTCCTCTCCGCCAAGGCCTTCGCGCGCCAGCTCGACCTCACGTCCTGGGCGATGGCCGTCACGGCCGGCCGCGCCCACATGCAGGGCGTCTATCTCGAAGTGCTGTCGGTGGAGGGCGAGCAGACCCTTCGCGCCGTGGCCACCGACGGGGCCCGGATGAGCATATCCGACATGCCCGCCGTCGAGGGGCTCGTCGGCATGCCGGGCGTCATCGTTCCGGCCAAGACGGTGCGCGAGATGATGCGGATGCTGGCCGACGCCGGCGACGAGGTCGCCATCCACATCGGCGAGACGAAGGTGCGCCTCGTCAGCGGCGACGCGGTGCTGACCTCCAAGTTGGTCGGCGGCAACTACATCGATTACACCCGCGCCAAGCAGCCCGACGACAGCCGCCGCATGGCGGTCGACAAGGATCTGCTGGAGGCGGCCGTCCGCCGGGCACTGCTGTTCGCCCCCACGGCCGAAAAGGTCCACATCCTCACCCTGGCCGTCGAGCCCGGCTCCATCCACGTACGCGCGCGCAACATGGACACGGCCGAGGGCGGCGACCTGGTCGACACCGACTTCGAGGGCGAGGCCTTCGACCTCTTCTTCAACGGCCCCTCCTTCCTGGAGGCGCTGGGCAAGCTGCACAGCGACGTCGTCGACATCTGTTTCGGCGACAACAAGGGCACGGCCGGAATCCTGACCTCGCCGACCGATCCTTCCACCCGCTTCTTCCACTGCGCCCTTATCCGGTGAGGTGAGCCGTGGACCGCAGCACCCTCCCAGAGGTCAGGAACCCCGTGCTGGCCCTTCCGGCCATGCAGGCCATCCTGGCCCTTCCGCCCCGCCAGCGCGCCGTTCTGGCCGGCCTGCTGGCCGAACTGGCCCATGACGCCGCCAACCGGGCCGAAGCCTCCTGGACCCGCCGCAAGGGCCCCATGGCCGTCTACTGGCGGGGCGTCTCGGTTTACGCTGGCCACATCCGCCGCGCCCTCCGACCTACAGCCCATGAGGTCGCCGCCGAAGTCGATGCTGTCCGCCAGATCGGTGAGGAAAACCGCGAGCTGCGCACCGTCGTCAGCCAGTGCGCCATCCACATCGGCGGCCAGATTTCTCCTTCGGCGGGCCTCGGCCTGATCCGCGAGTTGCCCGAGGCCGTGCGCCGCAAGGTCGCCTCGCTGAAGTTCCGCAAGGCCGAGATGGAGCGCCAGTGGATCGCCAAGGGGACGCGAAGCTGATGGCGTCCCAGGCCATGGCTCAGGAGATATACGACATCGTCAAGGCGCTGACCTGGGACGTCCAGCAAATGGACGACCACGGTCTGACGCCAGACGTGGCCGACGAATTGGACGATGGAGGGCTTCCCCTCGCGGCCGCCGCCCTGGCCTTGACGGCGGCGGCTCAGTCCGACCCCGACTACACCCCGGCCAGTGCTGCGCACGACGTCTGGCCCTGGGGCCTCGAGTCGTTCCAACCGCACGAGGACGCCGTCCGCAACCTCACCCGCGCCTGCGCGATCCTGATCGTCGAAATCGCCCGCCGCCGTCGCGCGGCCAAGGCCGCCGGCGAGGGCCGGCCATGACCCGAACCTTCATCGCCACAGCCCTGATCTCCACCGCCTGCTTCGGCGTCGGCTTCTGGGGCTACTGGCTTTTCTGGAGCGCCTGAGATGCCTGCCGAGCCCCTGGCCAAATCGCCCGCCGCCCAGCGTCACCGCCTGCTGTTCGTCGCCGACATCCTCGACGGGTTCACCGACGGGATCGAGTACGAACGCCTCTTCGCCGGCCTCTTCTGGGCGCGCGAGGGGCGCGTGTCCGAGTCCGACCGGCTGCACCTGGAGGGCCTGTTCGCCGCGCCCCACCAGGCCGCCCTGGATGAGGGTGAGGGCGGCGGCGACCCGATGCACGCCGCCCGCGCCGACCTCGACCGTGTCGGCGTCCAGGCCCTGGAGGCGGCCTGCGCCGCGGAAGATCGCTCCACCCGCCAGCGCAGGGTCCATGCCTGGTGCGCCGCGGCCTTCGGGCTGGAACACGCCACGGCCCCGCAGCAGCGCGCCGTCCGCTTCCTGGAAGAGGCTGTCGAACTCTATCAGGCCCTCGGCGCCGACAGGGCCATGGCGCACCGCCTGGTCGACTTCGTCTTCGCCCGCCCGCCGGGTGACAACGCAGACGAGGCGGAGGCCCGCGAGATCCAGCGCATCCTCGCCAAGCCCCTCGCCTACTTCCAAGCCCGCAACCAATCCAAGAACGCCGCCGGCTTCAACACCCTCGGGACGCCCCAGCCATGAGCACGACCATCTATCCGACACGGGAAGAGGTGGCGCGGCTGATCGATTACCGGGCCTTCTACTCTGACGATACCCATGGGCCGTCCAAAGCCACCGCCTTCTCCAAGGCCGACGCCATCCTCGCCCTATTCCCCTCCCCAGCCCCTCTCGATGACGGGGTGCGGGAGAGAGTGGGCGAGCGTCTTGCTCGGTTCCTCCATGACAAAGTCGAGTTGCCTGACAAGTACGTTGATTTTCACTGGCCTGAGCACCCCGACGACGATGGATATCGCGGCGAGGATGGCTGGGTGAAAATCCAGCCGAAGGACATCGTCGCACATTATCGCGAAGCTGGAGCGCGAGCCGCCCGGCACCTCGAAGCCGACCTCCGCACCCTCCTAGCCGTACAGGGTTCATCCCGGGACCACGCACCGGCTATCGGTTCTGCGCTGGATGGAAAGGACTGGGAGGTGGAGGTCCGAATTTGCGGTGAGCAAGTTCTGACTATCGGCAGCTCTGGTTATCTCGCTGGTCTCTCGGATATCGACCAGTACGGGGATACAGTTCGAGCCTGCGCTCAGAGCCTAGCGTCGTTCATCGGGGACGGCGAGCCAACACCCTGCTTCGCGTGCCGCGATGAAGGCGATGAAGGCGGTTGCCCAGTCTGCGGCGCGGAGCCCTCCAGTGCAGAACAGGTAGCTGGTGAAAGTTCCCGGGATGAACTCAATGAAACCGCCGCCCTCAAGGCGAGGTTGGAGGAGTTGGAGGGGGTGGCGCGGGCATCAGTGGATGCTCTGCACCAAGCGGAGGCGCTCTACCAGCGCGGCGTTCTTAACACGCCGACCGACGAGGTCGACGCGACCCATGCCGCGCGCCGCGCAATCCTGCCCCGGCTCATCGCCGCCCTCCAGCCCGATGCACCTGCGGGAGGTGCGTGATGGGACCGTGGCAATGGTACTACGGCGACGGAGAGCAGTCCGAGAACTATCTGGGACCGTGCGACACCCGAGATGAGGCAATCGAGGCCGGGCGCTCGTACTTCTCGGGTGAGACCTTCGCCATCATCGAGGCGGTAAAGGGCTCGACCGAAAGCCTCTGCCCGCCTTCGGCTGACGACGTGATCTCCATGATCATCGACCAGAACGAGGATCAGTGGGGCGACGACGGCTGGGACGATTTCGATAATCCCGCCGAGGCGAAGATTGCCGAAGCTGAGTTGGATACCCTCCTGAAGACATGGTGGTCCAAGCATCATCATGTCTTCCCGGCCCCCTGGCTGTTCGCGGATACGCGCAACCATGAAGTCTTTCCAGCACCTGCGGGGGAGGATCAGTAGATGGCCGGACACGAAGGTCACAACGCGCACGTCGGTCGCCTGCTGAAGGAAATGTGGGCGATCTGCTCGACCCACGCGGAGCTGAACGTCCTGGCAGAGAGCCTGCTGCTCGGCGTCGGGATGCTGAACTATCCCCAGGACCCACGGCGTCAGGCGATCATCATCCAAGAGATCGCCGACGGCGCGCAGGATCGGGCCAAGAAGGTCCGCCCCACCCATGCGGGGGAGGGGTAGATGGGCAGGCGGGCCGCTACATCTCAGGCCGCTCCCGAAGACGCGGCCTGCTATCGCTGTGAGAACTACGGGGACCACGGGGGGCGCCCACCCGGCACGCCGCCGTGGTCGGTATGCCGGTTCGGCCTCCACCTGACCGGACCGCCGGATTGCGGGTGGTTCCAGCGGCGTGAGGACCGCGCTGCGACCTGGCCCGCCCCTCCCACCCAGGGAGAGCGTGATGGGTGAGAAGTTCAAGGTGGATATCCCCGACACCCAAGTTCGTGAGCTGGAGGCAGAGGGCATCGTCTGGAGCCACACTCTTTGTTGCTGGGTGGATGAAGAAGGCGAAATTGGCCCGGGAGAATTGCATGACCTCGGGCTCTGCGAGCCAGAGGAGTGCGACTACTGCGAAATCCTCGACGGTTGGGAGGGTCAGCCGTGACCCAGGCCAATGACGTTGAGGTGCTGAGAGAGGTGATCCGCTTGGCTGGGGCACCTCCCCCATTCTACCTGCGGAAGTCAGGCCGGGAGGCCCTCTCCCGCCTCCTCGCCGTGCTGGAGGAGCGCGCCGCTCCGCATGACGACTGGCGCCCAACAACGGTCATGCCCGAGGTGGGGCGGAAGTTCGTCGCCCTGCACTCCGACGGCAGTGGCGCCGCCCTGCTCGTTCTGGCCGCTCCTGGCGTTTTCATCGACAGCGATGGAGATGAGTACGGAGCCCTCGGGAAACACCAAGACCTGTGGGCCTACCTGCCGGACGACTTCACCTTCTGGTGCGAGCGACGGTCTGACGATCCAGTGACCCTTCCTTCAGCCCCTCCCGTACCCGTGAAGTCGCGCGCCGAAGATGCCGCAACAGCCTCTGCGGGGGCCACATGACCGCCTGGCCCGTCATCCGCACGGCTCGCCAGTTGGTGCTGGCCGAGATCGTTCCCTGCTCCGAGGAACTGCTGAAATCCCTTGCCAAGGCGCACGGGATCGGGCGGAAACTCGGGCGCGCCATCGTCTTCGAGCCCGAGGACGTGAAGGCCCTGTTGAAGAAGCTGCCATGCCCCTCAAGCTCGTCCAGCGAGGAAAGTCGGCCAACTGGTACATCCGCGGGTCCGTGCGGGGCATCCTCGTTGACGAAAGCACTGGCCTTAGCGACCGGCGGGCCGCGGAAGAAGTCCTCGCCCTCCGGGCGGCGGAAATCGTCAAGCGGTCCATCCACGGTGACGTCGCTGTCAGAACATTCGCGGATGCGGCGCTGAGCTACATGGAGGCTGGCGGCGAGCGGGTCCATCTCGCCCCGATCCTCAAGCATTTCGGCGCCCGCAAGCTGCTGGCGGCCATCGGCCAGCACGAGATCGACGAGGCGGCCAGGACGCTGAAGCCGGGCGCCTCGCCCTCCACGCTCAACCGACACATCTACACCCCCATCGCCGCCGTCCTGCACCACGCCGCCCGCAAGAAGTGGTGCGAAAGGCCGGTCATCGCCCGTCCGGCGGTCCCCCGGGGCCGGGTGAGGTGGATCACCTACGAGGAGGCCGACCGCCTGATCGAGGCCGCGTCGCCGCACCTGCGACCCCTGGTCATCTTCCTGTTGTGTACGGGGGCCAGGCTGTCGGAGGCCCTCTACATCGACTGGCGGCAGGTGGACCTGTCGGCCGGGCACGTCATGCTGCTGAACGAGGAGAGCGGCGGCGTGGGGACCAAGAACGGCGAGAGCCGGGGCGTGCCCCTGCATCCGCGGGCCGTGGCCGCCCTGGCCAACCTGGAGCACCGCCGCGGGGCCGTCTTCCGCTGCCCGGTGAAGGGCAAGAAGGCGAAGAACCCCACGGCGGAGGAACGCAAGTACGGCGCTCCCTACGTCCAGCGCCAGGGTGGCGGCGGCCAGCTGCGGACGTCATGGGGCACCATGCTGAAGCGCGCCGGCCTGGAGGACTTCACGCCCCACGACTGCCGCCACACCTGGGCGACCTGGCACTACCGCGAGAACCGCGACCTGGCCAAGCTGATGGAGTTGGGCGGCTGGAAGAGCCCCGGCATGGTCATGCGCTACGTCCACGTGAACACCTCCCACCTGGCCGCCTCGATCAACCGCCTATGGGGAAATCACGGGGAGGTCGCCAGCGAAGACCCCAGCAACCCCTTACAGCTTAAGGCCTAGCCCCACATTCCCACATCCCCTTGGTAAGGCTGAGGTCGGCAGTTCAATCCTGCCCGGCGGCACCACTTCCCAC
>CAZOHI010000004.1:0-118538 GCA_964579695.1 uncultured Caulobacter sp. | reverse complement strand
ACATCACCAACGGCGCCCGGTTCACCACCTACGCCATCGAGGCGCCGCGCGGCTCGAAGGTCATCGGCGTCAACGGCGCCGCCGCGCGCCTGGTGCAGAAGGGGGACAAGGTCATCGTCGTGACCTACTGCCAGCTCCCCGCCGAGGAAGCGCGCAACTACAACCCCAACGTCGTGCTGCTGGACGACGCGAACAATCCCAAGAAGGCGGCCTGACGTGCGCGGCCTCGCCGCCGCGTCGTTCCTGCTGGTTGTGACCGCCTGCGCGCCCAAGGGGCCGGAGGGCGTCGACACCGTCCGTCTCGACGACGAGATCGGCCGCGTCATCGGCGATCCCAGCACCTGCCTGCTGCTGGCGAAGAAGGGCTCGGGCGAGATCGTCTGGCGCTACGGCACCCACATGACCTGCGCCCGCGAGCTGCCCTCCTGCGAGGGCGAGGGCCGTACGACCCTCGAAGGCGTGAAGGCCGCCGCCGCGGCGGGCGAGACCCGGGCCATAAGCTGCCCCAGCCTGCCGGACGGCTCCGCGACCGTCGCCTGGTCGGCGGGTCCGGTCGCGGCGAGCGCGAAGAACCCGGACCTCGTCTACGCCGCCGTCATGGAGGGCGAACGGGCCCTCCCCGGCCGGGAGATCGCGGCCAGGCTGGAGAGGGCGTTCGAGAGAGCCGGCCTCTAGCGGACCAGCTCGAAGGTGGCGCTGACGTCCATGCGCACCCGCAGCGTGCCGCCTTCGACCGGCGATCCGGCGTCGAACTTCTCGGCGCGGGCCATGGCCATCATTGGCATGGGCGGGGGAACGGGGGAGTAGCCGCCGCCTTCGTTCAGGCTGACCAGCCGCCCGACCCGGTAGCCCATCGAGCGAGCGTAGAGGTCGGCGCGGGCCTGCAGCGTCTTGACCGCCTCGACCCGGGCCGCGTCCTCGGCGGCGCTGGGATCGGCGAGGCCGAAGCTGATGCCGCCGACGGTGTTGGCGCCGGAGTTGACGGTCGCATCGACCACCTGGCCGACCTTGGCCAGATCGCGGACGATGATGACCACCTGGTTGGAGGCCTGGTAGCCGGTCAGCCGGGGCTGCTCGTTCTGGACGTAGGCGTACTGCGGGCTGAGGTTGAGGCCCGAGGTCTGGATGTCCTTGCCCTGCACGCCGGCGCGCTTGATGGCGTCGACCACCTTGTTCATCTGGGCCGCGTTCTGGCGCATGGCCTCGGCGGCGGTGGGGGCCTCGGTCTGGACGCCGAGGCTGATGGTGGCGATGTCGGGGGCGATCTTGGTCTCGCCATAGGCCGACAGGTTGATGGTGGTGGCGCGGAACATGGTGTCCGCCACGCTCGGCGCCGTCTGTGCGGCGGCGGCCTGGGCGGTTCCCGCGACGATCAGGGCGCCGATGGCGGCGGCGCGGAAGAGGGCTTTCATAGGGGCGTTCTCCGGTGGGGGCGCGGCTTCAACGGTAAAGCTTGCCCCCTGGTTCCGAACCTCGCCTTTCCAACCTGAACGGGACCTTTAAGCCGCGTTGCGCTCGTGATAACCGAGGCGACCCCCTTGGGGGCCCGTAGCTCAATGGTTAGAGCCGGCCGCTCATAACGGTCTGGTTGCAGGTTCGAGTCCTGCCGGGCCTACCAACACCCCTTTCCAGGCCGGTCCAGCCTAGTCCGGGTCTCTCCCAATAAATCCAGTGAAATTATAACGATAGCCTAGGTTCGACGTCCAAATCCTTCCGTCGACGTCCAGCCGCAGCCGGAAAATTTGTTGGCACTTTTTGTTGGCGCCGGGCCATCCTTGGCGCTCGATACTAACAAATCAGCCCGCCGATGCCCCTTACCGACGTCGCCATCCGACTCAGCAAACCCGCCCCCGCCGACCGCAAGCTCTCCGACGGCGGGGGCCTCTACCTCCTCGTGAAGCCCAACGGGAGCAAACTCTGGCGGCTCGCCTACAGGTTCGACGGGCGCCAGAAGACCCTGGCGATCGGTCCCTATCCGACCGTCTCGCTGGCGGGAGCCCGGGCCGCGCGCGACGAGCCAAGACGGGCTTCAACGGGGCGTCGACCCCAGCGCGGCTAAGCAGGCTCACAAGAAGGCGGCCCGCAAGGAAGTGGACGGCGTCTTCCTGAAGGTGGCGGAGCGTTGGTTCGCCGCGCGCAAGGACGGCTGGGTCGAGGGCTACGCCGAGCGCGTATGAGCCCGCGTGGAAGGCGACATCCTGCCGGCCCTGGGCAAGCGGCCCATCGCCCAGGTGACCTCCGAGGATCTTCTGAAAGCCCTACGCGCCATTGAAAAGCGCGGCGCGGTGGAGATGGCCCGGCGGGTCAAGAACTACGTCCACGACATCTTCGAGTACGCCAAGGCCGAGCGGCTGGTCACCCACAACCCCGCCGACGGCTTGACCCGCGCCCTGAAGACGCCCGCCCCGCCAAAGCGCAGGAACGCCCTGAAGGCGAGCGAGCTGCCGCAACTCCTGGCCCGGCTGGGGGCCTATGACGGTGACAAGGTCACGGCGCTGGCCCTTAAGTTCACGCTCCGGACCTTTGTGCGCACGAGCGAAGCTCGCTTCGCGGTCTGGTCTGAGTTTGAGGGGCTGGATGGCGCCGAGCCGCTATGGCGCATCCCTCCGGAGCGCATGAAAGTCACGCGCGGCCGCCCCGAACATCTGGTGCCGCTGTCGAGCCAAGCAGTTGAGGTCTTGGGCGATCTGCGCGCGGCCACATGCAGCCGCAGCTACCTCTTCCCTGGCGAGCGGCGGGGGGTGAGCGCCAGCTAGCCCACCTTGAGCAAGATGAGGTCCGGGCCGCATACAACGCCGCCGAGTGGCTCCCCCAGCGCAGATCCATGATGCAATGGTGGGCCGACTACCTTGATAAGCAGGCGAGCTCGGCCGGCGTGGAGGGCTGGCGACAGCCGGAGTTGGGGGATCGAAGTCGACGCCGATCCCCAGAGGGGGAGAATTGATCCATGGACGGCCAGGAAACCCAAACCGTCGTGGAGGAGGTCACGTTCGACGATGAGCCGGCGCCTCGGGCGCCGCGTTCCTCGCATCGTCTCGACAAGGCCTTGTCGCGCCGTTTCCTGAAGAGCGGCCGGACGACGATGATTGATTGAAACCGCGGCGATCAGATTGCGCCAAGAGCCGACATTGGACTTGGGGCAGGCAGCGAGCATTTCCCATCAACATCAGGATACCATCCGTTGCTGAATTTGGAAAAACGGTCAGCTGATGCGAAGAGCGAGAAACACGCGAAATAGGTGGCAAGCGCGGCGCTAGCCGCTGACGGGTGAAGGCTAGATAGATCTGATGTTGACCAAGACCCACCTGAAGATCACTGCCGCGCACCTCTGCGAACCGCTGGATGCGACGAGCTGGTACGATTTAACAACCGGCCCAAAGGCCCTGCTTGCCGACCCTCTGCAACTAGCCGACGAAGTGGACGAATTAGACGTTTCGGTGCCGCTTTCAGGGCATGACCTACTCGATTGGGTAGAGGAGCATCTGAGCGGCCGCTCCGTGGCCTCATCAAGGTCATGACTGGCGGCGCATGGATGCCACAGTTGGAAGAGGAACTGCTCAAGATCATCGACGATGTGCGCGACGGCAAGGTCGATGCCGCCGCTTTTGCTGCCTGCATGTCGAAGCCCGACTTCGCGCCCGGGACCCCCGGCTATCATCACCTGTTCGCACGAAACGCGCACGTCCTCATCGAGCAGACCCGGACCGCATTGCTGCGCGCCTTCGACCATGCGGACCGGATGATGGCGCAGGCCCGAGTGCTGCTCGTGAATGACCGGAATCGTCTTTACCCGCCGCTCGCGCCGGGCGATGAGATCGTCAACAGTTCGATGACGGCCGAGCGGGTGCATGGTGCCTTTGCCGACGGGGTCGGCGCGGTGGCGACTGCGCTGGATCTCCTATACCGGGTCTTCATCTATAGTGGCTGAGCCATTTGGCATCGCCAATCTGCCTGGCAAGCTCTACTTCCCGTACAACGAGGCGGGCAAAGCCTATAAACCGTTTCCGAATGGAGCTGCAGCGGAACCAACGGATACTGGTCCTGCCGACCTACCCTATGCGCTGCCGAATGCCGCGCCAGGCAATTTCTTCGCGCTACGCGCGATGCGGAACGATCTGACCCACAATATGATGTCGGGTCATATCCAGCCGAGCTGCTTTGTCGGCCGCGGCACCACTCTCGTTGCCAATATCCCGATCCGCTATGTACAGGCAGTCGCGCCGGACATCGACGGCAATGGCAAGCCGCTGAAGCATGCCTATGCAGAGCGCTTCTACCAACAGCAGCGCGACGCGGCCGTCCAGCTACACGATCTGCTCGAGGAGCTTGCGCTGACCGCTGACCACACTCTTCAGTGGTTGGCGCATCGGCTCGAACAGCGGCTGGCGCGTACAACGTCAAGGACCTAGCGGCAGCAAGCCAGCGACCGGACGCAGAATGGATGCCACCGGCAGAGCGGTTCGGCTCAGCGGCAAAGGTAGGTTGGAGTCCGCACGCTGAAAAAGACTCCGAGGTTCATGTTCGCGCCAGGGGCGGACTCTGGCCTCACGCTCGGGAGCAGACCTTCCCTCCCACAGTGAGCTCCCATGGCCATTTCGTCGTCGGCCCGCGCCGCGCTGAGAGCGTCGTCATCATACGACGCGGCGGGTGCGAACCTGACCTTGCCCTCCTTCAGGGTCTCCAGGAGCCAATCGTTGCGGCTGATGCGCATCAGCTTCTGCCCGCCGCCCGACAGTGTTCCTGCGAACTCGGGGGCGAGTTTAGGCATCGGCGGCAGCATGATGCTCGGGAGCCGTGCCAAACCACGCCGCTGAAACTCCATCAAAGTCCAATGGCGAAGGCGAAACCACCACCAGGGGCTGATCCAGCCGCGTTCCGGCGGCAGGCCATCACGGGGGGGGCACCTGGATCCAGCAACTGGATGTTCCGTTCGATGTGCGCGAGGCGGACGTTGAGATCATGCTCCGAGAGATTGACCAGGCGACGGCCCTGGACCCGGTCCATGAAGACCCAGATAGGCTTCGCGCCAGTGATCCCTGAGCCACTGCCAGAGATAGCCCCGCGAGGGGTCAGCTTCTATCGCAGCATCCAATGCAGCAGGGGCGTCAGGAGCATTTAGCCGAATGTGGGCGGCAACAGTATCTGAGGCGAGCGGGCTGAGGGGGTCGAGCAGCCCGCGTGCTGGGGCAAGGTGGCGCGGGCGGGCCGCGTAGTTCCAAAGGCGTAACGCGACGGTGTGCACATCGGTGCCCTCGGCCGGATTGGACCAGAGCCTCTGCACTCGCTTCAAGGCGGTATCGCTCATCAACAGCCCGCCCATGTGACGGTCCTCGCCCCAAAGCTCCCCAAGATTGCTACCAGCGAGACCGTATCCGCCGTTCGCGCGCGACTTCGCCAGTCGATGGGCCATGAGACGAATGAACGCCTCCTGGGCATCGGGATGGTCCCAACCTTCCAGTATATTGGCCAAGTACCAGGACAAGGACCCGTCTGGATCTTTCGCCCTTCGGATGAACGCGCTTCGGGCCGTATCCCCCGCCCTCTCCCAGAGGCCAAAGCGCAGGTCATACCCCAGGGGGCTCATCAGGTTGCCCTGCTTGCGCCTGCGCCCCGCCGGGGTGACGAAATTGCCCACGGGGATTTGATTGCGCTCGCGCCAAAGGGATTGCAGTAGCCGGGCGCAGGCCCGAAAGCGGCTGTCGCCGGTCTCGTGCGCTTATGGGCGCGCAGGATGGTCTCAGGAACGAGGGGCAGGCGTTCGGGGTGAAGGTCGAGCAAGTCGGCGTCTCCGGTTGATATCCCGAGGGATTCACCGGACGCGGTCCGCAATACACCGACAACGAGAGGTGGCCTGAAGGGGCATTGCGCCTCGCCACCTTGGCCTTCCTAAATTGGTTCTCCCCCGGGCGTACGGACGAAGGACAGGAGGTGTTTGGGGGAGGGCAGGCCTATCAGGTTTGGGGGGAGGGGGATTGGAGGAGAAGGTGAGTGGGAGAAGAAGGGCTTGATATAGATAGTGCTGAACACAGACATCTTGCAGATATTCGAGACATCACTCCGACAGGCGTTTACGACACGTTCTGGCGCGTCGCGGAGGGGAATACGTACGTGTGGGAAACCCAGCAAGCCGTGGACAAGGCCGATCTACGTCGATGACATACGCCCATTCTCTTCCAGGACGTCCGCCGGCCGAATGGGAGCCGCTTTCGCATCACCTGGCGGCGGTCGGAGAAAAGGCGAGCGCCTTCGCGGAAGTCTTCGGCTGGGCGCAAGCCGCCCGCGCAAGCGGCCTGTTGCATGATATCGGCAAGACCTCTGATGCGTATCTCGCCTATATCCAATCAGGCGGGCTGCGCGGGCCCGATCACTCGACGGCTGGAGCCAGGGAGGCGGCCAGAGCCTATCCTGGTCCCCTTGGCCGGATGCTGGCATACGGCATCGCTGGCCATCATGCCGGCTTAGCTGATGGCGCGGAGTTGAACCGGCGCCTCACCGAGAGTCACGTGATCGAGTCGTATCGCGGCTGGGAGGCTCACGCCGGGTCACTGCCGTCTCTAGGGGCGCTCCGTCCAACTCGCCAGGGTGCGCAAGGCCAATATCCGGGCTTTGGTCCAGCCTTCCTCACGCGGATGTTATTTTCGTGTCTGGTGGACGCTGATTTCCTGGAAACCGAAGCCTTCTACGCGCGTGCCGAAGGCCGGCCGGTCGAACGCGGCGGTCATACGGCCCTTGAGACGCTGCGCGACCGGTTGCGAGATCATATGGCCGGCCTGAGAGCCGCCGCTGCCGACACCCCAGTCAACGTGTTGCGCGCACGGGTCCTCGACCATGCCATCGCACAAGCTGGCCTGCCGACTGGGTTCTTCACGCTGACTGTCCCGACGGGCGGCGGCAAGACTCTAGCGTCCTTGTCTTTCGCGTTGGAGCATGCCGTGCGCCACGGGTTGCGCCGCGTGATCTACGTTATCCCCTTCACCTCGATCATCGAGCAAACGGCGGCTGTGTTCCGCGCGGCGCTCAATACGAATGACGATGTCCTGGAGCATCACGCCAGTTTTGACTGGGAGCGAGCCACGTCAGCGGACGAAACCGACGATGAGGGGCCCGCAGGCCTGTCCAAGCTGCGCAAGGCCGCGGAGAACTGGGATGCGCCGGTGGTCGTCACCACTGCGGTACAGTTCTTTGAGAGCCTCTTCGCCAACCGCTCGTCACGCTGCCGCAAGCTACATAATCTGGCCGGGGCGGTGATCGTGCTGGACGAGGCCCAGAGCTTGCCGCTCCATGTCCTGAAACCCTGCCTGGCGGCTTTGGACGAATTGCAGCGCAACTATCGCACTAGCGTCGTCCTGTGCACCGCCACCCAACCAGCCTGGCGCAAGATCGACGGCGCCTTGGTCGACGGCCGCGGTCGAGCATTCGGGCTGGATATCCCATCCGAGCGCGAGCTGGCGCCCGACCCTCAAAGTGTCTACGAGGCGCTCAAACGCGTGCATGTGGAGACGCTGGACGCCCCTGTTCCTGACGAGACCATCACCGCCCGCTTCGCCGAGCAGGACCGGATGCTGTGCATCGTCAACAGCCGGGCCCACGCCCGGTCGTTGTTCGAGATGATCCGCGACCTCCCAGGCGCCACCCATCTGACCACCTTGATGTGTCCCCGCCATCGCCGGGAGGTGCTGGAGGATGTGCGGACTCGCCTAGAGGGCGGCCAGCCGGTCCGTCTGGTCGCCACCTCCCTGATCGAAGCGGGCGTCGATGTGGATTTCCCCGAGGTCTGGCGCGCGACGGCGGGGATCGATTCCATCGCGCAGGCGGCGGGGCGATGCAATCGCGAAGGGAAGCTGGATGTGGGGCGCACGGTGGTCTTCACTCCTGTGCAGGCCAAGCCGCCACGGGCGCTGGAAGCGTTCTGGCAGGCCGCGCGTCCTGTCGTGCGCGACTATCCAGATCTGCTTTCACTAGATGCAGTGAGCGCCTATTTCCGTGAACTCTATTGGCAAAAGGGCGACGCGGCACTGGACACGACCGAAGTGGATGGCCGCCGGGGAGTTCTGGCGGCCCTGCGCGAGCGCGCCAATGACCTCGACTTTCCTTTCCGCAGCATCGCGCGGGCCTTTCGCCTGATCGACGATGTAATGGAACCGGTGATCGTGCCCTGGAACGAGGAGGCGCGGTCATTGCTCCGCGCTCTAGCGGTCGCTGAACGGCCACGCGCCGCCGATCTGCGCCGCCTGCAGCAATATATGGTCTCCATACCGCGTAAGGCGCGGGATGTGTGGCTCGCGTTAGGAGTGCTCAAATCTACCTATCCGAGCGAGACTCTGCTCGCTTTCACCGACGACGCGCATTACCGGAGTGACATTGGGCTGGATCTTGCCGATCTCGGTCTGCGGTCCGTGGAGCGGAATCTCTTCTAGAAGATCGCCCTTTCAATCTCTCGAAAAGCATGCTCTCGTTAGGGTTGTGGGGGGTGTATGGGCTACGGGGTAAAGCTTCACGTTTGGGGGGACAGAGCCTGCTTTACTCGACCTGAGATGAAGGTCGAGCGTGTCTCCTATGACGTCATGACGCCGTCGGCGGCCCGCGGAATCCTAGAGGCGATCCATTGGAAGCCAGCCATCCATTGGGTGGTGGACCGCATCCATGTACTGGAACCCATCCAATTCCAATCCTTCCGGCGCAATGAGGTCGGGGCCAAAGTCAGCGCGACCAACGCCGAGCGGGCGATGCGAGCCAGATCCACAGCCGGGCTGGGCTTGGTGGTCGAGGAAAACCGCCAACAGCGCGCCACGACGTTGCTGGTCAACGTCGCCTATGTGATCGAGGCTCATTTCGAGATGACGGCGCGGGCGACGAGGGAAGATACCCCGGCCAAGCATCTGTCGATGTTCAACCGACGGGCGGCGTCCGGCCAATGCTTCCATCGGCCGTGCCTGGGTACGCGTGAGTTCGCCGCCGATTTTGACCTTGTCGCCGAGGACCAGCCCCTTCCCGAAAGCCGTCTTTCGGCCCATCAGCGCAACCAAGACCTGGGCTGGATGCTGCATGACATCGACCACGCGGCGGGCGGGGTCTCACGCTTCTTCCGGGCCCGGCTGACGGATGGCGTTCTGGACGTGCAAGCCTGCCTAGCGGAAGGTGTCGTGGCATGACCATCCTGCAGGCGCTGGATGGCTACTACCACCGCATGGCCGCCCGGGGAGAGGCCGAAGCGCCGGGCTACTCGCGCGAAAAGATCAGCTTCGCCATCGTCTTGTCGCCGAACGGGCAGCCGATCGACACGATCGACCTGCGGCAGATGAACGGCAAGAAGCTGCAGCCGCGACTTCTCGAAGTTCCTGCGGCGGTGAGGCGCACGGTCGCTATCTCGCCCAACCTGCTGTGGGACAAGAGCGCCTATGTCCTAGGACGCACCGCTGGTGAAGGCCGGCGGACGGCGGAGGAACATGCGGCGTTCAAAGCCGTGAACCTCGCGCTATTGGCCAACTCTGTCGATGAGGGGCTGATCGCCTTTCGCCGGTTCCTGGAAGGCTGGGCTCCGGAAAGCTTCGATTCTCCCCCCTTCCTTGAGGAGATGCTGGATGCGAACATCGTCTTCCGGCTCTCGACTGAGAATGCCTACCTTCACGAAGGGGACGCGGCGCGTCGGTTGGTCGCCGCCGGTCAGGTCATAGAAGACGGCCCTCGGGCCTTCTGTCTGGTTACTGGCGAGAATGGGCCCATCCAGCGGCTGCATCCGACGATCAAGGGTGTCGAGGGCGCGCAGTCTTCCGGCGCCGCGCTTGTCTCGTTCAACCTCGACGCCTTCAGCTCCTACGGCAAGGAGCAGGGGGACAACGCACCCACCTCTCAGTCGGCGGCGTTTCGCTACGGCGCTGCCCTTAACCGGATGCTAGATCGCAGCAGCGCCAATCGCCTGCCTCGCCCCGTGGGAGACGCCACCCTAGTCTTCTGGGCTGACGCTTCCGACGCCGGTGAGGAAGCCGCGCAAGCCGCAGAAGAATATATGGGTGGCTGGCTCGGCTCGCCAATGACCGGTGACGACGCCGACCGCGATGGGGGTCAGGCAGCTAAGCTGCGAGACGCCTTGCGGGCGGTCTCGGAAGGCTGGCCGATGAGAGAGGTCGATCCCAGACTGGCGGACGGGGTCCGCTTTCACGTGCTGGGCTTGTCGCCAAATGCCGCCCGTCTCTCCGTGCGTTACTGGCTTGTGGACGAATTCGAGGTCTTCGCCAGGCGCCTGGCCGAGCATCGCAATGACCTCGCCATCGAGCCTGCGCCCTGGCGCGCGCTTCTGCCGTCGGTCAACCGGCTGCTGGTTAAGACCACGGCGTTGCAGGAGAAATTCGAGAACATCCCCCCGCTGCTGGCCGGCGAGGTGATGCGCTCCATCCTTTCCGGCGGCCCTTATCCGCGCACCTTGCTCGCCGCCGCCGCCATGCGGTTGCGAGCTGGCGACGACCCGGCCACCGGCTGGCACGCCGCCGTCATCCGCGCCGTTCTAGCGCGGGGCAAACGACTGAAACACCAACGCGAGGAGACCCCCGTGAGCCTCGATCGGGAGAACACCGATTCCGCCTACCAGCTCGGCCGCATGTTTGCCGCGATGGAGACGGCCCAGCGGCAGGCGCTGGGCCAGGTTAACGCCACGATCCGCGACCGCTACTTCGGCGCGGCCTCGGCGACGCCGGCCACTGTCTTCCCGCTTCTGCTGAGGGGCGCCCAGAACCACCTTGGCAAGCTGCGTAAGGAGGGCAAGGGCGGGTGGATCGAGCGCGAGATCGAGGAGATCGTGAACCGCCTGCCGACCGAGCTTCCCCGGTCGCTGAGGCTAGAGGCCCAGGGCCGGTTCTTCATCGGCTACTACCATCAGCGCAAGGCTCAGTTCACCGGCCGCCCGGCCGAGGAAACGCAAGACGAAGGAAATGGCGATGACAAATGAAACTTCGGGTCTGAGCCGCCGCCACGAATTCGTACTTTATTTCGACGTCGCGAACGGCAATCCCAATGGCGATCCGGACGCCGGCAACCTGCCCAGGCTAGATCCCGAGACCAATCGTGGCCTGGTTTCCGACGTCGCTCTCAAGCGCAAGGTGCGCAACTACGTCGCCCTGGCTCGTCCTGATACTCCCGGCCATGAAATCTACATGCGCGATGGGGCCACACTGAACGTCGAGCACAAGCGCGCCTGGGCGGCGGTGATGCCGCAGGCCAAGCCCGAGGATCTTAAGAAGGCTCCTAGGGAAGAAGGCAAAGCCCGCGAGCTGACCCGCTGGATGTGCGCAAATTTTTGGGACATCCGGGCTTTTGGCGCCGTGATGACAACTGGGGTCAACGCCGGTCAGGTGCGCGGCCCCGTCCAGATCACCTTCGCCTCGTCCGTCGAGCCCATCCTACCGCTGGAAATCTCCATCACTCGACTGGCGGCGACCACGGAAGCCGATGCTGACGCCAAAGGCGGGCGCACCATGGGCCGCAAGCACATCGTGCCCTATGGCCTCTATCGCGCCCACGGCTTCGTCTCCGCTCCGCTCGCGTCGCATCCGACCAAGGGCACCGGCTTTTCGGATGCTGATCTGGAACTGTTTTTTGAGGCGCTGAGCCAGATGTTTGAACACGACCGCTCCGCCGCCCGCGGCGAGATGGCGACACGCAAACTAGTGGTCTTCCGCCATGCCACGGCTCTCGGCTCGGCGCACGCCCATGAACTGTTCGGCCGGGTGAAGACTTGGCGTGTCCACAAAGGCCAACGTCACCCCATCGGCGCCGAGGAAATCGACAACTGGCCGTCTGCCCGCAACTTCGACGATTACCTGATCACCGTCGATCGTGAAGGCATGCCGGACGGCATCGAGATTATCGAACGTTGATGGTCGATCATGCCCGTCGCCTTGGTTGATCCGACTATTGAAGACGCCCTGATCCCACTATCGGCACTGCAGCACCATCTGTTCTGCCCTCGCCAATGCGCGCTGATCCACCTGGAACAGGCATGGGCTGAGAACGCTGCGACGGCCGAAGGGCGCATCCTGCACGAACGGGTCGACGCCGGGCGCTCGGAAACGCGTCCGGGCGTGCGTATTGCGCGGGGCTTGACCATCCGCTCGCTGGCTCTGGGTGTTGTGGGCAGGGCCGACGTCGTGGAGTTCCATGGGCGCCCGCCCCGACCGTTCCCAGTGGAGTACAAGCGAGGAAAGCCCAAGGCCCACAAAGCGGACGAAGTGCAGCTCTGCGCCCAAGCCATCTGCTTGGAGGAGATGTTCGGGGAGGCCGTCGACGAGGGCGCTCTGTTCTACGGCATCACCCGGCGTCGTCTGACGGTCGTGTTCGATGAGGACTTACGGGCGCTCACGCACCGGGTCGCAAGCCAGGCGCGCAGCAATATCGCCCAGGGATACACGCCACCCCCAACACCCATGCCCGCCTGTCGTCACTGCTCGCTTTCGGAGATATGTCAGCCGATAAGGCTGGAAAAGCCGCCCCAGGTGGCGCGCTGGCTGGTGGCTCAGGTCACAGGGTAGCGAGGCAGCTGTGCGGCGGATGCTGAACACAATCTATGCGACGAGCGAGGACGCCTGGCTGCGCAAGGACGGTGCGAACCTGGTCGTTGAAGTGGATGGAGCCGAGCGCGGCCGCGTTCCGTTGCATATGCTGGAGGGCGTGGTCAGCTTCGGTCGGCCCGGCGGCTCACCGGCCCTGATGGCCGCGTGCGCCGAAGCCGGCGTCTCGATCTCCTACCTGTCTCCTAACGGCCGGTTCCTGGCTCGGGTTGAGGGGCCTCGAAGCGGCAACGTCCTACTGCGTCGCACCCAGTATCGGCTGGCCGACGATACGGCGGGCAAGGTCTCTATCGTGCGCGGCATGGTGACGGCGAAAGCGGCCAATCAGCGGACGGTTGTTCAGCGAGCTCTGCGCGATCATGGCCAATCCCTGCCCGCGAAAGCTCAAAGTCTTCTCTCCGCAGCCGAGCGCCGCATGGCTGATGTCGCTCGCCGTGCTGCATTCTCCACAGACGTGGATATCTTACGCGGATTGGAGGGCGAAGCGGCGGCCTCCTACTTCGCCGTCTTCGATCATTTGATACGGGCCAAAGACCAGAGTTTCCGCTTCGCTGGCCGCTCGCGAAGGCCGCCGCTTGATCGGATCAACGCCATTCTTTCGTTTCTCTATGCCATGTTAGGCCACGATTGCCGTTCGGCGCTGGAGACCCATGGTCTCGATCCGCAAGTGGGCTTTCTTCACACGGACCGCCCAGGCCGGGCCAGCTTGGCGCTGGACTTGATGGAAGAGTTGCGGCCGGTGCTGGCCGACCGTTTAGCCTTGACCCTCGTCAACCGAGGCCAGTTGCAGGCGGGCGACTTCATCGTCGAGGAAACCGGCGGTGTACGCTTGACGGACGAGGCCCGAAAGCAAGTGCTGATAGCGTGGCAGGAGCGCAAGCGGGACGAGCTGCGTCATCCTTTCCTCGGCGAGACGGTTCCGCTCGGTCTCGTCGCGCATTTTCAGGCCCAGTTGCTGGCTCGCCACCTGCGCGGCGACCTGGATGGCTATCCAGGTTTCATCTGGAAGTAGCACGCTTATGCTGATGTTGGTGGCATACGATGTGAACACGGAGACGTTGGCTGGCCGTCGAAGACTTCGCCGCGTCGCCAGAGCTTGCCTTGACTTCGGCCAGCGGGTGCAGAATTCGGTTTTCGAATGTGAGGTCGCCCCAGCTCAATGGACTATTCTGAGAACTCGTCTGATCGCGGAGATTGACCTCGCAGCCGATAGCCTGCGCTTCTACCGTCTAGGCGCCGACGGGCGCCGGCGCGTGGAGCATGTAGGCGCTAAGCCTGCTTTGAATCTCGACGGGCCGCTTGTGTTCTGACGTTGCGTGTGAAGCGCGAACCAGAAGCGGCCATGGATCTTCCGGTGGGTTCGCGAAAAAAGGAAATCTGTCTTATCAATTATTTGTGGAAGGCCGCAGCGTCAAAATGCGCCATCCCTGGTTGTCCGCGACGGGTTTCGCGCTCGCACTGGGCTTAATCTTTTGGGATCAACTCGTTAAAGAGGGTAGGTCGCTTCCTCACGGGAGCGTGGATCGAAACAAGGAAATCATGGCATGAGCGCCCTCACCGACGCCGTCGCTTCCTCACGGGAGCGTGGATCGAAACCATGGAACGGCACGCTGGCTTCGAAGGACCGGGGGTCGCTTCCTCACGGGAGCGTGGATCGAAACATCCAGGTCGTCCTGGGCGGCGCCCAGCGCCTGGTCGCTTCCTCACGGGAGCGTGGATCGAAACTGCGCGATGACGTGAGCATTCCAAGTCTCCCGAATGTCGCTTCCTCACGGGAGCGTGGATCGAAACCGCCAACTGGCCAGCTTCTGCGCCGCATCCAGCGGTCGCTTCCTCACGGGAGCGTGGATCGAAACCTCGCGCTTCTGGATGAGAGTCGCGACGACGCCCGTCGCTTCCTCACGGGAGCGTGGATCGAAACGCCGTATTATCGAGACCAGAGATCGAGCCGCTCTGTCGCTTCCTCACGGGAGCGTGGATCGAAACGCCCTGGTCGCGACGATGGTCAACGACGCCGAGGTGTCGCTTCCTCACGGGAGCGTGGATCGAAACATCCCGCCCCCGCGATACTCCTCCATCTGACGGGTGTCGCTTCCTCACGGGAGCGTGGATCGAAACCCGCCAAGAAGGGCCGCCAGCGGGCCTAGTCCCAGCGTCGCTTCCTCACGGGAGCGTGGATCGAAACTCCACGCCGAGGCCAACGAGCGGCTGGCGAAAAAGTCGCTTCCTCACGGGAGCGTGGATCGAAACATCCAGGCGATCCACCGGCTCCAGCGGTTCGGGCGTCGCTTCCTCACGGGAGCGTGGATCGAAACGATGATTTCCGCTGGTCGGAGATCGCCACGGCTCACGTCGCTTCCTCACGGGAGCGTGGATCGAAACCTAACGACCTGTTGTCCACTGCTTCGGATGGCATGTCGCTTCCTCACGGGAGCGTGGATCGAAACATGCCGCCGCCGCGATACTCCTCCATCTGGCGGGGTCGCTTCCTCACGGGAGCGTGGATCGAAACGGCTCGACGCGGTAGGGCGACAGCGCGTCCTCGTGGTCGCTTCCTCACGGGAGCGTGGATCGAAACAGCTTCGATCCCGCCAGGAAGCCGTAGATCGAAGTCGCTTCCTCACGGGAGCGTGGATCGAAACCTGCGGTATCATCCGGGGGATTCCACCGCCCCGGGTCGCTTCCTCACGGGAGCGTGGATCGAAACACAAGTGGAAGCCCATCACCACCTTCGCCGATCGGGTCGCTTCCTCACGGGAGCGTGGATCGAAACGTGGAGATCACGGGCACGACGACGATCACCTCGCGTCGCTTCCTCACGGGAGCGTGGATCGAAACATGTCGCGGAACTTGGCGTTGACGGTCTCGAGGATGTCGCTTCCTCACGGGAGCGTGGATCGAAACCTTGAGCTGCTGGTCCACCGCCGCACTGCTGCTCGTCGCTTCCTCACGGGAGCGTGGATCGAAACCTCGAACTGGCGAAGGCGGGCGAACTCACGGCCCGTCGCTTCCTCACGGGAGCGTGGATCGAAACACCATGTCGCCGTTGACGATCTCGACGCTTGAGAGTCGCTTCCTCACGGGAGCGTGGATCGAAACTTCGTAGACCGACTGCTGCGGCCCCTTGTCGCGAGGTCGCTTCCTCACGGGAGCGTGGATCGAAACAGCTTCGCGCGGACGATGTCGGCGAACAACGGGAGCGTCGCTTCCTCACGGGAGCGTGGATCGAACCAAGCGCAACGTGAAGCCTAGGCCGCTGCTGCCTGCACTGACACCTGAATCAATTCCAGGAGCTGCCGGTGGATGTCCGGCCAGGCCTGATCAAGATCGAGAGTCACGATCCGCACCTGATGTTCTCGCAGGCGGTATCGCATGTCGAACGATTGGCCAGTAGAGGTGTAGACTAGCGCCCCCTCAATGGGCAGACGGGGGTCACGGTCCTGCGCATGCCGCAGATAGGCGTAGAGTTGGTAGAGGTTGGCGGCATGATGCTTGAGGTCGCCATACTCGTTCCGCCCGATTGGCGCCTTGTAGAACTTGGCGTCCATGACGATGACGCCGCTTGCCGAGCGCGGCGTGACATCCGTCTTCATCACTGGATGAGGGCCCAATGGGCCTTATCAGCGCTCTCGCCGGCCCAGGACATGGTCTCCGAGCCAACACGGAAACGGCTCTGCTCGTGGACATAAAGTTGCGCAGAAGGGCCTCAAAAACCGGATCGACTGGGGCGGCGGCCCGAAAGGCTCGCCGCCCCTTTTTCTCTGGGTTCGGGCGCCCCATGCCGCTGTGAGGGGCGACCGAGGTTCGCCTCCTGCCCGGCCAATCTGGGTAGGTTGGGGCGCGCCAACCTGCGCCATTGGAAATAATTTGCAGGAGGCGAGAGGGGTTTTCGCGTTTTTGGGCCTCTTGCGAGATGAGGGGCCAGGTTGCGCCGCGTTACGCCTGTCTCCCCGATCGTTTGCGTCTGCGAGTTCCTGCGATGGGCAAACCTCCGACCCCAGCGGACGAAAACGCCCGAGGCGTTTCCGAGGAAGACTTGCGGGCCTGGATGACCCAGTACGGCCCGGCCCTTCGCCGCTACTTCCAGAAGCGGGTCAGCACGGCCGAGGCCGAGGATCTTGCCCAGGACGTCTTCGTCGCCATGCAGGTGCGCGGCGAGACCGCCTCCATTGAGAACGTCGAGGGCTACCTGTTCCGTACGGCCGCCCACATCCTGGCCCGCCGCTACCGCAAGCCTGACTGGGACTGGAGCCGGCGGGAGAGCTTCGACGAGGCGGTGGAACTGCCTGAGCACCTCTCGCCCGAACGCATCCTCATCGCTAAGGAAGACCTCGAGTTCGTCATCACCGCGATAGAGAGCCTTCCGACCAGGATGGGTGAAGCCTTCGCCATGCACCGCTTCGGTGAAATGTCCTATGTCACCATCGCCCGCCGCATGGGGGTGCGGACGAGGACGGTCGAGAACCTGGTCGCCCGCGCCGTGAGGCGGCTGATCGAGGTTGCGAGGGCCCGGCAATGAACGCCTCATCCTCCAATCCCGCTCTGGAGCGGATCGACGAGGTGGCGGCCGAGTGGTTCGCCCGTCGCCGGTCCGGCGAGATGACCGCCGCCGAAGTTGCCGAGTTCGGGCAGTGGCTGGCCCGCGACGAGGAGCACAGGCGCGCGTTCGAAATCGCCGAGCGTATGTGGAGCGAAATCGACGCCGTCCGATCGGACCCGCGCATGATCGCGCTGCGGGAGCGCGGCCAGCGACGGTTTCCGACGCCGCGGGGAGGCTGGCTTGGCCCCGCGATCGCCGCCGGCCTCGCCATCGCCAGCCTTGGCGGCTGGGCCTACCTCGATCGACCCAATGATCCGCCGGTCGCCTCGCCGGTGCGCCAGGAGTTTCGCACCAGCGTCGGCCAGCGCACGACGGTCACCCTCCCTGACGGCTCGGTCGTCACCCTCGACACGGACACGGTCCTTCGGACCATGGAGACCGGCCGCGAACGGCGGATCGTGCTGCAGAAGGGAAGGGCCTTCTTCCAGGTGGCGCCGGACCGCTCAAGGCCATTCGTCGTGGCTGCGGGCGATCGCCTCATTACCGCGACCGGCACGGCCTTTGGCGTGGATGCCGCCCACAAGGGGCTCGAAGTCACCCTCGTGGAAGGGCAGGTGAGGGTCGAGAAGATCGCGCCAGGCGATGGAAAGGCCCGGAAGGTCCATGTGGCCGACGTTTCCGCCGGTTCACGACTGTCGACGACAGACGGCGACCATTGGGCGCTGGCGCCGATCGACGTTCCGAAGGAGACGAGCTGGCTGGATGGCCAGCTCACCTACGACGCGGAACGTCTCAGCAAAGTCGTGGCGGACATGAACCGCTACTCCGACAAGAAGATCATCCTTCTCGACGATGAACTGGCGGAGCAACCGCTGAGCGGTGTCTACAAGGCGGGTGATGTGGAAGAATTCGTCCGCATCCTTCAGGCGTATCGCCTGGCTGAAGTACGTTCACAAGGCGAACGCCGCGTCGAACTCCAGGCCGGCCCAAAATTTTCTGCATCGGCGCGTGAGTAGTTTCTGATTTTTTGGCCTCCCTGGTTATGAGGGGGCGATACGCCCCCAAAGAATACGGGGAGCGAGATCATGCATCATGGATCGGGGAGGCGTCGGCTGCGCCTGATGGCGGGCGCCGCGTTCGCTATTGTCGTCGCCGCTGCGGGCGGGGCGTCGGCGCAAGCCATCAACATCAAGCCGCAATCGCTGGCTTCGGCGTTGAATGAGTTTGGGCATCAGACCAAACTGAGCGTGGTCTACACTCCAGACCTCACGGCGTCGAAGGCGAGCCAGGGCGTCGCCAATTCCTCCGACCCCGAGACTGCGCTTCAGGATATCCTCAGCGGCACGGGGCTGACGTTCCAGCGGTCCGGCGACGCCTTCCTGATCGTCCAGGCCGGGGAGGGCGGGACCAGCCCCCAGGACGCAAGCGCCGGCGACGTTGATGCGCTGATCGTCACGGCGCAGAAGAAGGAAGAGGCGATCCAGGACGTGCCGATCGCGATCTCGGCCTTCACGCAGAAGTCGCTGGACGCCCAGAAGCTGGAAGGCGGCTTCGACCTGCTGAAAGCTATTCCGAACGTCTCGTTCTCGAAGTCGAATTTCAGCGGCTACAACTTCTCGATCCGGGGGATCGGGACGAAGGCCGTCAGCGCCACGACCGATCCCGGCGTGGCCGTCAGCTTCAACAACTCGACGCTGATCGTGAACCGGCTGTTCGAGCAGGAATACTTCGACGTCGAGCGGGTCGAGGTGCTGCGCGGGCCGCAGGGCACGCTGTACGGGCGCAACGCCACCGGCGGCGTCATCAACGTGCTGTCCGCGCGGCCTCGCATCGGGGAGTTCGAGGGCGACATCAAGCTGGAGGCTGGCAACTTCAACGCCCAGCGGGTGCGGGGGATGGTCAACATCCCTGTCGGCGACACCTTGGCCATCCGTGCGGCCGGCTCGCTGACCAAGCGCGACGGCTACGGGATCAACGAAGCGGCCACCGACCCGCGCGTCACCAACGAGGTGCGCGCGGACGTGGATGGCCGTGACCTATGGTCGGCCCGCGTCACGGTGGGCTGGGAGCCCATCGACGCCGTCCGCGTCAACGCCCTGTGGGAGCGGTTCGAGGAGGACGATAACCGCGTGCGCACCTCCAAGCAGCTCTGCAAGCACGATCCCGGACCCAACGACTACGCCACCTTCGACTGGGACCGGGACCGCCCGGGCGCGGAATACGTCCGCGCACGCACGTCGCAAGGATGCCTGCCCGTCTCGCTCTATGAGGATGCGGCATTCGGAACCCCGAACGGCGCCTCCCTGCCCTACGTCGACGCCCTGTTCACGGCGCTTTGGTACGGCTCGGCCGGTGGGTTCGGCGTGGCGACCCCCACGGCCGGCGTCGGGGGCAGCCCTTATCATGCCGACCCCAGCGCCGCCCCATGCGAGGTGGTCGGCGTCTGGATCTTCCAGTTCCCGCATAACCTGTGCCAGCCTGATCCCTATGGCGGGCGAATGCAGTCACGGGACCTGCGGACCATCCATTCGGGGCTGGAGCCGATCTATCGGGCCAAGGCGGACATCTTCGAGCTGGCCATAGACATAGACCTGACCGACAGCCTGACCTTCACGTCGCAGACGGTCTATTCGACCGACGAGTACTACGCGTCCCAGGACTACAACCGCTACTCAACTGTGCCGCTGTGGACGGACTCGAACCTGGCCTGCAACTGGCTTTTCGTCCCATACGTGCCGGGATTCCCGGAGTATGGCGGCACGACGGGGCCAGTTTGCGACGGAACCCGCTACGAGCCGACGGCGGACAGGCCGAACGGCTACTACAACCTCACCCCTGGCGGCATCTATACGGACCCCCAGCTCGGGCCTTCCGACTCCCTCATGGCGCGGGATCTGTCGCAGGTCGAGAGCCACCAGCTCAACCAGGAATTCCGCCTTGCGTCGAACTTCGATGCGCCCCTGAACTTCAGCCTCGGCGCCAACTTCACGCATTTCGAGACGGTCAACGACTACTACGTCTTCATCAATGCGTTGAGCCTTCTGACGAATTTCTTTCCGTTCAACACGCATCCCGGCGCGCGCAAATACTGCAATATTCCAGCCGACCTGCCGCAGCTCACCACGCCTTGCGTCTATGTGGACCCCAATCCCTTCGAGTCCATCAACGGGGAGGGGCACAACTACTTCCGCAGCGCCAACCCGTACGAGCTGACGTCCGCGGCCATATTCGGCGAGCTGTACTGGCAGGCGACCGATACGCTCAAGTTCACGCTGGGCGGCCGGATGAGCTGGGATCAGAAGATCTTCACGCCGGTCCCCAGCCAGCTTCTTCTGTACGACTATAGAGCTGTTCGGCCCGATGGCGCGGGCCCGGAATCCTGCATCATGCGCGACCCGTGCCAGCTCATGGGCACCGGGGTCAACAGCGGCGAAGGCGCGCGGGGCTTCCAGGCCCTGCCGGACATCGTCCAGGAATGGCGCGAACCGACGGGCCGCCTCATCGTCGACTGGAAGCCGGACCTCGGCTTCACCGACGAGACGATGGTCTATGCCTCCATCGCCCACGGCTACAAGGGCGGGGGCGCCAACCCGCCAAACATCGCACCGCCCGCAGGCATCTTCAACGCCATGAACTCCGGCGGCGTCAACCCGACGACGTTCGAGCCCGAATATGTCGACGCCCTGGAGGTGGGGACCAAGAACACCCTGCTGGGCGGCGCCCTGATCCTCAACGGCTCGGCCTTCTACTACGACTACGAGGGCTATCAGGTCTCCAAAATCGTCGACCGTTCGGCCTACAACGAGAACTTCGACACGACCGTATGGGGCGTGGAACTGGAGTGGATATACTCGCCGTCACGCAACCTGCGCTTCAACGGAACCTTCGGCCATCTGCGGACCGAGATCGGCGACGGCGAGCAGTCCATCGACCTGATGAATCGGACCCAGGGCGGGAATATCGCCTACACCGGAGAGTTGGGGCGCACCTTCGACCGCTGGATGGTGCTGAAGCCGTGGATCGTCAGCAGTTCCAACTGCGTGGCCCCGACGGAACTCGTCGGGCTCATGGCCGCGGCGGGCAGGGTCGATTTCGAGGTCCTCTGCCCCGGCGGCAACCTGCTGGGCAACACCGCGACAAGTCCGAGTTTCTATGTGCCCGGCTTCGGGTCATACGATCCAAAGAAAGAATCCCCGAACGGCGGCGCCGGCTTCTACGCCGACCTCAGCGGCCATGAACTGCCCAACGCCCCGCACTGGACAGCCTCGCTGGGAGCGCAGTACCGGTTCGGCTTGCCGGGCGGCTGGGACGGCACGCTGCGGAGCGACTTCTACTGGCAGTCGCAGTCGTATGCCCGGGTCTACAACAGCCAATACGACAAGCTCAGAGCCTGGACGAACACCAACATCAGCCTATGGATCGAAAATCCTGACTGGGGCGTGACGGCCGAGGTCTACGTCAAGAACGTCTTCGACGAGACGCCGATCACCGACGCCTTCCTCAACAGTGATGACAGCGGCCTGACGACCAACGTCTTCACGCTCGATCCGCGCCTCGTCGGCGTCTCCGTCCGCAAGTCGTTCTGAGGGGGCGGGTGATGATCAGCAAAATACACCGCTCATTCCGGCGATATGACGCACTGACCACAGTGCGTTGAAATCGCTGGGATAATAGCGGCGAAAACTGCCTGTGTCAGATTTGTGCAGGACATTCTTTCGCAGCCATTGCGAATCACGGCTTTCGACGGTCTGCGCTTGCCGTCGATATGGCACATAAACGGCCCAGCTCGCTAGTGGCCCACGCGATCAGGCGCTTCAGACTAGGGCCTCAAAGCATCTCCTCGCGGCCGTATTCACGCACGCCGTCGCCATCATCGGGCGCCAGCACCTTCACATGGAAGAGTGTGTGGGCGGCATCCGACACCGTGGCCTCAAACCGACCGCGCACGTCCTCATAGAGAACGACGCCACCGACTCGCTCTCCTCGCGCCTCGTAGTAGGCGTGAATGGCGAGCAGCTTGCGTAACACCCCGCCTGGGATCACGACCCGGTCGGGCGGCAAATCCGGCCGCCCTTCGGGTCGCTTACGATAGAATGAGCGTCGGTGCATCGAGTCACCACATGAGAGTCGAGGAGAGGCCATGTCGATCAAGGATCAAGGCTTTCTGTCGCCTGACCTTGTGCGCTTCATCGACAAGCACCGGCAGGACAACAAGGCGGCTTTTGATCTTGCCGGTGCGCTGAATCGGACGGCACAGCGCCTCATGCTGGGCGCGGAGGTAAAGGTCGAAGGGGACGCCTTCAGCGAGAAGAACCTAGCCCAGCTTCTCTTCGTCCGAGCGCTCTCGAACTTCCAGGGCGTGATCCTGATGGCCGAACGCGGCGCCGTGGTGGAGGCCCGCACCTTGGCGCGCACCTGCTTGGAGACGGTCTTTGCCTTGGTGGCGGCGGTGAAGATGGACGCCGCCTTCGTCGACCGGATGGTGGCTAACGATATGGGCTCCAAGGCCAAAGGGGCCAACTGGCTCTTGAACCGCGCCGACCGTGCGGATTTCCTCCAGCCCGAAGCCGAGGCCGGACTGCAAGCCTTCCTCGACAGGCTCAGAACCGAGAA
This sequence comes from uncultured Caulobacter sp., assembly GCA_964579695.1. Classification (GTDB taxonomy): domain Bacteria; phylum Pseudomonadota; class Alphaproteobacteria; order Caulobacterales; family Caulobacteraceae; genus Caulobacter. The sequence goes on along the minus strand of CAZOHI010000004.1, from coordinate 95,825 downwards.
CGAGCCGACCGGCTCATTCATGGCAGAGGAGATGGCTCGGCGGGGCGGACTTGACGGCCTCTACGTCTACTTCCGGCAATTCTCGGCAGACGCTGCACACCCGATGCTGGATGCGCTCAATCGTTATGTCGATGACGGCCAAGGTGACGTCGGCCCGATTGTATGGGGTCCGAATTGCGGGGCTGGCGAGATCGCCGAGACGGTGGTGTCAGCCTGCTGCTTCCTGCTCACTGCTTCTGTTGGGTTGAACGAGATCGCCAACGTGCCAGGTGTCGGCGACGAGCTGGGCGCCCACTACGACGTCTATAAGGTCCTGATCCAAGCTGTAGAGCCCACAGGGCCTTCGACTTAGGCCGGCTGCTCCCTCCGGTCAGGCCAATGCGGGGCGTCTCAGCGATCTCGGTCCCGCCCGTTGTTGGGCTTGTCGCGGATCAAGCTGGCATTGGCCGCCCGCAGCTCGCGGGCGAGCGCAAGCCGCCGCGTGTCGGGCTGCGGCATGGACCGGACGAACGCCGCCACCTCCGCGCCCAGCGCCCGATCCGCTGGGCTCCCCGAACGGGCGAGGAGCTGGGCTTGGGCGAGATAGAGACCCCGCACCCTGGCCTGTCGCTCCAACAGCCGTCCCTCCCACGCCGGCCGCGCGGCCTGGCCGCCGAACGCCGCCCTAGCTGCTTCGCCGTAGGCGGCGCGCTGGACCCTGGCCGGCTCGCCCCGACCCGCTTCGTGGCGCTCGCGCATCTTCCTGAGTGGCATCCGCTCCGGCTTGCGGGTTACGCCGCGCGCTCGGCGCGGTGTCGCCTCGGCCTCGACGCCGCGATCTCTGAGCGCCTGGGCGAACACCTGCCGCCACGCCTCCAGGTCGGCCTTCCTGGGATTCAGGCGCATGCCGTCGTCACCCAAGACGCGGACGGCGATGTGGACGTGCGGATGAGGCGCATCGGTATGCAGGGCGAAGGCGTAGTCGAACCGCTCGGCGAACACCTCGCGGGCGAAGGCGCGGGCCGCGTCCCGCACGATCATCGGGTCCACCTCGGCCGGCATGGACAGCACGACCGACAGGCTGACGGGCGTGTTGGTCCGGCGTCGGGGATCGGCCATCGCAATGGCGGCCCAGTCCTGGGCCAGGTCCTTCACGGCCGCACGACCGGCGATCACCGCCCCATCCCGGTCCTCCATCTCCAGCTCGCCATTGCGGGAGATGTAGTCCAGATGGTCGCGTAGGTGGCCGGCATCGTGGGTGCGTCCCGTCACCTTAACCATTACCTCGGGAGCGCGTTTTGCGACCCTGGCGAGCCGGGCGCGGGTGTCGTTGCCCGGCCGGCGCGGCGACAGGACGGCCGGGGTCTTCAGGACGCGGCGCCGGATCGGCGGGCGCCAGACATCCTCAAAGCCGGGGATGGTCTGGAAGTCAGTCACGGCCCGGCGTCCCAATAGCCGAGGTTGCCCTCGAACGCCTCGCGCAGGGCCAGCATGTGGGCGCGGATTTCGGCGCGCAGCTCGTCGAGGTAGGCCAGCTCCAGGTCCAGCACCTTGCCCTCCATGACCGCCGTGTTGAGGGCGCGGGCGATCTGATTGGCGTTGACGCCGATGCGCCGCAGCTCGGCCTGGATGGCGGCCAGCGCCAGGCCCTCGGCGGCCCCGAAGGTGGGCCGGCCGGTGAGCCGCCGACGAATAAGCGCGGCGGCCCAGGCGTTGCGGGTCAGGCCCATCTCGGCGGCGGCGGCGTCGAGGCTCCGGCTATCGGCCGCCGACAATCGGACGGTCAGTTTCACCGACCTGGAAGTCCGCCCGCCTGGCGCGGGAGGGGTCGCAGGACCGGCACGGCAGGCCCGGTCGATGAGATGGCGCACCGCCGGAGAACGGCCGCCACGGGCGCTGGCCCAGGCGTCGAATCGGGCCACCATCTCGTCTGGAACGCGCACGTTGAAGTTCGCCATCGGCCGCCGTCTGCGTAAAGACCCGCCGCCGCTTCGGCTATCCTGCCATAGACAGCGACGGGCTCAGACTGACTCACTTTGATCGGCGGACACGACGCGTAAGTTTACGCATCGCGCCCGCCGCTCTCGCCTAGTCGGCACCAAGCATCACAGAAAGAAAAAGGCCGCCGCCGATCCGAATGGGCGGATCGGCGGCGGCCCCCAAAGTGGGAACGTCGGGCGGCCTTATGCGGCCGCCCTCCGAGTGGCTTGCAGGCGTTCGGTGGCGGTGGCGTGGTGGGCTGCGTCCAACTCGATCCCCAGCCAGTCGCGGCCAAGATCGCGGGCCGCCTCCAGGGTTGAACCGGAACCGCAGAACGGGTCCAGCACCAGCTCGCCGGGCTTCGTGAAAGACTCGATCAGCGGCCGTAGCGCCTGGATCGGCTTTTGCGTGGGGTGCAGCCGGTTGCCGCTGTAGGGGAAGTCGATCACGTCGGGGATGGGCTTGGCCGGGTAGGGGGCGTCGCCCTTCGCTAGCAGGTAAGCCTGCTCATGCTCGTAGCGCAGGAACCGGGAACGCGATGCGTAACGCTTACGGAAGACGATGTGCCCGACGATGCCGAACCCGGCCGAGCGCCAGGCGTCCACGAACAGGTCCACCTTGTTCCAGCCGTAGAAGCTCACGGCCAAACCGCCGGGCTTCAATACGCGGTGCATCTGGTTGAAAGCGGGCCTGAGCCACCGGGCGTTGTCATCGTTGGCGACCGTGCGGCCGTCTCGTCCCCGGTAGCGGGTGACGTAGGGCGGGTCCGTCAGGATGAAGTCCACCGAGGCTCGCTCGATGCTCCGCATCGCCTCGATGCAGTCGCCGCCGATGATCGTGTTGCGGGGTGTGGTGCTGGTCATGTCCGTCTCTCCCTTCCTGTTGCCCCTTGGGGCGCAGCGCCGCGCTGCAACCCTGCCTCGTGGCGAACAGCGGGAGAGTGGGGGCGGCGGGAATCTACCGGGTCTTGGTGCGGGCGCAGCGCAGCGAGCCACGGCCGGCTGATTGCCGTCGCGGGGAGAGAGGGCGGCGCGCCTTTCTTCCCACACGAACAGAGGATGTCGCCGGCCCGCCGGCGTCCTGCCGTCGCTTGGCGGTCGGCTTGACAATGCGTGCAAGCAGCCCAGCCTTTTCGCGTGTGCGTATGTACGTGCGAGCGGTTATGGCGAAGATTGATCCGGCCGAAGATCGGGAGGTGGAGGCGAAGCGGCTGGTGGCGCGCTATCGGCGGCCCCTCATGAGCTTCTTTCTTCGGCGTGTCGAAGCGCGCGAGGTGGCGGAGGACCTCACGCAGGAGGTCTTCCTGCGCATTATCCGCCGCGAAGAGCCGGTGCCCAGCGACAACCCTGAGACATTCATATTCCGCATCGCCGCCAACCTGCTGCGCGATCGTGCTCGCCGGTCGGCCAGCCATCGGGTGGCCGACCATGACAGCCTCGATGAATCGGAAGCAGAGTTTGGGGGTGGCGGACCAATTGCGCGCAACCTCGTTGAGGATCGCGGTCCCGAGCGCGTTCTTCTAAGCCAGGAGTCCCTGACCGAAGTGTTGAAGGCGCTCGATGAACTTGGCGGCCGCACGCGCGATATATTCCTCCTGTCCCGCGTGGACAGGATGAGGCAGCGCGACATCGCCGCGCTGTACGGCATGACCGTGAGCGCCGTCGAAAAGCATATCGCCAAGGCGGGCCTGCATCTGGCGGAACGGTTCGGGCGGCTATGAAGGCCAAGCATCCCCCCACCGACCCGGCCACCGCCGCGATGTTCGAGCGCGCCATGATCTGGCGACAGCGAATGGATGATGCCGGATGGAGCGCGGACGACGAGGCCGACTTCGAGGTCTGGTTGCAGGCCGACGAGCGCCACCAGCACGTCTTCAAGGTGAGCGGCGAGGTCTGGTCGTACTTCGACGACCATGTCACTTCGCCTGAGCTGATCGGCGCCCGGCGCGCGCTGCTCGGGCGTGTTCAGAGGCAGGCTACGGCACGCTGGTCGGGCGCAACCGCCCTGCTCCGCCTGCCGCGCAGGCAGCTCGCCGCCGGCCTCCTCGCCGCCGCTGTCTTAGGGGTTGGCGCCGGCGTGTGGCCGCTGGCCACCCAAGGAGAGGTCTATCAATCGGGTGTCGGCGAGCGCCGTGTCATCGTCCTGCATGACGGCTCGAAGTTGTCGCTCGATGCGCTGAGCCGTGTGACCGTGCGCTACACCAAAGGCGAGCGCCGGCTGACGCTGAAGCGGGGCCAGGCGCGCTTCGACGTGGCCCACGATCCATCTCGTCCCTTCTCCGTAACCGCCCGCGATCAGGTCGTCGTGGCGACCGGCACGGCGTTCAACATCGACATCATCAAGCCCGAGGTCCGCGTGACCCTGATCGAGGGCCGGGTCCTCGTCTCGCCAAAGGTCTCGCTGATTTCGGGCCTTGCCTCGCCCAAGGCGCCCAAGCCCGTCGAGCTGCGTGCCGGCCAAGCCCTGGTGACGCCAAGCGATGCGATGCCGCCAACGATACAAGCCGCCAACATCGACCAGGCGACGGCATGGCAGGACGGCAAGCTGGACTTCGACGGCGTACCGCTCGCCGAGGCTGTCGAGAGGGTCAACCGCTACACGGAGCGAAAGATCAGGGTCGCCGATGCGAAGGCAGGCGCGGCGCTGGTTTATGGCACTTTCGACACGGGGGACGTCGATGCCTTCGTCGGCGCCGTCAACGGCTTCCTGCCCGTCCGCGCCGTGTGGGGGCCTGACGGCGTGGTCCTGCAATCGACGGCGCCCGACGCCTGAGAAAAAAACTTCGGAACCTTCTGAGGTTTTCCAAAAGCGTTGCGTTCATCTCTCCACGCCCTGCGAACCGGCAGGGCGACGGGACAATAAACCCACGGGGAGGGGGCGAATGGCACGTCATCAAAGGACCGCGCGCAGTCTGCTGCTTGGAGCGACTGCATTGGCTGGCGCGCTCGCGCTGTCGACTGGATCGGCAGCGGCTCAACAGCGGGAATACAGCTTCGATCTTCCCGCCCAGCCGCTCGATGTCGCGCTGCGCACCTATGCTCGGACTGCAGAGCAGCAAGTGATATTCGCGGGCCGTGATGTCCTTGGTCGAAAGTCGGCGCCCGTGAGCGGGAGATACTCCGCCGAAGAGGCCCTGCAGATCATGCTCGCAGGCAGTGATCTGACCGTCCAGCGCACCGCCGAGGGCGTCCTGCAAGTCGCGAGGGCCGCCGACCCCCAGGGGGGGAGCGCCGCGGGGGGCGGCGCTGAAGTCGAGGCGCTGATTGTTACGGCTCAGAAGCGTGAGGAGGACATCCAGGACGTGCCGATTGCGATTTCGGCGTTCAGCCAGGAGGATTTGGAACGCAGCCAGATCGCCGGCGGCCCGGACCTGATCACTCAGATTCCGAACATGAGCTTCACCAAGACGAATTTCTCATCCTATTCGATCCAGATTCGCGGCATCGGCACTCAAGCGATTTCAGCGACGACCGACCCGGCGGTGGCGGTTGCGTTCAACAACACGCCCTTCATCCGCAACCGCTTCTTCGAGCAGGAATTCTACGACCTGGAGCGGTTGGAAGTGCTGCGCGGGCCGCAGGGCACGCTCTACGGCCGCAACGCGACCGCCGGTGTGGTCAACATCATCTCGGCCAAGCCGAAGTTCACCTACGAGGCCAAGCTCTCCGGCGATGTGAGCAACTACAACACCACGCGGCTGGAGGGGATGATCAACATCCCGCTGGTCGAGGACACGGTCGCCCTGCGCCTGGCCGGCGCCTGGACCAAGCGCGACGGCTACGCTTTCAACGAAATGACGGGCCGGCCGATCGATGGCCGCGACCTGTGGTCAGGGCGCGCCACGCTGCGGTTCGAGCCGACAGACTGGATCAGCGCCAACCTGATCTATGAGCATTTCGAGGAGAGCGACGACCGCCTGCGCTCAGGCAAGCAATTGTGCAAAAAGGACCCGACACCGGCGACTCTGAACGGCATCCCTGTAAATACTGGCGGCGGTATCTTCTCCCAGGGGACCTATCTCGGCCAGGGCTGCCAGCGCGTTTCGCTGTATTCGCCGGAGGCCTTCCAGACGCCCAACGGCTTTACGCTGCCGTTCTTCGGGCCGACGGCCAATATCGGCAATCCGGTTCGGGACGACATCGACCCTTATCTCAACTCCACGCAGTCGCGCGACCTGAGGGTGATCGAATCGTCCGTCGAGCCGGACTACCGGGCGAAGGCGGACATCGCCGAACTGCAGGTCTCCGTCGACCTGACCGACACCCTGACCCTGACGTCCGAAACCGCCTATGGGGCCGACCTTTTGTGGTCGCTCCAGGACTACAACCGCTTCACCACGACGCCGGGCGCGTTTCGGCCGAACGGGGGTGCGGCGCCCGGCCTTCTCGACGAGAACGGGGTGTTCTGCGATCCTCAGCTCGGCTGTTCCGACCGCCTGCTGCTCGTTGATCTCTCGACAGAGACGTCAACGCAGTTCAGCCAGGAACTCCGCATCGGCTCGGATTTTGACGGGCCCTTCAACTTCAGCCTGGGCGCCAACTACCTACGGCATGACGCCGAAGCCAAATACTATGTGTTTATCAACAGCCTTTCTATGCTCGCGGGGAATACTGCCGGAGGAACGCCGTACTTTCCCGGCCAAGACAATTCCCATTGTCTCGTGGATTCGTTCAAGGGCACGCCCCCCTTCAGGTTGTGGAGTCCTGGTGTCGTGGGCGATACAGCGCCCTATACCGATCCAACCAGGGCCTACCAGCTGTCGCTCGGTAACTGCATATACCTCGACCCCAATCCGATCGGCAGCCTGAACGATCAAGGACGGAATTACTTTCTCAGCCGGAACCCGTACAAGCTCATCTCCTACGCGGCCTTCGGCGAGGCCTACTATGAGATCACCCCGAACCTGAAGCTGACGGCGGGTCTGCGCTTCACGGTGGACCGCAAGACCGCGCCTCAGATCCAGAGCTGGCTCCTGGCTCAGCGGATCGGGGGGGAATATCCGGTCGCCAAGACCATCTTCCAGGAGTGGCGGGAGCCGACCGGGCGGCTGGCCCTGGACTGGAAGCCCGATCTTGGCTTCACCGATGAAACCCTTGTCTATGCCTCATATGCGCATGGCTACAAGGCGGGGGGTGCCAACCCACCGCCGCCCGTCCTGGTGTTCTATAACGACCCCGGTTCGGGCGCGGACGACATACAGGAGGTTCTTCCCGATACGTTCGAGCCGGAGTTCGTGGACGCGTTCGAGATCGGGACCAAGAATACCCTGCTGGACGGCGCGCTGACGCTGAACCTGACCGGCTTCTACTACGACTACAAAGCCTACCAGGTTTCCGAGATCCGCAACCGCTCGGCGGTCAACTCCAACTACGACGCCGAAGTCTGGGGCCTGGAGATCGAGGCCGACTGGCGCGCGACCGAGGCCCTGAAGCTGGGCTTCATAGGCGGCTACAACGGCACTCGCATCGCCGATGGGGAAACCGCCATCGACCTGATGGACCGTACCGCTGGACGGGAGGGCTGGATGGTCATCCGGCCGTTCCCGACCGTCCCGTCCAACTGCATCATCCCGATTGACGTGCTCACCGCCGGCGGAATCATCGACGCGGGCAGCGCTGGCACCGAGCAAGCCGCTTGCACGGAGGCCTACGTTCTTGGCCTCGATCCGGTCACCCGATTGCCCTACAATCCGGCGATAACGAACTATGCCAACGCGCCGCACGCGAATCCCTCTAACCCGAGCCCGGTGCTTGGCCCCGCCTACGCCAACTATCATGGCTTCAACCCCCTCGATCCGGAGCTCAACGGTGGCCGGGGTTTCTTGAAAGACCTTGGCGGCAACGAACTGCCAAACGCCCCTAAATATACGGCGACCATCACAGCGGATTATACCGTGCCGCTCGCCGGCGAATGGCTGGTCAACCTGCACGCCGACCTGCACTGGCAGTCGGAGAGCTGGTGGCGGGTGTTCGACGATCACGACTACAACCGGCTCGACGCCTTCTACACCGCCAACCTGGCGGCGATCTTCACCAATGAAGACGCGGGCTGGAAGGTCATGGCCTATGTCAAGAACATCACCGACAATACCGCGATCACCGGCGCCTTCCTCAACAGCGACGACACCGGCCTGACCACCAACGTCTTCCTGACCGAACCGCGCCTTTATGGCATGCGCGTCACCAAGGACTTCACCGGCGGTGGCTGGCTGGGCGAGATCGGCCGTTGCAACAGTGTCTGTCCGGTCACCGTGGAGCTGGGCGGCGGGGTGGGCCGTTACGGCGCCGGGACGACGGACTACACGCCGGACTGGCTGGATCGGTACGACGACGAGTTCCCTCTATCGCAAGCTTTCCAAGACGAGGATCTCGATTGGGGCGACACCCGCAGCATCGAGGTCGCCTATGCGCCGTCGGCGGCTTGGCGAGTCTCCGCTGCCTACCGCTTCGGCAAGACCAAGGGCTATGCCAGGGACGCGGCCTATCAGCATGTCGACGGCGGTCTGACGCAGGGGTTCGACTTCTTCGGTTGCGGCTGTGCCTTTACCGCATATACCCCCGCACCGCAGGACAACGACCTCCGCGCCGCCGCCCGTGACAGCGAGGAGTTCGAGCTCATCGACCTCGAAGTGGGCAGAGACGTAGGTTTTGGCCTTCTGGGCCAGCTCTCCTTGTCTCGGCTGAGCGCGGGTGTTCGTCATGCGAAACTGGACTCATGGTCGAAGGTGAGCATGGACGGCGTGCCTGTCCAGATCATCCCGCCACTGACAGGTTTATTCTCATCCCCGCCGTTGCGGAGTCGGGAACTATATTTCAGCACCCTGGAGAGCGAACGCAGCTTCGAGGGAGTTGGGCCATCGGTAACCTGGGACGCCTCGCTGCGGCTGTGGGGCGCTGAGAACAAGGGCCACGCTGATCTCGACTGGAGCGTGGGGGGCGCCGCCCTGTTTGGCGAGAACACGCTGGACAGCGAAGAAGTCCTGTGGGGGCGCGATGTCATTGGAGGCGGCGCCCTAGAAGGCGGGGCTGAGACTCAACTGTTCGACGAGGCTGTCTCTCGCCAACGCAGCGATGACGCCACCGTGCCGAACCTGTCGCTGAGCCTCGGCCTGTCCTACTCCATCGACCGCGTGAAGGTGTCCACCGGCTACAGCTACGACCGGTTCTTTGACGCCATCGACGGCGGTTACGACGAGGCCGAGAGCCACGACCGCACGATCCACGGCCCCTATCTGAAACTCTCCCTCGGCTTCGGCGGCTAAACCACTCCGGCTTCGGTCCCCTCTGAACCGGATCAACTAGGGCGGCGGAGCGTCGAGCACCGCCGCCCTTTTTTCATGCCACGAACCATGCTGACGGCAAGACAACTCGAATGTCTGTATTGGGTGATGGCCGGCAAGAGTTCCACGGACATCGCCGCGATCCTCGGCATCTCGCGTCACACCGTGGATGAACACATCGCCGCCGCTTGCCGGCGGCTGGGAGTGCGCACCCGCACCCAGGCCGTCGCGGAGGCGCTGCGCTTGGGCCTGCTTTCACCGTCAACCCCCTGATCTACGGGGGTAGGTGAAGCGAACGCGGCGCCCGAATCTCCCTCTGCGTGTATCGGGCATTTTGCCGATTTCGTAAGTCGTTCCGAGGGGCGTCGGGGCTCTTAAGTATTGGTGAGCACCCAGTATGATCTTGCAAATCGCCACCCCGATTCAAGCCACCTCCCTTCCCGATCGCCGCCGCCTCCACATCCTCCGAGCGCTTAGGCTGACAGAGCGTCAGCTCGAATGCCTCTATTGGACGCAGCAGGGTAAGAGCGCCGGCGACATCGGCCTGATCCTGGGCATCTCGCCCCGAACGGTGGAAGGCCACCTGGCGAAGGCTTGCAGGATTCTCGGCGTGCGGACACGCATCCAGGCCGTCCTCAAAGCCAGGGAGCTGGGCTTGTTTTGAAACACCCAGACCGTAAGCTTACGCGCTGATTTGCGTAGACTTACGCGTCGTCGCAAAGCGCGGCGCTGGGCCAGACTTCAGGTGCGGAACGCAAAGCGTTCCGAGCCCTGACGGAAAGGCCCATGATCCTGTCCCTAACCGACATGCACGCCCTGGCGGCGACCTGCGCGCCCACGGTGGCGGCCGAGACCCTTATCTCCGTCGCCAAGGTGGAAAGCGGGTTCAACCCGCTGGCCATCGGCGTCAACGGCGCCCCTCGCATCACCGTCCGCGCCAAGTCAGCGGCGGAGGCGGCTAGGCAGGCTTCCGCACTGATTGCCGCCGGCCGCAGCGTTGACCTGGGCCTTGCCCAGATCAACGGCCGCAACCTCGGCTGGCTGGGCCTGACGGTCGAGGCCGCCTTCGATCCCTGCCGCAACCTCGCCGCCGCCGCGCGGGTGCTTCAAGACGGCTACGGCCGTAGCGGGGCCGAGGCGGTCGGCGAACAGCCCGCCCTTCGCACGGCCCTGTCCTTCTACAACACCGGCAATGCTCGCCGAGGCTTCGCCAACGGCTACGTCGCCAAGGTCGAGAAGGCCGCAGCGCAGATGGTCCCGGCGATCCAGGCCGAGCCCCCTGCGCCCGAGCCAGAACCGCCCCCATCTTGGGACGTGTTCGCTCGGACGACGCCAGCAGGCTTCGTCATGCGGGTGTCCGCACCGGGAGCCTCGCAATGAGAGTGCGCCCGACCATCCTCCTGGCCTTGGCCGGCATCGTCACGCTCGCCGCCGGTCCTGCCCACGCGCAGAGCGTTGGCGGCGACATCGGCGGCTTTATTCAAAACATCATCGACGTGCTCAACAGCAACGTCATCCGGGGGCTGGCGATCATCGCCATCATCCTCACCGGCATCGCCTGGATGTTCGGCCACCTGGATATGCGCCGGGCGGGCACGGTCATCGTCGGCATCATCGTCATCTTCTCGGCCAGCGCGATCGTCGACCTGATCACCGGCGGAGGCGGAGGCTGACGCCATGCCCGCCGATCCTGAGGAGCGTCTGGCGGAAGACGTGCTGTTCCTGGCCTGCACGCGGCCGGCGATGGTCGGAGGCGTGCCGATGGAGGCGGTGGGCCTCAACCTCATCGTCTCGGCCACCGTGTTCTTGGCCGCCAACTCCCCCGTTTGGCTGCTGATCGCGCTTGTTCTTCACGTCGTCTTCCGAGCAATCTGCAAGCACGACCACAACGCCTTCCGGGTCTTGTGGATGTTCGTCGAGACCAAGGGCCGCTCGCGTAACGGCGCGGCCTGGGGCGGCAGCTCCGCGACGCCTCTGCCGCTCCGGCGGCGCTACACCCTTCAGGAGGCGCTGCGTGGTTAGCCTCGCCCTCCAGCCACGGCCGGCGGCGGCAAGCCTGGCGCGCGATCTCGATGTGCGCGCCGCGCTGCCCTACGCCCGCCACGTCACGGACCACATGCTCGCGCTGGACACCCAGGCGCTGATGCTGTCGTTCCAGCTTGACGGGGCGAGCTTCGAGACCGCCGACGTCCGCGACCTGAACGACCTGCACAGCAAGCTGAATGGCGCCTGGCGCAACCTCGCCGACGATCGCCTAGCGGTCTTCCCGCCGCCCTCAAGGAGTCCGGCGCCCAGGTCGGCGACACCGTCACCGTGAGGCGCACCGGCGTCGAGCGGGTGACCAAGACGTTTGAAAGAACCGATGAGGCCACAGGCGAGGTTCGCTTTGAACGCAAGGCCGTGCCCCGCAACCAATGGGAGATCGTGGCCGACCAGTTCCGCGAGGCCACGCCAGAGCAGGCGGCGCGCGACCCCGAGCTGCGGGGCGCGCAAGGGCAGATGGCCATCGTCGAGTCAGTCGTGCGCAGCCGCGTCGAGCCGGCCGCCGCCGAGCGGATCATGGCGGCGGCGCGCACCCGCATCGCCGACTGGCTGGAGCGGGGCGCGCGTTTCGAGCCGTCGCATGCCCCAGAGCGCAGGGGGTCCATAGAAGCGGATCGGAGCCGCGAGCGGCAACGGTAGCCAGAGCCCTTGCTTGGACCCATCGCAAGATCGCCAGCGGCGGGATGGGGCCAAGCGCGGAAGGGCGCAGGCAGGCGGGTCGCATCGGAGCCCGAAGCGCCTTTCTCCACCAGCCTGCTGGGCCGTTTCGTCGATTCAGAGCGCCTCGGCGCATCGACGATCCGGCCGGAAGGCCAGCTCATCCGCAAGGCGGCGCATCGAGGCTCGATGCTCAGGGTCCGCCGTGGGAACGCACTGGCTTCCTACGAGGTGGCGCGGCGGCGCCTGGGCTTGGCGTTCTGCTTCGCGGCGGCAGCCTTGGCGGCCTTGGCGTCGCGCTTGCGTTGTTCCTCTGCGCCGCCGTCGGAGGCTTCGGTCAGGTCCCAGCCGCCCATGCCCTGCAACACCCGGTCGGCGTGCTTGACGGTGTTCACATGGCCGTAGTGGTCCTCGATCATCTTGACCGACGTGCCCATCTGCTCGGCCAGGAAGTAGACGTCCACCCCTTCGCTGAGGCGGAAGGTGGCGTAGGTATGCCGGAAGCAATAGGTCGAGCGCGGCAGTCCGCTGGGGCCGTCCCGCAGCTTGGCCTGCGTCAGCAAGTCCTCGATCAGCGCCTGGTAGAGCGACTTGGCCGGCTTGCCATCGACGGTCGAGAACACCGGATCGGTGGGGCGCGGGTCTCCCAAGATCAGCGTCTTGCCCTCTTCATCGGGCGGCCCATGCCGGCGGTGGATTTTGCGGATGCGGTCCAGATATACGGCGACGTTGTGCTCGCCGACGGCGGGGGCGACGAGCCTGCGCGACTTGCCCTTGCCCCGCACGTCCAGCACCACGATGTCGCGGCCGTCCCGGTCCTTGGCCGGGGTGATGTCGCGCCAGCGTAGGTTCTTGGCCTCCGACGGCCGCATGCCCGTGTTGCACATGATCAGCACGAAATTGTAGGCCATCTCGCGGTAGAAGCGCCCGCCTGCGGTCTTGGTCTCCTTCATCCACTTGTCGCGGGCGAACTTATGCAGGCGGCGGTATTCCTCCAGCGTGAACTCGTCGCGCCGCATCACCTTGAGCTTGGGCCGTTCGTCGAAGCGCTGCGAGGCCGGGGCGTACTTCTTCTTGATGGCGTAGTTCATCACCGCCCCGAAGATCGACATCTCGAAGCTGATGGTGCTGTCGCTGACGAACGGCACGAGGATCGGCTCGCTGCCCTCGGGCGGGGCCGTGGGAGGCTTGCGCCGCTGGGGTCCAAGACCGCGCGACGCGCGCGACTTGGCCTGCGCCTGGGTCCGCTTCTCGGCCAGCGTGCGTGCGAGGTCCACCGAGACCTCCCGAGCGCCATTGCGTAGGTTGCGGCCCTCGCCGGTCTCGCGGCGCCAGTTGGGATAGCCGTCCCAGCTCTCCTGGCCGATCCGGTGGACCTGGGTGGAACCGCAGTAATCGTCCAGCGGACCTTCGGTTACGGCCTTCAGCTTGTCGATGCGCATGGCGCCAATCTCATGGCGTTCGGCGCGCGCCTGCTGGATGGCGAGGTACTCCTTCGCCACGTCGCGGAAGGGCTTGTTGAAGACGGGGTGGCCAGCCTCGATGTAGGCTCGGATTGTGATCTCCCGCTCGTAGGCGAGATGGCGGGCCACGCTGATGTCGGGGGTCTTCAAGGAGACGGTCTTGTACCGATCCACGTTCGGCAGTTTCACGCGGCAGTACCAGTCGCGGTGCTGCACGTCGCTTCGGCGGAAAATGATGACGCCGGGCCGGACCTCTTCCTTGTCGGTGACAAACGCCATAATCCTACTCCCTGTGCAGGTTCTGTGAAGATCGCGGCAGCTAAGTCATTGATTTGCCGTGGTCGTGCAGAACTTGTGTGCGGGCACTTTAGCAGAAAATGTCGTTTGTTTCTAATGCTTTGTCGTAAATCTCCGCTTCCGGCGAGAGCCGGAACCCAGGCCGAACCTCCGTATGGGCCCCGGCTTTCGCCGGGGTGAGCGGAACAATGAAAATTCCGGGGGAAACCACATGTCTCTGACCAAGAGCGCCACCCACCGCCTGTCGCTGTTCTCCAGCACCTCGCTTGTCGCCGCAGGCATCGCCGCCGCCGCTTCGCTGGGCGCCATGTCGGCGCCGGGCGCCGCGCTGGCGCAGGTTTGCAGCCAAAGCCAGGCGGACGTGAACGACGCCGCCGCCGATATCGTGACCTGCACCGCCGGAACCTATGCGTCGGGCATCCAGTACACCGCCGTCGGCGATCTGGACGTCACCGTCCTGACGGGCTCCAACTTCGGCACGGGCGGCGTGGCCGCTGCCGCCGGGGCGTCATCCGCCGACACGGACAACCTCACCCTGCGTCTCACAGGCAGCGGAACGGTGACCGCACACGCCTTCAGCACGGCGTTTCCCGCGCTTATGAACGCCGAAAGCCAGGCGGGCGACGTGCTGGTCGAGGTCCAGGTCAACCGCACCAACAGCAACAATGCGCCGACGGTCTCGGCCAACAACGCCGTCACGACACGCGCCGTTCGCGCGGTCTCGAACGCCGGAGGCGATGTCACAGTCCGCAGCCTGGGAACGGGAACCGCGGGCCTGCGGAACGGCCGGATCGAATCGACCACGCACATCGACGCCGTGGGGATCGAAGCCAGGAGCGTGGGCGGCGGCGACGTGACGGTGGACCTTGGCCTGGGCGTGGCGGCGGGGCGTCTGTACGGCATCATGGCGCAGGCCGATGGCGACGGCGCGGTTTCGATCACGGGCTCGGCCACTTCGTCAGGCGTGGGTTCCGTCGGCCTGCGCGTGGTCGCCGACACGGGGCTGGTGACAGTCGTCGGCGGCAGCACGGCCTTTGGCGGTCGCACCGGCGTCCACATAGACACCAATGGCGATATCGACTTCACGGGCGGGGTCAGCGGCAACGACTACGGCATGGATATCGTGGACGTGGCGGCGGGGACCACTACTACCCTGAACTTGACACAACTGGGCGGGGGCCTGGCGGCGGTCCGGGCGAGCGGCGCGGGGGATATCGTCGTCAACATGATAGGCGCCCACCAGGCGCCTGCGATGCGGTTCGACTTCTCAGGCATGGCGGAGCGCGTGAATGTCACTGTCGCGGAGGGGGCGCTATGGAGGGCCCCGGATGGCGCTTCCACGGTTTCGGGTCAGAACTACGACATCGTCGTCGCTCAGGGCGGCGGCTTCCAGGCGGGCCGATTTGTACCGCCCAACACCGCCATCGAAGCTCCCGTGGTCGTTACATTCGCCAACCCGGATATCGTGTTCAGGAACGAAGGCTTCCTGATCATCGGGCAAAAGAGCACCACCACTGTTGATGTTACATATGATGAAACAGAAGTTCGCTTCGAGGGCCTCGGCCAATTCCGCCATTCGGGCATAATTCTTATGGGAGGGGTGAGCCGCGACCTGAGCACCCAGCCCAGTCTCGGCGATGGCGGGGGCGGCGGTCGTGTGCGCACGGACATCACGGACGGCTGGCATGACGATATCTTGTCGATGCCGGGTGTGAACTGGGTTGGGGAAGGCGGCCGCATCGTCATGGATGTGGATCTCGGCCGCAGCCAGGCGAACTGTGAGCGCAACCTGACGAATGGCGACCTCGCCGCCGCCGACTGCCTGAAGCTCGTCGGCGGTACGACGGAGGGCGTCACCTATATAACCATCAACGAGATCGCGCCCGGCGACCGCATCCGGCCAACGGCGGAAGGCATCGTGCTCGTCGAGGTGACGGGCGGGACCAGCGCCCAGGGACACTTCTCCATCGACCCGACGGTTTCAGGTGCTTCGCCCCTGTTCGGCGGCAGCCAGGATCGTGGGCTCTATCACTACCTGATCGGCTACGACGACAGCGCCCGGCAGCATATCCTCTACGGGGTGGTGGGGGGCGGATCCTATCAGCTCGCCCAGTACGCCACCGCCGCGCAAAGTCTCTGGCGTGTCTCGACGGGAAGCTGGCTGGACCGGCAAGCCGATGTCCGCAGCGGCGTCGAGGCGGGGATCGGCGGCGGCGTGTGGCTGCGGGCGAGCGGCGAAATCGCCGAGCGCGACGTGCAGACGGGCTTCCAGTCCGGAGGGCGCACGTTCGCTTTCGACAACAGCCACGAGCAGACGAGCTATGCGGTCACCGGCGGCCTGGACCTGATGTCCGCCAGCGCGGACGACCTGGCCTGGGTGGTCGGCGTGATGGCGGGCTACACCTATGCCGACATCAAGTACGACACATGGGCCAACACCGGGCAACTCGACGGTTTCAGCGCCGGCGCCTATGCGAGCTTCCTTTCCGGTGGCCTGTTCGTCGACGCGGCGCTCAACGCCAACCGGGTTATCCTGAAGAACGACCTGCCGGGGCTGGGCCTGCTCCCGGCGGGCAGCATCCTCGACACAATCCTGCTTTCGCTCGGCGCCCAGGTCGAGGCGGGTTGGCGGCTGCCGTTGTCCGACACACTGTTCGTCGAGCCCCTGGCGGGTGTCTCCTACGTGGTCGGCAAGAACGACGACCTGGAGGTGGCGTCCGCCGACCCGTCGCGGCCGGGCCTCGTCGTCCGGTTCGATGACCCCACGTCACTGCGGGCCAACCTGGGCGCACGGGTCGGCGTGGATCACGATTATGGCCCCGTGCGCGCTCAATACTCCGTGACGGCCCGGGCCTGGAACGAGTTTGAAGGGGAGAACACGATCCTGTTGCACAACGAGTTCGTCCCCAACGAACCCGATGTGGCGGTGGCGGACGGCTTCACCGGCAGCTTCGGAGAACTCGGGTTCAACGCCAGCGTCTACAGCGCGGGCGGCGCGGTCAGCGGCTTCGTCAGCCTGGGCGGCAAGTTCGGCGACGGATACCAGGCGAAGGCCGGGACGGTCGGCGTCCGGGTCGCCTGGTAGCGCGAAAGGTTTCCGGCTTCGGTCCCCTCTGAAACCGGATCGACTGGGGCGGCGGAGCGATCCGCCGCCCCGAATTTCCTCGATCTCCAGAGCCGGACGTTCTTTCCCTGAGGGCGCATGTCAGACGCGCTGGCGAGGTTACCCCGTCTTCGGCCCAGGTCGCGGATGACGGTCGCCAGGGGTGATCTGGCGCTCCTGTGGCCAACCCATCAGCGGCTGGTGCTTCGTCGTCTCATAGACGCCATTAGGCCCCGTAGCACTGGAAGCCGGTCTTGCTGTTCTTGTGCGGGTTGAGGGTCGCGTCATAGGCCTTGCTCGGCCCAGCGTGCGAGCCGCTGGGCGGCGCTCGGCCGCGACAGATCGAGCACGGCGGCCACGTCGGCGACGCCGGCAGCACCCTGACGAGTTGGGCGCATCCCTTTCTTCCCCTGCTGACCTGGTCGCCAAAGCACCCGAGCGACATGAGTGGCTGCGGCAGCCATCTTTTTCTTCCGCGACAGGTAGGGTTGCGGCGGGTGTCGCGTTTCTTCCACATTAGGGCGCGTCTGACGCGCCCTGTTGGGTGGGAGAGTATGGCATCCTCGCCGAAGCCTCCGCTGAGCGGCGCTGCGTCGTCCGAGTCACGCCTGGACGACCGGAACCTGCGTGCGTGGATGTTGCAGTACGGTCCGGCCCTGCGCCGCTATTTCCTTCGCCGCGCCTCCAACGCCGCCGACGTCGACGACCTGGTGCAGGATGTCTTCCTGCGGCTGAAAGCGCGGGGGGCCGAGACCTCCATCGAAAACGTCGAGGGCTACATCTTCCGCACGGCCGCCACCGTGCTGATCCGCCGGCGGGAGCGCGTCACCTGGGCCTGGGGCCGCCAGGAGCCCATCGACGAGGTCGAGGGCCTGGCCGACGAGCTGTCGCCAGAGCGCATCCTGATCGGCAAGCAGGGCCTGGCCCTTGTGATGCGGGCGCTGGAGGACTTGCCGCCACGCGCGGCGCAGGCCTTCATCCTGTACCGCTTCGAAAACCTGTCGCAGGAGGCCGTGGCCAGGCGCATGGGCGTATCGCTCAAGGCGGTGGAGAAGTTCTTGCGCAAGGCGCTGCTGCAGCTCGTCCAGAACGTGGGGTCTCGGCTATGAGCGCGCGCCCGAGCGCCCCGCGAGGCATGACGCCCGAGGAAGCTGCAGTGGACTGGTTCCTGCGCGTCAGCGACGGTCCGCTTTCGCCCGCCGACGCCGAAGCCTTCGCCGTCTGGCTGGAGGCCGGAGCGGAAAACCGCGACGCCTACGCCGCCGTAGAGGCGCTGTGGACCGCCTCGGGCGAGCTGGAGGACTATCCTCGCTTCGACGAGAAGCGCCGTTGGGCGATCCGCTCCGCCGACCTCGCCAGGCGAACGCGCCGCGCGATGGTGATCGCCGTCGCCGTGGCCGTCGTGGGGGCAGGAGGGCTCGGCCTCTTCATGGACACGGGGTCAAGGCCCCTGGCCACACAGTCGTTCCGCACGGCGATCGGCCAGCAGGCGACGGTGAGCCTGCCGGATGGCTCGGTAGTCACCTTGAACACCGACACCGTCGTGCGCACCCGCGCTGACCACGAGCGGCGCCTCGTCTATCTCGACAAGGGGCAGGCGTACTTCAAGGTGGCCAAGGACCCGCGCCATCCGTTCGTGGTGACGGCGGCGGGGCGCACGGTCACGGCGCTGGGCACCGCCTTCGACCTGCGCGTGGACGGCGATGCGCTGAAGGTGGTGCTGGTCGAGGGCAAGGTGCGGGTGGAGGGTATCGAGCCGCCGCCGGCCCCGCCGCGTCCGACGCCCGTCGCAGGGGCCCAGCCCGCCGCACCGCCGCCCGTCACCCAGTCCACGGACCTTTCGGCCGGCTCCCAACTGGTGGCGCTGGACGACGCCGACTGGCGCCTGACCCGCACCGACGTCGCGCGCGAGACGAGCTGGCTCCGGGGCCAACTCGTCTTCGACGACGTGGCGCTAGGCGACGTCGTTGCCGAGCTCAACCGCTATTCCAAGCGCAAGATCGTGATCGCCGAGCCGGGCCTGGAGGAAGTGCGGCTGAGCGGCATCTACACGCCCGGCAACATCAAGGGCTTCTCCGAAGCGCTGTGGGGCGCCGGGGTGGCGCGGGTGGACTCGGAATCGGATCGCGAGGTCCGGATCGTCGCCCTGGACAAAAAAAGTTCCGAGGCGAGGTAGGGGCGCGAGGATACCTTCGTTTCTTCCTAATCAAGGGGCGGTTGCCCCGGAAAACATATTTAGGGGGAGTCTATGCGGGACAACGGAAAGTCTAAGCGCATGCGTCTGATGCTGAGCGTGGCGGCTAGCGCGCTTGCTATCAGTTATGGGACGGCTTTCGCGCAGGAAAAGGCGCCGATAAACATCGCGCCGCAGCCCCTGACCACGGCGCTCTATGAATTCGGCGGCCAGACCGGACGCGAGGTGATGTTCACGCCGGGCGTGACGGCCGCAAAGACCACGGCGGGCGTTTCGGCGGGTCTGGACGATGAAGCGGCGCTGGCCGACCTACTGCGGGGCACCGGCCTGACCTTCCGCCTGCAGGGCGGCGTCTTCGTCATCACCCAGCAAGGGGAAGGCGGCTCCAGCCCCCAGTCCGCAAGCGCCGGGGGGGACGTTGAGGCTCTCATCGTCACGGCGCAAAAGCGGGAAGAAAATATCCAGGACGTCCCGATCGCCATCAGCGCGTTCAGCCAGCAGGCGCTGGAGACTCAGAAGATCGAGGGCGGGTTCGACCTCCTGAAGGCGATCCCGAACGTCACCTTCTCGAAGAACAACTTCACCAGCTACAACTTCTCGATCCGCGGCATTGGGACGAAGGCCGTTTCCGCCACGACCGACCCTGGCGTGGCTGTGTCGTTCAACAATACGGCGTTGTTGCAGAACAGGTTGTTCGAGCAGGAGTATTTCGACGTCGAGCGCGTCGAGGTGCTGCGCGGTCCGCAGGGCACCCTCTATGGTCGCAACGCCACCGCCGGCGTCATCAACGTCATCTCGGCCAAGCCGGACCTGGGCGAATTCGACGGTTGGGTGAAGGGCGAGGTCGGCAACTATCAGACCAAGCGCGTTTCGGCGATGGTCAACATCCCGCTGGTCGAGGACAAGCTCGCCATCCGTTTCGCCGGCGCGCTGACCGATCGTCAGGGCTATGACTACAACTCGGTCACGAAGAACGCGGTGAATGGCCGCGACCTATGGTCGGCGCGTGTCACCGTCGGTTTCGAACCGACCGAACGTCTTCGCGGAAACTTTATCTGGGAGCGGTTCGAGGAAGACGACAATCGTTCCCGTACGGGGAAGCAGGTTTGCCATCGCGACGATGGGCCGGAAGCTCTGGGCTCGCTCTCGCTCATGGGAACCGATCTCATCGGCGCCTTCGAGCCGCGACTGGTCCGCGCCCTCTACTCGCAAGGCTGCAAGGCGGGCTCGCTATACGACGACGCCGCGTTCGGAACGCCGAACGGGCTGGCGCTGCCTTTCGTATTTGGCGTGCTGACCATCAACCGCGGTCTTTACCCAATCGGGGCCAACGCCGACGGGGATTACCAGCTGCTCATCAAGGACAGCGACCCCTACGGCGGCAAGATGCAGTCGCGTGATCTGCGGACCATCGCCTCGTTCAAGGATCCGCGGTACAGCGCCAAGGCCGATATCGTCGAATTCAACCTGGATTTTGACCTCACCGACAGCCTGACCTTCACGTCCCAGACCGCCTACAACAAGGACCGGGTCTATTCCTTCCAGGACTACAACCGGTTCAACACCGAGCCGATCTTCAATGACACCAGCACATACCTCGATCCTCTTGCGGCGGCGGTTGGCGACCCCAATCCACCGCCAAGCCCGTGGCGTGGCCTCGCGCCCGGCGGCGTCTTCTGCGATCCGCAGCTGGGTTGCTCCAACACACTGGCAGGTTTCGATATCAGTCAGGCGAAATCGACGCAGTTCAGCCAGGAGTTCCGCCTTCAGTCGGATTTCGACGGGCCGGTCAACTTCGCCGTGGGGGCCAACTACACGCATTTCAAGGCAACGGTCGATTATTACGTGATGTATAATCTCATCACGGCGTACGCCCTGATGCGGCCCTTCTATGACGCCCTTGTTACGGGCGGCCTGGATATCACCACCTGCCCGACTTCAGGCTTCCTTGGGGTGGGTCCCGAGGTCGAGGCAGGGGCGTCGTACGCGAACTGCCCCTACATCGATCCGAACCCCGTCGAATCGATCAACGGAGAGGGGCACAACTATTTCCGAAGCAAGAATCCATATAAGCTTAGCTCCTCGGGATATTTCGGCGAACTCTACTGGCAGGCGAGCGAAAGCCTGAAATTCACCGCCGGCCTGCGATACACCGACGACCGCAAGATCTTCATACCTGTTCCCAGCCAGGTCCTGATGGCCCCCGGTGTCCTGCAGGGCGGGTATGTCAGCCGCGGCTATCCCGGCCTGCCCGCCATCGAACAGCATTGGGGTGAATGGACGGGCCGCATCGGCGTCGACTGGAAGCCGGAGCTTTCCTTCACCGACTCCACGATGGTCTACGCCTTCTATTCGCGAGGCTACAAGGGCGGCGGCGCGAACCCTCCGCAGCCGGGCTTTGCGACCACGGCCGATCTTTTGAACTACGGCATAATCACCCCAGAGGAAGCCGAGCTCTACACGGCGATCAACATAATCCCCTACCTGCAGCTTACGGCGGTGGACTATGGCCCGACGTTCGAACCGGAATTCGTCAACGCGTTCGAAATCGGTTCAAAGAACACGCTCTTGAGCGGGGCGCTACAGCTGAACACCGGCGCCTTCTATTACGATTACAAAGATTACCAGGTGTCCCAGATCAAGGATCGCACCGCCGTCAACGAAAACTTCGACGCCACCATCTGGGGCCTGGAGTTCGAGGCGGTATTTTCACCCATGCGCGACCTTCAGATCATCGGCAACCTTGGCTATCTCGACACCAGGATCGCCGATGGCGAGACATCCATCGACATCATGAACCGCACACAGGGCAATCCCGACTTCGTCGTAGTCAAGCCCTGGCTCCAGCTGCCGTCGAACTGCGTCGTGCCCTTGTCGGTTGCTGAAGCCAATCCGATCGGCGCCGGCAACAGCTATGCCGACCTTTGCGGCGGCCTCGCAGGCGCTGTCGATACGCTCTTCGACTACGATGACTATCCGGAGATCAACGGAGGCGCCGGCATCCGGGCCCAGCTCGGCGGCAACAAGCTGCCCAACTCCCCGCACTGGACGGCGAACCTCGGCGTCCAGTACGGCATGGACGTTCTGGACAACACCTGGCGGATAACTTTGCGGGGCGACGCCTACTGGCAGTCCCAGTCATGGGCCCGCGTGTACAATGCAGTGAACGACAAGCTTCACGGCTGGTACAATATGAACCTGTCGGTGTGGATCGAGCGTCCCGAGGACAACCTCAGGATCGAGCTCTACGCCAAGAATCTGCTCGACAAGACGCCCATCACGGACGCCTTCCTGAACTCCGACGACACGGCGCTGACCACCAACGTCTTCGTCCTCGACCCGCGCCTCATCGGCCTGTCGATCAAGAAGGGCTTCTAATCCGGGTCCCTATTGAACCGGATCACTCAAGGCGGCGGGGCGTCGGGTCCCGCCCCACTTCCTTACCTGGATGCGCATGAACGCGCCTTCTGTATCGACATCCGTGATACATAGGGCGTGGTCTCCACTCCGCAAAGGCAGGGCGCCGCACGTCCTCCATGCGTCCCGCGGAACGGCGTTCGAAAAAAATTTCGCGCAGGCACGAGGGGATTTCCGAAAAAAATGACTGTTAGGGTAGAGGCGATCCACTCGGAGCGCTCGGACCTGTCCGAAGAGGCTGACCCATGGCGCAGCCGCCGCACCAGAGCGACGAAGCCCGCAGGCGGGCTCGCGACGAGGTGCTGCGCGCCTGGATCGCCGACTACGGACCGGCCTTGCGACGCTACTTTGCGAAGCGCGCGCCGGGCCCGGACGCCGAGGATCTGGTCCAGGACGTGTTCGTGGCGATGCAGGTTCACGGGGAACTGGACGATCCCAGCAAGGCAGAGCGTTACCTGTTCCGCGTCGCGGCGAACGTGCTGGCCAGACGCCATCGCAACCGGGCGCTCACCGGCCTGCACGATCCGCTCGACGAGGACGTCGCGGTTACCGATCCGCTCTCCCCCGAGCGGATGCTGATCGACAAGGAGCGATTGGCGCGGGTGATGCGGGTGCTGGACGAACTGCCGCCGCGAATGACGGAGGCGTTCATCCTGCATCGGTTTGAAGAGATGGGGTATCGGGAGATCGGCCGCAGGATGGACATCTCGCCCAGATCGGTTGAGGCATTCGTCGCCAGGGCCATGAAACGGCTCTGGCAGGCTTTGGAAGATTATCAATGAACCGCCGCGTGAACCAGGACGAACAGGTCGAGCGCACCGTCGAGGACGTTGCCGCCGACTGGTTCGCGCGCGAACGGTCCGGCGAGATGACGGCCGTCGAGCGTCGCGACCTTGGCGCCTGGCTGGCGGCCGACGTCGAGCATCGCCTCGTCTATGACGGGATGCAGCGCACCTTCCTGGCTATGGAGCGGTTCCGCGCCTCGCCGGAGCTTCTGGCGCGCCGCGAACGGGTCCGCACCCGCTACCGCACTCCGCGCCGCCCTATCCGCCGGGCCCTGGCCGCCAGCCTCGCGGTCGCGATCCTGGGCGGGGGCGTCGCCTGGCAGACGCTCGGTCCCGGCTTCGGAAGCCGGACGTTCAACGACCATGCTTACGTCACTGCCGTGGGTGAACGGACCAACGTCACCTTGCCGGACGGCTCGGTGGTGACGTTGAACACCGACACTGTGCTTCGGACCGAAGCCGGCGATGGCAGGCGGGTTCTCTATCTGGACAAGGGCCAGGCCTTCTTCCGTGTCGCCAAGGACCCGGCGCGCCCCTTCGTGGTGCACGCGGCCGGGAGGACGGTGACAGCGGTCGGCACGGCTTTCGATGTCCGGGTCGACAAGGGTGAGTTCAAGGTCGTGCTGGTCGAGGGCAAGGTGCGCGTGGCCGCCCCGGCGCCGTCGCCCGCGGAGCGGGGTCTGACCCCGAGGCGCGCAGATCTTCCATCGGAGCAGGTGACCGAGATGGTGGCGGGCTCCGAACTCGTCGCCGTCGATCCGCGCAGCTGGTCCGTCGCCGAAACGAACGTCGTGATGGCCACGAGCTGGGTCACCGGGCGATTGAAGTTCGACAACCGCCCGCTCGGTGAGGTCGCCGAGGAACTCGGCCGCTACTCGCTGCGCAAGATCATCATCGATGATCCCGCTATCGCCCGCGAATCCGTCAGCGGCACGTTCGAAGCCGGCGACATCGACGGTTTCGTGCGCACCGTGCAAATGGCCGATCTCGCGCGGGTTTCTTCGAGGTCCGCGACCGCGATCACCCTGACCTCTCCCTCCCGTTGAAAAAAGTTCCCCGGCCACGTGGGGATTTTTCGATTTCGTGACTGTAGGGGTGTGGGGGCGAGACGCGCCCCCCCACAACACGGGGAGCGAAACATGCATCATCGCCGGGGGAGTCTCTATGCGCGCCTGCTTTGCGGCGCGGCCTTCATCGGTCTGGGCTTCGCGAGCGCTGCGAGCGCCGAGGAAGCGATCAAGTTCGACATCAAGCCGCAGACGCTGACATCCGCGCTCAACGAATTCGGCGTCCAAAGCCAGACCGCGGTCCTCTTCCGCGCCGATGTCGCCAAAGCGAAGGTTACTCAGGGACTCGTCGGCACGGCCGAACCCGAGGCCGCGTTGCAGACGATGCTCGCGGGCACCGAACTCTCATACCGGCGCGAAGGAAGCGCCTTCGTCATCGTTCAGCAGGAGGGCGGGACCAGCCCCCAGGACGCAAGCGCCGGCGACGTTGATGCGCTGATCGTCACGGCGCAGAAGAAGGAAGAGGCGATCCAGGACGTGCCGATCGCGATTTCGGCCTTCACGCAGAAATCGCTCGACGCACAGAAGATCGAGGGCGGGTTCGACCTGCTCAAGGCGATCCCCAACGTCACGTTCTCGAAGTCGAACTTCAGCGGCTACAACTTCTCGATCCGGGGTGTGGGGACCAAGGCGGTTTCGGCATCGACCGATCCGGGCGTCGCGGTCGCCTATAACAACACCACGCTTATCGTGAACCGCCTGTTCGAGCAGGAATACTTCGACGTCGAGCGGGTTGAAGTGTTGCGCGGCCCGCAAGGCACCCTATACGGCCGCAACGCAACCTCGGGCGTCATCAATGTGCTGTCGGCCCGTCCTCGACTGGGCGAGTTTGCAGGTGACCTGAAGGTTGAGCTTGGCAACTACAATGCCCAACGCGCACGGGGCATGGTCAACATCCCTATCGGGGACACCCTGGCCATCCGTGCGGCCGGGGCGCTGACCAAGCGCGACGGCTTCGGTACGAACCTGGCCGCCAGCGACCCGACCGTGCTCAACCCCGAGCTCCGCGAAGACGTGGACGGCCGCGACCTGTGGTCGGCGCGCGTGACGGTGGGCTGGGAGCCCATCGAGCAGATCCGCGTCAACGCCATGTGGGAGCGGTTCGAGGAAGACGACAACCGCGTCCGCACCTCCAAGCAGCTCTGCCACTACGACCCGGGCCCCGCGAACCTGGGGAGCTTCGAATGGACGGAAGGCGAGAGGCTGCAACTGAGGTCGGTCACCTCCCAGGGGTGCCTGCCCGGCTCGCTCTACGACGAGGGAGCGTTCGGCACGCCCAACGGCGCATCGCTGCCGTACGTCAACGCGATCAACTGGGTGTCGACGCTCGGAGGTATCGGCCGCAAGCCGACCTCGATCCCCGGCTACAACCCCTGGTATCCGGGCAACTCGTCCGATCCCGCGCCCTGCGCGGACGCGGCGGGTTGGTACACGTTCGTCTTCATCAATGCCTGCCAGCCCGACCCGTACGGCGGCCTGACGCAGTCCCGAAACCTGCGCGCGATCTATTCGACCATCGAGCCCACCTACCGGGCCAAGTCCGACATCTTCGAGCTCAGTATCGATGTCGATCTGACGGATAACCTGACCTTTACGTCACAGACACTGTACACGACGGATAAATACTACGCATCGCAGGATTACAATCGCTTCACGAGCGTGCCGATCTTCAACGATTCAAGCCGGGCCTGCGGCGCGGTCGAGCTGTTTCCCGGATTCCTTTCCCCCGATTGCAGCGAGGCGGCCCGCGGCACCTTCTTCGGCGGTCTCTGGAACCTCACACCCGGCGGCGTCTTCACCGACCCGCAGCTTGGCCCTTCCAGTTCCCTGCTGGCGCAGGACCTTTCCGAAGTCGAAAGCGACCAGTTCAATCAGGAATTCAGGCTCGTCTCGAACTTCGACGCACCGTTCAACTTCAGCATGGGCGCCAACTTCACCCGGTTCGAGACCTACAATGATTACTTCGTCTTCATCAATGCGCTCAGCCTTATATCCCAGGTGTTTCCATTCGTGACGCCGGACATAAATTGCGACTATACCGGTCCCATTGAAAATGTTGACACTCGTTGTATCTACATTGATCGAAACCCGTTGGCTTCAATTGACGGTGACGGCCATAACTATTTCCGCAGCGCCAATCCGTACGAGCTGACGTCCTCGGCCATGTTCGGCGAGCTCTACTGGCAGGCGACCGACACCGTGAAGGTCACGCTCGGCGCGCGGATGACCTGGGACCGTAAGGTGTTCACGCCGGTTCCCAGCCAACTGCTGCTCCACGACTATCGCGCGCATGTGCAGCCGGGTGAGGGGCCCGACAGATGCCTCACCGCCCAGGACACCTGCACGATTTCCGGCACCGGCCTCTATGGCAAGGGCTCCGTCCCGGAGCCGGACATCGTTCAGGAATGGCGCGAGCCGACCGGCCGCATCATCGTCGACTGGAAGCCTGACCTCGATTTCACCGACGAGACGATGGTCTACGGCTCGATATCCCACGGCTACAAGGGCGGCGGGGCCAATCCGCCCAACATCTCCTACCCGGCGGGACGCTTCAACCAGCGCAACTCGGGCGTGGTGTCGCCTCCGACCTTCGCGCCGGAGTTCGTCAACGCCTTCGAGGTCGGAACCAAGAACACCCTGCTGGGGGGCTCGCTCATCCTCAACGGCTCGGCCTTCTTCTACGACTATGAGGGCTACCAGGTCTCCAAGATCGTCGACCGCTCCGCTTCCAACGAGAACTTCGACGCCAGGATCTGGGGCGCTGAGCTGGAGTGGATCTACTCGCCAATGCGAAACCTGCGCTTCAATGGCGCCTTCGGCGCCTTGCGGACGGAACTCGGGGAGAACCAGCGTTCGATCGACCTGATGGACCGCACCCAGGGCGGATCCCACAGCAGCTATTTCGACGCCGAGGGCGTGGAGCATCCGCTGGCCTTCGACCAGTGGATGACGCTGAAACCCTACGTCGCCTATTCGTCCAACTGCGTCATTCCGGTCGATGTGGCCGAGGACGCGCTGCTTCGGGGCGATGGCACTTCGGTCGGAAAGCTCTATGACGGGCTTTGCCCAGGACGGGGTACGACATACACGCTCCTCGACGGGCGACAATTCCTATCGAGCCTGGATTCCCCAAATGGCGGCGCGGGCTTCTTCGCGGACGTGGGCGGCAACGAGTTGCCGAACGCCCCGCACTGGACCGCTTCGTTGGGCGCGCAATACCGGATGGCCCTGCCGGGCGGTTGGGACGCGACCCTGCGCGGGGACTTCTACTGGCAGAGCCAGTCGTTCGCCCGGGTCTACAACACGCAGTACGACAAGCTGCGGGCCTGGACGAACACCAACATCAGCCTCTGGGTGGAAAATCCCGACTGGGGTGTCACGGCCGAAGTCTACGTCAAGAACGCCTTCGACGAGACGCCGATCACCGACGCCTTCCTCAACAGCGACGACAGCGGCCTGACCACCAACGTCTTCACGCTCGATCCGCGCGTCGTCGGCGTCTCCGTGCGCAAGCAGTTCTGAGGAGGTGGTGATGAGAAGCGCAAGCACCAGCTCGATGCGTCCTTCGACACGGCCCCCTTCGACGAGGGCTCAGGAGACGCGGCCTGCCCAGGATGACGGATTCAGCAGAGCCCAAAACGCCCGTCATCCTGAGCAGCGGTCGCAGGCCGCGTGTCGAAGGACGCAAGTCGCCGACAGCGCCAGCAATAAAAATTCCGGGGGAAACCATATGTCCATGCCCACCACCGCGCGCCGGGTCGCGCTGCTCTCGACTTCTTCGCTCGGCCTTGCGGCCATCGTCTCGGCCGCATCTCTCGGCTTGGCGCTCACGCCCACCGCCGCAAGCGCCCAGGCGACCTGCACGTCCGGCACGGCGGTGACCGGCGACGGCACGAACACCGTCACCATAGCCAGCGGGACCAACAATCCCGGCATCGTCTGCAGCTACACGGGGACCGCGGCCGCCGTCACCCTGGCGGGGTCGGCCACGGTCAGTTCCGCCGCGCCGGGCGGCGGGATCGACCTGACCGCCACGGGCTCCAGCGCCATCAACTGGACCTCCACCGCCGGAACCGTGACCGGCGGCGCCTTCGTCGACGGGCCGCTGATCGGGGCGCAGTCGCAGACCGGAGCCATCACCATCAACGCGGCCGGGGTTTCAGCCACGGCCGCCACCAACACCCGCGCCATCCGGGCCGAAGCCACGGGCGCCGGAACGGTCACCGTCAACACCACGGGCGCCATCTCCGCGACCAACGCGGCCGCCGGGAACACCATCGGCATCGAGGCCCTGAGCGGCGGCGGCGACGTCACCGTCAACCACACGGTGACGGGCGCGAACAATATCACCGGACGGCTCTATGGCGTCTATGCCCAGACCAGCGGCGCGGGCGACATCGACATCACCGTACTTCGGCCGAACAACAACACGCCCGTAACGGCCACGTCGTCTCTCACGGGTGGCGCGGGAATCTACGCAAGGACCGGAACGGGCACGGTGACCATCAATGGCCGCGGCGTGGGCGGTGTCGGAACCGGCGTGCTCATCGACACGGGGGGCGACATCGACTTCACCGGCTCCGGTTCGGGGAACTACGGGATCGACATCCTCAACGTCGCGGCGGGCCGCACGGCGACCCTTAACCTGACGGGTACGGTTGGGACGACAGGGACGGTGGCGGCGGTGCGAGCCGCCGGCGCCGGCGAGGTGCTGGTCAACATCACCGGCGCACAAGCGGCGATGAACTTCGACTTCACCGGAATGGCGGCGCCGGTCGAGGTGAAGGTGGTCGGCGGCGGGGCCTGGCGGCCGACAGCCAACGCATCCACTGTTGTCCCGACCGGCAACTTTTCGCTCGTGATCGAGGCCGGCGGGGCGCTGATTGCGGGCGCGCAGGTGGGCTCGGGCGGCGCCGCCAACACCACCCTAGAGCCCACCACGGTGCTCACCTTCGCCGATCCGGCGTTCTCGATCGACAACAGGGGCTTCATTATCGTCGGACCTGACTCGACGTCCACGAATTGGGACCCGGCCCTGCTCGAAGCGGAGCTGCGGATCGTCGGACTCAGTGAATTCCGCAATTCCGGAACCATCCAGCTCGGCGGCCTTGGATACCCCAGGCAGGCCTTGCCGGGACTGGTGACAATCCAGGGCGCTAGCGCCGGGCTCACCGACCGCTGGTACGACGATATGCTAACCTTCCAGGACGGGACCTGGATCGGCGAGGGCGGGCGGGTCATGTTCGACGCCGACCTCAACCGCACCCAGACGAACTGCACGCGCGACCCGGTCACCTACGATTTCGGCGCCGCCGACTGCCTGCGGATCGTCGACTCCACGATCGAGGGCGTCACCTACATCTACGTCAACCAGATCCTGGGCGGCGACCGCGGCCGCCTGACCCAGCAGATGATGGACGAGGGCATCGTCCTCATCGAGACGCCCGGTTCCACCGTCACGGCCGAGAACTTCGCGTTGGATTCCACGCTGGACGGCTACAATCCAGCTACCGCTACACTGGACAAGGGCCTGTTCCAGTACGCGCTGCTGTTCGACGAAGGCGCCAGCCAGTTCAAGCTGTTCCCGACCCTAAGCGGCGCGGCCTACGAGCTGCCGATGGCCGCCACCGCCGCCCACAACCTGTGGCGCGTCTCGACCGGAAGCTGGCTGAACCGCCAGGCCGACCTTCGCGGCAGCATGCCGGAAGCGGTCGGTGGCGGCATCTGGCTGCGGGCCTCGGGCGAGCAGACCGACCGGACGATCAGCAATGCCTCCACGCTGGGCGGCCTGCCGTTCTCGGTCGACAGCACGCACCGCGCTGACACCTACGCCGTCAACGGCGGGCTGGACATCTTCTCCGGCAGCGACGGAAACATCGGCTATGTGGTCGGCGTGACCGCCGGCTACGCCCACACCGACGTGAAGTACGACACCTCCGGCAACACTCAGGCCATGGACGCTTGGACTGGCGGTATCTACGGCGGCCTGGTGGTCGGGCAACTCTTCGTCGACGCGGTGGTCAACGCCAACAACGTCATCATCGACACCGATGCTCCGGGCTTCGGCCTGCTACCGGAAGGGACCATCTATTCATCGCGGATGATCTCCCTGGGCGGGCAGGTGGAGGCCGGCTGGCGGATGCTGTTCGACGGCGGCTTCTTCGCCGAACCGCTGGCCAGCGTCTCCTACGTGCGCAGCACCATGGAGGACCTGGACATCAAGCCGGACGATTTCAGCCGTCCGGGCCTGGCGGTCTCGTTCGAGGACCCGAGCAGCCTGCGCGCCGGCGTCGGCGGGCGGGTGGGGCTCGACCGCGACTTCGGCGTGGTGCGCAGCCAGTTCAGCCTGCTGGGGCGGGTGTGGAACGACCTGGAGGGTCAGAACACGGCCGTCATCCACAACCTCGCCTTCCCGACCGACCCGGACATCCGCGTGACCGACGACTTCTCCGGCATCACCAGCGAGGTCGCCCTGGGCGTCAGCGTCTACAGCGCGGGCGGCGCCGTCAGTGGCTTCGTCAACCTGGGCGGCCGGTTCGGCGACGACTACGAGGCCAAGACCGGTTCCGTCGGCGTGCGGGTCGCCTGGTAGGTGCGTCGAGAACGGTCCGGGTGCGATCCCCCCACACCCAGGCCCGCGTGGGCGGCAAGATGACGGCCCGCCCACACACCTCATACCCTTCCGGCTTCGGTCCCCTCTGAAACCGGATAAACTGGGGCGGCGATGCCTGGGGCTCGCCGCCCGCTTTCCTTGGGGGCAGGACGACTCGCGCGTGTCGGAACTCGTCTTCAAGACCGTGTGGCGGCGGTGCGGCCGCGACAGCTCACGCTCTCCCCCGCTCGAACTGACCCTGGCGTTCCGTGGCGCTCAGGCCACGAGCCTCATTGATATCAAGCTTCTGGGCAGCCTCCTCCGGCGAGAGAGCAGCAGTCTCCCGGGGCCACAGCAAGATCTCTGGGTTCACCCGTGGCATGGCGGGAATCTCATATATTAGAACTGCCTTGCGCGAGCCTCAAGGCGCGGCATGACCTCCGCCCGTCCGGCTGGACGTTCATCGAAGCGTTCGACGCAATGCGCGCTGAAACTGGGTCTGCGTTGTCAGGACGATCGCAGACGCCGCGCACACGAAGAGCGCGAAACCGAGCACTTCCACCGCGCCGGCCTGGGGTAGGGGCCTGCCATTCCCCCGATATTCCGATCTCCCGTCACCTCGACGGCACGGACGGCCGCGCGGAACCTAGTCAGGCCGCTTGGCCCGCACGGCCAGTTCGGCCTTCTCAGGGCGGATGTAGATCGAGCTGAGCTGCGGATAGCGCCGCTTCAGCTCTTCCTCCAGTCGCTCGATCAGGCTCTCGGCCTCGCCGACCGGCAGGCCGTCCTCGAAGTCGGCGCTGACGGCCACGAAGACGGCGTCCGGCGCCGTGTGGACGGTGCGCACGTGGTTGATCGCCACGACGCCCTCCGCCCGCTCGATGGCGTCCCAGACCCCGGCGACGAGTTCGGGGTCCGCCGCCTCGCCGATCAGCAGGCCCTTCGCCTCCCGCGCCAGCAGCGCCGCCACCAGGGCCAGGACCAGGCCGATGGCGATGGAGGCGACGCCGTCGATCCGGGGGTCGCCATAGGCGTGGCTGGCCCATATGCCGAGCGCGGCGATGAGCAGCCCCACCAACGCGGCGCTGTCCTCGAAGAGGACGATGAAGGTCGCGGGGTCCTTGGACCGGCGGACGGCCCGCCACCAGCCGGCGCCATGCCGCTTGGCGTTGAATTCCCGGACCGCGATCGCCCAGGACCCGCCTTCCAGCGCCGCGGCCACCCCCAGCACGATGTAGTTGATCAGGGGATCGCGCAGCGGCTCCGGTTCGCGGATGTGAGACCATCCCTCGTAGATCGACACCCCGGCCCCGACCGCGAAGATCAGGATCGCCACCACGAAGGCCCAGAAATAGAGCTCGCGGCCGTATCCGAAGGGGTGCAGGGCGTCGGGCGGCCGCCTGGCCCTGCCTTGCCCGTACAACAGGAGCACCTGGTTGCCGCTGTCGACCAGCGAGTGGATTCCCTCCGTAAGCATGGAAGAGGAGCCGCTGATCCCGGACGCGACGAACTTGGCGGCCGCTATGCCCAGGTTGGCGACGAGGGCGCCGTAGAGGACGATATTCGCCTTGATCGGATGAGAGGGCTCCGGCCGCGACGGTGAGTTCATCCGCTCTGCCCTCCAAGGCCTGCCCCGCGCCATCTTCTGCGGGATGGCGGAGGATTGCGAGCGTCATCGAAATCATCGCGCCGCGCCTTCTGTCGAAAAATTTCATCCCGCGAGGGTGGGGCGCCCGCCTTGTGATACCTCTTCCTCTATGGGGTAGTGGCTTGGCACGAGCCGCGCCCACAGAGGATGCCCATGGCGCCGCCACGCAAGCCGCCGGTAGAGATGACCGCCGCCCGCACCAGGACGCTCGGCGCGCTCGCCACGCGCTACGGCCCGGCGCTGCGCCGCTATTTCCAGAAGAAGGTCGGCGCGGCCGACGCCGAGGACCTGGTGCAGGAGGTGTTCCTCAGCCTGCAGGTGCGCGGCGCCGAGGATTCCATCGACAACCTGGAGGGCTACCTGTTCCGCATGGCGGCCAACACGGTCATCCGCCACAAGCAGCAGCGGTCCTGGGACTGGGCCGGCGGGCTGATCCTCGACGACCTCGACGGCATGGCCGACGACGTCTCGCCCGAGCGCGTGCTGCTGGGCAAGGAGGCGGTGGAGAAGATCGTCGTGGCGCTGGGCGACCTGCCGCCGCGGTGCGCCCAGGCCTTCTTCCTCCATCGCTTCGAGGAGATGACCTATACCGCCATCGCCGCGCGCATGCGGATCACCAACAGTTCGGTCGAGCGCCTGATCCATCGCGCCCTCAAGCGGCTGTCGAACACCCTGGGGGCCGAATGACCGGGCGGCGCCAATCGGACCCGGTCGACCCTGTGGGCGATCCCCAGGCCGTCGCCGCGCAGTGGTTCGCCCGCCAGCGGTCCGGCGAGATGACCGACGAGGCGCGGGTGGAGCTGCGCCTGTGGCTGGAGGCGGACCCGGCCAACACCCTGGCCTATGCCCAGGTCCGCCGGGCGTGGGGCGGTTCGGGCTCGGTCCGCTCCGACCCGCGCGTGCTGGCCATGCGCGAGCACTGGAAGTCGCTGGACGCCGAACCGGCGCTGTGGATTCCCGTGCGGGCGCTGGCCGCCTGCCTCGTCGCGGTGCTGCTGGTCGCCGTGTCGATCACGGGATGGCGGTACTGGTCCGGTCCCCAGCCGCTGGCCGACCAGGTCTATCGCACGGCGGTGGGCGAGCGGCGGACGGTGGAATTGCCGGACGGGTCGGTCGTCACCCTCAACACCCGCACCGTGCTGCGGACCCAGAAGAGCGACGGCCGGCGGCTGATCTTCCTCGAGGAGGGCCAGGCCTATTTCAAGGTCGCCAAGCAGCCGGACCGGCCCTTCATCGTCACCGCCGCCGGGCGCACGGTCACGGCGCTGGGCACGGCCTTCGACGTGCGGATCGACGACGGCGAGTTCAAGGTCACGCTGGTTGAGGGCAAGGTCCGGGTCGAATCCCCGATGCCGGCCAGGCGCACCGGCTCGGAGGCTTCGAGCGGGGCGCCCGCCGTCCAGGCCACCGAACTGGTCGCCGGGTCCCAGCTCATCGCGCCGCAGAACGAGGACTGGCGCATCACCCACAGCGACGTCGACGCCGAGACGAGCTGGACCAAGGGGCGGCTGATCTTCAACCGCGACAGCCTGAGGGACGTGGTGACGGAGCTGAACCGTTATTCGGAGCGCAAGATCGTGCTGACCGACGCGCGCCTGGCGGAGGCGCCGATCAGCGGCACCTTCAAGCCCGGCGACGTCTCCAGCTTCGTGGCGGCGATGGAGGAATACCAGATGGCGCGAGGCGGCCGCGTGACCCAGCACACCGTCGAATTGTCGCCATACTAAAAAAATGAGGAAACCAAGGTGGGGCGCCGCCGCATCGATATCTCCCTGGTCATGAGGGGCGCATCGTCCCGAAGATAAAGAACAAGGGGGAGTTGAAAATGGAACGCGGCAAGTCAGGGCGATACGGTCATCTTCTATGCGGCGCGGCCATGGCGGCCGTGACAGTATGGGCGGGCGCCGCCCAGGCGCAGGATGCGCAGGATTTCAGTATAGCGTCGCAACCGCTGGTTTCGGCCCTCTATCAGTTCGGCGAGCAGAGCGGCCATCAGGTGCTGTTCAAGCCGGACCTGGCCGACGCGAAGGTGTCCGGCGCCGTCACCAACACCTCCGACAAGGCCACCGCCCTGACCCAGCTTCTGCACGGCACGGGCCTGAGCTTCCGCAAGACGGGCGACACCTATCTGATCGTGCAGGCGGGGGAGGGCGGATCGAGCCCCCAGGGCGCAAGCGCCGGCGACGTTGATGCTCTCATCGTCACGGCGCAGAAGCGGGAACAGGCGATCCAGGATGTGCCGATCGCCATCAGCGCCTTTTCGGCAAAGACCCTTCAGGAGCAGAAGATCGAGGGCGGCTTCGACCTGCTGAAGGCGATCCCGAACGTCACCTTCTCGAAAAACAACTTCTCCAGCTACAACTTCTCGATCCGGGGCATCGGCACCAAGGCGATCTCGATCTCCACCGATCCCGGCGTGGCCGTGGCCTTCAACTCGACCGCGCTGATCCGCAACCGTCTGTTCGAACAGGAATACCTGGATATCGAGCGGGTCGAGGTTCTGCGCGGGCCGCAGGGCACGCTGTACGGCCGCAACGCCACTGCCGGCGTCATCAACGTGATTTCGGCCAAGCCGGACCTCAATGACTTCGACGGCCGCGTCAAGGCCGAGGTCGGCAACTACGAAACCAAGCGCCTGTCGGCGATGATCAATGTCCCGATCATCGAGGACGTGCTGGCCGTTCGCCTGGCCGGCGCGATGACCGATCGCGAAGGCTACGATTTCAACGCCACGACCGGAAATTCCGTGAACGGCCGCGACCTGTGGACGACGCGCCTGACGGTCGGCTACGCCCCGACGGAGAATATCCGCGCCGACCTGATCTGGGAGCGGTTCGAGGAAGACGACAACCGCTCGCGCACCGGCAAGCAGCTTTGCCACTACGATCCGGGCCGGTCGAGCGTGGGTACGTCCACTGGCTACAACCACGTCGTCCAGGGGCACCTGAGCCAGGGCTGCAAGCCCGGCAACCTCTATGACGATGCGGCGTTCGGCACGCCCAACGGCCTCAGCATTCCCTTTATCCAGGTGGCGACGGACCCGACCTACATCTCGCTTGGCCGGACCGCGAGCGGCACGCCGGTTACGCCGATCCTCACGGGCGTCGATCCCTACGGAAAGATGATGCAGTCGCGCGACCTGCGCGTGATCAACTCGATCCTCGATCCAGTTTATCGCGCCAAGACCGACGTCTACAACCTGAACGTGGACGTGGAAATTTCTCCCACGCTGACGGTCACCTCTCAGACCGCCTATGTCGAAGACAGCATCTACTCGTTCCAGGATTTCAACCGCTTCAACACCGTTCCCATCTTCGCCGACTCCCTGAGCGTTCCCCGGCCGACGAGCGGAACCGGGCAGCCCATCTACGCCAACCTGACGCCGGGCGGCGAATTCTGCGATCCGCAGATCGGCTGCTCAAAGTCGCTCGCCGGCTTCGATATCTCCCAGGCCAAGAGCACGCAGTTCAACCAGGAGCTCCGCCTCGCGTCGAGCTTCGACGGCCCGTTCAATTTCAGCCTCGGCGCCAACTACACCAAGTACAAAACTGTCGAGGATTACTATATTTTCTATAACCTGATCACGCTTGTCGCGATGTCGGGCGGTACGAATACGCTGTTCAACGGCAGTGACGATTATACGACCTGCACCCAGAAGACCCTGCGGGACAGCACGGGCAATATCACGGGCTTCACCGGCCCGGCCAACCCCCGGATTCCGCTGGCCGCGGCGGAGGGTTGCATCTACATCGATCCCAATCCCATCGACAGCATCGACGGGGAAGGGCACAACTACTACCGCTCCAAGAACCCCTATCGGCTGGAATCCAAGTCAGTGTTCGGCGAGGTCTATTATGAACTCACCGATGCTCTCAAGCTGACGGCCGGTCTCCGGTACACGGACGACAGAAAGACTGTCACGCCTCACCCGACCCAGACCCTGCTGTCGTCGGCCACGTTCCTCGCCGGCACCGTGGACCGCGGCTATCCGGCCCTGCCTGACATCAAGCAGAACTGGGGCGAGGTCACGGGCCGGATCGGCGTCGACTGGAAGCCGGAGCTGTCGTTCACCGACCAGACCATGCTCTACGCCTTCTTTTCGCACGGCTATAAGGGCGGCGGCGCCAATCCGCCGGGCATCGGGTTCACCAAGGAAGTCTCCTACACGGGCAACGTGCTTTTCCAGACCCTGCCCTACCCCGACACCTTTGAGCCGGAATACATCGACGCCATCGAAGTCGGCGCGAAGAACACGCTGCTCCAGGGCGCCATGACCCTGAACCTCGGGGCCTTCTACTACGACTACAAGGACTACCAGGTTTCCCAGATCAAGGAGCGGACGGCCGTCAACGAGAACTTCGACGCCACCGTATGGGGCCTGGAGCTTGAGGGCCTGTTCACGCCGACCCGGGACCTGCGCTTCAACTTCGCGCTGGGCTACCAGGACACCAAGATCGGCAAGGGTCAAGAGTCGATCGACCTGATGAACCGCACGCTGGGCGATCCGAACTACGTGCTCGTCAAGCCTTACGTCCTGTTCTCGTCGAACTGCGTGGTTCCGGTCAGTGCGCTGCAGTCCAGGGTGGGGCCGACCACCAACCACTACGCCCTGAACACCGTGTGCGGCGGCCTCTTCCAGCCGGTCAATCCGCTGGGCGGGCCGAACGGCGGGGCCGGGCTGTTCACGCAACTGGACGGGCACGAACTCCCCAACGCGCCGCACTGGACCGTTTCCCTGGGCGGCCAGCACACCTGGAGGTTCGGGGAACAGTGGGAAGCCACCGTCCGTGGCGACGGCTACTGGCAGTCGCAGTCGTGGCACCGGGTCTACAACCTGGACCCCTATGACAAGCTGCATGGCTGGTACAACTTCAACCTCTCGGTCTGGATCGAGAACCGCGAGCGGGACCTGAAGCTGGAACTCTACGCCAAGAACCTGCTCGACAAGACGCCGATCACCGACGCCTTCCTGAACTCCGACGACGCGGCGTTGACCACCAACGTCTTCGTTCTCGATCCCCGGCTGATCGGTTTCTCGATCACCAAGGGCTTCTGACGCTCCAGCAGTGTCAGAACGACCAGAGGCGGCGGCCCCGACCCGCCGCCTCTTTTCGTCCGCTTGACAGGCCCGGCGGCCCGGTCCGACGCTTGCGCGTATACGTACGTACGAGGGGGCCATGAGCGGGGAGACGCCCAACCGGTCGGTGGTGGACGACCTGGCGCATGCCTACCGCACGCGCCGGGCGGAGCTGAACGCCATCGCCGCGCGGGCCGGGGCGGGCGAGGGGCCGGACCTCATACAGGAAGCCTTCCTGCGGGTGATCGAGGCGAGCGAGGCCCGCGAGGTCCGTTCCCCCGTCCACATGCTGTTCCGCGTGGTGCAGAACCTCGTCGTCGACCGGCTGCGATCGAAGTCGCGCGGGGCGGCGCTGTTCGAGGCGGTGGCCGACTCGGTCGAATTCCGCGACGAGACGCCCGACCCCGAGCGGGCGCTGATCGCGTCGGAGCGCCTGCGCTATGCCCTCGCCGTGATCGGGCGGATGACCCACAAGCGGCGTACCATCTTCCTGCTCCACCGGCTGGAAGGGCTGAGCTACGCCCAGATCGCCCGGCGCACCGGCGTCGGCGTCAAGACGGTGGAAAAGCAGATGGCCGCCGCCATGGCGTTCCTCTCGAAGGAGATGAACCCGTGAGCGCCGCCCGGCTCGACGACAGGACCCGGGGCGAGGCGGCGGCGTGGTTTTCTGCCCTGCGGCGCGGGCTGATGTCGCTGGAGGAGCGCGAGGCGTTCGACGCCTGGCGGGCCGATCCGACCAACCAGGCGGCGCTGAACCACATGCATGAGCTGTGGGGCGAGGTGTCGGCGATCAAGGAACTGGGCGTCACCGCCCCGCCGCCGAAAAGCCGCGCGGCCCGCATCGCGGTCCCGGTCTCGGCGCTGCTGCTGGCGGCAGCGGTCGGCGTGGGGTCGGCCTGGTGGCTGGGCCGCCCGGACCAGGTCCGCACCGGCGTCGGCGAACAGCGCACCGCGACCCTGGAGGACGGCAGCGTCGTGGCGCTGAACGTCGTCACCCGGATCAAGTACGAGATGGAGCCCGATGTGCGGGCCGTGGCCCTGCCGGAAGGCGAGGCGGCGTTCTTCGTGCGCAAGGACCCTGCGCGGCCGTTCCTGGTGACGGCGGGCGGCTATGAGATCCGCGCCGTCGGCACCGCCTTCAACGTGCGCCACCGCGACGGCGTGGTGTCCGTCGCCGTGTCCGAAGGCGTGGTCGCGGTGCGGGCGTTTAGCGGCCCCGACGCGGGCCGCGAGATCGCCCGCCTGCCCGCCGGACAGCAGCTCAGGCTGGGAGACGGCGCCCCCGCTCCCGCGCCGGTCGCGGTCGAGAGCGTGGCCCAGTGGCGGGTGCGGGTGATCGACTACGAGGACGCTTCCGTGGCGGCGGTGGTCGCCGACCTCAACCGCTTCTTCGAGCGGCCGGTGCAGGTGGACGACGCGGCGCTGGCCGGGCGGCGCGTGACCCTGCGCCTTCAGATCGAGGACCGCGAGCGGACCTTGCGCAACCTCGGCGAGATGCTGGGCGCCGATCTGCGCGCCCGGGGCGCCGCCGACCTCCTGATCCCCCGCGCCTGATTTTTTTTCAAACCCGAGGGAGGGTGTTCGCCCCGCCGGTCGTCGTGAAGTTCGAAAGCAAAACTCGAACGGGGGGACGTTCATGATCTCGCATCGCAAATCTCGCGCCCTGGGCGGCGCCGGCGCCGCAGCGGTCCTGGCCGCGCTGGCGGTATCGCCGGCCGCCTACGCCCAGCAGGCGACGACGCAATTCAGCCTGCCCGAGCAGCCGCTGGCCCAGGGCCTGCTCGAGTTCGGCCGCCAGGCCCGCATCTCCGTCGCCGCCCCGCGAGAACTGGTCGCGGGCAAGAACGGCCCCCCGCTGCAGGGCGAATACGCCACCTCCGAGGCGCTGAACCGCCTGCTGGCGGGCACCGGCCTGGAGGCCCAGTTCGTCGGGCCGGACGCCGTGCGCATCGTACAGGCCGGAGGGGGTTCCGGCCCCCAGGGCGAAAGCGCCGGGGCGGACGTTGAGGCTCTCATCGTCACGGCGCAGAAGCGCGAGGAAAACATCCAGGACGTTCCCATCGCGATCAGTGCGTTCAGCGCCAAGGCGCTGGATGAACAAAAGCTGGAAGGCGGTTATGACCTGCTGAAGGCGATCCCGAACGTCACCTTCTCCAAGTCGAACTACTCGGGTTACAACTTCTCTATTCGAGGCGTGGGGACGAAGGCCGTCTCGGCGACTTCCGACCCGGGCGTCGCCGTCAGCTTCAACAATGTCTCGCTGATCCGAAACCGCCTCTTCGAACAGGAGTATCTCGATATCGAGCGGGTCGAGGTGCTGCGGGGGCCGCAAGGCACGCTGTACGGCCGCAACGCCACCTCGGGCGTCATCAACGTCGTCACCGCCAAGCCCGACCTCAGTGCTTTCGAAGGCCGGATCAAGGGTGAGGTTGGCAGTTACGAGGCCCGCCGCCTTTCGGCCTTCGTCAACTTGCCGCTCGTGGAGGATGTGCTGGGCGTCCGCGTGGCCGGCGCCTTGACCGAGCGCGACGGCTACAGCACCAATCTTGAAACGGGCAACAGCGTCGATGGCCGTGACCTGTGGTCGGGCCGGGTCTCCCTGGCCTTCGAGCCGATCGACAGCCTGCGCGCCGACCTCGTCTGGGAGCGGTTTGAGGAGGACGACGACCGTCTGCGCACCGGCAAGCAGCTATGCCACCGCGATCCAGGGCCGGGCGACTTGCCGGGCATGCCGGCCCTGACGCCGCTATTTGTCGGCCGTCTCAGCCAGGGCTGCAAGATTGGCTCCCTTTACGATGACGCCGCCTTCGAAGGGCCGAACGGGTTGAGCATCCCGTTCATTGTGGCCGCACAGTATGCGACAAACCTGGGCACCTCCCCTATCGATGGAGAATATGTCCCGCTTCTCCAGCGCGGCGTCGATCCGTTCGACGTGCCGCAGTCCCGCGACCTTCGCGCCATGGCGTCGATATTCGATCCCGAATACAGGGCCAAGGCCGATATCTTTTCGCTGACGGTGGGGTGGGACGTGACCGGCACGCTCAGCCTGGTGTCGCAGACGCTCTATAATGAAGACTACGTCTACTCCTTCCAAGACTATCACCGCTTCGCAACGCTGGCGACCTTCAACGACTCGATGGGCATCCATACGCCGAATCCGCCATGGGTCGGTCCCAACCCCTATGCGGACGTGGTTCCCAACGGCGTCTTCACCGACCCGCAGATCGGTCCCTCCAACAGGTTGGCGGGGATGGAGATTTCGTCCAGCGACAGCAGCCAGTTCGCGCAAGAGTTCCGGCTGCAGTCGGATTTCGACGGAGCGTTTAATTTCGCCGTAGGCGCCAACTACACCCGCTTCAAGGGGCTGAACGATTACTTCCTGTTCTACAACGTCGTCACCGCTATTGCTCAGATTCAATACAACAGGTCGGCTGATCTTGTGAGCTGCAACAATGGGACGTTCTGCGTCCATATCGATCCAACGCCTCTGAACAACCTCGCGGGCGACGGCCATAACTATTTCCGCAACCGCAATCCCTACAAGCTCGAATCCAAGGCCATCTTCGGTGAGACCTACTGGCAGGCGAGCGACGTGCTGAAGGTTACGGCCGGGCTGCGGTTCACCGATGACCGCAAGTCCTTCACTCCCTGGCGCAGCCAGCTTATGGTGGCGGGCGATGACTATGGGCCGGCTAATCCGATAAACCAGCGGTGGACGGCGGTGACTGGCCGCCTGGGCATCGACTGGAAGCCGGAACTCGCCCTCACTGAAGAAACGCTGGTCTATGCGTTCTACTCGCGCGGCTACAAGGGCGGCGGTGCGAACCCGCCTCCCTCCGCGCCCTTGAGCCTGTTCGGGATACCCTTCTCGCAGGCGCCGCATCACCAGACGTTCCGACCGGAGTATGTGGACGCGCTCGAATTCGGTACGAAGAATACGCTACTTGGCGGGGCACTGGTCCTGAATGGCTCGGCCTTCTTCTACGACTACAAGGACTACCAGGTGTCGAAGGTGGTGGACCGCACCGTGGTCAACGAGAACTTCGACGCCAAGATCTGGGGCCTGGAACTGGAAGGCGTCTGGCGACCCACGCGGGAGTTGCGCGTCAACGCCACCCTTGGCCTGCTGGATACTAAGATCGGCAAGGGCGAGCGCTCCATCGATATCTTTGACCGGACACAGGGCCGGGAAGGCTGGATCGTGGTTACGCCATGGCTCCAGCAGACGTCGAACTGCATTGTTCCCATTGAGGTGATGGCCGAGCTGGCTCTATATCCCGTCAATCCCGGAGGAGAGCACTTCAACCCCTTCATCATGGCGTGCACCGGCTATGGGACGCCGCCGTTCACCAGCTTCGGCGACTTCGACCCGGCGGACTACCCGGAGATCAACAACGGGGCGGGCTTCTACGACGAGCTGTCCGGCAACGAGCTGCCGAACGCGCCGCACTGGACGTTCAACATCGGGGCTCAGTACACCATGCAGTTCGCGGAGGGCTGGGAGGCTACTGTCCGCGGCGACTACTACCGCCAGGGCCAGAGCTTCGCTCGGGTCTACAACCGTCTGAACGACAAACTGCGCGGCTGGGACAACGCCAACCTGACGCTGCGCGTCGAACGGCCGGATGACGCCCTGGCCTTCGAACTCTATGCGAAGAACATCTTCGACGAGACGCCTATCACCGACGCCTTCCTGAACTCGGACTCGACCGGGATGACGACGAACGTCTTCACCCTGGACCCCCGGCTGATCGGCTTCAGCGTCACCAAGGGCTTCTGACGGCCGACCCCCGGCCAACTTCCAGCAGGCGGCGGAGCGATCCGCCGCCTGCTTTCCGCCCTCCGCCTGTGCTATGCCCGCGCCCAGAATCCCCTAAGGTGGCGGCGATGGCGTCTCTTCCCTCCGATCCCAAGCGTCTCGGCTGGCTGCTGCTCGGCTTCCTGTTCCTGGGACTGGGGCTTGTCGGCGCCTTCCTGCCGCTGCTGCCGACCACCATCTTCCTGATCCTGGCGGCCGGGTGCTTCGCCCGCTCCTCGCCCCGGCTGGAGGCGTGGCTGATGAACCACAGGCAGTTCGGCCCTCCCTTGCGCGCCTGGCGCGAGAACGGCGCCATATCCCGCAAGGGCAAGACCGCCGCCGCCATGGGCATCGCGGCGGGGCTGGGCGTCTTCTGGTTCACGGTGCGGCCGGGCTGGGCGCTGGGGTTGCCGGTCGCCGCCGTCATGGTCGGCTGCGCGGTCTTCGTCCTCACCCGGCCGACCTCGGGCGCCTAAAGCGGCTTTCCCTTAACGGAAAGCGCCGCTACCAAGGCGGCCATGCCCAACACGACCCATCCTGAAATCCGCGAGGCCGTCCGCAAGCTGTGCGAGGGCTTTCCAGGCGAGTACTGGCGCGCGCTGGACCGCGAGCGCACCTATCCCACCGAGTTCGTCCGCACGCTGACGGAGGCGGGCTTCCTCTCCGTGCTGATCCCGGAGGAGTACGGCGGCTCAGGCCTGGGCCTGGGCGCGGCGACGGCGGTGCTGGAGGAAATCCATCGCTCGGGCTGCAACGGCGGCGCCTGCCACGCCCAGATGTACACCATGGGCACCATCCTCAAGCACGGCAGCGACGACCAGAAGCAGCGCTACCTGCCCAAGATCGCGTCCGGCGAACTGCGGCTCCAGGCGTTCGGGGTGACGGAGCCGACGGCGGGCACCGACACCACCCGCATCTCCACCTTCGCCCGGCGCGAGGGGGACAAGTACGTCGTCAACGGCCAGAAGATATGGATCAGCCGGGCCGAGCACTCCGACCTGATGGTCCTGCTCTGCCGCACCACGCCGCGCGACGAGGCCGCCCGCCCGGCCGACGGGATGAGCGTGCTGCTGGTCGACATGCGCGCGGCGGTGGGGAACGGCCTGACCATCCGCCCGATCCGCACCATGCTGAACCACGCCACGACGGAGCTGTTCTTCGACAACCTGGAGGTCCCGGCCGGGAACCTGGTCGGCGAGGAGGGCAAGGGCTTCCGCTACATCCTCGACGGCATGAACGCCG
Source organism: uncultured Caulobacter sp. (assembly GCA_964579695.1). GTDB lineage: Bacteria > Pseudomonadota > Alphaproteobacteria > Caulobacterales > Caulobacteraceae > Caulobacter. Next base: position 52,204 of record CAZOHI010000004.1, on the reverse strand, counting down.
AACGCATCCTGATCGCGTCGGAGTGCATCGGCGACGGCCGCTTCTTCATCGACCGCGCCAGCGCCTACGCCAAGGACCGCAACGTCTTCGGCCGCGCCATCGGCGAGAACCAGGGCGTCCAGTTCCCCATCGCCAGGGCCTATGTCCAGCTTTCCGCCGCCGCCCTGATGGTCGAGCGGGCGGCCCAGATGTTCGACTCGGGCCAGCCCTGCGGCACGGAGGCCAACATGGCCAAGATGCTGGCGTCCGAGGCCAGTTGGGCCGCCGCCGACATGTGCGTCCAGACCCACGGCGGCTTCGGTTTCGCCGAGGAGTACGACATCGAGCGCAAGTTCCGCGAGACGCGGCTCTATCAGGTCGCCCCCATCTCCACGAACCTGATCCTCAGCCACGTGGGAACCCACGTGCTGGGGATGCCCAAGAGCTTCTGACGATGGAGACCCTGCTCGCCGAGGACCGCGACGGCGTCCTGCTCGTCACCCTCAACCGCCCGGCGGCGGGCAACAGCCTGTCGACCCTGATGGCGCAGGAGCTGCTGGCCCTTTGGTCGGCGCCTATCGCCCAGCGGTGCGTGGTGCTGACCGGGGCGGGGGAGAAGATCTTCTGCGCCGGGGCCGACCTGAAGGAGCGCGACGGCATGACCGACGCGCAGTGGATCGCCCAGCACCGCCTGTTCGAGGCCATGCGTGACGCCCTGGCGGCGCTGGAGGTCCCGGTGATCGCGGCGGTGAACGGGGCGGCCTACGGCGGCGGAACGGAGATCGCCCTGGCCTGCGACTTCCTCTACGCCGCGCCGAACGCGAGGTTCGCGCTGCCGGAGGTGAAGCTGGGCATCATGCCGGGGCTCGGCGGGACCCAGAACCTCGCCCGCGCGGCCGGGGAGCGCCGGGCGCGGGAGGTGCTGATGACGGGCGCGCCCTTCACCGCCGACGAGGCCCTGGCCTGGGGCGTCGCCAACCGGGTCTGCGCCGATGTGGCGGGCGAGGCGCTGGCCACGGCCGCGACCATCGCCGCCAACGCCCCGCTGTCGGTCCGCGCCATCCGCCGGGCCGTGCGCGAGGGGACGGGCCAGCCGATGGGGGAGGCCCTGCGCATCGAGCTGGCGCACTACGACACATTGACCCCGACCGACGACCGACGCGAGGGTGTGGCGGCGTACAACGAGAAGAGGCCGCCGCGTTTTTCCGGCCGCTGAAATTTTTCTCTGCGGCGATAGGGGGATTTCGCCCGCCCGTCCGTCTTAACGGCTCGGGCAGGAGTAAGGGCTGCGATGAGCGCGTCCGCCGAATGGTTCGCCGACAACATCCTTCCGCTGGAGCCGAAGGTGCGGTCCTGGCTGCGCAAGGCGGGCTGGGGGCGTGAGGACGTGGAGGACCTGATCCAGGAAACCTACGCCCGGCTGGCGGCCCAGCCGGCGGTCGAGATCGGCCATCCGCAGGCCTACGTCTTCGCCACCGTCCGCAACGTCGCCGCCGACCAGCTTCGCCGCAAGCAGGTGGTGGCGATCCGCAGCGTGGCCGACATCTCGCGCCTGAACGTCGTCGACGGCGAACTGGACGCCGAGAGCCGCCTGACCGCCCATGAGGAGTTGGAGCGCCTGCGCGCCGCCATCGACCGCCTGCCGCCGCAGTGCCGGGCCGTCTTCGTCCTGCGCAAGGTCGAGGGCCTGTCGCAGGCCGAGACGGCGCGGCGCCTGAACCTGGCCCAGGGCACGGTGGAGAAGTACGTCGCGCGCGGCATGCGCATGATCGCCGCCTGGCTGACGCAGGCCGACGGCGACGAGGCCGCCGCCCCGCGCGCCGACGAGCGGGAGGACCAGGGCCGTGTCTGATCCCCGCGAAACCCCGGACGCGATCGAGGCCGCGGCCGCCCGCTGGCTGGCTCGCCACGACGCAGGTCCCCTGGGCGAGGCCGAGGCGCGTGAGTTCGAAGCCTGGCGCGCCGCCGATCCGCGCCGGCTGGGCGCCTACATCCGGCTGGAAGCGGTGAGCGCCCGGCTGGACCGCGCGGGCGCCCTTTCCGGGATGCCGGTCGACGAGGAACAGCCCCGCCGCCGGTGGCCCGTGGCGGCCGGACTGGCGGCGGCGGGGCTGCTGGCGCTGTGGCCGGCGGCCGGATACCTGCGCGGCGAACTGGCCGTGCAGCGATATTCCACCGGCATCGGCCAGCAGTACCGCGCGGCCCTGGCCGACGGTTCGCTGATCGAGCTGAACACCGCCACGAAGGTGGCCGTGGACCTGACCCCCACCGAGCGCGAGGTGCGCCTGCGCAGGGGCGAGGCGGTGTTCGACGTGGCCAAGGACAAGGCCCGCCCCTTCGTCGTGAAGACGGAGTACGGCGACGTGCGGGCGGTAGGCACGGTGTTCTCTGTCCGCACCGAGGGCGGCTTCGAGGTCGCCGTGGCCGAGGGGCTGGTGGAGGTGCGGCGCGAGGGCAAGGTCGTGGCCAAGGTCGGGGCGGGCGAGATCTATCGCCTGGCGCCCTCCGGCCCTGCGGTGCAGGAGGCCGACCGCTCGGAGGCCATCGAACGCTCCATGGCCTGGCGCGAGGGCAAGGTGGTCTTCGCGGGCGAGACCCTGGCCGAGGCCGCCGCCGAGCTGAACCGCTACAACCGCGTGAAGGTCGAGATCGCCGATCCGAAGGTCGCGGCCATCGAGGTCGGCGGATACTTCCGCGCCACCGACCCGGTCGGTTTTGCCAAGGCGCTGGAGCGTTCCTTCCCCATCCGTGCGCAGGAGCGCGGCGGCGTCATCGTGCTGACCAGCCGCGACCACGCCGGATGATTATTTCGCGGGGCATAGCCGGATTTTCCGGCCAGCCTCGTCTTCACCTCCGCATGGCCGGAATGGCCGCGTCAAACGGGGGGAACACCAGATGAAGACCAGGATGCATGCGATGCTGCTGGGCGGCGCGGCCGCCGTGGCGTTGATGACCGCGGGGGCGGCCATCGCCCAGGACACCCATCGCTTCGACATTCCGCAGCAGGAAGGCGCCCAGGCGCTGAACCAGTTCGCCGCCCAGGCGGGCGTGCAGATCGTCTTCCCCTACGCCAGCGTGCGCGGCCGCCAGGCCCCGGCGGTGAAGGGCGACTACACCCGCGACGAAGCCCTGCGCCAGCTGACCACGGCGCTCGGCCTGGAAGTCACCACCGACGCGGGCGGAGTGATTTCCCTGCGCGACCCTTTGGCCCAGGGCGCGGGGGGAAGCGCCGGGGCGGACGTTGAGGCGCTGATCGTCACGGCGCAGAAGCGTGAAGAGAACATCCAGGACGTTCCCATCGCGATCTCTGCGTTCAGCCAGAAGGCGCTGGATGAGCAGAAGATCGAAGGCGGCTTCGACCTGCTGAAGGCGATTCCGAACGTCACCTTCTCGAAGAACAATTTCAGCGGCTACAACTTCTCGATCCGCGGCATCGGGACGAAGGCCATTTCCGTCACCACGGACCCGGCCGTAGCGGTGGCCTTCAACTCCACGCCGCTGATCCGCAACCGCCTGTTCGAGCAGGAATACTTCGACATCGAGCGGGTGGAGGTGCTGCGTGGCCCGCAGGGCACGCTGTACGGCCGCAACGCCACGGCGGGCGTCATCAACGTCATCAGCGCCAAGCCCGTAATGGGGGAGTTCGACGGCTCGGTGAAGGCCGAGGTCGGCAACTACAACGCGCGGCGGATGTCGGGCTTCGTCAACGTGCCGCTCGGCGACGCCCTCGCTATCCGCCTCGCGGGTGCGGGAACCCAGCGCGACGGCTACGACTACAACCTGTCGACGGGCAACCCGGTCAACGGCCGCGACCTCTGGTCGACGCGTCTGACGGTGGGCTTCGAGCCCACCGAGCGGTTCAGGGCGAACCTGATCTGGGAGCGGTTCGAGGAGGATGACGACCGCTCGCGCACGGGCAAGCAGCTCTGTCACCGCGATAACGGGCCGACCGAGGTCGAGGGCGTGCCGGTGGACAGTCTCCTGGAAACCGCCTTCCTCAGCCAGGGATGCAAGCCGGGAAGCCTGTATGACCCCGCCGCGTTCGGGACTCCGAACGGGGCGAGCCTGCCGTTCGTGTACATCAACCTCTCGAGCGAAGATTCCGGGTTCACCGTGCTGTGCGGAATTGGTAGCTATCGCGAGGGGGAGCGCCCGCCGTATTCTCACTCGGGCTCCGCCTGCCCTCTGCGGCTGGCCGACCCTTATGGGGGGCGTACACAGTCTAGTGACATCCGCGCGATAGAGTCCATCCGCGACCCGAAGTATCGGGCAAAAACCGATGTCTTCGAGCTGAATTGGGATTTCGATTTAACCGAAAATCTCACCTTGACGTCGCAAACCGCCTACGTCACGGACGAAATATATTCCTTTCAAGATTATAATCGTTTCAACACCGATCCTATATTCAACGATGCCTCCAACCTTCTATGGAACCGGGTGCCCTGCGACACTCCCGGAGCAATCCCCGCCGAAGGTGATTTTTGCCGCGAAAGAAGTCCATACGCCGATACGTTGAAGAACGGGATTTTCTGCGACCCACAGATCGGCTGCTCTGATCGCCTCGCGGGCTTTGACATTTCGCGCGCCCGTAGCAAGCAACTTTCTCAGGAATTTCGAATTCAGTCCGCCTTTGACGGCCCTGTAAATTTCGGCGCGGGCATTAATTACACCCGTTACAAGACCGAAGAAGACTATATTGTCATGTTCAATCTCATAACCATGACGGCTCTAAACGTCTATCAATTCAACGCCAGCGGCGACATCACGAAATGCACCGCCAACGGATTTCAGACAACAGTGCCCGTTGGCACAGTCGTCGATATCGGCGCGCCGGGGTCGGAGGGTTGTGTCTACATCGATCCCAATCCGGTCGAGAGCATCAACGGCGACGGGCACAACTACTTCCGCAGCAAGAATCCCTACAAGCTGTCCTCGGCGGCCGCATTCGGCGAACTGTACTGGGAGCTCGCGCCGGAGTTCAAGCTGACGGCCGGGCTGCGCTACACGGACGACCGCAAGACCTTCACTTCGGTCCCGAGCCAGACGCTGTTGAGCAACCTGCCGGGAACGGGCGGCTTCGTGGACCGGGGCTATCCGAGCACCGGCGAGATCAAGCAGCACTGGGGCGAGGTGACGGGGCGGTTGGGCGTGGACTGGAAGCCGGACCTGTCGTTCACCGACGAGACGATGATCTATGCCTTCTACTCCCGGGGTTACAAGGGCGGCGGCGCCAACCCGCCCGGCATCGGCTTCTCGACCGAGCCGCGTTGCGCGCTCATCCCCGAGATCGTCATCGAAGGAGCGCCTTGTTATGCGGCGCTCCTGTCCTACCCAGCCCTGTTCGATCCTGAGTTCGTCAACGCGTTCGAGCTGGGGTCGAAGAATATTCTGTTGGGCGGGGCGCTCGTCCTGAACACCGCCGCGTTCTACTATGATTACAAGGACTATCAGGTTTCGCAGATCAAGGAGCGCACGGCGGTCAATGAGAACTTCGACGCCAAGGTCTGGGGATTGGAACTCGAAGCCCTCTTCCAGCCGTCCCGCAACCTGCGCCTGAACGCCAATATCGGCTACCAGGACACCCGAATCGCCGATGGCGAGAAGTCTATCGACCTGATGAATCGCACTCAGGGAGACGACAGCTACATCCTGGCGAAGCCTTTCGTCACCATGGCGTCGAACTGCATCGTTCCTATAGAGAATGTCGCATACTTGCTCAATAACGGGAGTTATTTTGCGGCTTACGGGCCCAGCCTATGCTCGGGCGGCTTCTGGGGCGATATGGATGTCTTTGGTGGCGTTGGCATGCCCAACACCGATCGCTCCACATGGCCCAACCTGGGGGCTGGCATCTATGCCGACCTCAGCGAAAACGAACTGCCCAACGCACCGCACTGGACGATCTCGACCGGCGCCCAGTACAGCCGCGATTTCGGGGAAGGCTGGCGGGCGACCGTGCGGAGCGACGCCTACTGGCAGAGCCAATCCTGGGCGCGGGTGTACAACGCCGTGAACGACAAGCTGCACGGCTGGTACAACGTCAACCTCTCGCTGTGGATCGAGCGGCCCGACGAGGGGCTGAAGATCGAAATCTATGCCAAGAACCTGCTCGACAAGACGCCGATCACCGACGCCTTCCTGAACTCGGACGACAGTGCGCTGACGACCAACGTCTTCGTCCTCGACCCGCGCCTCATCGGTTTCTCGATCCGTAAGGAGTTCTAACCTCCTCCCCAACCGGACCCTTCAAGGGCGGCGGCTCACCCCGCCGCCCTTTTTTCTTGCGGCCGGGGTAGGGTGGGGCGGAAAATTGGCCTCTAGGTCTTCCGGCGCGATCCGTCCCGCATCCCGCGGCCGGGCCTGGGCGCCGCCAACGCGTGAGCCGATGCAGCCGCCGTCCGGTCATGTCCAGCCCCAGTCGGAGGGCCTGCAGGATGACCAGCTCCGCGAGCTGATGGAACGCTATGGCCCCGCCCTGCGGCGCTACTTCCACAAGCGGGTGAACCCGCTGGAGGCAGAGGACCTGGTGCAGGACGTCTTCGTGGCCATGCAGGTGCGCGGCCGGATCGAGGACGTCGAGCACGTCAACCGCTACATCTTCCGCATCGCCGCCAACGTGCTGGCGCGGCGGCGCGTGCGGCGCACCTGGGACTGGGGCTCGGGCCGCCGGTCCATCGACGACATGGAGACGCTGGCCGAGGAGGTCTCGCCCGAGCGCATCCTGATCGGCAAGCAGGCGCTGGAACAGCTCGTCGCGGCCCTGCGCGACCTGCCGCCCCGGGCCAGCGAAGCTTTCCTGCTCAACCGCTTCGAGGAGATGACCTACACCGCCATCGCGGTGCATATGGGCATCTCGGTCAAGGCGGTGGAGAAGCATATCAAGCGCGCGATGAGCAGGATCGCCGACGCCGTGGAGCCGCGCCCATGACGGCCCCGGACGCCGAGGAAACGCTCGACATGCAGGCGGCCGCCTGGTTCGCGCGACAGCGGGCGGGCGACATGGGGGCGGAGGAGACCGCCGCCCTGGCCGACTGGCTGGCGCAGGACCCCGCCCGCCGCGAGGCGCTGGAGCGGCTGGAGCGCACCTGGGCGGGCGTGGAGTCCGCCCGCGGCGACCCGCGCATCATGATCATGCGCGAGCGGGCGCTGAAGCGCCCGACCCGCCCGGCGCGGGTGTCGGCCTTCCGGGCGATGGCGGCGGGGCTGGCGGCCGTGGTCGTGGCGGGCGGGCTGCTCGGCGTGTGGCAACTGGCGCCCAAGCAGGGCTACGGCTCGCTGCCGACCCAGACCTACCGCACCGGGGTCGGCCAGCAGGCGACGGTCACGCTGTCCGACGGCTCGGTCGTGACGCTGAACACCGACACGCGCCTGCGCACCCGCTCGGTGAAGGGCAGGCGGCTGGTCCATCTCGACCAGGGGCAGGCCTATTTCCGGGTGGCCAAGGACCCGCTGCATCCCTTCGTGGTCAGCGCCGCCGGGCGCACGGTGACGGCGGTCGGCACGGCCTTCGACGTGCGGGTGGAGAAGGACCGCTTCGAGGTGACGGTGGTCGAGGGCAAGGTGCGGGTGAACGCCCCGCCGCCTGCGGCGCCGCGCCTGAAGGCGGCGCCCGCCAAGCCGCTCGACGGGGCGGAGATGACGGCGGGATCGCAGCTCGTCTCGCTGCCGCGGACCGGCGCCTGGACCATGAAGCAGGCCGATCCCGCGCGGGAGGTGAGCTGGCTGCGCGGCTATGTCGTCTTCCAGAACGCCCCCTTCGGCGAGGTGGCGGGCGAGATGAACCGCTATACCGACCGCAAGATCGTGGTGGACGACCCCGAACTGGCCCGCACGCTGGTCAGCGGCGCCTTCCGGGCGGGAGACATCGACGCCTTCGTCACCGCGTTCGAGTCCTACAAGGTCGCCCGGGTGCGGTCGCGCGACGACGGCGCCGTGCGGCTGGAGCAGTTTTGAGCCCGCAAGTTGTTTTTCTGCGCGCCCGGGGTAGGGCGCCGCGAAATACTGGCCTCTTTGGATTGCCAGGGGGCGCCTGGATGCTCCCGGCAAGCATAGGGGGAGCTACCGTGAAGTCATTTTCCATGCGCCTGCTGGCGGGGGCCGCGATGGCCGCGCTGGCCTGCGGCGCTGCGTCGGCCGAAGACCTGGCGCTGAACATCCAGCCGCAGCCGCTCGGCGACGCGCTCAACGAATTCGCCGTGCAGGCCAAGCATGGCGTGGTTTTCGCCCCCGGCCTGGTGGCGCAGAAGACCTCGCCCGGCGTTACCGGCGCGGCCAGCGTCGACGAGGCCCTGGCGCAGGTGCTGGCGGGGACCGGCCTGACCTGGCGGCGCGACGGCGCCACCTTCCTGATCGTGCAGGCGGGGGAGGGTGGCTCCGGCCCCCAGTCCGCAAGCGCCGGGGGGGACGTTGATGCGCTCATCGTCACGGCGCAGAAGCGCGAGGAAAATATCCAGGACGTGCCGATCGCCATCTCGGCCTTCAGCCAGCAGGCGCTGAACGACCAGAAGATCGAAGGCGGCTTCGACCTGCTGAAGGCGATCCCCAATGTCACCTTCTCGAAGAACAATTACTCCGGCTACAACTTCTCCATCCGGGGCGTGGGCACCAAGGCGGTTTCGGCCACGACGGACCCGGGCGTCGACGTCAACTTCAACAACAGCTCCCTGCTGCGCAATCGCCTGTTCGAGCAGGAATACTTCGACGTCGAGCGCGTCGAGGTGCTGCGTGGGCCGCAGGGCACGCTCTACGGCCGCAACGCCACCTCGGGCGTCGTCAACCTGATCTCCGCCAAGCCCGACCTCTCCGTCTTCGAAGGTGAAATCCGCGGCGAAGTCGGCAGCTACAACACCAAGCGCCTGTCCGCCATGCTCAACGTGCCGCTGGTCGAGGACGTGCTGGGCGTGCGCTTCGCCGGCGCCTTGACGCAGCGCGACGGCTATGGCGAGAACCTCGCGACCGGCGAAGACATCGACGGCCGCGACCTGTGGTCCGGCCGCCTGTCCGTCAGCTTCAATCCGACGGACCGCATCCGCGCCGATCTCATCTGGGAGCGCTTCAACGAGGACGACAACCGCCTGCGCACCGGCAAGCAGCTTTGCCACCGCGATCCGGGTCCGGAGACGCTGGAGGGCTATGGCGAGCTGGAGCAGTTCTTCCGCGCCCGCCTGAGCCAGGGCTGCAAGCAAGGCTCGCTGTACGACGACGGCGCGTTCGGCGCGCCGATGGGCGCCAGCATTCCTTTCGTGTTCGCCGGCCAGTATGTGGCGACCATGGGTTGGGACGCGCCGGCCATGCTCCCCCACCCCACCATTCCGGGCGCGTCCATCCGCAATCCGAACGCCAACTCGGTGACGGCCATGAGCCTTGTCGACCCCTACGACGTGGAGCAGTCGCGCGATCTGCGTGAAATCTATTCCATGCACGACGCCGTCTACAAGGCGAAGGCCGACATCCTCCAGCTGAACGTGGAGGTGGACCTGACGGACTCGCTCACCCTCACCTCCCAGACGCTCTACAACGAAGACAGCGTGTATTCCTTCCAGGACTACAACCGCTTCGCCACGCAGCCGACGTTCAACGACACCTCCAACCTCTACACCCTCGCCCACGCCCAGAACGCCCAGACAGCGCTTTCGCCGGCCCTCATGACGCCGTTCCTGGCGAACGGCGTGTTCTGCGATCCGCAGATCGGCTGCGCCGATCGCCTGTCCGGCTTCGAGATTTCCACCAGCGACAGCAAGCAGTTCGTGCAGGACCTCCGCCTGCAGTCGAATTTCGACGGCCCGCTGAATTTCTCCGGCGGCTTGAGCTACACCGAGTTCACCGGGATCAACGACTACTACCTGTTCTTCAACGTCGTCACCCTTCTGGCGCAGGGGTACTATAACGGCCCTCCCGAGATGAACACATGCAACAAGCCCAACCCGGCGCTGCAATGCATGTATGTCGACACCAACCCGGTCGAAAGCGTCGATGGGCGCGGTCACAACTATTTCCGTAACCAGAACCCCTATAAGCTGGAAAGCAAGGCCGCCTTCGGTGAAGTGTATTTCCAGGTCAGCGACACGCTGAAGCTCACCGCCGGCCTGCGATATACCGACGACCGCAAGAAGTTCACGCCCTGGCGCAGCCAGCTGCTGGTGTTCGGCGAAAATTACGGTCCCAGCGATCCCATCAACCAGCAATGGGGCGAATACAGCGGCCGCCTGGGCTTCGACTGGCATCCCGACGTCGGCTTCACCGACGAGACGCTGCTCTATGCCTTCTATTCGCGCGGCTACAAGGGCGGCGGCGCCAATCCGCCCACGGCCGTTCCGGTCTCCAACGGCGCCTATGTGGTCAGCGAGATTCCGCCGACGTTCGATCCGGAGTTCGTCGACGCCTTCGAGGTGGGCGTGAAGAACACGCTGCTGGGCGGGTCGCTGACGCTGAACGCCAACGCCTTCCTCTACGACTACAAGGACTATCAGGTCTCCAAGGTGGTGGACCGCACCATCGTCAACGAGAATTTCGACGCCAGGATCTGGGGCCTCGAATTCGAAAGCATCTGGGCTCCGTCGGAGAACCTCCGCTTCAACGCCACGCTCGGCTATCTCAACACCGAGATCGCCAAGGGTGAGAAGAGCATCGACATCTTCAACCGCACCGCGGGCCGCGACGACTGGATGGTCGTCACCCCGTGGATCCAGCAGACCTCCAACTGCATCCTGCCGACCGAGGTGGTGGCGCAGGAGGTGTCGTTCGGCATCTTCCCGGACCCGACGAACATCTTCTTCACGAGCATCGTGCTGGCCTGCACGATCTACACGTACGGCGAGCCCTACTACGACTTCGACCCGCTGGATTACCCCGAGGCCAACAACGGCGCCGGCTTCGCCACCGATCTCTCCGGCAAAGAGCTGCCCAACGCGCCGCACTTCACGTTCAACATCGGCGCGCAGTACAGCTGGAACCTGCTGGGCGATTGGGAAGCCACGCTGCGCGGCGACTACTACCGCCAGTCCGACAGCTACGCCCGGGTCTACAATCTGGAGCCGTACGACCGGCTGCGAGGCTGGGAGAACGCCAACCTCTCCCTGCGCGTGGAAAAGCCGGACGAGGCGCTGCGCCTGGAGGTCTATGTGAAGAACGTGTTCGACGAGACGCCGATCACCGACGCCTTCCTCAACTCGGACTCCACCGGCATGACCACCAACGTCTTCGTGCTCGACCCGCGCCTGATCGGCGTGTCGATCACCAAGGGCTTCTGACCAAGTCCCCCCAACCGGGACCTTGGGGCGGCGGAGCGATCCGCCGCCCCTCTTCTTTTCGCCGCGAAAAAAATCTCCGCCGCCGTTACGGGTGTCGCGCGCCAAACGCCTCTTACCCAACGAGCGCCTTACATCGCGCGCCGATCGGCGCATGATGGCGCTTGTCCGGGAGGAGCGATGGCGTCGCCGCCAAGACAGAGCGCCCAGGTCGAACCAGAGGACCTCCATGCCTGGATGGTGGCCTACGGCCCGGCCCTGCGCCGCTATTTCCGCAAGAAGGCCAGCGCCGCGGAGGCCGACGACCTCGTGCAGGACGTCTTCCTGAAGATGCAGATGCGCGGTTCCGGCGCGGCCATCGAGAACGTCGAGGGCTATCTCTTCACGATCGCCGCCAATGTGCTGGCCCAGCGATACGGGCCCGGCTGGGACTGGCGCCGCCGGGTGCTGGTCGAGGGCGCCGACGAGCCGCGCGAGGAGATATCGCCCGAGCGCGCCCTGATCGGCAAGCAATCGGTCGAACTGGTGCTGGCCGCCATCGACGACCTGCCGCCGCGGATGGGCGAGGCCTTCGCCCTCCACCGCTTCGAGGAGATGACCTACGAGGCCATCGCACGCCGCATGGCCATCTCGCCGCGCACGGTGGAGAAGCTGATCTCGCTGGCGCTGAAACGCCTCATCCAGTACGCGCAGGCCCGCTCATGACCGACGTGCTGGAAACCGCCACCGACTGGTTCGCCCGCAAGCGTTCGGGCCGCATGACGCCGGATGAACTGCGCGCGCTGGAATCCTGGCTGGACGCCGCGTCCGCCCACCGCGACGCCTTCGAGAGCGTGGAATGGATGTGGGCGGGCGTGGGCGTCGAGCCTGTCCGCTCGCACCCCCGCGTCCTGGCCCTGCGCGAGCGGGGGCTGAAAGGCCGCTGGCGCCGCGCGGCCTTCGCCTCGATGGCGGCGGCGGCCTGCATCGCCGCGGCGGCCGGCGTCATGCTGATGCGGCCCCAGGCCCCGGCCGGGCTGCTGGAGCCGTCCATCCGCCAGGAATTCCGCACCGGGGTCGGCGAGAAGGCCACCGTCAAGCTGCCGGACGGCTCGACCGTCACGCTCGACACCGACACCGTCCTGCGCACCCGCGAGACGGCCGAGCGCCGCACGGTGGTGCTGGAGCGGGGGCAGGCCTTCTTCAGGGTCGCCAAGGACGCGAGCCGTCCCTTCACGGTGACGGCGGGCGGCCGCACGGTCACGGCGCTGGGCACGGCCTTCAGCGTGAAGGTGCAGGAGCGCGCGTTCGAGGTGGTGCTGGTCGAGGGGCAGGTGCGGGTGGATTCCCCCGTGCGCGCCACGCCGCTCGCCCTGCCCACGGGCCGGGTGCAGAGCACGCAGATGGAGGCGGGCTCGGAACTCGTCGCCGTCGACAATCGCCACTGGAGCGTGCGCGAGGTCAACGGCGCCAAGGAGACGGCCTGGCTGCACGGGCGGCTGGTCTATGAGAGCCGCCCGCTGTCGGACGTGGTCGCCGACATGAACCGCTATTCGGAGCGCAAGATCGTGCTGGCCGACCCGGCGCTGGGGAGCAAGGCGCTGAGCGGCACCTATCGCGCCGGGGACGTGGACGGGTTCGTGCGCGCGCTGGAGGACTACGGCGTGGCCCAGGTCGCCTCGGAAAGCCCCGGCCGCATCGAACTGGCCGCCGCGCAGTAATTTTTTGAGGCGGTTGTTACGGGTAAGCTCCTGAAAACCGCTCCCTGTAGTCGAGGGGGCGTCGAAAAGCTCCCGCGACAGAACAGGGGGAGTTGAAATGGATCGCAGGAACCAGACGCGCCTGATGTGCGGCGCGGCGATGATGGCCTTGGCGCTGGTCGCCGGACGGGCTCAGGCGCAAGAGGCCGGGCCGGTGGAATTCGACATCCTGCCGCAGTCGCTGGAGCGCGGCCTCAACGAGTTCGCCCGCCAGAGCGGCCGCCAGGTGATGTTCACGCCCGAGGTCGCCGGGGGGCGCACCACGCGCGGCTTCAACGGCGCGCTGGACACCGACAGGGCCCTGGCGGCGATGCTGGAGGGGACGGGGCTGTCGTGGCGGCGCTCGGGCGAGACCTACCTGATCGTGCAGGCCGGGGAGGGCGGCTCGGTCCCCCAGTCCGCAGGCGCCGGCGACGTTGACGCGTTGATCGTGACGGCGCAGAAGCGCGAGGAAGCCATCCAGGACGTGCCGATCGCCATCAGCGCCTTTTCCGCAAAGGCGCTGGAGGCGCAGAAGATTGAAGGCGGCTTCGACCTCTTGAAGGCCATCCCGAACGTCACGTTCAGCAAGAACAACTTCACCAGCTACAACTTCTCGATCCGGGGCGTGGGGACGAAGGCCGTCTCGGCGACCACGGACCCAGGCGTGGCGGTGGCGTTCAACAACTCCGCCATCATCCAGAACCGGCTGTTCGAGCAGGAATACTTCGACGTCGAGCGCGTGGAGGTGCTGCGGGGGCCCCAGGGCACGCTCTACGGCCGCAACGCGACCAGCGGCGTCATCAACGTCATCAGCGCCAAGCCGAAGCTTGGCGAGTTCGAGGCCACCTTGAAGGGCGAGGTCGGCAACTACGACACGCGGCGCGCCTCTGGGATGATCAACATCCCGCTCATCGACGACGTGCTGGCCGTTCGCCTGGCCGGGGCGATGACCGACCGGCAGGGTTATGACTTCAACAGCGTGACCAACAATCCGGTCAACGGCCGCGACCTGTGGTCGGCGCGCCTGACAGTCGGGTTCGAGCCCACCGACCGCATCCGGGGCGACCTGATCTGGGAGCGCTTCCAGGAGGACGACGACCGCCTGCGCACCGGCAAGCAGCTCTGCCACCGCGATCCGGGCAAGCAGGTCGTGGGCAACACGCCGACCTACCCCGATCCCGACGACCGCTTCACCGCCGTGCTGCACCCGGCCCTGTTCAGCCAGGGCTGCCTGCCCGGAAGCCTCTATGAGGAAGCCGCCTTCAGCACGCCCAACGGCCTGGCCATCCCGTTTGTCTTCGGGGTGGAGGTGCTGGGCTACGGCAACGCCTTCCCCATCGGCGCGGACGCCAACGGCGACCCGGTGGCGATCCTGGCGCTGGAGGACCCCTATGGCGGCATGATGCAGTCGCGGGACCTGCGGACGATGGCCTCGTTCCGCGATCCCCGCTATCGCGCCAAGGCCGATCTGATCGAACTGAATGTCGACATCGACCTGACGGAGCAGCTCACGCTGTCCTCGCAAACGGCGTATGTGAAGGATGAAGTATATTCCTTCCAGGATTTCAATCGTTTCAACACGATTCCGGTATTCACCGACACCTCGACGATCTCTCCGCACAACAGCGGCTTCGGCGCCTACGACTGGCGGGAACTGGCGCCGCGGCCCGCGGGCTCGCCGCTCGGCTCGGCCGGCGTCTTCTGCGACCCGCAGCTTGGTTGTTCGGACACCATGGCCGGGTTCGACATCTCTCAGGCCATGGCCGAACAGTTCAGCCAGGAATTCCGCCTGCAGTCGAATTTCGACGGCCCCCTGAACTTCAGTGTGGGCGCGAACTACACGAAGTTCGACGTGCTGGTCGACTACTACATCATGTTCAACCTGATCACCGCGGCGGCGCTGATGGCCCCGTTCAACGTGCCGGTGAACGGCGATGTGAATATCGACGTCTGCGGCTTTACCTCATTCTTCGGCTTGCTCAGCGGCGACATCGGCGTGACGCCGGCCGGCGATCCGGGCGCCTACTGCCCCTACATCGACCCCAATCCGGTCGAACGGATCAACGGCGACGGGCACAACTACTTCCGGTCCAAGAACCCCTACACCCTGGAATCCCTTTCGGGTTTTGGCGAGCTTTACTACCAGATCAACGACACGCTGAAGCTCACCGCCGGCCTGCGCTACAACGACGATGAGAAGGTCTTCACGCCTGTGCCCAGCCAGATACTGCTGGCGCCAACCATCGTCGCCGGGGGCGCCGTGCCGCGCGGGCACCCGGAACGGGAGGACATCGTCCAGGAGTGGGGTGAATGGACCGGGCGGCTCGGTCTCGATTGGAAGCCGGACCTGCCGTTCACCGACGACACCCTGCTCTACGCCTTCTATTCCCACGGCTACAAGGGCGGCGGCGCCAACCCGCCGAAGCCCGGCTTCGCCAGCCTGCCGGAACTGGAAGCGGTCCTGACCCCGGCCCAGCTGCCCCTGCTGCTGCAGTTCCCTGTGCCGATCCTGGAGCTGACCGCCGTGGAGTACGGCGAAACCTTTGAACCGGAGTTCGTGGACGCCTACGAGATCGGGATGAAGAACACCCTGCTGGGGGGTGCGATGACCTTCAACATCACCGGCTTCTACTATGACTACAAGGACTACCAGGTTTCGCAGATCCGCGACCGGACGGCGGTGAACGAGAACTTCGACGCCAAGGTCTGGGGCCTTGAGTTCGAGACGATATTCTCGCCGACCCGCAACCTGCAGATCATCGGCAACCTCGGCTATCTTGACACCAGGATCGCCAACGGCGAGCGCTCGATCGACATCATGGACCGGACCCAGGGCAACCCGGACTACACCCTGACCAAGGCGTGGCTCCAGCTTCCGTCGAACTGCGTGGTGCCGACGCCCGTGGCGGAGTCCTATCTTCAGGCCAACCCCGTGGTCGATGAATACTGGCAGATGTGCCGGGGCCTGGGCGGCCTGCTGGGGGCGCCCTTCCTCTTTCCCATCCCGACCGACCCCAATCCCGCGATCGGCGGCGGCGCGCTGCCCTACGATCCGGCCAATTATCCAGAGCTGAACGGCGGCGCGGGCCTGATGGCGGACCTGGGCGGGAACGAGCTGCCGAACGCTCCGCACTGGACGATGAACCTCGGCGCGCAGTACGGCATGGACTTCGGCGGCTGGCGCGCGACGGTGCGCGGCGACGTCTACTGGCAGGGCCAATCCTTCGCCCGCGTCTACAACACTCAGTACGACAAGCTCAGGGGATGGCACAACGTCAACCTGTCCGTCTGGATCGAGCGTCCCGACGACGGGCTGAAGATCGAGCTGTATGCAAAGAACGTCTTCGACGACACGCCGATCACCGACGCCTTCCTGAACTCGGACGACACGGCCCTGACGACGAACATATTTGTCCTGGACCCTCGCCTGGTCGGGCTGTCGATCCGCAAGGAGTTCTGATCCCGCAGACCTAAAGGAGGCGGCGGACCCGACCCGCCGCCTCCTTCTCTCTCCCGGCCCCCGCCGCGAACGTGCTAGAAGCGCCTCGCCCAGGGGGAGAGGGAGACACCAATGCCACGTCACGCGCCGCGCACGCACCTGTCGACCCACGAGGTCACCAACCAGCCGGGCGACTTCGCCGGGCGCGACCTGTTCGCCACCGACACCGCCCTGCGCGAGGCCGCCATCCGCGAGGGCGGGGCCTGGGTCGAGGCGCCGCTCTCGGCGCTGGGCCGCGCCGCCGGGTCCGAACAGGTGCTGGAATGGGGAGAGCAGGCCAACCGCTTCCCGCCCGAACTGGTCACCTTCGACCGCTACGGCCGCCGGGTGGACGAGGCGAGGTTCCATCCCGCCTACCACCAGCTCATGGCCCTCGCCATGGAGCACCGCATCCACGACATCGCCTGGACGGCGGGACGCCCCGGCGGCCACGTCGCCCACGCCGCCCTGCTGGCCATGTTCACCGAGGCCGAGAGCGGGGTGATGTGTCCGATCTCCATGACCTACGCCGCCGTCCCCGCCCTGCGCCGCCAGCCCGACGCGACCGCGCCGTGGGTCGACAGGTTGCTGGGCGGACAATACGACGCGGCGCTGAAGCCCATCGCCGAGAAGGCCGGGATCACCGTCGGCATGGCGATGACCGAGAAGCAGGGCGGCAGCGACGTGCGCGCCAACACCACCCGCGCCCATCCCCTGGAGCAGCCGGGACCGGGCCGTCCCTACCGTCTCGTCGGCCACAAGTGGTTCTGCTCGGCGCCGATGAGCGACGGCTTTCTGACCCTGGCCTATGCCGACGGGGGCCTGTCTTGCTTCCTCGTGCCGCGCATCCTGCCGGACGGCGAGCGCAACAGCGTCCAGGTCATGCGGCTGAAGGACAAGCTGGGCAACAAGTCCAACGCCTCCAGCGAGATCGAGTACCACGACGCCTACGCCGTCCTGCTGGGCGAGGAGGGCCGGGGCGTGTCGGTGATCATCGACATGGTCCACCACACCCGGCTCGACACCATGGCCGGGACCCTCGGCATCATGCGGATGGGCCTGGCCCAGGCCGTCCACCACACCGAAGGCCGCCGGGTGTTCCAGAAGACGCTGATCGACCAGCCGGCCATGCGCTCGGTCGTCGCGGACCTGGCGCTGGAATACGAGGCCGCGGCCGCCCTGACCATGCGGGTGGCGCGGGCCTTCGACGGCGCGACCGAGGAGGAGAAGGCCTTCTCGCGACTGGCCGTGGCGCTGGGCAAGTACTGGCTGACCAAGCGCAATCCCAACTTCATCTACGAGTGCATGGAGTGCCACGGCGGGGCCGGCTATGTGGAGGAGAGTCCCTTGCCGCGCCTCTACCGCGAGGCGCCGCTGAACGCGATCTGGGAGGGCTCCGGCAACGTCATCGCCCTCGACATCCTGCGCACCTTCGGCAAGGAGCCCGCCGCGCTGGCCGCCTACCAGGCCGAGATCGCCGAGGCGCGGGGCGCGGACGCCCGCCTGGACGCCGCCGCCCGCGAGGTGGAGGCCAGGCTCGCCTCGGGCCTCGCCGAGGACCAGGCCCGCTGGATCGCCGAGCGCATGGCGCTGCTGCTGCAAGGGGCCTTGCTGGTGCGCAACGCCCCGGCGGCGGTGGCCGACGCCTTCTGCGCCACGCGGCTGGCCGGGGACTGGGGCCGCAGCTACGGGACCCTGCCGGCGGGGGCGGACGTCAGCGCCATCGTGGGCCGCCAAACGGCCGCCTAGCGCGACCGCTCCGGCGGGTCTACCCTGCCTGCGAGTAGGCGGGATTTGACCCGATGGCGTACCTGGTCCTGAGCTTTCTGCATGCGCTGGGCGCCGCCCTGCTGCTGGGCGGGGGCCTGGCCGTGCTGGCGTTCGGGGTCCTGGCGCACCGCACGCGCTCCACCGCCACGGTCGCGGCGGTCGCCCGGATGATCTCGAAGGTGAATATGGCGCTGCTGTTCGGCGGCCTGGCGATCCAGCCGGTGACGGGGCTGCTGCTCATCCGGACGTCGGATTTCGAGCTGACCGAGGGCTGGGTCGTCATGGCGGTCATGCTCTACATCCTGGCCGCCTCTTTCGCCTTCCCCGGCGTGGCGGCGCAGCTCCGCATCCGCCGCATCGCCGGGGAAGCGGAGGCCGCGGACCGGCTGCTGCCGGGCGCCTACCGCCGCTTCTTCGTCCTGTGGGTGGGGCTGTCGGCCCCGGCCATGGCGCCGCTGGCGGCCGTCTTCTGGCTGCTGCTGGCCAGGCCCTCCATCGTGCTCTGGTAGACGGAACACCCCAGCCTCCCCGCCCGTTGGACACGGGAACAAGGAGGCCGCCATGCCCACCGATCTTGAAGGCGACTGGGACGAGCAGGACCAGTCGGAAGTCTTCGACGAGGACAACCAGCGCATCAACGACCACGGCGAGATGCGCACCTTCCAGGACTTGCCCGAAGTCATGGACGTGACCCAGGCCCTGGGCGACGCGGACGACGACGAGGCCCTCATCGCCGAGGAACTGGACGACGACGAGATCATCGAGCTCGAGGCCGACGCCGCCGAGGGCGACGAGGAATACAGCGAGGCGTACGAGGACGACGACGAGGCGCTCGAGGCGTCCGACGACGCCGAGCTTGAACTCATGGGCGACATGGACGAAGCCCCCGACATCGATTCCCGCGACGCAGCGGTGATGGAAGCGGACCGGGTGGACGACGACGACCTGGACGAGCTTGGTTATAGTTAAGGGCGGCAAGGGGAGCCGCACAGGTTCCGTGATCAAACTTGGGGCATATGGTAAAGACTGCTTCCGGTCTTTCCCGTACAGCGCGAACTTCTGCGGCTATTCAGCCCGTTTTGGGCAGTCTTCCCAAGGTGGTGTGGGGGGTTAGCTCGACGCCTCGGCGTGGGCGTGTTAGCCCGACATCCAACGATCATTGTTCGGGAAGCGTGTAACCATGGCTAAACCGGGTCCCGGTCCCCTAGACCTCAACGTCGGGGCGCGCATTCGTCTGCGCCGCAAGACCTTGGGGATTACCCAAAGCGACCTGGCCGAAGCGCTCGGCCTGACCTTCCAGCAGGTGCAGAAGTACGAGCGCGGCGTGAACCGCGTATCGGCCTCGGTGCTGGTCAAGATCGCCCGGCGGCTCGACTGCCCCGTGGCTTTCCTGCTGGGCGAGGAGGGCGGCGGCGCGGTGGAGGCCATCGCCCCCGCCACCATGGTCACGCCCGGCGCCGTCGAGCTGCTGGAAACCTACGCCAAGATCGGCGACCGCCGCTCGCGCTCGGCCCTGCTGGCGGTGGCCCGCGCCCTGGCGGGGATGGAGGCCGAAGAAGCCTGACGACCGCGTGACGCCTCGGGGGCGGTGCGGTTAGGATGCGCCGAGCATCCTGATCCCCGCCCCGAGGACCCCATGAAAACCAGAGCCGCCGTCGCCTTCGAGGCTGGAAAGCCGCTGGAGATCGTCGAGCTTGACCTTGAAGGTCCCCGCGCCGGAGAGGTGCTGGTGGAGATCAAGGCGACGGGCGTGTGCCACACCGACGCCTACACCCTGTCCGGGATGGACTCGGAGGGGATATTCCCCTCGGTCCTGGGTCACGAGGGCGCGGGCGTGGTGGTCGAGGTGGGCGCGGGCGTGACCAGCGTCGCGCCGGGCGACCATGTGATCCCGCTCTACACGCCGGAATGCCGCCAGTGCAAAAGCTGCCTGTCGCGCAAGACCAACCTGTGCACCGCCATCCGCGCCACGCAAGGCAAGGGCGTGATGCCGGACGGCGCCAGCCGCTTCTCCTACAGGGGCGCGCCGGTGGCCCACTACATGGGCTGCTCGACCTTCTCCAACTTCACCGTGCTGCCCGAGATCGCGGTGGCGAAGATCCGGCCTGACGCGCCGTTCGACAAGGCCTGCTACATCGGCTGCGGCGTGACGACGGGCGTGGGCGCGGTGGTCAACACGGCCAAGGTCGAGGCGGGGGCCAACTGCATCGTCTTCGGCCTGGGCGGCATCGGGCTGAACGTGGTGCAGGGGCTGAGGATGGTCGGGGCCGACATGATCGTCGGTGTCGACCTCAACCCGGCCCGGGAGGAATGGGGCCGGCGGTTCGGCATGACCCACTTCGTCAACCCGAACCAGATCGGGGGCGACGTGGTGGCCCACCTCGTGGAGCTGACGGGCGGCGGGGCGGACTACACCTTCGACTGCACCGGCAACGTGCAGGTGATGCGCCAGGCGCTGGAAGCCTGCCACCGGGGCTGGGGCGAGAGCGTCATCATCGGCGTGGCCGAGGCGGGCCGGGAGATCGCGACGCGGCCGTTCCAGCTCGTCACCGGCCGCGTCTGGCGCGGCACGGCCTTCGGCGGCGCGCGCGGGCGCACGGACGTGCCGAAGATCGTCGACTGGTACATGGACGGGAAGATCGAGATCGACCCGATGATCACCCACGTCCTGCCGCTGGACCGCATCAACGAGGCGTTCGACCTGATGCACAGCGGGGAAAGCATCCGCTCGGTGGTGGTGTATTGAGGGCCTTTCCCCACATGCGTGGGGGAGGGGGTGTCACCGAACTGTCATGCGCTGCTGGTAGGGGAACCCATCCCCACACCCCGGAGCATCCCCCGATGAGGATCTACGCCCTTTTCGCCGCCGCCTCGCTCGTCGTCGCGGCCTGCGGCCAGTCGTCCGAGAAAGCGCCTGCCGCCTCCGCCGGACAGGTCTGGGCCGCCGGGTCCTCGACCGTCTTCCCGTTCGCCACACGCGTGGCCGAGAACGTCGCCCGCACCTCGGGCGGGGCGGCCGCCAAGGTGGAATCGCTGGGCACCGGCGGCGGCTTCAAGATGTTCTGCGGCGGCGCGGGCGCGAACTATCCCGACATCGCCAACGCCTCGCGGCCGATGAAGAAGTCGGAGTGGGACAACTGCCAGAAGGCCGGCGTCACCGACATCATCGAGATCAAGGTCGGCTACGACGGCATCGTCGTCGCCAACGCCAAGGGCGGCGCGACCTACGGCCTGACGATGGAAAGCCTCTATCGCGGCCTGGCCGACGAGCTGCCGGCCGGCGCCGGCTTCGCCAGGAACGGCTTCAAGACCTGGCGCGAGGTCGACGCCTCGCTGCCCGCCGAGAAGATCCAGGTCTACGGCCCGCCGCCGACCTCGGGCACCCGCGACGCCTTCCTCGAACTCGGCATGGAGAAGGGCGCCGGCAAGATCGCCGCCCTCAAGGCCCTGAAGGAAAGCGACGAGGACGCCTTCAAGACCCGCGCCCACACCGTGCGCCAGGACGGCGCCTGGATCGACAGCGGCGAGAACGACAACGCCATCGTCCAGACCCTGACCAAGACCCCCGGCGCCGTCGGCGTGTTCGGCTTCTCGTTCCTCGAGAACAACTTGGACCAGGTGAAGGCCGCCGCCATCGACGGCGTGCAGCCGACCATCGCGGCCATCTCCGACGGCTCCTACCCGCTGTCGCGCTCGCTCTACATCTACGTCAAGAAGGCCAACATCGAGGCCAAGCCCGCCCTGCGGGACTTCCTGAACGCCTTCGTCTCCGACGCGGCGGCGGGCAAGGGCGGCTACCTGCAGGATCGCGGCCTGATCCCGCTGCAGCCCGACGAACTGGCCGCCCAGCGCAAGGCGGCCGCCGAACTGACCGCCATGGCTGCGCCCGCCTCGTAAGGCTCGACCCCGCTCCGGCGGCGTGCGAAATCGTAACGATGAGCACGCCGTCCAACCCCCTGACCCGAGCGCTGGGCGACTTCGGCTCGGCCGCCTGGCTTCTGGCGGGCGCCGCGCGGGACGCGGTGGTCCGCCCGGACGGCGAACGGCTGGCCCAGGCGCTGGCCGTCTACCTCTGGCGGCCGCTGCCGGTGGTGGTCGTGCTGGGGGCGCTGGTCGGCCTGATCTTCGGCCTGCCGATGAGCGACCTCGTGAAGATGGTCCGCGCCGAGCAGGTGGTCGGATCGACGGTCTCCGTCATCGTGGTGCGCGAGATCGTGCCGCTGCTGATCGGCGTCATGGCGGCGGGCCTCGTCTCCGTGGACCTCGCGTCCCGGCTGGCGTCGGACGAGCCCGGCCACAGGGCGCTGGCCCCCGCCCTGGCCGCCGTGCTGCTGGCCGCGCCGATCCATACGGTGGCGGCGACGATGGCGAACTGGCTGACGGTCGGACTGATCATGCAGGACGGGCCGCTGATCCCCTGGCCGGTCTACTACGACCTGACCATCGGGCCGCAGACCTACCGCGCCACCTGGACCGGAGTGGTCAAGACGGCGCTGTTCACCCTGGTCGCCCTGGGCGCCGGGGCGGCGGCGGGCAGCCGCGACTACGACAGCGAGGTGGAGCGGATGCGGGCGGCCTTCATTGCGGGGCTGGTCGGCGTGCTGTCGGCCGTCGCCTTGTGGACCTGGCTCGACTAGCAGGCCCGCCCGGAGCCCGATTTCACATCCCTGGCGAGGTTGACGACGGCCGCCGACAGCGCCGCTTCGAAGGCCCGCGCCCGGTCGGTGGGGCTGGCCCCGGCGATCGGCGCCGTGGCGCAGTAGCGGCCGCTGAACACCAGCGCCCGGTTCTGCGTGAGCGAGGCTTCGAAGACGACGACAGCCTCGGCCCCTTCGCCCGCGCTTTCCTCGAAGCGTTCGAGCTGGACGGTGAGGCGGCGGGACGCGTCGACCGGCGTGCCCGGCCCCACGGCGGGGGCGGCCAGAGCGCTCAGGCCGTCGACCACCGCCCGCTGGACGATGCGGGCGGGAGGCTCCTCCCAGAACAGGCTGGCCGCCTGGCGGACCTCCCCCGGCGCGGCGCGCTCGACATAGGCGTATCGGCGGTCGGCCGCCGCGCCCTGCGCCATGACCGGCGCGACGGCGATGGGCAGGCCCAGGGAGGCGGAGGTCTCGAAGCGGGGCGAGACGCGCAGGACGGTCACGCTGTCCGGCTTCTGCACCACGGCGCAGGCGCCGAGCAGCAGGACGGCCGATAGGGCGAGGGCTCTCATCGGGATGCTCCGGGAGGCGGCGGGTCGGCATAGCGCTGGCCCCGCACCACGAAGGTCGGGTCGTCGCCGACCCGTTCGCTGAGGGCGTCGAGGCTGCCGCTGGCCCGCTCCAGGTTGGAGCCGGCCGAGGCCAGGGTCCCGGAGACGTTCTGCAACAGCGCCCGCGACTCCGTCGACAGGCTGGCGCCCTCGCTGAGCAGGGTGTTCACGTTGGCCTCGTTCCGCCTCACCAGCGCCCGCACCTCGGCGACCGTGGCGTTGAGCTGGGCGACGTCGATCTCGGCGGCGCGTCCGCTGGCCGTGCGCAGGTTGGCCAGGGCGACGGCGGCGTCCCCCCGGCCCGGCGCCAGGTTGCGGTTCAGGCGCTCGGAGATCTGGCTGGCGGCGGCCAGCGCGGTGGAGGCGTCGGCCAGGATGCGGCGGCCGTCGCCGTCCATCGTCCTTTGCAGGTCGGCGGTCAGCAGGTTGGCGTTGCGGACCAGGGCCGTGACCTCGGCCAGCGCCGCCGTCGCGTTCTTCAAGAGGTCGGCGTCGCGGCGGCATCCCGGAAGCGGCGCACCACCGTCGGCCGGCGCGGCCAGCGCCTCGCAGGTCTGCGGCGCGCACAGCCCGGCCAGCTCGACGCGCGGCGCCGTCACCGGCAGCGGCGCGAGGATGCGGGCATGGGCGCAGGCCGGAGGGCGCCAGTCCCTGCGCACGGCCATCGTCACGGCGAACAGGCCCTCGTCGGGGACCAGTTCGACCGAACGCACTTCGCCCACGGCCGCCCCCCGGAAGTAGACGGGGGCGCCGCGGGCGATGCCGTCAACGTCGTCGAAGGTGGTGACGTAGGTCGTCCGCCACGGGTTGGGGGCGAAGGCCAGCAGGCAGATCACGGCAAGTGTCCCCACCGCCGCGACCAGCCCTATGACGACCTGGACCCTGGGGCTTGGCCTCACGCCGCGGGGCGGACGACCAGCCGCTCGGCTTCGATCAGCAGGGCGCGATCGTCTTCGTCCCACGGGTGGAAGCCGGGCTTGTAGTAGTGGAAGTAGCTGCGCAGCACCGCCCGCATCATCCCCGGCTCCACGAAGAGGTAGCGGCCGAGCTTACGCCAGGTGGCCCCGTTGTCGATGCCGTCCTCGCGGAAGATGTCGCGCACGTTCATGGTCACGGCCCAGAAGAACAGGACTGTCGCCACCGCCATCACGATGGAGCGGTGGCCCCAGCGCAGGAAGCCGGGCCAGCGGCGGGTCGCGGCCATGTAGGTGTCGAAGGCCACGGCCTTGTGCTCGATCTCCTCCATGGCGTGCCAGCGCCACATCTGCTCGGCCTCGGCGGGCATGCCGTCGAGGTGGCGGCGGTCTTCCAGCACGGCGCTCGCCAGCATGGCGGTGAAGTGCTCCAGCGCGCAGGTGGCGCCGAGCTGGTGGATCTGCGGCCGCTTGCGGGCCCAGCCCAGCAGGCTGCCGGCGCGGCCTTCGAGCCTGGCCATGTTGTAGCCGGCGTCGTTGGCCATCTTGTTGAAGACGACGTGTTCGCGCGTATGCATGGCTTCCTGGTAGAGGAAGTCGGCCACCTGCTCCTTCAGCTTGCCGTCGGTGTGGCCGCGGAACGCCTTCACGGCGTCCATGAAGAAGCGCTCGCCCAGGGGGAAGAGGGCGGACAGGGCGTTGTAGTAGGCGGTGGCGACAGGGTCGCCGCTGTGCCACCAGCGGGGGTGCGGCGTCTCGCGGCCGAAACGGTAGTCGCGGCGCTGGATGGCCAGGGTGTCGGGGGTCTTGGTCATGGCTTCCTGCCTTACCATATTTACACCAATGTAAACTTGTATATGAGAAAACTTACAAGAGTGTCAATATGAAGACGAAGGGTAGCCGATGACATTTTTCGTGAAGGGCGGCGTGGCCGTCCTGACCGGCGCGGCCAGCGGGATCGGGGCGGCCCTGGCGATGCAGCTCGCGCAGAAGGGCTGCGACCTCGCGCTCGCCGACCGGCAGGCGGAAGGGCTGGCCAGGGTCGCCGCCGCCGCCCGTGCGAAGGGCGTGAAGGTCAGCGAGCACCTGCTGGACGTCGCCGACCCGGCGGCCGTCGCGGCGCTGCCCGACGCCGTGTTGGCCGAGCATGGCCGCGTGACCCTGCTGATCAATAACGCGGGCGTGGCGCTGATGGGCCGCTTCGACCAGGTGGCGCTGGGCGACTTCGAATGGCTGATGGACATCAATTTCTGGGGTCCGGTGCGGCTGACCCACGCCTTCCTGCCCGCGCTGCTGCGTGAGAAGTCGGCCCATATCGTCAACGTCTCCAGCGTCTTCGGCCTGTTCTCCCCGCCGGGGCAGGCGCCCTACGTCGCCAGCAAGTTCGCGGTGCGCGGCTTTTCCGAATCGTTGCGGCACGAGCTGGAAGGCACGGGCGTCGCCCTGACCGTCGTCCATCCGGGCGGCGTGAAGACGGCCATCGCCGACAGCGCCCGCATCCCCGGCTCCATCGACTCGGCGCTGGGCAAGGAGGCGACGGCGGCCTTCAACACCCTGCTGCGGACCTCGGCGGACGACGCGGCCCGGACCATCCTGCGCGGAGTGGAGAAGCGAAAGCCCCGCGTGCTGATCGGCGGC
Organism: uncultured Caulobacter sp.; assembly: GCA_964579695.1. GTDB lineage: Bacteria > Pseudomonadota > Alphaproteobacteria > Caulobacterales > Caulobacteraceae > Caulobacter. The sequence goes on along the minus strand of CAZOHI010000004.1, from coordinate 26,207 downwards.
GACGCCAAGGCGGGCGACATCGTCCAGCGCCTGATGCCCGGCCGCTACTGGCGGCTGATGAAAACCCAGGCTGGGGACATGCAGCGCTTCGTCGGCAGGGCGGGCGCGTAGCTCGGCCTTGACCCGGCCCTGAAATCTGAACCAAGGTTCAGATAACGGCGGCGCGCGTCCGCCGCCGGGGAAGGGGACGTGGCATGAAGCGCATCCTGCTGTTCGTGGGCCTGGCCCTGGCCGTCCTCGTGGCGGCGGGGGTCGTCTTCATCCACGGGACGACGGCGGGCTGGTGGGGCGTCGAGCGCAACGCCGGGACCATCCAGGGCAAGCGCATTCCGCCGGAAATCATCGCCGCCCGCTTCGAGGCCGACCAGTCGCTGGCCCCGGACGGCGCGGACGGCCAGATCCTGTTCGGCGACATCCACGTCCACACCACCTATTCGACCGACGCCTTCCAGTGGTCCCTGCCGCTGGCGGGCGGGCAGGGCGGCCATCCGGTGGCCGACGCCTGCGACTACGCCCGCTACTGCTCCTCGCTCGACTTCTGGGCCATCACCGACCACGCCGAAGCCTCGACCCCCCTGCGCTGGCGCCGGACGAAGGAATCGCTGCGCCAGTGCCAGGCCGTCGCGGGCGGGGGTGCGAACCCGGACATGGTCAGCTTCGTCGGCTTCGAATGGACCCAGGTCGGCCGCACCCCCGCCGACCACTACGGGCACAAGAACGTCATGTTCCGCGACCTGGACGACGCCTCGATCGCCGCCCGGCCGATCGCCGCCTCGGGCGTGCCGACCGACGTGCTGCGCAAGCGCGCCACCGGCATCCGCCCCGCCGTGCTGCTGGAGGACGCCGCCCATTCGCAGGACTATTTCGACTTCAACCGCTTCCTGAAGGAGATACAGAAGGTCCCCGACTGCGACCTTACGGTCCCCTCCAACCAGCTTCCCGCAACCTGCTTCGAACAGGCCGCCACGCCGGGCGAACTGGTCCGGCGGCTGGACGAGCAGAAGCTCGATCCCCTGATCATCCCGCACGGGTCGAGCTGGGGCTTCTACACCCCGCCCGGCACCTCCTGGGACAAGGCCCTGGCCCCGGCCGAGCGGCCCGAGCGCTTCACCCTGATCGAGATCTATTCCGGCCACGGCAATTCCGAGGAGTTCCGCCCCTGGCAGGACGTGGTCCCCGCCAGGGACGGCCAGGGCGCGACCTGCCCGGCGCCGACCAAGGGCTACCTGCCGAGCTGCTGGCGGGCGGGCGAGATCATCATGGACCGCTGCACGAAGCTCGGCCTGCCCAAGCCCGAGTGCGACAGCCGCGCGGCGACCGCCCGCAACGCCTACGCCAACATGAGCATCGCCGGGCACCTGGCCATCAAGGGCGAGACGCCGGAGGACTGGCTGGACAGCGGCCAGTGCAACGACTGCTTCCTGCCGCCCTTCAACCACCGGCCGCGCACCAGCGTGCAGTACGGCCTGGCCGTCTCCCGCTTCGACGAGGACGCCGACAAGCCGACCCGCTTCCGCTGGGGCTTCATCGGCTCGTCCGACAACCACCGGGCGCGGCCGGGCGCCGGCTACAAGCCCGTCGACCGCCATCGCAACACCGAGTCCTCCGGCCCGCCGAACGAGCGGTGGCGCCGCCTGCTGCTCGGCAAGCCCGAGGAGAAGACCGCCAAGTCCGAGTTCATCGGCCAGTCGCGCCTGCAGGAGATCGCCGGCTTCCAGCTCACCGAGTTCGAGCGCCAGGCGTCCTTCTTCCTGACCGGCGGGCTGGCGGCGGTCCATGCCGACGACCGCTCGCGCGGCGGCATCTGGGACGCGCTGCAACGGCGCGAGGTCTACGCCACCACCGGCCAGCGCATCCTGCTGTGGTTCGACCGCATCGACCCGCGCACCGGCCGCAGGACGCCGATGGGCGGCTCCACCGTCGCGTCCGCGGCCGGGACGTTCGAGGTCCGCGCCGTCGGCTCGCTGAAGCAGAAGCCGGGCTGCCCCGACTTCGCCAGGGCGGGCATGGACGGCGCCCGCATCGCCGACATCTGCGCGGGCGAGTGTTACAACCCGACCGACGTGCGCAACCTGATCACCCGCATCGAGGTGATCCGCATCCGGCCGCAGAAGACGCCGGGCGAGCCGGTCGGGAGCCTGATCTCCGACCCCTTCGTCGTCCACCACTGCAAGCCGGACCGGGCGGGCTGCGCGTTCCGCTTCACCGACCCGGAGTACGCCCGTGGCCGCCGCGACGCGATCTACTACGTCCGCGCCATCCAGGAGCCGGAGCCGATGATCAACGCCGGGATGCTGCGCTGCGAACGCGACGCCGAGGGGCGCTGCCTGAAGGTCAACATGTGCTACGGCGATTATCGCAGCGGCAAGGACAACTGTGTCCGCCCCGCCGAACCCCGCGCCTGGTCCTCTCCGATCTATCTCGATGTCCCCAGAAGCTGAGCGCCGCCTCTATGTCGCGGGCGTCGTGGTCGGGCTGGCGACGGCCGCCGTCGCCGCGCTGGGGCCGCTGCGGGCCGGTCCCCTGCCGAAGGACGCCGTGGCGCGGGTCGAGGGGGTGCTGATCGAGCGCGCCGCCTACGACCGCGCCATCCAGGCACTGGAGGCCGACAAGCGCAACGCCTTGACCGACGCGGACCGCAGGACCGCCCTCGACCGCCTGATCGCCGAGGAACTGCTGGTCCGCCGCGCCAATGAACTCGGGCTCGGCGAAAGCGAAGGCTCGGTCCGCAAGGCCCTGGTCGACGCCATGGTCCAGTTCGCCATGGCCGAGGCGGCGGGCGCCGAGCCCTCCGAGGCCGAGCTGAGGCGCTTCTACGACGAGCGGCCGGACCTCTTCGCCGCCGAGCCGCTGATGCGCGTCCGCGCCGCCAGCGTGGCGGCGGACAAGGGGGACGCCGCGCGAGGCTCCCTGCGCGCCGCCACCGGCTTTTCCGCCGCCATGACCGCCGTGGGCGCGGACGAGACGGCGATCCCCGACGCCTACCTCTCGCCCGCCAAGCTGGCCGACTACGCCGGACCCGCCGTGGCCGAGACCGCCCAGGGCCTGCGCAAGGGCGAGGTCGCCGGCCCCGTGACCGTGGGCGAGCGCGCCGTCTTCGTCTGGCTGCTCGACGCCCGCCCCGGCGAGCGCCCCGCCTTCGAGGCCGTCAAGGCCGAGGTCGCCGACGAATGGCGCCGCCGGGCGCAGGACCGGGCGCTGACCCGCTACGTCGAGGGCCTGCGCCGCCGCGCCGACGTCTCCCTCGCCAAGGACGCCCCCAGGTGAGGCTGCTGGCCGTCGTCCTGCTGCTCCTGGCCGCCGCCCCCGCCGCCCACGCCCACACCCGCAGCGAGTCCTTCTCGAGCTGGCGATACGAGGGAACGAGGGCGGCGGGCGTCTTCCAGGTCGACGCCCGCCGCGCGACCCAGCTCGTCCGCAACCCGGACGAGGCGGCGCGCCTGCCCGACCTCCTCGCCGCCCGCCTCCCGGACGGCGTCTTCCTGAAGCAGGACGCCGCGCCCTGCGTCCGTGGCCCCGTCCGGCCCCTGACCGCCGCCGCCGGGCAGGTCCGCGCCGAGATGGCCTTCACCTGCCCGAAGCCGCTCGCGACCGACGCCGCCGACCTCTCCGTCACCGTCTTCGACAGCGTCTCCCAGGCCCACGTCCACTACGCCCGCGTCGAGCGCCCCGAAGGCGCCGAGGAGGCCATCCTGGCGGGCGGCCGGGGAACGTTGCGCATCGGCGGGCCTCACGCCGCCCAGCCCCAGCGGCTGACGGACTTCATCGTCCTCGGCTTCGAGCATGTGCTGTCGGGTCTCGACCACATCGCCTTCCTGCTCGCCCTGACCCTGCTGGCGGGGCGGCCGTGGGCGGCGGTGCTGGCGGCGACGGGCTTCACCCTCGGCCACAGCGTCACCCTGGCGCTGGTCGCGGCCGGGTGGCTGCGCCCCGACACCGCCGCCATCGAGGCCCTGATCGGCTTCACCGTCGCCTTCGCGGGCGGCGAGGCCCTGGCCGCCCGGATCGGGGCGAGCCGCCGCCTGGCGCTGATCGGCGCGGCGGGTGTCGCCTTGCTCCCGGTCGCCGCCTGGCTGATCGGGCGGGAGGCGCCGATATGGCCGGTCTTCCTGGGCGCGGGCCTCTTCGCGGCCTGTTCGGCGGGGGCGGGGCTGTCCGGCTCGCGGCGGATGGCGCCGGTGCTGGCCGCCGCCTTCGGCCTGATCCACGGGGCGGGGTTCGCCGGTCCCCTGGTCGAGATGGAGCTTCAGAAGGGCCGCCTGCTGACCGCCATCCTCGGCTTCAACATCGGGGTGGAGGCGGCGCAGCTCGTGGCCCTGTCGGGCTTCGCCCTCGTCGCCCTGGCGGTGATGCGGTTCCCGCCCATCTTCCGCCAGCGGGCCTTCGTGACCGCCGCCTCGCTGCTCGGCCTCGTCGGGACCTTCTGGTTCGTCAGCCGCAGCCTCGGCTGACCAGCCCGCTCCGCTCCAGCCGCCAGACGAGGTCCTCCAGCCGGTCCTGGCCGAAGAAGGGCTCGCCCTCGAACACGAACAGCGGCACGCCCCAGTGGCCGGCGCCGACCTGCGCCTCCTCGTTGGCGGCGATCACCGCGTCGAAGCGCTGAGCCCCGGCCTCCAACTCGGCGAGGTCCAGCCCGACGCTCGCCGCCGCCTGCGCCAGATGGTCGCCTTCGTGCCAGCCCTGGACCTCGCCCGACCAGATGAGGGTCGCCGCCGCCGCGATGAACTCCAGCCCCTTGCCCCGCTCGACCGCCGCCGCGCCCAGGCGGCTGATACGGGCGATGTAGGGCTGCTCGGCCGCCACCTCGCGCGGGCTGGCCATCACGATGGGGTCGGGCCTGGGCCAGGCATAGGGAACGCCCAGCCGCTGGGCGATGCGCCAGGTGTCGCGCATCAGATAGGGCGGCCACAACGGATTGACCCGCTCGAAGAAGCCGGGGATGCGCACGGCGATGGGCCGCACCACCTTCATCTCGAAGGCCAGGTCGTAGCGCCCGGCCAGCGCTCTCACCTGCGGCAGGGCGAGGTAGGAGTAGGGGCTGCGGAACGAGAAATAGAAGTCCACCTTCAGCGTCATCGCGCCCTCACGCATTTTGCGCAGCCTAGCTGTTCGTGCGGCTTGCCGCGAGGGCGGCGGTGGGCTATCTCGCGCCTCCGTGGTGAGGTGGCCGAGTGGTTGATGGCGCACGCTTGGAAAGCGTGTTTAGGTGAAAGCCTAACGAGGGTTCGAATCCCTCTCTCACCGCCACGAACTCCCAGAAGCCTGCTCCGCCCCACCGAAGCCGCCCGAGTTGGAGCAGGAGCCCTACGCCAACCTTCGGCGCGCTTCTGCTGTGGCTCGGAAGGCGGAGCTTCGCCGCCGCCTAGCTGCGCGGCCAGCCATCCAAATCGGAATGGCCCGCCCGATTTACCCCTTGGGGGCCGGCGCTTCCCCCAGTATCCCCCGCAGCGGCCGCAGGGCGGTGATCAGCAGCACGAGCGCGATGGGGGCGACGGTCAGGACGACGATGGCCAGGGAGTGGCCGACACGGGCTTCGTCGTGGAAGACGTGGTCGGTCAGGGCGGCCACCGTCACCGGCCCCAGGCTGCCGCCCACCGCCGTCATGATGAACATGAAGAGGGCCGTCATCCGCGAGCGCAGGTGCGTGGGGCTGATGAGCTGGATGATGGTCGAGACGTAGGCCATGATCGGCATGGCGATGATCATCACCACGGCATAGAGCGCCAGGAACGCCCACGGGCTCTTGACCACGAACAGCAGCGCCAGCACCGGCAGGGAGCCGGCCAGCAGCCAGATGTAGAATCGCAGGTAGGCGTCCTTCATCCCGCGCGAATACAGCCAGTCGATCATGCTGCCCGTGCCGATCAGGGCGAAGGCGGTCGCGAAGTTCAGCGCGCCCAGCGCCGTGCCGTACTGCGCCGGGGTCCACTCGAAGGCCCGCGACATGTAGGTCGGCACCCAGGCGCTGAGGCTGTAGCTCATCAGGCCCATCAGCCCGAAGCCGCTCATCAGCGGCACGATCAGGCGGCGCTTCTCCTTCAGGAAGGAGAGGAAGCCCTGGGCCTCTATGGCCGCGCTGGTGGGGGCCAGCGCCTTGCGCGCCGGTTCGCGGAAGGTGAAGACCAGCAGGGCCAGCGGCAGGGCGGGCAGGCCGCAGATGATCATCACCACCTGCCAGGACCGCAGTTCGCCGACGACCGGCGCGTCCAGGGTGGCGGGCAGGGCGGCGACCAGCAGGCCGCTGAGCACCAGCGCGATGGCCGAGCCGATCTTGATGCCCATGGTGTAGATGCCCATCGCCAGCGCCAGGAACCGCTTGGGGAAGCGGTCGGCCAGCAGCGAATAGGCGGCGGGGGATATGGAGGACTCGCCGACCCCGACGAACATCCGCGCGATCAGCAGGGCGATGAACCCGCCCGCCAGGCCCGAGGCGGCGGTGGCGATCCCGAAGACGCAGGTGCCCCAGAAGATCACCCCCCGCCGCGATCCCCTGTCCGCCCACCAGCCCAGCGGCAGCCCGAACACGGCGTAGGAAACGGCGAAGGCCGGTCCCAGGATCAGGCTCATCTGGGTGTCGGAAAGGAGCAGGTGCTCCTTGATCTGCGGCACCAGGATGGTGATCACGATCCGGTCGAGCAGGGAGAAGACGTAGAGCGCGAAGAGGATGGCCAGCATCCACCAGGCGCCGAAATCGGCGCGCGGCTCTGCAACTGTGGAGGGGGAGGCGCCTTGCGTGTTTTCCTGCGAAGCCAAGATCGCCTCCAATTAAGACTATGCGGCTGTACTGTCGGGCAGTTGCACGACGTCGATGGGCATTTGCGCGCGATAGGCGCTGAAGATGACCTGGCCGGTGCGCGCGACGTGCGTGCGCCAGAAGTCCTCGGCCGCGTCGGCGTCGCCGTCCTTGATGAGTTGCAGGAGCTTTTCGCGGCCGCGGATGTTCAGCTCGCGCATGCGGTCGACGCCCTGCTGGGAATAGGTCTTGACCGTGATGTCGACCCGCTGGCGCTTGACGATGTCCTGGATAAGCTGGGCGAAGACGTGGATCGTGCGGTTTCCGCAGTATTTCGTCAGGATCAGCGCGAATTCGTTGGTCAGCTCGCCATAGCGGACCGGTTCGTCGATCGCCTCGCGGGCGGCGGCGACGTTGCGCTCCATCTCCTGGATGGCCTCGCGGTTGCCGCTGCGGGCCAGCATCCCGGCGGCCGGCGGCTCGATGATGGTCAGGGCCTGCCAGACGTCCTGCAGCGTCACGCCGTCGACCTGGAGGCACAGGCCGACCTGCTTCGCCGCCGTGCCGATGCTCAGCTTCGTCACCCGCGCGCCGCCGTGCTGGCCGCGCGCCACCTCGATCAGCGATTCCGCCTCCAGCAGGCGCAGCGCCTCGCGCAGGGTGGGGCGGGAGATGTCGAACTGGGCCTGGAGCTCGCGCTCGGAGGCCAGGCGGTCGCCGGGCCTCAGGTTGCCCGTGACGATCTCGCGGCGCAGTTCGGCGGCCACCCGTTCGGCGGCCTTCACGCGCTGGACCGGCTCCGGCGTTGTCATGGCAAATCCCTCAAAATTCCCCGGACGCCCCGTGGGGCGAGGGGAATGTATCAGGCGCCTGTTTGGCAAAAGCAAACCGGCCGGGCGGGGCGAGGTCACAGGCTGCGCTCACGGCCCAGCGTCCTCAGCATCTCGATGAAGGCCGAGCTTTCGCGCCGCATGACGGCGTCGGGGTCGTGCTCGGCGGCGTTGTCCCACAGCAGCTTCTTGGTCAGCTTGACCTGGAGCGGCGGGAAGGCTGCGATCTGTTCGGCCAAGGCGACGGCCTCGTCCAGCAGCGCCTCGTCCGGCCAGACCTGGGTGACGAGGCCGATCCGCAGCGCCTCCCCGGCGGTGATCTCGGCGGCGCGCAGGCACAGGTCCATGGCCCGGCCGAAGCCGACCAGCCGGCCCAGCAGCGCCGTGCTGCCGCATTCGGGCATCGCGCCCAGCCGCAGGAACGGGAAGGAGAAGGTCGCGGACGCCGCCGCCACCCGGATATCGGCGCACAGGGCGTGGGTGACGCCCAGGCCCACGGCCGGGCCGTTGACCGCCGCGATGACCGGCTTGGAATCCGCCAGCAGCTTCAGCCAGTTGTCGTCGCCCTGGCCCATGGTCAGGGTCGCCGGGTTGGGCGAGCGGCCCCGTTCGTCCTTGGGCTCCGGCGGGGCCTTGAAGTCGACCCCGGCGGAAAACACCGGCCCCTGCGCCGTCAGCACGATGGCGCGGACCGTGTCGGAGGCGTTGGCGCGCCGGACGGCGTCCTTGACCTCGCGGGTCAGGGGCACGTTCCAGGCGTTGCGGGCCCGCGGCCGGTTGTAGCTGATGACCGCGACCGCGCCCTGCTCGCGATAGAGCAGGGCCTTGTAGGACGCCGCTGGCCGGGCCTCGTCGCTCATCCCTGGGCCGCCAGTCGTTCGATCTCGTAGCGGACCATCTCGTCGGGATCTTCACGGGCCGGGGTGGGCAGGGTGACCGGCGCCTCGCGCGTCGGCAGCAGCACGACGGCCGAGCCGGGCGTGGTGATGGTGCCCCACTGGTTCTCGACCCACACGTCCAGATGGACCTCGTGGCGGCCGTCCTCGATGCGCTTGTCGCGCACGCGGCCCTTCACCCAGTAGGTGTCGCCGACGTAGACGAACTTGCGGTGCTCGCACGACAGCTTCCACAGCCAGGCGTCGTCGCCCATCCAGTTGGTGAGGAGGTTGCAGAGCAGCGTCTCGCGCATGCCGCCGTAGTCGTAGGGGATCGGGATGCCCAGCTCGTTGGCCCATTCCGTCTCCCAGTGCAGGCGCTGGACCGTGTCGGGGATGTTCAGCGCGTTGCGGGTGAACATCCCCGGCACCTTTCGGCGTACGCGGTAGGACTCGCCGAACGCGCCCGGCGGCGTGAGCTGCATGCCCCAGCCGATGTGCCAGACGATGATGTCGCTGACGCGCAGGGGGCCGCGCACGATGGTCGGCACGTCCTCGCCGACCTCGACGTCCTCCCAGTAGCGCGGCAGGGCGCCCCGGATGGTCTCGGCCTCGTACGCCGCGTCGATCTCGTCGAGCTGCTCCTGGGTATAGGGCTTGGGCAGTTCGTACTGCTTCTTTCGCTCGGCCGAGGCGTGGCGCTCGGCCCGCACCCAGGTGCCGCGCTGGAGGGCGTGCAACTCGTTGTCCTGGTTGCGGAAGACGAAGCCGCGGGTGTCGTGCACGGCCCGGCCGCTGAACTTGCTGTGCTCGCGCACCGACACGCCCAGCGTCAGGCGCTGCATCCGCAGCCGGTCGCCCAGGCGCAGGGGGCGCCACCACTCGAACTCCATCACCGCCTGGTAGGAGCCGAGGCCGGCGAGGGGGTCGCCCTTCACGATGGCCTTCTGCTCGGGGGTGTGGTTCGGAACGATGGGTTCGCCCATCGTATAGAGGAATGTCGGCGGCGCGATCAGGCCGCCCCAGCGGGTATTCTTGCCGTATTCCGGGTCGCACCACAGAGGATTGCCGTCGCCGTAACCCAAGGCGAAGTGCCGGACATTGTCTCGCGCCACCTCATAGTTATGAGGATTAGTCGGCGGCTTTATATAGATGCCGATCTTCTGACGCAGTCGGGCAATGCCCTCGTCCGTCAGGACCCCGTAATTGTTCGGCTTGGCTTCTTTGACGTCTTCACTCACGAGGCGTCCGCTCCCACTTGGCGCACTTGCGGCGCGGCTTGATGCTCATATAGTTATACGATTGAGCCTGCCACACAAGGGGACTGATCGTGCCGCAACCAACGCTCGCCGGAAAAACGCTGTTCATCAGCGGCGCCAGCCGGGGAATCGGCCTGGCCATCGCCCTGCGCGCCGCCAGGGACGGGGCGAACGTCGCGATCGCCGCCAAGACCGCCGAGCCGCACCCGAAGCTGAGCGGCACCATCCACACCGCCGCCGAGGCGGTGGAGGCGGCGGGCGGCAGGGCCCTGCCCCTGGTGGTCGACGTGCGCGACGAGGCGGCGGTGACCGGGGCCGTGGCGAGGGCGGCGGACCATTTCGGCGGTATCGACGCCTGCATCAACAACGCCTCGGCCATCAGCCTGACGGGCACCCTGGACACCTCGGCGAAGTCCTACGACCTGATGCAGCAGGTGAACGCGCGGGCGACCTTCCTCACCTCCAGGGCCTGCCTGCCGTTCCTGCTGCGCAGCGGCAACCCGCACATCCTGACCATCTCGCCGCCGCTCTCGCTCGAGGCGCGGTGGTTCGGGCCGCACCTGGCCTATTCGCTGTCGAAGTTCGGCATGAGCCTCGTCGTCCTGGGCCTGGCCGAGGAGTTCCGGGCGCAGGGCGTGGCGGTCAACGCCCTGTGGCCGCGCACCATCGTCGGCACGGCGGCCATCGCCTTCCGGGGCGACGGCGAGAAGCGGATGCGCCACGCCCGGCGGCCGGAGATCATGGCCGACGCCGCCCATGCGGTCCTGACCACGCCGTCGCGCGAGCTGACCGGCCGCTTCCTGCTGGACGACGCCGTGCTGATGGAGCGCGGCGTGACGGACTTCCGCCAGTACCAGGACGACCCCGACGCCCCGGTGATGATCGACATGTTCATCCCCGACGACGTCCCGCCCCCGCCCGAAGGCGTGCGCTTCATCGGCCGCGAGGCGTCACTGGCCTAGCAGCCGGCGCAGTTCCGGGCGGTTCACCTTCATCGAGGCGGTCATCGGCATCTCGGCGATGACCGCGATGCGCACCGGGCGCTTGTAGGGGGCCATGTTGTCGCGGGCCCATCGGTCCAGCGTCTGGGCCGTCTCGTCCGCGCCTTCGCGCAGCACGACGGCGGCCACGGGCACCTCGCCCAGGCGCGGATCGGCCTGCGACAGCACGGCGGCCTGGCGCACCATCGGGTGGGTTTCCAGGGTCGCCTCCACCTCGCGCAGGGGCACCTTGAAGCCGCCCCGGATGATCACGTCGTCGGCCCGGCCCTCGATGTAGAGGAAGCCGTCCTGGTCGATGCGGGCGAGGTCGTTGGTCCGCGCCCATTCGCCGCCCGTCCGCGCCGCGGCCACCTCCAGCAGGCCCGTGCGGCCGGGCGGCAGGACCTGGCCGTCCTCCTGGCTGACGACGCGCAGGCGGTTGCCGGGGATGGCCCGGCCCGAACTGCCGCGCTTGGCGGCGCCCCAGGTCCGGTGGTCCTCCAGCGTCATGCGGGTGACGGCGCCGCCGAACTCGGTGGCCCCGTAGGCGACCAGCACCGGGACGCCGAACTCGGCCTCGAACCGCTCGGCGACGTCCGGGTCCACGGGGGCCGAGCCGGTGTGCCAGGCTTGCAGGCTCGCCAGGGAATCACGCGGCGCGCCCGACTCCAGCAGCATCCGCAGCGCCGCCGGGGGCAGGCCGCCCTCGCGGGGGCGGTAGCGCTTCACCATGGCCGCCCAGCGCTCGACGTCGACCCGCTCCATCATCGCCATCCGCAGGGGGCGCGTGGCCCAGGCGAGGAAGGGGCGCAGGCCCGTGACCGTGAACAGGGGCGCGGCGACGATGACCACGCGCGGGGTGGTCTCAGGCTCGGCCGAATCCTTGTCGGCGCGATAGGTCTCGAGTTGGGCGAAGGTGATCGGCACCCGCTTGGGCGGGCCGGTCGTGCCGCTGGTCGGCATCATGATCGCAACACCTTCCGGCGCCTCGGAGTGGGCCGCGCCGGGCGCGGCTTCCTGCACGACCGTCACCGCTTCGCCGTCCAGGCTCAGGCCCAGGGCGCCGGTCTCGGCGGCGGCGGCGCGCAGGGCGTCGGTCCAGTCCTCGCGATCGGCGACCACGGCGGCCGGGCGCATCTTCCGCACCTCCTCGGCCATCGGCCCCGGCGGCTGGATGGGGCTGACCTGGAAGATGCAGCGGCGGTCCACGATCAGGCCGAGCAGGGCGGCGACGGAGGAGGGCCGGTTGCGCGTGACTTGCGCCACGCCCGAGCCCCTGGGCGTCTCGGCCAGCGCGGAGATCAGCGCCTGCGCCTGGGCATGCAGCGCAGGCCAGCCGGTCCATTGCTCGTCGAACAGCATGGCCTCGGCGCCGTCCGAGGCGAGAACGGCCTGAAGGCGGCGGGCGATGGTCGGGGCGCGGGTCAAAGGAGTCCTCTCGAAGGCTCGTTCTTCAAACATCTTACCTTTACACGCCGGGCGGACGGACGCGCAATGGGCGCCTCTTTCCGTGGAAAACATTGGGTTTTCTCTCAGGAAAGGCCCGGATCGGGGAGGGTGAGGCGCGGCTCGAGACCCTGCAGTCTTGCGTGGCCGGCTAAATCATGTAGATAATTCATTCCAAGGCATCGAGCCGTTCGGGGCGACACGCCCCGGTCACATCAGAGAGCCCCCCGCAGGGGCCGTCCGGGAGAGAAAAAGATGCAAGGGGAAATCAGTAAGACCATGAAGCACGCGCTGCTCGCCGCCGCCTCGGGCCTGGCGCTTTCCGCGCTGGCCGCCGTCGCCGCCCACGCCCAGGACGCCGAACCGGCGCCCAGTCCCGCTCCCCGCGCCGTCGAGGGCCTGGTCGACGAGGTCGTGGTCACGGCCCGCCGCCGCGAGGAGCGCGTGCAGGACGCGCCGGTGTCGGTGACCTCGCTGTCGGCCGCCACGCTGGAAGCGCGCGGCGTCGATTCCCCGCAGGACCTGGCCCAGGTCACGCCCGGCATGAACATGGTCGCCTCGGGCGTCTACAGCCAGCCGGTGGTGCGCGGCATCAGCTCGACCAGCGTGCTGCCGGGCGACGAGGCCAACGTCCCGATCTATGTCGACGGCGTCTACATGTCCCAGATGTCGTCGAACTTCTTCAAGTTCAACAATATCGACCGCATCGAGGTCCTGAAGGGCCCGCAGGGCACGCTGTTCGGCCGCAACGCCACCGGCGGCGCCGTCACCATCCTGACGAAGAAGCCGTCCTATACGCCGACCGGCAAGGTCTCCGTCGGGATCGGGAATTTCGAGGCGACCGACGCCTCGGTCTATTTCTCGACCGGCATCACCGAGAAACTCGCCGCCGACGTGGCCGTGCTCTACCACAACGACGAAGGTTTCGTTGACGATCTGGTCCGGGGCGGCAAGGTCGGCTACCACACCTTCCTGGGCGCCCGGGGCAAGGTGCTGTTCGAGCCGACGGACTGGGCCTCCTTCACCCTGTCGGCCGACGCCTCGACCTCGGACAACACCACGACCATCTCCTCGCAGGCCTATCGGGGCAACACGCGCGGCCGCGTGGTCGATCCGTCGACCCCGCTGCCGACCGGCCCCTACCAGTACCTGCTGACCCATTCGCCGAAGGACCAGGTCGACGTCTGGGGCGCCAACCTGCGCGCCGACTTCGACCTCGGGTTCGCGAACCTGATGTCGATCACCGCCTATCGCGAGGAGGAGTCCTCGTCGGTGACCGACACCGACGGCTCGCTGCTGGACCTCGCCGGGGCCATCGCGGTCATCCCGTCGGAAACCTGGACGCAGGAATTCCAGCTCAACTCCCCCGCCGATTCCAAGATCCAGTGGGTCGCTGGCGTGTTCGGGCTGAAGAACACCACGGCCTACGATCCGCTGATCGTCTTCCCGAGCCTGGCCAGGACCCTGGCCTTCGTCGACACCGAGGCTCTGGCGGTTTTCGGCGAGATGACCTTCCCGTTCACGGACCGGCTCTCGGCCACCGCGGGCCTGCGCTACAGCCATGAGAGCAAGCGCAACTACGGCACCCTCAGCTCCGGCGCCACCCGTGACTTCTCGGCGGAGTGGGAAGACTGGTCCCCGCGCGTCATCGTGAAGTACGAGCTGCCGGAACAACTGAATTTCTACGCCTCGTACAGCAAGGGCTTCAAGAGCGGCCAGTTCAACAGCACCACCCTGTCGGGCGTGGCCGTCGATCCCGAGACGCTGAACGCCTACGAGATCGGGCTGAAGACCCTCTATCCGGGCCGCTGGCGGGCGACCGCCGCCGCCTACCGGTACGACTACAAGGACATCCAGGTCTCCGCGCGCCTGCCCGGCGTGACGCTGCCGCAGCTCGACAACGCCGCCAGCGCCCGCATCCAGGGCATCGAGGTCAGCACCGACGGCCGCATCACCGACTACCTGACGATCAGCATCGGCCTGTCGATGATCGACGGGAAGTACACGGACTTCCAGAACGCCAACGTGACCATCCCGCGCACGGCGGTCGATCCGGCGATCTCCACCGCCTGCGAGCTGGGCACGGGGCCGCTGGTCGGCGGCAACCGGGGCCTGATCTGCGACGTGACCGGCGCCAACATGATCCGCACGCCGGAGTGGACGCTGAACCTGGCGGCGACCTATGTGCGCCCGCTGGCCGGCGGCGAGCTGGACGTCTCGGCCAACGCCTTCCTCAGCGACTCCTTCTACTTCGACCCGCTGAACCGCCTGAAGCAGCCGTCCTACAACGTCGTCAACGCCAAGGTCGGCTGGACCCTGCCGGACCAGCGCACCCGCGTCGGGCTGTGGGGCGAGAACCTGACGGACGAGCTTTACGCCACGGTGCTGACCACCAGCGCCAACGCCGACTGGGTCAACTACGCCCGGCCGATGAGCTACGGCGTCCAACTGAGCTACTCGTTCTAAGAGAGCGTCCTGGTTGCGGCGTGGCGGATGCCCGCCACGCCGTTTCCATGCAAAGTACCTGAGATGATCGCGCGCCCCCCAACGCCGGAATGGTTCGAGCCCAGGCTTCCGACCCCCGGCGAGTGCTCGATAGCCGGGCTGCTGGCCGAGCGGGCGGGGCGCGACCCCGAGGCCGACTTCATCGTCTTCGACGACGGCCGCCGCCTTGCCCAGGGCGAGACCTTCCGCATGGCCCAGGCCTTGGCCGGGCGCTTCCGCGCGCTGGGCGTCAGGCCCGGCGACCGGGTGGCGATCTGGCAGCCGAACGGCCCGGCCATGGTGCGGGCGCTGTTCGCCTGCTCGCTGGCCGGGGCGACGGCCTCGCTGCTCAACGTCGCCTTCCGCGGCAACATGCTGGCCCGCGCCATCGACACCGCGGACGCTGAGGTGCTGTTCGCCCACGGCGATCTGGTCGAGCGGC
This sequence comes from uncultured Caulobacter sp., assembly GCA_964579695.1. Classification (GTDB taxonomy): domain Bacteria; phylum Pseudomonadota; class Alphaproteobacteria; order Caulobacterales; family Caulobacteraceae; genus Caulobacter. The sequence goes on along the minus strand of CAZOHI010000004.1, from coordinate 11,158 downwards.
TGGAGGGGATGGCGCTGGGTCCGGTGAAGACCATCCTCGCCACCGAGCCCTTCACCCTGTCCCGCGACGACGTGGCGATGATGCGGGAGGAGGAGGCCCCGGCCGGTCCCGCCCCGTCGGAGCCGACCCATCCCTGGGACGTCGCCGCCATCATCTTCACCTCCGGCACCACGGGGGAGTCGAAAGGCGTGCGCGTGACGGCGGCGCAGGTCTGGTCGATCGGCCAGGCCTACTACGGCTTCCTCGGCGCCGAAGACCGCATGATGCTGATGCTGCCGCTGTTCCACATCGCGGCATTGGGGGCGCTCTATGGAGCGATGTCGGCGGGGGCCTCGCTGACGATCACCGAATCCTTCCGGCCCAACGAGTTCTGGGACGTGGTGCGCCGCACGGGCGCGACCGCCAACATCGGGCTCGGCGCCGGGCTGGTCAGCATGCTGCTGAGGGCCCCGCCCAGCCCCGACGACCGCAACCACGGCATGCGGCGGATGCTGGTGACCGCGCTCGACCCGGTCGTGCGGGCCTTCTCCGAACGCTACGGCTGCGACGTCTACGCGGGCTACGGCATGAGCGAGACCTCGGTCATCGCCACCTCCGAGCTGAACCCCGCCAAGGACCGCTCGGTCGGCCGCATCCGCAAGGGGATCGAGGCGCGGCTGGTGGACGAGCACGACATCGAGGTCGAACCTGGCCAACCCGGCGAGCTGATCCTGCGCGCCGCCCTGCCGTGGGTGCTGAACGACGGCTACCACAAGAACCCGCAGGCGACGGCGGAAGCCTGGCGCAACGGCTGGTTCCACACCGGCGACATCCTGGCGCGGGACGAGGACGGCGACCTGTTCTTCGTCGATCGCATCAAGGACGCCATCCGCCGCCGGGGCGAGAACATCTCCTCCGTCGAGCTGGAGGCCGAGATCCGAGGCTACCCGCCCGTGCGCAACGTGGCGGTGGTCGGGGTGAAGGTCCCGGAGGGCGAGGAGGTGCTGGCCGTGATCGAGCCCGTCGACCCGGCCGCCTTCGACCCGGCCGCGCTGGTGAACTTCCTCGTCGAGCGGGTCGCCCACTACATGATCCCGCGCTTCGTGCGGGTGGTGGACGAACTGCCGCGCACCGGCACCGGAAAGATCAGGAAGCCCGAACTGCGCGCCGAGGGCCTGACCCCCGGCTGCTGGGACCGCGAGGCCGCCGGGGTGAAGGTGCGGCGCCAGAAACTCTCCACTTGAGAACAAGGGATTAAGCCCATGTCGGCAGACAGCGACATCCTCGTCGAGCGCGACGGCCCGGTGATGATCGTCACCTTCAACCGCCCCGAGCGGCTGAACGCGCTGTCCGGCGACATGCTGATGCGGCTGGGCGAGATTTTCAGCCAGGCGCGGGACGACGCCTCCGTGCGCGCGGTGGTGGTGACGGGGGCGGGCAAGCCGTTCTGCTCCGGCGCCGACGTGGGCGGGCTGAAAACCCTGTCGGACTCGGCGGCGGCGACCGAGACCATCCACGCCATGCCGACCTTCACCCCCCGCCACGTGAAGCTCTACAAGCCGACGATCTGCGCGGTGAACGGCATGTGCGCCAGCGCGGGCCTGCACTTCGTGGCCGACTGCGACATCGTCATCGCCAGCGACCGCGCCCAGTTCACCGACACCCACGTCAACGTCGGCCAGGTCTCGGCCATCGAGCCCATCGGCCTGTCGCGCCGCGCGCCGCTGGGGCCGATCCTGCGCATGGTCATCCTGGGCCGCGCCGAGCGCCTCGACGCCCAGCAGGCCCTGGCCGCCCAACTGGTCAGCGAGGTCGTGCCGCACGAGCAGCTCATGGCCCGCGCCCTGGAACTGGCCCACATCGCCGCCAAGGTTTCGCCCGCCGCCGTCCAGGCGTCGCTGAAGGCGGTGTGGGAATCGTTCGAGATGCCTCTGGAGGAAGCCTACCAGAGCGCCTGGGTCGACCTCGTGCGCCATCGCCGCCATCCCGACGCGTCCGAGGGGCCGAAAGCCTTCTTCGAGAAGCGCGAAGCCGCCTGGGCCGACCAATGAACTTCTTCCTGGATTCCGAGGAGGAGCAGGTCCGCCAGTCGGCCGCGACCTTCCTGGCGCGGGAGATGCCCGTCTCCCGCCTGCACGCCGGCGAGGAGAGGTTCAGCCCGCCGCTGCGGCGCAAGCTGGCCGAACTCGGCTGGATCGGCATGACCCTGCCGGAGGAAGCGGGCGGCGTCGGCTACACCCCCGTCGAGGAGATGCTGATCTTCCGCGAGGCCGGGCGCGTGCTGGCCGTCGCGGGGCTGCTGCCGGTGGCGCTGGCCGCGCATGTGGCGGCGGAAGCGGGCCTGTTTGAGCTTTCGCAGCAACTGACGGCGGGGGACCACGAGGTCTTCCTCGCCATGTCCACGCATGACGAGAGGATCGACGGCGAGGCCCTCTCCGGGACCTTCCGCCTGTTCGCCGCGCGCGAGGCTTCGCTGGCCGTGTGGGTGGGCGAGGAGGGCGCGGTGCTGTTCGACCTGGCCGGCGCGAAGATCGACCAGCGCCTGTCGCTCGACAAATCGGTCCCGATGGCCGTCGCCGAACTGGACGGCGCCCGCATCGTCGCGCGCACCACGACCCCGAACGTCATGCGCACCGGCCGCCTGCTGTGCGCCGCCCTGCTGCAGGGCGCGTCGGAGGCCATGCGCGACATGATCGTCGAATACGCCAAGATCAGGCACACCTTCGGCCGCCCCATTGGCTCCTGGCAGGCCGTGCGCCACCCCTGCGCGGAAATGGCCGTGCGGTCGGAGGAGGCGCGCTGCCAGCTTTTCGTCGCGGCCCTCGCCCTGCGCGACGGGCGCGAGGACGCGGACCTTCAGGTCGACGCCGCCAAGGTCATCGCCAACGCGGCGGCGATCAAAAATGCCGACGCCAATATCCAGCTCCACGGCGGCATCGGCGTGACCGACGAGCACGACGCGCACCTCTACCTGAAGCGCGTCCACATGCTCAGCCGCTGGCTGGGCTCCGACAAGGTTCTCCTGAGGCGTCTGGTCGAGCGGAGCGCGGCATGAACATCGACCTGACCCCCGAAGACCTCGCCTTCCAGCGCGAGGCCCGCGAGTGGCTTCTGGCCAACAAGCCGGCCGAGCCGCGTCCGGGACACGAGGCCGAAGCCTCGGCCTTCGACCGGGCCTGGCAGCGCAAGCTGTTCGAGGGCGGCTGGGCTGGCGTCCACTGGCCGGTGGAGTACGGCGGGCGCGGCCTGTCCGGCTTTCGCCAGGCGCTGTGGTACGAGGAGATCGCCCGCACCGGCGCGCCGCCCTACAACAACACCACCTACATCGGCATGATGCATGGCGGCCCGACCCTGATCGTCAACGGGTCGGAGGAGCAGAAGGCGTTCCACCTGCCCAGGATACTGCGCGGCGAGACGCTGTGGTGCCAGGGCTTCTCCGAGCCGGGCGCGGGGTCGGACCTCGCCAACATCACCACGACCGGCGCGATCGACGGCGACCACCTCGTCGTCAACGGCCAGAAGATGTGGACCTCCTACGGCCAGCACGCCGACTACCAGGAACTGCTGGTCCGCACCGATCCGGCGTCCAAGCGCCACAACGGCCTGAGCTGGCTGATCTGCGACATGCGCACGCCGGGCATCGAGGTGCGGCCGGTCAAGATCATGACCAACGAAGCCCACGTGAACATGGTCTTCTACGACAACGTCCGCATTCCGCTGGCCAACGTCGTCGGCGAGATGGGGCAGGGATGGAAGGTCGCCATGTCGACCCTGTCGTTCGAGCGCGGCACCGGCTTCATCGGCGACCAGCTTTCGCTGCTGGAAAAGGTGGACGCGGTCATCGCCCTGGCGCGCAAGACGCGGCTGGAGAACGGCAAGCTGGCCATCGACGACGACGACATCGCCTACCGGCTGGGACGCATCAAGGCCGACACCATCGCCATTCGCGCCATGACCCTGTCGATCATCTCGGAGATCGAGCGGCGTGGCCAGCCGGGGCCGGAAGGCTCGATGATGAAGCTGCTGGTGACGACCACCTACAAGACCCTCGCCGAGGTCGCGGCCGAGGTCCTCGGCTGGCGCTTCTTCGAGTACGGCGAGGATCGGGGCACCAACCGCTGGACGTTCGAATTCCTCTATAGCTGGGTGCTGACCATCGCGGGCGGCTCGTCCGAAATCCAGCGCGAGATCATCGCCGACCGCGTGCTCGGCCTGCCGCGGGCCCGCTGACATGGCCCTCGATCCCGAAACCCGCGACCAGCTTGTCGGCGCCGTCCGCCGGTTCGTGAGGGAACGCCTGCGCCCGCTGGAGGCCAAGGTCGCCGAAGACCATGCCGTGCCCGAGGCCGCGATTGCGGAAATGCGCGAGCTGGGCCTCTTCGGCCTGACCATCCCGGAGGAGTACGGCGGCCTGGACCTTTCGATGGAGGACGCCTGCCTGGTGGCTTTCGAGCTGGGCGGCGCCAGCCCGGTCTTCCGCTCGGAATTCTCGACCAACCTCGGCATCGGCAGCCAGGGGCTGGTGATGTTCGGCACGGAGGCGCAGAAGGCCCGGTGGCTGCCCGGCGTCGCGTCTGGCGAGACCGTCACCTCCTTCGCCCTGACCGAGCCCGAGGCGGGGTCCGACAGCGCCGCCGTGCAGACGCGGGCGCGGCTGGAGGGCGACCACTACGTCCTCGACGGCTCCAAGCGCTACATCACCAACGCGGGCAAGGCGGGCCTGTTCACCGTGATGGCCAGGACCAACCCGGCGATAAAGGGCGCGGGCGGCGTTTCGGCCTTCCTCGTCGCGGCGGGAACGCCCGGCCTGTCGGTCGGCAAGCCCGAGAAGAAGATGGGCCAGCACGGCGCCCAGATACACGACGTGACGTTCGACGCTGTGAAGGTCCCGGTGGAGAACCGCATCGGGGCGGAGGGCGAAGGTTTCAAGGTCGCCATGCAGGTCCTCGACAAGGGCCGCCTGCACGTCGCGGCCTTCTGCGTGGGGATCGCGGACCGCCTGATCGCCGACAGCGTGGCCTATGCCGCCGAGCGCAGGCAGTTCGGCCAGCCCATCGCCAACTTCCAGCTCGTCCAGGCGATGATCGCCGATTCCAAGACCGAGGCCCTGGCGGCCCGCGCCCTGGTCCTCGACGCCGCCCGCAAGCGCGATGCGGGCGCTGAGGTCGTGCTGGAATCGGCGGCGGCCAAGCTGTTCGCATCGGAGATGGTGGGCCGGGTGGCCGACCGCGCCGTGCAGATCTTCGGCGGTGCGGGCTATGTCTCCGACCACGGGATCGAGCGGCTGTACCGCGACGTCCGCATCTTCCGCATCTATGAGGGCACCACGCAGATCCAGCAGCTCGTCATCGCCCGCGAGACGATGAAGCGCGGCGGCTGAAGCTCATCGAGTCTTGACGCCGCCTCACAGCAACCGTGACGGCTGTGAGGATTGGCTGGCCCCCTCCGATGGCCATGATGTGGCAAGCATCATCGGCGATGGAGTGCGGTATGGATTTTCACTGGACCGAGGAGCATCGCAGCTTCCGCAGGCGCCTGCGCGATGTGCTGGACCGCCACCTGCCGTCCGACTGGCCCGTCGTCTCCGAAGGCTATGACAACGGCAGCGACGGCACGGTCGCCTTCTCGCGGAAGTTCTGCCCGATCCTGGCGCAGGAGGGCCTGCTGATCCCGCATTGGCCGAAGGATCATGGCGGGGAGGGACTGGACGCCTTTCACCACTGGATTCTCGGCGAGGAGATGTGGGGCGTCGGCGAGCCGCGCGCCTACCAGTACATGAGCATCAACTGGGTCGGCCCGGCGATTATCAGGTTCGGGTCGGAGGAGCAGCAGGCTCTTCACCTGCCGCGCATCTGCAACGGGACCATCTCCTACTGCCAGGGTTTCTCCGAGCCGGAGGCGGGGTCGGACCTCGCCGCCTTGCGCACCAGGGCCGAGCCGACCGGCGACGGCTATGTGATCAACGGCCAGAAGATATGGACCTCGGCGGCCAGCTTCGCCGACTATTGCGTGCTGCTGGCCCGCACGGGCGGGGAAAAGCACAGCGGCATTTCCGTCTTCCTCGTGCCGATGGAGACTCCCGGCATCACGGTGCGGGTCATCCCTGGCCTTCAGGGCCGGCGGGCGATGCACGAGGTCTTCTTCGACGACGCCGTGGTTCCGGCCTCGGCGCTCCTCGGCCCGGAGAACCAGGGTTGGAGCGTGGCGGGCCAGATTCTCGCCAACGAACGCATCGGCGTGCCGCGCTACGCCCTGACCTGGCGCGGCTTCAACCGGGCGCTGGAGCACCTGCGCAAGGAGGGGGGTCTTGCGGGCGAGGCCATCCGCGCCCGCGCCGCGCGCTGCGAGGCGGCGCTGAAGGCCGCCCGGCTGATGGCGCTGGGCGTCATCGACCGCCGGGTGAAGGGCGAGCCCGCCGACGTCAGCGTGAACGTCGCGCGCTACGCCGCCGTCTGGGCCGACCGTCAGGTCGTGGAGTTCCTGGGCGACTTCGCTTCGGACCTTCTCTTCTATCAGGTCGATCCGGTGGTCACCGCCGCCTACAAGCGCGCCACCTCCATCGGGATCGGCGCCGGGGCGGCCGAGGTCCAGCTCAACCTCGTGTCCCGCAACCTGTTGCAGATGCCGCGCGGAGCCTGACGATGAATTTCGACATGACCGAAGACCAGCAGGCGATCCAGGCGGCCCTCGACCAGATGGTCGAACGCCATGGCGAACTGCCCGTCGGCGATCCGGCCTACGTGAAGATCAACCCCGCGATCGAGCGGGAGCTGGCAGGCGGCGGGTTCATGGACATCGCCCGCCAGGAGGGCCTCGGCGCGCTGGAGGCCGTGCTGCTGGTCGACGCCGTGGGGCGCATTCCCTATGCCGTCGAGGCGATGGCCTCGGCGCTCGTCGTCCCCATGCTGACGGACCGGGAACTGCCGGGGCCGGTGGCGCTGGCCGCCGCCCCTGCACAGGGGGCGATCCGCTTCCTCGGCGAGACGGGGACGCTGCTTGTCGACGCCGGAGACGTGGTCCGCGTCCTCGACCTCTCGACGGTGGCGACTGTCGCCGCGCCGTCCTTCTATGGCTATCCGTTCCGCGCGCTGGACGGTGTGGATGTCGGCGCCGCGCCCGTGCTGGAGGGCGCATCGCCCGAAACGCTTCGCCAGTATTGGCGTCTGGGGCTCGCCGCCGAGATCGCGGGTGCGATGGACGCCGCCATCGCCACGACCGTGAATTACGTGAAGGCCCGCAAGCAGTTCGGCCAGCCGCTCGGCGCCTTCCAGGCGATCCAGCACCGGCTGTCGGAATGCGCTGTCTTCCAGCAGGGCGCCCGAATGCTGGTGCGCGAGGCGGCGTGGTCGGGGTCGCCCCACGCCGCCGCGCTCGCCGCCGCCTATGCACAGGAAGCGGCCGCGCGGGTGGTCTACGACTGCCAGCAATTCCACGGGGCTATCGGCCTGACCCTGGAATACCCGCTCCACTACTGGACCTATCGCCTTCGCCGCCTGCAGGGCGAACTCGGCGGTCCCGTGGGCAACGCCACGGCGGCGGCGGACATGAGCTGGAAGGCCGACGAGGTCATCGGCGATCCCTTCGAGCTGTAGTCAGGGCCCGGATCAGACGCAGCGGTGGCGCTGTTCGCCCAGCCCGGCGATCCCCGCATGAATCTCGTCGCCCGCCTTCAGATAGCGCGGGGGCTTCAGCCCCATGCCGACGCCCGCGGGCGTGCCTGACGCTATGACGTCCCCAGGGTACAGCGGCATGAACTGGCTGACGTAGGCGACGAGCGCCTCCGCGCCCATGATCATGTCGGCCGTTTCACCGTCCTGGAGCCGCTCGCCGTTCACCGACAGCCAGATGGACAGGGCCTGCGGCTCGACCTCGTCGGGCGTGACCAGCCATGGCCCCAGCGGCGCGAACGACGGCCAGCTCTTGCCTTTCACCCACTGGCCCGCGCGGGCCATCTGCCACTCGCGCTCGGACATGTCGACGAAGGTGGCATAGCCCGCGATGGCGGCGCGGGCCTGGGCGGCGTCGGCGCGCAAGACCTCGCGGCCGATGACGATCGCCAGTTCGATCTCCCAGTCGACCTTGTCCGCGCCCGGCGGCATCAGGATGGGGTCGTCCGGGCCGCTCAGGCGGCAGCCCTTCATGAACAGGATAGGCTCGGCGGGTATGTCCATGCCGGACTCCCGCGCGTGATCGACATAGTTCAGCCCGGCGCAGACGATCTTGCCGCCGGGCTCGATGCAGGCGCCGATGCGCCCGGGATCTTCGACGGCGGGCAGGTGGTCAAGGTCCGCCGCAGAAAGGCCCGCCAGCGCCGCCAGCCCCTCCGGCGACAGCCGGGGCAGGCGGGCCGTCAGGTCGCGGACCACGTCGCCATCCATCACCCCGACGCGCTCGCGCCCCTCGTCGCCGTACCGCAGCAGCCGCATTCCGTTCTCCCCAAAAAGAAGGCCGCCGGACCTCCAGGGTCCGGCGGCCGATACTCAACCGGTTCTCAGGTCAGTTGAAGTCGAAGCTCAGCTTCACACCCACGGTGCGCGGGCGGGCCATGGTGATCAGGTCCGAGGTGCCCGACGCGCTGAGCGCCTGGGCATAGACCTCGTCCGTCAGGTTCTGGCCCCAGAGGCTCACGCGCACCGCGTCGTCCGGGGTGGTCCAGGACAGCTCGGCGTCCACCAGCGTGCGTGCGGGCTCGACCAGGCGACCGCTGGGCTCCCAGTTGAACTCGCTCTGGTAGGAGATGTTGCCCGCCAGCATCAGGACGCCGCCGCCCATGTCCCAGCTATAGTCGCCGCCCAGCATGGCCGTGGTCTCCGGCATTCGCTGGATCGGATAGCCCGACAGGTCGCAGAAGACGCTGCGGTTGCCGCCCAGCGCCGTGCCCGTGCCCATCTGGCAGGGCTCGGTGGTCGGCGGGTTGGTGGTCGTCTGCGGATAGGTGACCTGCGCGCCTTCCCAGGTCTCGTACTCGCCCTTGGAGAGGGACAAGCCCGCCTGGATGTTCAGGCGCGGGATCGGGCTGGCGACGACTTCGACCTCGACGCCCTTGATCTTGGCCGAAGCCGCGTTCTGAAGCACCGGGGCCAGGGTGACGGGGTCGCGCGAGACCGCCTGAAGGCCCGTGTAGTCGCTGTAATAGGCCGCGACGTTGACCCGCAGCCAGGGCAGGGGGTCGGACTTCAGGCCCAGCTCGTACTGGGTGATCTCTTCCGGCAGGGCGGGCGCGAGGCTGGAGCTGCCGGCCGAGAAGATGCCGCTCTTGAAGCCTGTGCCGGCCTTTGCGTAGACGTTGAAGTCTTCGTTGATGCGGTACTGGACGTTGACCGAGGGGCTGAAGTTGGTGAAGCCCTTTGTCGTCTCCACGTTCGCCAGCGGCGTGACCGGCGTGAGGTAGGGAAGGTCCGGCTGGCTCCAGTCGGTCAGCACGCCGCCGACGTTGCCGCTGCGGTAGTTGACGCGGCGCATCCACTTCTCTTCGTCCGTGTACCGCGCGCCAACCGTGACGGAGAGCTGTTCGGTGACGTCGAAGGTGCCCTGTGCGTAGACGGCCTTGGAGTCCGTGCCCACCATGTTGCGGTGCTGGGTCAGGGTGAAGAGGCCGGTCGCCGGCGCCCAGGTGTAGATGCGATAGTCCGTATAGGGCGCCTCGTCCTTGAAGTAGACGGCGCCGATGATCCAGTCGAAGCGGTTGTCGCCGGGCGAGCGCAGGTAGATTTCGTTGTAGTACGATGATGGGTCCGCCGAGGTGAAGCTGCGGAACACCGGCGCGGCCGTGGCCGACGGGTCGTTGCCGAACAGCTTGGTCTCGGTGCGCATGTAGCTGGACACCAGGTTCAGGTCCGCCCAGCCCAGTCCTGCGAAGGCGCTGACCGCCACGTTGTCGGTGATGGTCTTGAACGAGATATCGCGGCCGAAGGCGACGTCGTAGTCGCCCTGCGGCAGGTCGGGCGTGGGCGTCCAGCGCGCGGCGATGGTGTTGCCGTTCACCGGGCGGCCCAGGTTGGCCAGCAGGTCCTTGCTCTGCGAATGGCTGCCGCTCAGCGTGATGCGGAAGTCGTCGTTCGGACGCCACTGGAGCTTGCCGCGCACGGTGTAGTCGTTCTGGTCGCCCCGGTCGCTGTGACTGACGATGTCGCGCAGGTAGCCGTCTGCCTTCCAGTAGACAGCCGAGACGTCGGCGCCGAACGTCTCGCTGCCGACACCGGCATAGACCTTGCCGGTGGTCTCGTTGAAGCTGCCGTAGCTTACGCTCGCCTTGGCGTCCCAGCCGACCGGCGGATCGACGGTGATGACGTTGATGGCGCCGCCCGTGGAGTTGCGGCCGTAGAGAGTGCTCTGCGGCCCCTTCAGCACCTCGATCCGCTGCACGCTGTTCAGCTTGAAGAAGCCGTTGGTCATGTACGGCTGGTAGATGCCGTCGATGTAGAGGGACACGGTCGACTCTTCACCGGCCGACACGCCGCGCGTGCCGACGCCGCGAATGGAGGGCTGGGGGGTATAGCCCGTCTGCGCGAAGGAAAGGCCGGGCGTGATCTTGGTCAGGTCCTCGCTGGCTTCGATGTTGCGTCTTTCGAGCTGCGCGCCCGAGAAGGCCGAGACGGCCACCGGCACGTCCTGCAGGCGCTCCTCGCGCCGCTGGGCCGTGACGATCACCTCTTCGAGCTGGGTGGCCGTAGTGGCGTCGGCGGGGGCAGTGGCTTGCTGCGCGAGCGCCGTCGCCGGCATCGCGGCGGCGATGGCCGCTGACGCCAGCAGGGCTTTCCTGACGGACGTTTTCCGGCCGCCGTAATGACTTGTTTCCACGAGGTCTCCTCCTGATCCCGGTGGGGCTATTATTATAATGCCCCATCCCCTCTTCTTTATTGAGGCGTCTCCGCTGCGTACTATCGAATGTTGTTTTGCAGGCTTAGGTATGACACTACGGCCATCACTGCCCGTCAATACGGCGGCCAGGTTGAGGTGCGGCGCGAGGGGCGCGGGAGGGCGACGGCGGAGCGGACAGGCAGAAACCCGGACAGTGTGGCGCTGGTGCTTCACCGCCCAGCGCATCAGGAAAAAAATACTAATAATTACAACGATATGATCTTTGTTTCGCCTGCGTCGAGATCGCGTCGAACCCGCCCCTTCCTATGACGCTGGGGCGCTGTTGGGGTGCCAGCGTGGACGGGGCGTCCAAGCTGGT
>CAZOHI010000003.1:5998-122640 GCA_964579695.1 uncultured Caulobacter sp. | reverse complement strand
CTACCAACCCCAAGGGCTCTCACAATGATCGCGGGACCAGTGGGGAGCAGGTCAGTGGCTCACTCCCCTCAGGTGGCCTGACGAAGAACGCGCCGATCTCCACGTCCAGCGCGGTCGCCAGCTTCTCCAGCGCGTCGATCGTCGCCCCTATCTCCTGCCGCTCCACCATGCCGACATTGGTGCGGGCGACTTCCGATTCCTCGCCGGAAAGGGCCTTTGGGAGAGATCATCGTGCCCTTTCACGCCTCGCCGAGGCGAGACAAGTCCTCCGGCCCCTTTACGCCCCAAACCGACCCTTCCCGCCCTATCGGCGGCTCCATCTTGTCCCCGCCCGCCGCCGAGGATCTAGACTCTCCTTGTGACCCGGCGTCCAACGGCCTCTACGATCGTGCAACCGTGTCTGGACGCACTCCGCCCCGGACGGCGCCCGCGCCGAACCCGGATTATTCCCTGATCGGCCAACCCCGTTTCGCGCCAACGGGGATATAGGAGACTTCCGCCCCTGAGCCCTGCAGACGCGACTCCTGGTCGTCCGCCATCATCATCGAGCGGGTCAGGTAATCAGGCCACGATCGATCTGGCGGCCGGGGCGACCGCGCTCATCATCGACTCCAGTTCCCGGCGTTGATGGTCGAGCGCGGAAATCCGCCGGGCGAGGATTTCGGCGGTGCGGCGATTGAAGGCCGCGACGCCGTGGCGCTCGCGGGTCTCCAGAAGTTCGGCGATCTCCTTCAGGGAGAAGCCGCCCCGGCGCATGAAGGCTATGTGCTCCAGGCGGGTTAGGATGGCGGCGTCGTAGTAGCGCACGGCGTTGCGGTCGCGGGGCGTCGCCAGCAGGCCCCGCGCTTCGTAGAAGCGGATGGCGCGGGCGCTCAGGCCGGTGCGGCGGGCCGCTTCGCCTATGGTGATGCGCAGCGCCAGGGGCTCAGCCATCGGCGATTTCCAGGGTCGCCGCCGTGACGAAGCCCGAGTAGGGGCTGCACAGGTAGAGGGCCATGGCCTTGAGTGTTTCCGGCGGCGCCTTTTCCCAGTCCGGGGCGGAGAGCCCGTTCACGCGCAGGCCGTCGCGCGCCCACTCGGCCCCCAGGGTCTTGATCAGGTTGGCGACCCCTGCGGCCGCAGCCGTCTCGGCGGCGTGGCCTACCGGCGTCGGCGCGTCGATCAGGTTGAGGATCCAGCCGCGAGCCTCGTCGGCGATCCGGCGCCTGGCGAACTCCCCGCAGCAGAGGAAGACCCCGTCGTAGCCGGGCCCGGCGACCTGCCGCCAATCGGCCTGGCGCGTGGCTTCGGCGGCATTCCCGAGGCGAGGGGCGGGGCCGTTGATGAGGATGTCCACGGGGCCGGCGCTCGCGTCGAAGGCCGCCGTGATCTCCGCAGGCTCCGTCAGGCAGCCCGTGACCGAGACGGATGCGCCGCCCTGGCGGAAAGCATCCGCCAGGGCGGCGGTCCACGGTCCGGCGCCGGTGATCAGCACCGACTTGCCGGCGAACATGTCGGAGGAAAAGAGGCCCATCACAGGATGCGCTCCCGTTGACGAGGGGGGATGAACTCGGGACCGGCCACGCCCCGGAAGGCGTGCATGTGGCCGCCGTCGATCAGCAGCGTCTGGCCGGTGACTCCGCTCGCCAGCCGGGAACAGAGGATGGCGGCGGCCCAGCCCACCTCCTGCATCTCGCCGACCCGCCCCGAAGGGGTCTGGAGGCCGCGCGCCACCAGTCGGTCGGGCTCGATGCCGCCGGGGCTGGCGGAGTGGGGGAAGAAGCCCGCCGCCACGCAGTTCACGCGGATGCGGTGCGGAGCCCATTCCCGGGCAAGGCTTTGGGTCAGGGCATGGACGGCCGCCTTCGCCGAGGCCGAGTGGGCGTCGCCCGGAAAGCCGGTCCAGATGTAGTTCGCGCCGTTGTTGACGATGGCCCCGCCGCCGCCCGCCGCGATGCGACGGCGCGCGAACTCGGTCGAGCAGTAGAAGGTGCCGTCCAGGGCGATCTGGGTCACCGCCCGCCAGGCCCTGGCGCTGACGGTTTCCGAGAGGACGCCGAAGTTGCCGCCGGCGTTGTTGGCGAGGATGGTCACCGGGCCGAGAGCGGCCTCCGCCTTCTCGAAGGCTTCGAAAATCTGGTTCTCGTCGCGCACGTCGGCGGGGCAGGCGATGGCTTGCGAGCCCAACGCTTCGACGGCTTCCACGCCATGCGCGAGCCGCTCCGGCGACCGGCCCAGCACGGCCACCTTGGCGCCCGCCTGGGCGAAAGCCCGCGCCATCGCCAGGCCCAGGCCCGAACCGCCGCCGGTGACGACGGCGACCTCGCCGCTCATGGCGCCGGGCGGCAGGAATCCGGCCTCGAAAGGCGGCGGCGCTTCAGATCCGTTGAGGGCTGGTGGCAATTGGGCTCTCCGTTGCGTGGAGGAAAGCCCATGCGGCCGTCAGGCGGAAATACGCACCTGTATGCATTGAGGTGGAATGCACAACTCAGGCGGCCGCGCCGTGGTCCGGTTCGGGGTTCAGCGATATTTCCTCGGGAAGCTCTCGCACCGCGTCGGTGAAGTAACTGCGGGCGAAATCCCAGAAGAGGTCGGTGGCCCGGTTGCGGCTCTCGGCGTGACGGACGATGCATTTGTAGGAGCGCGGCTTGTAGCCGACCAGCGGACGGGACACGAAGCCTTCCATCACTTCCTCTTCCGCCCCGATGTTCATCAGGATCGGCAGGCGGTTGCGCTGGGCCGCCCGGCGCATGGCGAAGCGCTCGAATTCCGGCGTGACCACGGCGATGGCCCCGGCCTCGATGAAGGGCCGATAGATGGCCTGATAGGTGAATGGGTTGCGGTTCGGCGGCGGGGTGACGAGCTTGCGACCCGGCCAGTCCCCGATCCGTATCCCGTCCATCTCGGCGAAGGGATGCTCGGCGGGGGCCATCACCGCATAGAAGTTCGGCAGGGTGACGAGGATTTCCAGCTTCTCGGTGACGAACGGGGACGAGGTGAAGGCCACGTCGAGCCGCCCCGTGCGCACCCGGTCGGCCAGCACCCAGGAGGCGTTGTTCGACACCTCGATCTCGATCTCGGGGTGCAGCCGGGTGAACTCGTGGATCAGCTTGATGCGGGCCGGGTCGGTGAAGCTGTAGGGCAGGGCGCCGACCCGCAGGAGCAGGTTCGGCTGACCGGCCAGGCGGCGCACCTTGTCGCGAGCCGACTGGGCCGCCTCGGCGAGGCTCCGGCCGGCGTCGAGCAGGACCTCGCCCGCCGGGGTCAGCTCGATCCGACGGGTCGTGCGCAGCATCAGCGGGCAGCCGACCTGGCTTTCGAGCTGGCGGATTTTCCGGGAGAGCCACGACTGGTCGATCTTCAGCTTCTGCGCGGCGCGGGTGAACGAAGCCTCCTCGGCCACCGCCGTGAAATAGAGGATGAGCTCAAGGTCCATCCTGTCGAGATCGTCGTCGGCCGCGCTCACGGGGCTGTTCTCCATCCCTTTTCTTGTTGTGAGCAGGAGTATCCGGCCCGCTTTGCCACGCTGACAAGCGGCGGCTCCCCCAGATTAGGGACGATCCGTCCATAATCGCCGATCACCTGGGCCTTGGCCCAATTCTCATAGGTTCGCGCCGAGCCGTCTTGGCCTGTCCACCGCGCCGGAGGCTAGCTGGCGGCCATGGACAACCTGCAAGACCTCGAAACGCTCGAACAGTCCTGGCGCGAGGCCGGGCTATGGCGCGGCGTGACGATGGACCAGGCCTTCGCCCAGGCGGCGCGGGCCAATCCGGGCGGTCGGCTGGTGATCCATTCCACCGAGCGTCCCGTCACCGCGACCCTGGAGGATATCCGCGCCAAGGGGCTGAAGCTGGCCCGCTCGCTCTATGCCGCGGGCATCCGCCAGGGCGAGGTGATCGCCGTGCAACTGCCCAACTGGGTGGAGGCGGCCATGCTCTATCACGCCGCCGCGCACCTGCACTGCGTGGTCATGCCGGTGATCCCGATCTACGGCGAGCACGAGCTGACCCACATCCTCAACGACAGCCGCGCCGCCGCCCTGTTCGTCCCGTCCCGGTGGCGCAAGGCCGACTATGTCGAGCGGGTGCGCAACCTGGGGAACACGCCGCACCTGAAGGCGGTGGTGGTGATGGGCGAGGACGCGCCCGCCGGGATGCTGTCGTGGTCGTCGCTGACGGCGATGGACGCCGACATTCCGCCGATGACGGGCGACCCCGCCGCCCCGGCCTTCATGGTCTATACCTCCGGCACCACCGCCACGCCCAAGGGCGTGCTGCACAGCGGCGAGGGGATGCTGTCGGAAATCTGGCAGACCGCCCTGCACGGCGGCGGCGCCGTGCGGCGGATGTCGCCGTTCCCGGCCGGTCACGTGGCGGGGGCGCTGGGCATGATCGGCCACGCGGCGCTGGGCGAGACGACGGTGCTGTTCGACGTGTGGGACGCCAAGGTGGGCGCGGAGATGGTGGCCCGAGAGCGCATCACCCACCTGTCGGGCACGCCCTATCACTACATGAGCCTGCTGGACGCGCAGGCGGCGACGGGGGCCGACTTCTCCTCGCTGACCGACACGGGCGGCGGCGGCGCCACCGTCCCCGAGGCGCTGGTCGAGCGGGCCGAACGGCAGGGCATCCGCTTCTATCGCCGCTACGGCATGTCGGAGCATCCGACCGTGACGCGGGGCGGGTCCTCCGCGCCGCTGGAACGGCGGATGAAGACGGACGGCCCGCCGGCGCCGGGTTGCCAGATCCGCATCGTCGACGACGAGGGGCGCGACCTGCCGACCGGCTCGGAAGGAGAGGTCGTGACCCGTGGCCCCGAGCTGTTCATGGGCTACACCGACCTGGCCCTGACGGCCGAGGCCATGCTGCCGGGTCGCTGGTTCCGTTCCGGCGACATCGGACGGCTGGACGAGACCGGCGCCCTGACCATCACCGACCGCAAGAAGGACATCATCATCCGGGGCGGCGAGAACATCTCCTCCCGCGAGGTGGAGGACCTGGTCATGCGCCTGCCCGGCGTGCTGGAGGTCGCCGCCGTGGCGATGCCCGACCCGGTCCTGGGCGAGAAGGTCTGCGCCTTCGTCCGCGCCCGCGACGGCGCCGCCTTGAGCATCGAGGGCCTCGACGAGGCCTTCCGCGCGTTCGGCGTCGCCCGCCAGAAGACCCCGGAGAAGCTGGTCATGGTGGACGATTTCCCCCGCACGGCCAGCGGCAAGGTCAGGAAGGCCGAACTGCGCGGGATGCTGCGCGGGGAGAGCTAGGAGAAAACGTCACGAACCACCCCCAATGCGGATGTGAGTTGGCTGGCGGGACGACCTAGCGTGCGATCAACAATGCGCCGGTAACAAGCGGCGCGCCTCAGGGGAGACGCGCATCTCATGGACATCAGGCTCACTCCCGAGGAGCAGAGTTTCCGGGCCGAGGTCCGCGACTGGCTGCACGACAATGTGCCGAAGGAACCGCGTCCGTCGGGCTGGCGCGAATGGCGGGACTACGACCTCGCCTGGCAGCGCACGCAGTACGAAGGCGGCTGGGCGGGCATCGCCTGGCCGAAGGAGTACGGCGGTCGCGGCCTGTCCCTGCTGGAGCAGGTGATCTGGTTCGAGGAATGCGCCAAGGCGAAGGCGCCTCTGCGTGGCGTTACCTCGGTCGGCGTCAACCACGGCGGCCCCACCCTGATCGCGCGCGGCACCGAGGAACAGAAGACCTTCCACCTGCCGAAGATCCTCAAGGGCGAGGTGGTCTGGTGCCAGGGGTTCTCCGAGCCCAACGCCGGTTCCGACCTGGCGGGCCTGCGCACCCACGCGGTGATCGACGGCGACCATCTGGTGGTCAACGGCTCGAAGATCTGGACCAGCTACGCCCACTCGGCCGACTATCAGGAACTGCTCGTCCGCACGAACCCGCAGGCGCCAAAGCATGCCGGGATCACCTGGGTGATCTGCGACATGAAGGCGCCGGGCATTGAAATCCGCCCGATCATGACGATGCTGTCGCCCGACGACATGCATTTCTGCCAGGTGTTCTACAACGACGTCCGCATTCCGCTGTCCAACGTGGTGGGCGAGGTGGGCGACGGCTGGAACGTCGCCAACGCCACCCTGGGGTTCGAGCGGGGCACCGGCTTCATCAACGACCAGGTCTATTTCGCCGAGCTGGTCGAGGACATGATCGCCCTCGTCCGCGATCGCGGCCGCAAGGCGGGCCGCTCGGGCGACGACCTCGACGACGTCATGGGCCGGCTGATGGTCTGCCGCTCGGAGATGGCGGCGGTGCGGGCCCTGACCTACGCCACCGTCTCGCGCGCGGCGAAGGGCGTGCCCGGCCGCGAGGGCTCCATCACCCGTCTCTATTTCAGCGAGGTGCAGCAGCGGTCCCTGAAGCTGGCCATGGAGATCCTGGGCGCGGCGGGACTGGAGCGCGGCTCGGCCCACGACTGGAGCCGCCACTACCTGCGCTCCTTCGCCAGCACCATCGCGGCGGGCAGCTCCGACATCCAGCGCAACATCATCGGCGAGCGCATCCTGGGCCTGCCGCGCGGCCCGAGGGCGTCATGATCAATCTCGTTCCCACCGACGAACAGCGCGAACTGGCCGCCTCGGTCGCCGCCTTCCTGGCGCAGGAGCTGCCGCTGTCGCGGTTCTATCCGCAGCCCGAGGCGCGGCCGAACGCGGACGGCGCGCTGTGGGGCCAGATGGCCGACCTCGGCTACTTCGGCATCGGCCTTGCGGAGGAGGCGGGCGGCGTCGGCTACGGCCTGCTGGAGGAGATGCTGATCTTCCGCGAGTTCGGCCGCTTCGCTCTCACCACCAACGTGCTGGCCGCCGTGCTCGGCGCCCATGTGGCGGCCAGGGCCGGGCGGGCCGACCTGGCGCAGGACTTCGTCTCCGGCAAGGCCCGCGTCAGCCTGGCCCTGGCCATGGACCACGAGGCCGAGCACCACCTGATCGACGGCCAGGACGCCGAATGGGTGCTGGCCTGGACGCCTGAGGGCGCCAGCCTCGCCGCCCGCTCCGAACTGGCCGAGGTGCGGGAGGTCGAGGCCCTCGACTGGACGCTGCCGCTGGCGCGGGTGCGGTTCTCGGGCCAGCATCCGGCGCTTTGGATCGAGGACGAGGGCGTGTTCGGCCATGCGGGCGTGCTGATCGCCGCCTACCTCGTCGGGCTGGCGGAAGCGGCCCGGGACGACTCCGTGGCCTATGTGAAGGTCCGCGAGCAGTTCGGCCAGCCGATCGGCTCCTTCCAGGCGGTCAAGCACCGCTGCGCCGACATGGCGGCGAGGGCCGAGGCGGCCTGGTGCCTCGTGCTTCTGGCAGGGCTGTCGCAGCACTACGGCCAGCCGGACGCGGCCTTCCAGGTCGCCTCGGCGCGCATGGTGGCGGGCGACGCGGCGCTGAGGAACGCCTCGGCCAACATCCAGAACCACGGCGCCTCGGGCTTCACGGCCGAGCTGGAAGGACAGGTGCTCCTCAAGCGCGCCCACACCATGCTGCTGATCGGCGGCGACCAGCAGGCCCAGCAGAATATCCTGCTGCGTCAGCCCGCGCCGGTGTGATCCAGTGACCGCAGTGTCCACGGACCCGCCCGAGAACGCCACGGCCCGCGTCGGCTTCGGCGCCTGGTGGATGCTGGCGGTGCTGTTCCTGTTCTACTTCATCGCCTGGATCGACCGTTATTCGCTGACGATGATGGTCGAGCCGATCAAGGCCGACCTCGGGCTCTCCGACTTCAAGATGAGCCTGATCCTGGGGCCCGCCTTCGCGGTCTTCTACGGCATCTGCGGGGTGCCGCTCGGGCTGGCGGCCGACAGGTTCGACCGCCGCTGGGTGATCTTCATCGGCATGATCTTCTGGTCGCTGGCCACCGTCTCGTCGGGCTTCGCCAACACCTTCATGGGCCTGCTGCTGGCGCGCATGGCCATCGGGGTAGGGGAGGCGTCCCTGGTCCCGGCCGCCTATTCGCTGCTCGGCGACCGCTTTCCGAAGGCGCGGCTGGCCACGGCTATGGCCATCTTCTCGATGGGCCAGAAGACCGGCATGGCGGCCTCCTTCACGCTGGCGGCGCTGGCCATCGCCGGCGCGGCCTACGTGCACCGGCTGTTCCCAACCCTGGCCGTCTTCGAGCCCTGGCAGATGGCCTTCCTGATGCTCGGCGGACCAGGGATTGTGTTCGCCTTCCTGGTCTTCACCTTCCGCGAGCCGCCGCGCCGGGGCGTCAAGGCGGACAAGTCCCTCTCGGACAAGCGGCTCTTCGGATATCTGAAGGAAAATCGTCGCCACACCGTCCCGCTGGCGCTGGCCGTCGCCTCGGTCGCCATCTGCTCGAACGGCCTGTCCGCCTGGGCGCCCGCCTATATCGGGCGCCATTTCGGCTGGGAGCCGATCCAGTTCGGTCCCGCCATCAGCCTGATCTCGCTGCTGTCGGCCTTCGCGGTCGTGGCCAAGGGCGGGATCATGGACTGGCTCTATGCGCGCGGGATCAAGGACGCGCACCTGCGCTTCTACAGCTGGCTCCTGATGTGCGGCGTGCCGGTGGCGGCGGTCGCCTTTCTGCTCCCCAATCCCTGGATGTTCATCGCGGCGCTGGGCTTCCTGCAGGTGATCGTGCTGCCCTACATGGTCTACATCGCCGCCACCATCCAGCTCATGGCGCCCAGCCAGGTGAGGGGCGGGATGACCGGCCTCTACTTCGGCATCAGCGCCCTGGTCGGGGCGGGCTTCGGGCCGATGATCATCGGCGCCGTCACCGATTTCGTGTTCCGCGATCCCGCCAAGCTCGGCTGGTCGATCGGGCTGGTGGTGACCATCGGCCTGTCCGTCACCCTGGTGATGATGCGGGTCTTCCTCCACGGGTTGAGTGACAAGATCAAGGAACGTGAAGCTTTAGACGCGACCTTTTGACGAGCGAAACTTCGACGGTCCGGTATTCTCGCGGCCCACCGATGTCGTGCGCTCGGATATGACTGGAAAACCACTTAGGCGAAATTCTCTCTAACTCATGAAAGAACGGATTTCTGCCTGGAAATTGTCTGCGCTTAACTCCTAGAACAACCAATAAGGGGAGGTCTTGTCGTGAACCGTTTGATGAAGGGGCTGCTGGCCGGCGCCGCCGTCTGCGCCGTCCCGAGTTTCGGCTACGCCCAGGAAACCGGGGAGGCGGCGACCGCCGCCAATTCCGGCGACGTAAGCGAAGTCGTCGTCACCGCCCAGCGCCGCCAGGAACGCCTGCAGGACGTTCCGATCGCGATCTCCACCGCCACCGCCCAGGAAGTGGAGGCGATGGGCATCACCCAGACGACCGAGCTGACCCGCATCACGCCGGGCCTCGTCTTCGTCCATAACGGCAACGTCGCCCAGCCCGGCCTGCGCGGCGTGGCGACCAAGAACTCCTCGCCAGGCGACTCCCCGAACGTCGCCCTCTACGTGGATGGCGTATACCTCGCCAGCCAGTATTCGGGCTTCATGGACTTCAACAACATCGACCGGATCGAAGTCCTCAAGGGTCCGCAAGGCACCCTGTACGGCCGTAACGCCACGGGCGGCGCGATCATCGTCGTGACCCGCACGCCGCAGGACGACTTCTCCGCGGAAGGCTCGCTCACCTACGGCAGCTACGAGCAGGTCAAGGCGCTCGGCTATGTCACCGGCCCGCTGACCGACCGCATCTCGGCCGACCTGGCGGTGATGTACGACAAGGACGAGGGCTACATCACCGACATCGTCAGCGGCGAGAAGCTCTGGACCAAGGACAACTACGGCTATCGTTCGAAAATCCGCTTCGAGGCGAACGACGACCTGACCCTGACCCTGGCCGCCGACTACTCGCGCCACTCGACCGCAACCGGCTACGCCAACGTCCCGTACGAAGGCAATACTTCGGCCGCCCGCAATCCCGCCGCCGTCTTCGGCGACGAGCGCGGCGAAACGGCCCTGAGCTTCGTTCCCTTCGCCAAGAACATGAACAAGGGCGTGTCGCTGACCGGAGAATACGACGTCGGGCCCTTCACCCTGACCTCGGTGTCCAGCGCCAGGGAGAACAAGAACTCCTCGCTGACCGACAACGACATGAGCCAGCTCAACCAGGCTTTCCTGCTGTTCGGCGGTCCGACCCGCACCTATACGCAGGAACTGATCGCCACCTCCAACGGCGACGGGAAGCTGTCCTGGCTTGCGGGCGTGTTCTACATCAAGGACAAGGCCCAGCGGAAATACAACGTCACCCAGGCCGGCCAGACGACGAAGGCCACGCAGTGGACCGAAGCCGTCGCGCCGTATTTCGAACTGACCTACAGCCTCTCCGACAGCTTCAAGCTGATCGGCGGGCTGCGCTACAGCTCCGAGGAGCGGCGCCTGCTGAACGCGCAGGGGGGCGTGGTGCGGGTGGACAACAAGACCCAGTCCTGGGAGCGGCTCACCTATCGCCTGACAGCCCAGTATACGGTCGATCGCGAGTTGAACTTCTATGTGACCAACAGCACCGGCTTCAAAAGCGGCGTCTACAATACGACGGCGACCGCCCAGACTCCGGTCGATCCCGAGTATATCGAAGCCTGGCAGGTGGGCGTGAAGTCGACCAAGGGCGGCATCGGCCTGTCGGCGGAAGCCTTCTACTACGACTACTCGAACCTCCAGGTCCTGCGCAGCCTCGATCCGACCACAGGCTCCAGCAGCCTGGCCAACGCCGCGGCCGCCGAGATCAAGGGCGTCGAGGTCAGCACCTTCGGCCGGATCACGCCCAACCTGCGCTACAGCGCCGGCGTGGCCTACCTGGACGCGGTCTACAGCAGCTTCCCGGCCGCCGAGGTCCTGGACCTGCTCACCCCGGCCCAGTGCGCCACCTATGCCTCGGGCGTCTATCCCTGCGGCAACCGCAGCACGCAGCGGGACGTCTCGGGCAAGAACCTGATCCGCGCGCCGGAATGGACCGCCAACGCCAGCCTGATGTACGAACGCGACCTGTTCGGCGGCGTCTTCGACGCTTCGGGGTCGCTCTACTACACCTCGGAATTCGCCTGGGACGTGGACAACCGCATCATGCAGCCGTCCTACACCACCCTGCGCGCCGAACTGGGCTGGGCGCCGGCGGGCGAGCAGTGGCGCGTCTCGGTGTGGGGCGACAATCTGACGGACGAGGAATACTTCCTGAACATCAACACCTCCACGACGGGCGACACGGCCATCTACGCCGCGCCGCGCCGGGTGGGCGTGACGCTCAGCTTCAAGTTCGACTGATCTTTCCCGAAGCGCCGAAAGGCGAGGGCGGCGGTGGAAACACCGCCGCCCTTCTTCTTTTCGGCCGGGGTATATTTGAGCGGCCGCCGCGAACCCGCGGCGGCCTTCCGCTAGAAAGCGTACTTGCCGGCGAGACGTTCGCGCACGGCGGGCCGGGCGACCTTCATCGACGGCGTGCGGGGCAGCTCATCCATCAGCTCCACCGCGACCGGCACGTTGTAGGCCGGCATGTTCTCACGCACGAGCGCCTGAAGCTCCGCCTGCGAGGGGGCGGGGCCGCCGGGCACGGCCTCGATCACCGCCAGCGGAGCCTGGCCCAGCCGGGCGTCCTTGACGGCCAGCACGGCGGCGTCGCGCACGCCGGGGTGCATCCGCAGCACCTCGGCGACCTTTTCCGGCAGGATCTTGAAGCCGCCCCGGATGATCGCCTCGTCCGCACGGCCGTGGATGTAGAGGAAGCCGTCCTCGTCCACGGACGCCAGGTCCGTCGTCTGTATCCAGTCCGGCCCCCAGCGGTTTGCCTTCAGGCACAGGACGCCGATCTGGCCCGTGGGCAGTTCCTTCCCGGTCCCGGCGTCGATGACGCGGGCGCTGGCGTCGGGGCGCATGCGGCCGACGGAGGCGGCCTTCTGTTTGCCAAGGCTCCGGTAGTCTTCCAGCGACCAGCCGGCGATGCCGCCGACGAACTCCGAGGCGCCGTATTCGCTGAGGATCGGGATGCCGTAGCGTTCCTCGAACTCCAGCTTGGCGGCGGGGTCGAGCGGGGCGGTGCCGGAGCGCACGCAGATCAGCGAGGCGAGCTTCTCCTTCGGCGGATTCAGCTCCAGCACCATGTTGAGCATGGAGGGCACCAGCGAACCCGCCTTGGGCCTAAAGCGCGCCACGGCGTCGGTCCAGCCTTGGGGGTCGAACTTCTCGAACAGCACCATGGGACGGCCGTGATGCAGCGCCATCGCCACATGGAAGACGCCCGACGCATGGCCGAACGGCCCGGACTGGATCGAGGGGGAGCGCTGGAGCCTGGGCGTCTCGTCGGTGGCTGTGCCCTTCTCCGAGCGGCGGGCCAGGGACATGCTGCGCTCCAGCACCGGGGCGGTGACGGCGATCCGCTTGGGCTCGCCCGTGGTGCCGCTGCTCATCCGTTCCATGACCGTGCCTTCGGGCATGGTGCGGAAGGGACCGGCGCCCAGCGCATCGAGGCCGGGCCGGTAGGCGGCCGCGTCGTCCGCGCGGAGATCGGCGACGAGGCCGAGCGCGCCGACGGAGCGCACGGCCTCTTCCATCTCGCCGGACCACTCGCGGGCCACGCCGACGATGGCGGCCATCTTCAGGCGCCTGATCTCGTCGGCCAGCTTGGCGGCCGGTTGCAGCGGGTTGATGGGGCACAGGCACCGGCCGGACATCAACAGGCCCAGCGCCGCCCCGATCATCGCCGGGTGGTTGCGGGCGATCCAGCCGACCGGGGCGCCGGGCTCGATGCCGGCGGCGTCCAGCTTGCGCTCCAGGGCCTCGGCCACGCGCCAGAGGTCGCCCCAGGTGTGCTCATCGTCGCCGAAGTAGACGGCGACCGCGTTCCGGTCGATCGAGGCCACTTCGCGGAAGTGGCGTTGCAGGTCTGACACCGGCTCTCTCTCCATTACTGTGTCGATGGTCGCGGCCTCAGGCCCAGTCGTCGGCCCACGGGTCGCGGGGCATGCCCAGCACCCGCTCGGCGATCTTGTTGCGGTGGATTTCGCTGGTGCCGCCGCCGATGGTGGCCGTCTTGGCGCCAAGGAAGGCGCGGCCCGGCCGGTCGAGCGTCAAGCCCTCCGCGCCGCGCACGTCGACGGCCAGCTCGTAGTTGCGGCGCTCCTGCTCCTGGCCGAACAGCTTGAGGACGGAGCCCTCGGCGCCCGGCTCGCCGCCCTCGACGATGGTGTTCATGTTCCTCAGGCCGTGCAGCCGCAGGAGCTGGGTGTTGATCCACGCCTGGGCCGCGCGGCGGCGCAGGCCGTGGTCGACGGCGGCGCCAAGCTCGCGCTTGCCGAGCTGGCCGATGATCCGCTCGACGAGGAAAAGCTGCCGCTGCTGGGCGCCGACGAAGTTGGTGGAATGTTCGTGGGCGAGGGTGGTCTTGGTGACCTTCCAGCCGCTGTCGAGTTCGCCCACCAGGTTGCTCATCGGCACCCGGACGTTGTCGAGGAAGACCTCGTTGAAGTCCGGGTCGCCGCTCAGCTTGCGGATCGGCCGGATGGTCATGCCCTCGGCGTTCAGCGGGATGGCGACGCAGCTGATCCCGGAGTGCTTGGGCACGAGCGGCCCGGTGCGGATCAGGGTGTACATCCAGTGGCAGAAGTGGGCGCCGGAGGTCCAGATCTTCTGGCCGTTGACGACGATCTCGTCCCCCTCGACGACCCCGCGTGTGCGCAGGGAGGCGAGGTCGGAGCCTGCGCCCGGCTCGGAAAAACCGCTGGCCCACAGGATGTCGGCCCGCCGCGTGGCCTCCAGGAAGCGGGCCTTCTGGTCGGGCGTGCCGTGGACGAAGATGGTCGGGCCGGTCAGGCTCAGGCCCCGGTTGCCGATCAGCGGCGGCAGCCCCCGCGCGGCGATCTCCGAATGGTAGAGGACCTGCTGGATGAAGCTGGCTTCGCGGCCGCCGTACTGCCTGGGCCAGTGGATGCCCGCCCAGCCGGCGTCGGCCATCTGCCCTTGCCAGGCCTGCAGCACCGGAATGGCGCGGCTGCGCAGTTCGGCGACCTTCCCAGGCGTGGCGTTCCGGTCCAGCCAGTCGCGGAACTCGGCGATGAACTCGCGGTCGGCCTCGGCGAGGGTGACGTCCTCCTCGACGCTGTGCTGCTGGGACGCGGCGCCCACGCGGCGGCGGCGGGCGGTTTCCTCCAGCAGGTCGGCGGCCAGCAGATCGAGGTGGCCGTCGTCGGCGCCAAGGGTGAGCTGGCAGCCTTTCGCGCGCCGCATCAGCAGGTGCATGTCGTGTTCCCAGGTGCAGGCGATGGCGCCGTGACCCTGGATGGCGTCGGCGATCACCTGCACGCCGCTGGCCGAGGCGACGATCTTGGCCATGCGCGCGGCGCGGGCTTCGGGGACGCCGTCCCGCACGGAGCGGGCCGCCCCGGCGACGGCGGACCGGGCGTTCTCGACGCCGACCAGCATGTCGGCCAGCTTGTGCTTGATCGCCTGGAAGCGGCCGATCGGCTCGCCGAACTGCTTGCGGTCGAGGCTGTAGCGGCGGGTCATCTCCAGAGCCACGCCCGCCACCGCCGCCGACTCGGCGGCCAGCAGCGACCAGGCGATGGCGAGGGCGGAGTCCGCCGGGAAGTCCGACACGGCCACGGCCGGGACGCCGCTGAACGCCACCCTGGCCAGCCGCCGGGTGGAATCGAAGGTCCGCAGTTCCTCGCGCTCGACCCCGTCGGCGTTCGCCTCGACGGCCCACCATTTTCCGTCGCAGGGAACGAGGAAGATATCCAGCGCCGCCCCGTCCATGACCTGGGCGATCTGGCCGGTCATCTTTCCGCCAGCGACCTCCAGGCCGGCCGGCGCGCCGGTGTCGGCGGAAAAGGCCGCGCCCACGACCTTTCCGCCCGTCGCCAGGGCCTCGGCCAGCGCCGTGCAAGCCTCGCCCTGGCCGGCGCCGAGGACGTGGGCCGCGACGAAGACGGAGACGATGGGCAGGGGCGTGACCGCCTCGGCCAGGGTCTCGGCGATGACCAGCTCGTCCGCCAGGCCGATGCCCGACCCGCCCATCTCCTCGGGCAGGCCGGCTCCCGTCAGGCCCAGTTCCGCCAAGCCGTTCCACAGGTCGCGGTCGAGCGCCGGGCCGCCTTCATAGGCGCGGCGGGCGGCCGAGCGGTCGGGCGCGAAACGGCGAAGGGTGCGGGCGATCTCTTCCTGTTCGGCGGTGGGCATGCGGCCTCGGCTGACATCGATGAACTCGTCGCCCGGAAAAGGGCGATCCTGCCTGAAGTCATCGGTTCGGGCGGCCGCCGGGTCCAATGCGTAAGCGCGGGGCACTCGGGAGTTTCCGCCAGAAGTGCCCGCCTTTCAGGACGAATGTCCCTCAATCGTGAAGGGGAAGGGCCTTTCCGGATGGCCCTACGCGGGCCCACTATCGGCCATGGAGGCCCGCGTCAGACGGGTCCATCACATCAGGGAGGGTCCCCCCATGGCCACCAGTCCCCGCGCCGCCGCGGCCGCCCCCGGGCCGCAGGGCGCCCAGGCGGCGATCAGCGTCGACCTGCTGCTGTTCTTCACGGCCGTGGCCGAGGAGCTGTCCTTCACGCGCGCCGCCCGGCGCCTGGGCATCGACCAGTCCTGGCTGTCCCACAAGATCCGGCAGCTCGAGACAGAGCTTTCCTGCACCCTCTTCGCGCGCACCACGCGCCGCATCGAACTGACGGGGGCCGGCCATGCCCTGCTGGAGCCCGCCCGCGCTCTCGCCAGGGCGGCGGACGAAGCCCGTCGCGCCGCCAATGCGGTCAGCGCGGGGCTGAAGGGAGCCTTGCGGATCGGGGCGCTGCCCTACAGCTTCCTGAACCCGGAGCGGGTGAAGCTGGTCGATGGCTTCATCGCCCATCACCCGGAGACGGAACTCGACATCAGCACCGGCCCGTCGATGCAGCTGCTGGAGCGGATGCGGCGGGGCGAGCTGGACATGGCCTTCGTCTCCTGGCCCTTCGACCCGGCGGGGCTGGAGATGCTGGAGGTTCGCATCGACCTGTTCTGCATCCTCATGCCCAAAGGCCATCCGTTGGAAGGCCACGCCGAGTTGACGCTTGAGGACCTGGAAGGCCATCGGATGGTCATGCCGAACGAGCGGCACAACCCCTTCACCTTCAAGTCGCTCTACCAGCCCTTCGTCGACGCCGGCGCGATCCCGGTCCATTCCGCCGAGTTTCAGCGCGACGCCATGTTCCGGCTGGCGGAAGGCCAGAAGGCGCTGGTCCTCTGCCATATGCACGACGTCGAGAACCGCTGCGGGGACGTCTTCGTGGCCCGCCAGATCGTCGGCCACCGGGCCGAGAACCGGAAGTGCCTCGTGCGCCGCCGCAACTACCTGACACCCGCCATAGACGCCTTCTGGGCCATGGCCCAGGCGGGCGGCGCCAAGCCGGTGGACCTGGAAGTGGTGGCCTAGAAGAGGGCCTTCACGCCCATGCGGTCGATCTTCATCGAGGGCGTGCGCGGCAGCTCGCGCACGACCTTGATGGCGGTCGGGACCTGATAGGCGACCAGCTCCCCGCGCGCGAACTGCAGCAGTTCCTCCGGCGACAGCATCGGCTCGCCCGGCTTCATTTCCACGACGGCGACCGGCGCCTCGCCCAGCCGCTCGTGCGGCAGGCCGACGACAGCGACGTCGCCCACTTGGGGATGGCGCTTGAGGGCGTCGGCGATGACCGAGGGCACGATCTTGAAGCCGCCGCGATTGATGGCGTCGTCGGCCCGGCCGTGGACATAGAGGAAGTCGTCCTCGTCGATGGAGACGAGGTCGGAGGTCCGCATCCATTCCGGCCCCATGCGGTGCACCCGCACCTCCAGCACGCCGGTCGAGCCGGGCGGCAGTTCCTCTCCCGTCTCGGGGTCGGTGACGCGGGCGTCGGCGACGTGGCGGCGGAAGCGGCCGACGGCGCCGTCCTTGGCCTTGCCGAACCGGGCGCGGTCGGCCAGCGAGCCGCAGGCGATGATGCCGCAGTATTCGGTGGCGCCGTAGCTGCCCATCACGGTCGCGCCGTAGCGTTCCTCGAACCGCCGCACCACGTCTCGGTCCATCGGCGAGGAGCCGGACCACACGCCGACGAGGCTGGAGAGGTCCCTGGGATCGGGGTCCAGGTCGAGGACCATCCGCATCATCGTGGGCGGCAGGCCCGCCGCCGGGTGGCGATGGCGGCGGATGGCGGCGACCCAGGCCTCGGGCGTGAACTTCTCCAGCAGCACCAGCCGCCGGCCGTCGCAGCCGCAGCGCGACACCGCGAGCGAGCCGGTGATGTGGACCATCGGCGAATACTGGATCAGCGGCGACTGCTGCGGGGGAGGCAGGTCCTCCTCTCCGAAGGCTATCCCGACGACGGCGTTCTCGACGTGGGCTTCGTAGAGAGAATCGAAGCGGATCGGGATGCGCTTGGGCACGCCCGTCGTCCCGCTGGTCGGCATCAGGAAGGCGTTCGGCCCGCTGGACGGGACCTCGGCCAGGGTGTGGACCGCGACGACCCGCACGCTGAGCGGCCCGTCCTCGCCCAGCACGATGGCCCCGATCCCAAGCTCGCGGGCGAGGGCTTCGAGTTCGCCCGAGGCGTAGTCCTCCGGCTCGGCCACGACGGCGGCCAGCGGGACGGCGCGGATGTCCTGGCGCAGGCGCTCGGCGGACTGGAAGGGGTTCAGCGGGACCTGGCAGCGTTCGCTGGCGAGGATGCCGAGCAGGGCGCTGGCCGTCCAGGCGCGGTTGCGGCCGACGAGGCCGATAGGCGTGCTGGGCCCTATGCCCATGCCGTCCAGCGCCGCCTGCAGCGCCTCGGCGACGGCGGCGACCTCGCCCCAGGTGAACCAGCCGGTCTCCAGTTCGAAGGCGGGCTCGGAGCCGCGGGTCAGCGTCTGTCGGATGTTGCGTGCCAGTTCCATCGTCAGGAAATCTAGCGGCCTCCCTGGCGGCCTCAAAAACCGCATCCGGTAAGGTCCGGGAGCCGGTCTCCTAGATGGCGCCGACCGTCAGGTCCTCGGCCGCCCGCCAGTAGCGGCCCACCGCGCGCTTGTCGTTGTCGGTGCGCTTGACCAGCATGTGCCGCGCCGGCTCCACGCCGTTGAGCGGGCGGGCGACGAGGTCGGCGTCACTGGCGAAATCGCCGGCGTCGCCCTCGACCATCAGCACGCCCATGCTCTGGGTCTTGGCGAAGTGCTCCATGGCGTGGCCGCCGGATTCCGGGACTGGCCGCAACTCGACGCCGGCGTCTTCCAGCGGGCGGGAGAAGGCGTCGTAGAACTGGGGCTGCTCGGCCCGGCGGATGACGCCCAACCGCGCGCCAGCCAGGTCGCCCGGCGACAGCGTCTCGTGCTCGGCCAGGGGGGATTTGCGGCCGACGAGGACGTAGGGCGTGACCTCCCGCAGCAGGATCGTCTCCAGCCCCCGGTCGAGGAAGGGCGACATGACGAGGGCCACGTCGAGCCGGCCGCTGACCACCTCGTCGATCAGATCCGGCGTCACGCCCGCCTCGATCATCAGGCTGGTGTCGCGGTAGCGGACGGTGAAGTCGTCGTTCAGCCGGGCGAACTCCGGCACCCCCGCGCTGGAGGCATGGGCGCCCACCCGTACGGACAGCGAGACCTCGAGGGCCACGCTGCGCGACAGGTCCCGCAGGCGCCGCGCCGCGTCCGCCAGCTCCAGCGCCACGGGCAGCATCTGCTCGCCCTGGGCGGTCAGCTCGATCCCGCCCTTGGCCCGGTCGAACAGGGCGAAACCGAGCTGCTCCTCGAACTTGCGCACCTGGGCCGACAGCCACGGCTGGGCGATGTTCAGGCGAGCGGCCGCGCGGGTGAAGGAACGCTCCTCGGCCACCGCCGCGAAGAGTATGGCGAGACGGACGTTCATGCGGTCATCTCTGGCGTCCTCACGCGCGGAACTATGGCCCCTATGGAGCCGGGTTGCCAATCAGGATGCGGCCGGCTCCCGGATCAGGGCGGCTCGCTGGGCGCGCAGGTCGCCGGACAGGATGTCCATGACGTGGGCCCGTTTCAGGTAGAGGTGAGCGTCGGCGTCGGCCGTGAAGCCGAAGGCGCCGTGGACCTGGATGTCGTGCGCGGCGTTCTTCAGCGCCGTGTCCGTCGCCAGCACCTTGGCGGCGGTGACGTGGAAGCGGGCGTCCCTGCGCCCCCCCGCCAGCGCCACGGCGGCGAAGGCGGTCTGACACCAGGCGGCCTCCGCCAGGATCGCCATGTCAGCGCACCTGTGCTTGACGGCCTGGAAGGCCCCGATGGGCTTGCCGAACTGCTCGCGCACCTTGGCGTAGGCGACGGCCAGGTCGCGCGCGCCTTCGGCCAACCCCACGGCGTAGGCGGCGACCAGCAGCAGCGCGCGCTCGGCGATGGGGTCCTCGTCCGCAGAAACCCAGACGAGGGGGACGGCGCCGTCGAGGCGCGCCCGCTCCAGCGTCAGGTGGCTGTCCATGCACAGGATACTTTCCACGCCGCTGAAGGCGCTGGTGCGAAAGAGGCCGGCGCCGTCGGCGGACCAGGCGATGGCCCAGGCCGCTTCCTGGCCTTCGATCAGGTGGAACTCGCCGTCCGTCTCCGGGCCGAGCCTGACCTCGCCGCGCGGATTGGCCAGGCCCACCCGCACCGCGCCGGAGGCGATGGAGTCCAGAAGCGCCGGATCGTCGGCGCGGGCGGCCAGCCGCGCGCCGAGGGTGAGGCCCAGGACGGCGGGGGAGATCAGGTGGCGGCCAAGCTCGCGGTAGAGCAGGGCCTCCTCGCAGGGGCCGAGCCCGACGCCGCCCTGATGCTCGGGAAGGCCGAGACTGAGGAAGCCCAGGTCCGCGAAGTCGCTCCACAGCCGGGCGTCGCGGTTGCCGACCTGGCCGTGCTGGGGCCGCAGGCGCTCGACCGGCGCCTCGCCCGCCAGGAAGCTGCGGGCGGCGTCGATGATCTGCGTCTGTTCGGAGGTGGGAAGCAGGTTCATGGGGTCACCGCGGCAGGCCGAGCACGCGCTCGCCGATGATGTTGCGCTGGATCTCCGACGTGCCGGCGGCGATCGTGGTGGAGTAGGACCGCAGGTAGCTGCGTATCCACGGATCGTCGGCGGGCATTTCCAGCGAGTCCGCGCCCAGGATGTCGAGGGCGATGCGGCGGGTGCGCTGCTGGAGCTGGCTGAAGAAGGCCCGCGTCAGCGACGATTCCGACCCCGGCGCCCCGCCATGGGCGCGGGAGACGACCATGTAGGTCATGGCCCGCACCGCCGCGAGGTCGGCCCGCAGCTGCGCCAGCCGCTGGCCGATCTCGTCATGCTCCAGCGCCGCCGCGCCGAAGCGCTGCTTCGCCATCTCGATCAGCTTCTCCAGCAGGACCCCGTAGGTGATCTGCTCCGACATGCCCGCCGTGCCGCGCTCGAACCCCAGCGTCGACATGGCGACGTTCCAGCCGTCGTTCACCTCTCCGACCACGTTCGACAGCGGGATGCGCACGTCGTTGTAGAAGACCTGGTTGAAGTGGTGGTGGCCGGGCGCGGTCATGATCAGGATCGGGCGCAGCTCGATGCCCGGCGTGGTCATGTCGCAGATGACCCAGCTTATGCCCTTGTGCTTGGGCGCGTCGGGATCGGTGCGCACCAGCAGCTCCTGCCAGTCGGCGAGGTGGGCGTTGCTGGTCCATATCTTCGAGCCGTTGACGACCAGATGGTCGCCGTCGATCTCGGCGCGGGTGCGCAGGCCCGCCAGGTCCGAGCCGTTGTTGGGCTCGGAAAAGCCCTGGCACCACGCCACCTCGCCCTTGAGGATGCGGGGAAGGTGGTATGACTTCTGCGCCTCCGAGCCCCTCGCCATGATGGTCGGGGCCGCGTGGTTGCAGCCGACGAACAGCAGAGCCGCGTTGGGCGCGCCCGCCCGGGCGTATTCCTCGTACCAGATGAGCTGGTGGGTCAGGGACAGGCCCCGCCCGCCGTACTCGGTCGGCCAGGACACGCCCGCCCAGCCGCCGTCGAACTGCCTGCGCTGCCAGCCGAGGTCGAACTCGCGCATGGCCTGGCCCTGCGGCGGGCGCGGCTCACGCGGGACGTTGTCGCGCAGCCAGTCGCGGGCCTCGGCGCGGAAGGCTTCGTCCTCGGCGGTGAAATCGAGGTTCATGGGCTCAGCGTCCCGGCTTGACGCCCTGCGCCCGCGCCGAGATGTCGGCGGGCGGCTCGGGAAGGTCGACCGGCGAGGAACGGGTCGGCAGGATGACGAGCGCGGTCCCGGGCGAGGTGTCCTCGCCGCGCTGGTTCACCGACTCCAGCCGCAGCTCGACCACGTGGTGGCCGTCCTCGACGCGCTTGTCGGTCACCACGCCGCCGCAGACCGTGGCGTCGCCCATGAAGTTGAAGATGCGGGCCTGGAACGACAGCTTCCACAGCCACCCTTCGTCGCCCATCCAGTTGGTGACGAGGTGGGCCAGCCAGTTGGCGCGCATCTGGCCGTAGTCGTGCGGGGCGGGCAGGCCCAGGTCCTGCGCCCGGTCCTGGTCCCAGTGGACGCGCTGGGCCACGTCCGGCACGCCGTAGCGGTCCTCGACGTAGAAGCCCGGCATCCGGCGGCGCTGGTTCCAGTTCAGCCGCAGCGGCCCGATGCCGTAGTGACTGAGCCCCTGGCCCATGTGGTAGGCGATGACGTCGACCATCGACAGCGGCCCCTTGGCGACCGGCGTCAGGACCTCGCCGACCTCGACGTCCTCCCAATAGCGGGTCTGCGGGCCGCGAAGCTGCTCGGCGGCGTAGACGGCGTCGATGCGGGCGATGTCCTCGGGCGTATAGGTCGCGCGCTTCTGCTCGGCGTAGCGGCCGACCTTGCGGCTGCCCGAGCGCTCGGCGCTGACGAAGCTTTCCTCGCGCATGGCCAGGGGGGCGCCGCCCCCGTCGATGTAGAGGTGGCGATAGACCTCGGTCACCGTCACACCGCCGCTGAACTTGGAGTTCTCGCGCACGATCACATCCGAGGTGGCGTAGTCGTCATAGACCACGTCGCCCGGCTTCAGCGGCCGCCACCAGGTCCAGTCCGAGCCGCTGTAGTATTTGCTGACGCCCTTGAAGAGGCCCTTCAGCAGGGCCTTGGTCTCGGCGTCCGGCTTGCCCGCCAGGCCGATGCCGGTGGAGACGAAGAACATCGGCGGCGCGATCATGCCGCCCCAGCGCGTGCCCTTGCCGTATTCCGGCTTGTTCCACAGCGGGTTGTCGTCGCCGGTGCTGAAGGCGAAGTGGCGGATGGCGTCGACGGTGACTTCGAGGTTGTACGGCGGGTTGTGTTCGTAGCGCGGCACGCCGATCTGCTTCTTGCACCGCTCGATGTCCTCGAGGGTGATCTTGCCGTCGATGTCCTTCGGTTCGGCTGCTGCTGCTTCCGCCATCTTTCCCTGTCCCTTTTGATACGGCTTGACGATCCCCGGTGCGTCCGCCGCCCGCCAATCCGAGAAAATCGGCATTCAGGGCTGGTCCCCCGAAACCCGATCTAGGGGGCGCGGGCCATAAACGGAGGAAGTCGAGCTTGGACGGAATCCGGCCGGCGGAGTGGTGTGGGCTCGCCGCTTGGGGAACCCATGGACGACCGCCTGCCATCGTCGATCAGCCAGCGCGTCGCCCAGACGCTCACTCTGGCGCCGGACTCCGGGGCCGTGGAGTTCGAGGGGCAGTGGACGAGTTGGGCGGCCCTGGCCGAAGCCGCCGAGGTCGTGGAGGCGGCGCTGACCGAGCTGGGCGTTCCGAGGGGCGCTCCCGTCGGCTGGATGGCCCGCAATTCCCCGGCGGCGGTGGCGAGCGCCACGGCGCTGCTGCTGGCCGGGCGCCCCATCGCGCCCTTGAGGCCCCACCAGTCCCTGGCCGGACTGCGCGACGAGATCGCCGGGCAGGCGCTGAAGGTCGTCATCGGCGAGCCCTCCGAATGGAAGCTGGAGGGCGTCGAGGACGCCGTGCGCAGGGCAGGCGGGGCGGGGCTGGAGATTTCCGGCCGCCAGCGGTTCGACGTGAGGCTGCGGCCGGGCCTGGAGACCATCGGCCCCGGCCCGCACAGGCCGGACGATCCCGACCTCGTGGTGGAGCGCGTCTCCAGCGGCACCACCGGCTCGCCCAAGCGGGTGCCGGTGACGTCGGAGGGGCTGATCCTGGCCATGCGGGCGGCCGAGGTCGCCGCATCGTCGCGCCGGGCCGAGGCGGTCCTGCGGCTGAAAAGCTCGCCGACGGTGGTCGTCGCGCCGTTCAGCCACGCCAGCGGGGTCTTCCACCTGCTGTTCGCCCTCTACCAGGCGCGGCCGCTGGTGCTGATCGAGAAGTTCACGGTGGAGGCCTGGGTGGATGCGGTCCGCAGGCATCGCCCCCGCGCCGCCAGCCTCGTGCCGACCATGATCCGCATGATGCTGGAGTCGGACACCCCCGCTGACGCCCTGTCGAGCCTGGCGGCCATCCACGTCGGCACCGCCGCGCTGGACGCCGAGGAGCAGGACGCGTTCGAGACGCGTTTCCGCGTGCCGCTGCTGATCGAGTACGGCGCGGCGGAGTTCATCGGCGGCATCGCGGGCTGGTCGCTGAACGACCATCGCCGGTTCCGCGACGCCAAGCGCGGCAGCGCCGGGCGGCCCCGGCTCGACCTGCAACTGCGCACCGTGGACCCGGAGAGCGGCGCGGTGCTGTCGCCTGGAGAGATCGGCCTGCTGGAACTGCGGGCCGTGCGGTTCGGACCGGGCTGGAACCGCACCACGGACCTCGCCTCGCTGGACGAGGACGGCTTCCTCTACATCCACGGCCGGTCGGACGACGCCATCAACCGCGGCGGCTTCAAGATACTGCCGGAGGAGGTCGCCGCCGTGCTGCGGCTGCATCCGAACGTCGGGGACGCCATCGTCGTCGGCGTGCCGGACCCGCGCCTGGGGCAGGTGCCCGTCGCCCTGATCGAGGCGCTGGGCCGCCGGCCGGAGCCCGCCGCGCTGGAGAGCTTCGCCCGCGACCGCCTCGCCGCCTACCAGGTGCCCGTCGAGTTCCGGTTCGTCGAGGCCCTGCCGCGCACCACCACCATGAAGGTCAGCCGGCCCGAGCTGCGCAGCCTTCTCGGCATCTGAACGGAAAGAAGAACAATGGCTTACGAGACAATTATCGTCGAGGTGAACGAGGGCGTGGCGACGGTCACCCTCAACCGGCCGGACCGGATGAACAGCTTCAACCGCACCATGGCGCAGGAATTCCGCAGGCTGTGGAGCGAGTTGCGCGAAGATCCTGAAGTGCGGGTCATCGTTCTGCGCGCCCCGCCGGGGAAGGCGTTCAGCACCGGGGTCGATGTGAAGGAGGGCTGGCGCGCGCCCGGCGCCCGCTCGCAGCCCTTCGAGATGGACGACCCCGGCGAGTGGCTGGGGCCCAAGAGCAACAAGGTCTGGAAGCCGCTGGTGCTGGCGGTGTCGGGGATGCTCGCGGGGGGCGCCTTCTACTGGCTCAACGAGGCGGACATCGTCATCTGCTCGGAGGAGGCGACCTTCTTCGACCCGCACGTGACCTTCGGCATGGTCGCGGCCGTCGAGCCGACCGGGCTGATGGGCCGGATCAACCTCGGCCAGATTCAGCGCATGGCGCTGCTGGGCAACGACGAGCGCATCAGTTCGGCCAGCGCGCTGCAGATGGGCCTCGTCACCGAGGTCACCAGGCTGGACGCGCTGTGGGACCGCGCAGCGGAACTGGCGGGCCTGATCGCCGCCAAGCACCCGATCGCCATCCAGGGCACCGTCCGGGCCATCTGGGAGGCGCTGGGCCAGCCGCGCGCCATCGCCGTCGCCAACGCCCTGAAATACACCCAGCTCGGCAACCCGATCAGCACGGCCGAAGTCAGCCGCGCTGGCGTCAAGACCCCGCCGTGGACGCTGCGCTGATGGACGAGCCCATCCTGCTGTCCGAACAGTGCGGCCGCGTCGCGCTGATCACCCTGAACCGTCCCGACAAGCTCAACGCGCTGTCGGCCGAACTGCACGAGGCGCTGATCGCCGCCCTGGCCAAGGCGGCCGGCGACGAGGAGGTCGGCGCCGTGGTCCTGACGGGCGCCGGCCGGGCCTTCTGCTCGGGCGGCGACATGGGCTCCAACCGCGCCGGGATGACGCCGGAGAAGCGGGCCGACGACCTGATCCACCATTCGGAGACGGCCCGGCTGCTGCACGGGATGCCGAAGCCGACCATCGCCATGATCAACGGCGCGGCGGCGGGGGCGGGGATGACCTTCGCGCTGGCATGCGACCTGCGGATCATGTCGCGCCGTGCGGTGATGACCACCTCCTACGCCAAGGTCGCGCTGCCGGGCGACTACGGCGTCAGCTATTTCCTCGGCAAGCTGGTCGGCCCGTCCAAGGCGCGGGAACTGCTGTTCCTGAGCGAGAAGCTGGACGCCGAGGAGGCGCTGCGCCTCGGCCTCGTCAGCCGGGTCGAGGACGAGGACCAGCTTTTCGACCGCACCATGGAACTGGCCAGACGGCTCGCGGAGGGGCCGGGGGTCGCCTACCGCTACATGAAGCAGACCCTGATCATGGCCGAGACCGAGGCCCTGGGGCCGGTGCTGGAGCGCGAGGCCTACAACATGGCCCGCTGCGGCAAGACCAACGACGCGGCCGAGGCCGGGGCCGCCTTCCGCGAGAAGCGGCCTCCGGTCTTCCAGTCGCGCTGAGATACGCGGAAGGGCCACTCCCGGACCCCGCGTTGCGCTGGCCGCCCGGTTCACGCCGGGCGGCCCCTTTTTTCGCGTAAGGACGATCGATGAGCAGCTTTGAGGTCCGGCGGTTCGAGGGCTGGAACGGCCTGACGCTGACGGCGGACGTGGCGGGCGATCCGGCCGCGCCGACGGTCGTGCTGCTGCACGGACGCGGCCAGACGCGACATTCCTGGGCCGAGGCGATGCGCAGCCTGGCGGACGCGGGCTACCACGTCGTCAACTACGACGCCCGCGGCCACGGCGAGAGCGGCTGGGCCGAGGATGCGGACTACTCGCTGGAAGCCAGGGCGGCGGACCTGAAGGCGCTGCTGTCGGCGGTGTCCGGTCCGGTGGCGCTGGTCGGCGCCTCGATGGGCGGCATGACGGCCTTCCACCTCGTTGGCACGAACCAGGCGCCGGCGGCGAAGGCGCTGGTCATGGTCGATATCGTGCCCCGGACCGCGCCCGAGGGCGTCCGCAAGATACAGACCTTCCTGCATCGTGGCCGGGAGGGCTTCGCCTCGCTGGAGGAGGCGGCGGACGCGGTTGCGGCCTACAACCCCTCGCGTCCCCGGCCGGCGGACATCAGCGGGCTGGCCAAGAACCTGCGCCATGGCGAGGACGGCCGCCTCTACTGGCATTGGGACCCGAAATGGCCCGAGAACAAGGGCCGTTCCGACGAGGTGGTGCGCGAGCTTCTGGCGATGGCGGGCGAGGTGACGATCCCCTCGCTGCTGGTGCGCGGCCTGCGCAGCGAACTGGTCCGCGACGAAGGGGTGGCGGAGTTCCGGGCCCATTTCCCGGTCCTGGAGGTCTATGACGTGAAGGGGGCGGGGCACATGGTGGCGAGCGACAGGAACGACGCCTTCAACGACGGCGTCATCGGCTTCCTGCGCCGCCACTTCCCGGTCCGCTAGATCATCTGCGCGCCCGCGTCCTTTGGCAGGCGGAGGTAGAAGGGGATCGAAAGCAGCGACACCCCCGCCACGATGAGGAAGGCGGGCGCTACGTCGTGGAAGGTGATCGGACCGCCCCCGCGCGAGGCGTGTATCCACTGGACCGCCGTCGCGCACAGGCCGATTCCCAGGGACTGCGAAAGCTGCTGGGCGATGCCCATCAGCGTGCTGCCCGAACTCATCTGCGCCTCGGCGACGTCGGCGTAGGCGAGGGCGTTCAGGCAGGTGAGTTGCAGCGAACGCAGGAAGCCGTGCCCCGCCAGCACCGCCACGATCAGCAGGTGCGGCGTATCGGGCCGGAAGGCGGCGCACAACATCAGCGACGCGGCGGTGAGCACCCCATTGACCACCATCAGGCGCCGGAAGCCGAAGCGGCGGATGATCGGCGTCGCCGTCGTCCGCATCATCAGCGCGCCCGCCGCCGTCGCGAAGGTCAGCATCCCCGCCGCCAGCGCGTTCATCCCGAAGGCGACCTGCAGCAGCAGCGCCAGGAGGTAGGGCGTCGCCCCGATGGTCATCCGCGTGAACAGCCCGCCCAGGGTGGTGTTGCGGAAGGTCAGGACGCGGAAAAGCGAAAGCTGCACGATGGGGCGCGGATGGCGCCGGGCGTGGCGGATGTAGAGGCCGCTGAACACCAGCCCTATGGCGACCAGCGCGCCCGCGACCTGCGGCGGCGGCTCCGGCCGCCCGAGATTGCCCAGCCCCACGGCCAGCCCCGCCAGCGCCACGGCGAGCAGCAGGAAACCCGTGACGTCCAGCTTGGCCGGGTTCTCCTCGCGCACGTTGCTGATGAAGCGGTTGACCAGGAACAGCCCGGCGACCGCGATGGGGATGTTGATCAGGAAGACCCAGCGCCAGGAACTGACCGTGACGATCAGCCCGCCCAGCGGCGGCCCGAGCACCGGTCCCAGCAGCGCCGGGATGGTCAGCACCGAGATCGCCCGGATCAGCTCCGCCTTTGGCGCCGTGCGCAGGAGGACGAGGCGCCCGACCGGCATCAGCATCGAGCCCGCGAATCCCTGCACCGTCCGGGCGGCGACGAGCTGGACGAGGTCCTGCGACAGCCCGCAGGCCAGGGAGCTGAGCGCGAAGACGACGATCGAGATCGAGAACACCCTGCGCGCGCCGAAGCGGTCGGCCGCCCAGCCGCTGATCGGCAGGAACACCGCCACCCCGACGATGTAGGCCGTCAGGGCGAGGTTGAGGGTGAAGGGGTCCTCGTTCAGCGACACCGCCATGTTGGGCAGGGCGACCGCCACCACGGTCGAATCCAGCGTCTGCATGAGGATGGCGAAGCCGATGATCAGCGGCACGATCAGCGTGCGGCGGGCGTGCTCGCCGTCGGCGCCCTTCGGGGGCGGCGCTGGTTCGATTTCTCCGGTCATGGCTTGTCCGCGCCACGTTAGCGGCGACGGCCTTCCCCAGCCAGATTGAATGGCGACCGTATTCAGGAGCTTATCGGCCAAACCATCTAGGTGGGGGCGGCCTGAAATGTCCTGAGACAAACTTGGACGCAGGCCGGCCGGGGGCGTCGTCTTGGGGACAATCAGCGAGGGTCCGCAAAGGCCCCATCAGTATCGAGGAAACACATGGCTGCGCCTCCGATCGAGCGTCCGGCGAACGTGGACCCCAACGCGCCGAAGGAGCGGGTCCCGGCGCGGTCCTGGTACACGCTGGGCGTGCTGATGTTCGCCTACGTCCTGTGCCTGATGGACAGGAAGCTGCCCTTCATCCTCGTCGAGCCGATCCGCCACGACCTGGGGCTCAGCGACACCCAGATCGGGCTGCTGACCGGGCTGATGTTCACGCTGGTCTACTCGACCTCAGCCATCCCCGTCGCTCGCCTGGCCGACCGCTTCAGCCGCAAGTGGGTGATGACCTGGTCCGTGGTGGTGTGGAGCGCCCTGACGTCGGCGGGGGGCTTTGCGCAGAACTTCTGGCAGCTCGCCGCCGCCCGGGCCGGGGTGGCCATCGGCGAGTCCGGGGCCATGCCGTCCTCCCACTCCATGCTCGCCGACATGTTCCCCGAGCACCGGCGGGCGACCGCCGCCTCGATCTTCATGGCGGGCGCGCCCATCGGCATCCTGCTCGGGATGGCGGCCGGGGGGATCATCAGCCACCTGGCCGACTGGCGCACGGCGATGATCCTGATCGGCTTGCCGGGCATCCTGCTGGGCCTGGTGATGGCCTTCACCATCCGCGAGCCGGAGCGGGTGGCGATGCCAAAGAACGCGCCGAAGATGGGGATGGTCCAGGCGGCAAAAATCCTCTTCGCCCGCCCGACTTTCCGCCACCTGACCTTCGCCGCCATGCTGAGCAGCCTGGCGGGGACGGCGACCCAGAGCTTCGGCCCGGCGTTCATGATGCGCAACTGGGGCCTGTCCACCGCCGAGACGGGGATCAGCTACGGACTGGTGCTCGGCATCGGCGGGCTGATCGGGGCGCTGTCGGGCGGAGCCATCGCCGACCGCCTGCGCCGCTACGACGAGCGCGCCGGCATCTGGCTGGTGGCGGGCATCATCGCCCTGGCCGCGCCGTTCCAGGTCTTCTGCTGGTTCGCGCCGACCTATCCGCTGTTCCTGGCGCTGATGTTCATCCCGCAGATCTCGACCATGATCTATGCGGGGCCGGTCTATCCGGCGCTGCAATCGCTGGCCGGTCCGCAGATGCGGGCGATGGCGGTGGCCTTCTACCTGTTCCTGCTGAATGGGGTCGGCCAGTCGCTGGGGCCGCTGCTGACCGGCGTGCTGAGCGACGGCCTGCGCAGCCGCTTCGGCGAGGATTCGCTGCAGATTTCGCTGTTCGTCCTGGGCTTCCTGAAGGTCTGGTCGGCGATCCACTACTTCCTGGCCGCGATGTCGATCCGCAAGGACCTGGAACACGCCCGCGCCCGGATCGCCGAACATGCGGAGCCGGCCGTTGCCTCCTGACGAAAAGCTGACCGTCGGCCTGCTGCAACTGCGCACGCCCGCCACGCACGAGACCGGCCTCGCCCACCTCGAGCCCCTGGTGCGCCAGGCGGCCGGGCAAGGCGCCCGCCTGATCGTCACGCCCGAATTCAGCAACTTCATGGAACGCGATGCCGGAAGGCTCGCGGCCCAGGCGACCACGGCGGACCGGGACCCGGTCGTCCGCCGCGTCCGCGAACTGGCGCTGGAACTGGGCGCCTGGGTCCTGCTGGGCTCGGTGGCGGTGAGGGGCGAGGGCGAACGGCTGGTCAACCGCTCCCTGCTGGTCAGTTCGGGCGGGGACGTCGTCGCCGCCTATGACAAGATGCACCTCTTCGACCTCGACCTGGCCGACGGTCGTTCGATCCGCGAGTCCGACACCTTCGCGCCGGGAGACCGGCTGGCGCTCGCCGAGACGCCCTGGGGCCGGATGGGCCTGACGATCTGCTACGATTTGCGCTTTCCCTACCTCTACCGCAGCCTGGGCCAGCAGGACGCGGCGCTGATCTCCATCCCCGCCGCCTTCACCCGGCCGACGGGGCGGGCGCACTGGGAGGTTCTCGTCCGCACCCGCGCCATCGAGACCGGCGCCTACGTGCTCGCCCCCGCGCAGGGCGGCGAGCACGAGGACGGGCGGCGCACCTGGGGCCGTTCCCTCGCGGTCGCGCCCTCCGGCGAGGTGATCGCCGCCAGCGAGGGCGACGAGCCCGGGGTGCTGATGGCGACGCTCGACATCGCCGCCGTCCGTCAGGCCCGCGCCAACATGCCCGCCTGGGCGCCCACCGCACACGAACCATGGACGGGATGATGACGGTCGAGGAGATGATCGCGCGCGAGGAAATCCGCCTCCTGCTCGCCACCTACAACAGCGAGGGCGACCGAGGACGCCTCGCAGCCCTGGCGTCGGTCTTCACCGAGGACGGCGTGCTGGAGGGCGGCTCGGGGTTCGTGGCGAAGGGGGCGGAGGAGATCGTCCGAACCCTATCCGGCCCGCGCGGCCCTGAGGATCGCCGCCACCGCCGCCCGGCCTTCATGCGGCACCACCTCACGACCTCGCTCGTCGTCTTCGACGACGCGGACACGGCCAGGGGGCGGAACTACTATCTGGTCGTCACCGACCTCGGGCCGGACCACTCCGGCGTCTATACCGATCTCTACCGGAAGGTGGACGGCCGCTGGCGCATCGCCGACCGCCGCTCGCGCATCGACTGGGCCGCCGAGGGCTCGCACGTGAAGGCGACCCGCAGGGATTAATCCCTGCAGCGCCCATCTTGACTAGAATTCCTCGGCGTCTGGTGCCGGGTGAGGGGATCGAAAACATTCCGCAAGCATTTGATATTGAATGTGATTTCGGATGTCTAGCTTAAGCTGTGTCCCTCGCAGTTACCCCTTCATCGAATTATTTCTTCGGTTCGATGACGAAATCTGTGGATAACTCCTGCTCCGCCGCCTGTTAGCGCTGCAGAAGCCGCAGGGACATCGCGGGTAGGCGCACCCCGCTTGGGTAAAGACGCTCTACGTCCTCTTTGACGGTGCTCTCAGCAAAATCCTCTGGTGAAGATCTTGATTGGGGCAGGTCAGGCGACAGATCGGAACGGATCGTGCATGCTAAGGCGTGCAGCTTCGCACTAGACGCGAGAAGAGATGGATCCTGTTTCCAACATCGATAGGCTGGTCCTGTTGCTGCGGCAGCGGCTGCAGGAGCGTACGCAGCTCGTCGCTCGTCAGGGGGGGCAACGGACGAGTCTCACGCAACCTGCGGGCGTGGATGGCCTGCAAGCCCTTGCTGCCCTGGAGGCAGTCGATGATCGGCAGTTTCGCCGGGCTCTCATCCAGAGCATCCTTGCCGAGCAACTAGGAGGCAAGCTGATCAACGAGGCGAAGTTCCAGCAGGTCGTCGACCGGGTTGCGGAGACGTTGGGCGCCGACGCCGAATCGGCAAAGCTCCTAGATCGCGTGGCGTCGGATGTTCGTTCTGCCGCGCGCTAACGGTGACCGCCGCGACGGGTTGCGCCCAATCTCGCGATGGTTTGAGCTATAGTTTTACCGCTAGGACCGATGGGCACATTTATCGCGATTTGACGGATGCGGTCGGCCGTAGCTTGATCGCCATCGCCCGCTGCGAGTAGGCTCTTGGCGAGAGCCGCGGAGAAGCATTTCCGATCCAATCGCAGGGCCACCTCCGCCCGGTGGCGTGCGCTCTCCATATTACTCGCCGCGATGTCCATCACCGCCAAGGCGCCGTGGCTCTCGGCGAAGTTCTCGTCCAGCGCTAAGGCCCGTTCGAACCGGTCACGGGCTGTTACATGGTCGCCGGCTACGAAGTGGGCCCAGCCAGCGGCGACCCAGGAGCCGATGTGGCTGTCGAAGTTCTCCGCACCGCGATCCAGCCAGACAGCGGCCGACGCATGCTCACCCTCGGCCAGCAGGGCCAGGCCCTTTCCCAGCATGGCGCGGGCGTTGTCGGGGCGCGCCTCTAGGGCTCGCTCAAAGAACTGGAAGGACTCCGCGATACGCTCCTCGTCGAGCAGCACCATGCCGAACGCAGCTTGCCCTTCGCTATTGTCGCCGGCCCGTTCGGCATAGTGGCGGGTCAGTTCGAGGTCCTCGGCGTCCATCGCTACATTTGCGAGGGCGCCCATCAGCGCCGTGTCGGCGGGATAGAGTTCCGCTAGCCCGAGGCCACAGGCGAGCGCGTCCTCGAGCTGGCCGAGATGATGCATCTGCTCGACCTTCAAGGCCCGCCCGGCGGGAGAGGCGGCCAGCGTTGCATCATCCAGCAGCGCCACCGCGCCGGCATGGTCGCCCAGCATTGCCTTGCACCAAGCAAGGCTGAAGCGCACCGCAGGCGCTTCCGCGCCGCCGGATAGCAAGCCCTCGAACACCGTCGCGGCTCCGGTAAAATCCTGGCTTTCGATGAGCGCAAGGCCCCGCAGATTCTCAAGCGCCGGCGTCAGCGGAGCGATGGCGGCATGGCGGTCCAGCAGTTCGGTCGCCTTCCCCGGCTCGCCTTCCTCCACGGCGGCGTCGGCTGCCGCCGCCAGCAGGGAGAGGTTTTGGGGATCGTTCTCGAGGAAGCCGAGAAGGCGCGTGAGGCGAGCGGGGCCGGACGTAGCTGGAGCGTTCATGGCGAATCCTAGTGCTTGGTGCCCTTGCCGTACTGGCGGAGCAGCATATGGGCGGCCGAGATAGGCTCGTCCGTCGCCTCCTCGGTCATTTTTCGGCGGGTCTCGTCGATGACCATCTCCATGTCCCGGTTCAGGGCGGGATTGTCGGCGTTGCGCTCGATACCCTGGCTCAGGCGTTCGATGGCCGCGCCGAATTCATCGCGCGCCAGATGGTTTAGGCCGGTGGCGAAAAGGCGCAGGGGCTCGTCCTCCGGCAGCACCTGCAACGGCGCCCAGGTGGCTTCCGCCGCCGCCGGTTCCCCCGAAGTTAGTTCGAGAAGCCCGACCTGGAAGCGCGCGATTGCGTATCCGGGCGCGATCTCGATGGCCCGGTGCATTGCCTCCCGCGCCTCGGCGTAGCGGCGAAGGGCGGCTAGCAGTGAGCCGCGCAGGAAGTGCAGGCGCGGATCCAGGCCGTAGTCCCCGATCAGCCGTTCGACGTGCGCCAGGCCCTGTTCGTCATCGGCGCCGGCTACGGTGAGCAACTCGGCGAGC
Organism: uncultured Caulobacter sp.; assembly: GCA_964579695.1. GTDB lineage: Bacteria > Pseudomonadota > Alphaproteobacteria > Caulobacterales > Caulobacteraceae > Caulobacter. The sequence continues at coordinate 89,487 of CAZOHI010000003.1, read as the reverse complement.
TTCTCCTGAGGGCATTCCTGGATTGATGTTCCTGGGGCCATACCGTTCTCCTTATCGCTCCAGTTTGAATTCGCCGGCGCCGTTCAACCGCTTTCGAAGCTGGCCGATGGCGACGCGATGAATCTGCGAAACCCGGCCCTTAGTGACACCCAGAAGGGCGCCGATCTGATCGAATGTTAGGCCCGTCACATAATGACGCCGGATGATCAACTGCTCGCGCTCGGGCAGGGCGGCGACCTCGTCGGCCAGACGTCGGACCGTCTCCTTCCAGGCCATGCTGTCATAAGCCGTCGGACGGGCCTGGGCCTCCTGCTCCCCGGTAGCGAAGCCCGCGTCCTCCAGCATGAACCCCAGGGCAAGCCCTACGGCGAGTTCGGCCAGAGCTTGCATCGCACTGGCGGCGTCCAGGCTATCGGGTTTGGCCGCCGCCAGCGAACGTGTCCGTTCGGCGCGCATGCGGTTGCGGAACGAAATCTGCTCGCGCACCTCGCTCATTTTTGCCACGCCATCGAGGATGCTGCCGGTGACGCGGCGCGATGCGTAGGCGCGGAAGGGCACGCCGCGTTCCGGTTCGTAGTGGTCGAGGGCCTGCAGCAGCCCGGCGCTGGCGAGCTGGACGAGGTCGCCGAATTCGATATCGGGTGCGCGCCGGTCGAGAAACCGTCGGCGGGCGATCTGGCGAGCGTAAGGGAAATACGAGGCGAAAAGCTGCTCGCGCGCGGCCAGCGAACCGTCGATCTTGAAGGCTCGCCAGAGTACGGCCTCGCCGTCATCGACACCAGGGGGCGGACGTTCCGCGGCAGGGCTGCCCTCGGTCATCATCGGAAACTTCCGACCACCCCCTCGAGTACTAGGCTCCAGCCGTCGATGAGGACGAACATAAGAACCTTCAGCGGCAGGGACAAAGTGGATGGCGGCACCATCAGCATGCCCAATGACAGCAGGATGCTCGACACCACCAGGTCTATGAGCAGGAAGGGCAGGAGGATCACGAAGCCGATCTTGAACGCCACTCGCAGCTCGTTGAGCATGAAGGCTGACGTCAGCTGCATGGTGCCGACGTCGGCTGCGCGGCGCGGCAACGGCTGCTTGGATATGTCGTAGATCGTCTTGATGTCCTGGTCCCGCACTTGGCGCAGCATGAAGGCGCGCATGGGCTCGGCGCCGCGATCCATCGCCTGTTGCATGGTGAGCTGGCCGTTGAGAAAGGGCTGCAAGGCGTTGGCGTTCACCGCCGTCAAGGCGGGCATCATCGTGAAGGCCGTCAGGAAGATGGCCAGGCTGACCAGCACTTGGTTCGGCGGCGTTTCCGGCATCCCGAACGCATGCCGGATCATCGACAGCACCACGACAATGCGGATGAAGGGGGTCATGCAGATCGCCATGGCCGGGATCAGAGCCAGCAGCGTGAGGATGAGGGCGATACGGACCGCCTCGGAGGTTTGCACCCGGCTCTCGCTAATGCTGAGGGCCTCGCCGACGGTGGGCGCATCGGCTGGCGCGGGTGCGGCAAACGCCGGCTCTGCGGCGAACAGCGCGACGACCGTCAGCATCAGGGCGAGGAAAAAGCGCACAGTCATTGGCCTTGGCCCTGCTCGTCCTTCGCAAGCACGCTCACGCCCTGCGGTCCCGCGGCGACCAGGAGATGCCTGTCGTCACAACGGATGAGGCAGACGTCGATCTGGTGGCTCAGCCGGATCGTTTCCACGAGTTGGAGACGGCGGGGGCCGCCTTCGGGCAGGTTCAGGCCCACCGGCAGTTTCAAACCGGCCAGGCCGCGGGGAAGCCTGCCGCCACCCAGGCGAGCGCGCAGCGCGACGGCGCCGGCGACAGCCAGCCCTAGGCACAAGACGAGCGCGCCAGCCACGCGCCACCAGGGCACGTCGGGAGAGCCGCCCTGACCGAGCGTCTGGGCCACGGCGTCGTGTGTAAACAGGGCGCAGGCGATCAACCCGGCGATGATGGCGGGCGGACGGAGCATCAGGCGGAAGCGATCTCGACAATACGGACACCGAAGTGGTCGTCCACGGCGACGATTTCGCCCCGAGCCACCAGCGACTGATTGAGCCGAAGCTCGATCAGGTCGTTCATCTTCAGGTCCAGCTTGACGACGGAGCCGGCGCGCAACGCGAGCAGGTCGGCGACTGAAAGGGTAGTCTGGCCCAATCGGGCCTGGAGGGCCACCGCGACATCCTGGAAGATCGCCGCGTCCATGGAAACCAGCGGGGGGGGCTCGGGGGGGGGCACTTTCGGGTCTCCGGCCCCTTCGGGCGGCACGTCCATACGCACGTTCATGGTTCAGGTGTCCGGTTCAGGCTTGAAGAGTCAGGGCCATGCGGCCCGAAATTTCGGAGACGCCGGCGCGGGCGAAAGCCTCTTGTCCGCCGACAAGAGAGAGTTCGGCGGTTCCCGACAGTGGTGTGCCGAGTACCAAGACGTCACCGGGCGCCAGCGTGCGCAGGTCGGCGAGCCGGATTTCGGCCTGGCCCAGGATCGCTTCGATGACCACCTGCTCCTCGCCGAGGGCCTGCCTCAGGCTGTCCAGCCGTTCACGCGCCTGGGACGGGCGACCGAGCGCCGCTCGGCAGGCGGGCAACGCCGCCGCCAGTGGGATTGCCAGAGACAGCAGTGTTGCCCCGCAACCATCGCCGATGCCGACAACCAGGCCGCCGTGCGGTCCCAGCGGCGCTTCGACCATCGCAGGAGCGGGCAGGGTGGCTCCACCGACGCTAAGGGCAGCTTCCACCTTCGTCGCCAGGTCCTCGATCAACTTCCGTTCGAATGCGTCGATAAGCTGTCGGTCCCGGCGCGTTGGTCCCTGATCGCCGAGGTTTGCGTCCAGCGCCCAATCCAGCAGACGGGCCGCCGCACGGTCTGAGCAGCCGATGGCGATGGCCGCCCGCCACACTCGCCAGCCAGCCGGCTCCGCAGGAGCCTCGCCGCCGGTGGGCGTGAAGCTGACGGCCGAGAGTGTTCGGCGCGCGAACCATTGCGCCGACCAGGCCGAAACTGCCGCGTCGATCCTGGCGCACACGCCCGGATGGGCGGTCGCGCCGAGCGGCAACCAATCGCGGGGCTGTCCCGTCACCCCTGGCCCCTGATACCGAACAACTGCTGGATCATGTCGTTGGAGACGCTGACCACTTGGGACGACGCCTGGAAGCCGCGCTGGATCAGGATCAGGTCGCCGAACTCTTGGGCCAAGTCGACATTCGAGGCCTCGACCTGCTTGGAGACCAGCTTGCCGACGCCGTCCGCCCCGCTGGAGAGCAACCGGTACTGGCCGCCGCCATGGTTTTCGAACAGCCCGTTTCCGACCCGTCGCAGCTGTTGCTGGTCACGGAAGTCGGCGAGCGCGACCGAGCCCATCAGCTCGGTCTTGGTGTTCGAATAGGTCAGCTTGACCTTGCCGTCTTCGTCGATGGTGACGCTGGTCAGCGCCCCCACGCCGTTGCCGTCCACCGACGCTGCCCGCAGGCTCGAACTCGTGCCGCCAGTATAGGAGGTCACGGCCCCTGTGAAATCGAGGACGACCGAAAGGGCCTCGCCGCTGGTCGGGCTAGTAGTGATAGTCAGCTTGTTGGTGGTCGGATCGACGATGCTGCCTATGAATTTGAGGGTCGAGGTTCCAATAGTCGCGTTGGTCTGGTCCGTCACCGTGACCGTCCACGACCCCGGAGCGGTGGAGCCCACCGGCTCGAACTTGACCTTCCAGACCTGCTTGCCGCCCAAAGAGTCATAGACGGCGATATCGGAAACCGTCGCTTCCGTGGAGCCGGTGGACAGGTTGTCGGCGAACTTTATGGTCGTGGTGGCGACCGGGGCGCTGGTGCGCTTGGAGTCGAGATTCAGCGGGACCGGGCGATTGGACGCATCGAGCACCGCCAGGTGATATTTCGTGCCCTGCAACGAGATGTAGCCCTCGTCGTCCACCACGAACTGGCCGGTGCGAGCGTAGTAGGTGTTGTCGCCGTCCAGCAGCACTAGGAAGCCGTTGCCCTGCACAGCCAGGTCCAGGTCGCCGTCCGTCTGGCGCAGGTCGCCCTGGCTGAAGTCGATCTGCGGAGAGGCTAAGCGCACCCCGGCCCCCGCCTGCTGGGCATCTGTCCCGCCGGAATAGGTCAGGCCGCCGCCGCCATAGGTGAACAGGTCGGTGAAATTGACCGAGGTCGACTTGAAACCTGGGGAGTTCAGGTTGGCGACGTTATTGCTGATGGTCTGAAGGCCCTGCGAATAGGCGTTCATGCCGCTCAGACCGATGTAGATGGCTCCAAGCATGGTCGTTTCTCCTCAGCGGACCTGTGAGATGTCGGCGATGGGGACGTTGGCGATGATGCTGCCGTCCGGTGTCTTGATCGTCAGCGCGGGCTGGCCGGTGTTGAAGGACACCGACTGGACCAAGCCCGAAATGGTGGTGGTGGCGGTCGCGAAATCGACCGTCCGGCCCAGCAGGCCCGTAGCCTGCGACGCGGATTGGGCGGCCAGCAGGTTGGTGATCTGGTCGTTGAGCGTCTGGCTCTGCTGGAGCTGCGAGAACTGCGCGAGCTGGGAGACGAACTGAAAGTTGTCCTCCGGTTTGAGCGGGTCCTGGTAGGTCAGCTGCGTCAGGATGATCCGAAGCAGCGACTGGAAATCGAGGCCGAAGGCGCTCTGGGACGAGCTGGCGGGGCTAACCGAAGTGATCGCCATCGAAGGCTCCCGTCTGGCGGATGGTGAGGGGCTCGACAGGCTGACCGTCGAGGGTGATGTCGCCGAGGGCGAGGCCGAACTCGGCCAGCACCCCGATAGCGGCCCTGCGCAACGCCGAGCGGGCGTCCGGCGCGAGCCCGCCCGCAGCGGCCAGGAGCTGCACAGTGCCGTTGTGCTCGGCGAAGGTCAGGCTGACGGTCGTGCTACGGGGCTGCGGCTGCGCCTGGCGGAAGACGGCGGCGCCGGAAGCGCTGGCCCGGCCGGTCTCTGGCGGCGGCGAGGATTGGCGTGGGCCGGTGAAGGCGGCGACCTGCGGAGTGGGCTGGGACTGCTGAAGCGCCATGCGCAGGGACAGGCGGGCGTCGGCATTCCTGGCTCCAAGTGGAGCGGGAGCCTGGAGAGACGGTGTTCCCAGGATCGCCGGCGAGGGGGGCTCACGGCCGCCGACAGCCATCGCCTCGCGGTCGGGCGTCGCGGGAGGCCCGCCATGGGTCCCGACAGCCCGATGGGCGGTGGCGCCGTCAGGGCCGAAGATGCTGAGTTCGGAGAAGCCGAAGGCCCGCTGCCGCTCTTCGTCCTTCAGCTCGGAGGCGGTGAGGATATCCTCGAAGGACGTCAACGGCGACGGCGCGTGCAGCGTCGGTGCCAAAGTATCAGTCGGAACCTGGACGGGGGCGATTTTCACCAGGCGCCTCCCTTGCGGGCCGCGCGGTCGGCGAGTTCGGCCAGAATGGCTTCCTCCCGCGCCCGGCGAACCCGCGTGAAGAGCGGCCGGGCGATGGCTTCAGCGGCGTCCTCGCGCGCCAGGGCGTCTCGCCAGTCGCCGCTGCGGCGGGTCTTTTCCTCGTCGGCCGTAGTCACGCTGCTCTCGGCCTGCGCCAGGCGCGCCTGGCTCCTGAGCACCTCGGCGGACCAGGCGGCGGCGACTTCCGGCATGAAGGGGCGCATCGCCAGGCTGCCGGACCACGCGGTCTGATCCTCATTTAACTGGCCGGCGACGTCATCGCGCTCATCCCTCGCCTTGGCCAGCGCGGCGTTGGCCTTGCCCACCGCCAGTTCCGCCGCCAAGCGCTGGATGAGCCGCACTTCCTGGACCTTCCGGATCGCAACGACATCCCCCCCCCGACGCATGGCTCAGCTCCCCACTGCGGCGGCGAGCGCCTGGCCGCAGACAGGCCAGTCAACCTGCTCATCCTGCCGCTGGCGCAGGAATTCCAGCAGCGCGGGCCGGCGCTCCAGGGCGCGGTCGATTTCAGGGCTGCCGCCCCGGGTGTAGACCCCCGTCTCGATCAGGGTGCGGGAGGACTCGTAGGTGCTGAGCAGCTGCACTGCCTTTTCCGCATCGGCGCGGTGGCGCCTGTCCATTAAGCCGCTCGCCAGGCGACTGATGCTGCGGGGCGCATCGATGGCAGGAAAGTGCCCCTGTTCGGCGAGACCGCGGGACAGAACGATGTGGCCGTCGAGTAGGGACTTCATCATCTCCGAGACGGGGTCATCTACGTCGTCGGTTTCGCTGAGGACAGTCATGATGGCGGTGATCGAGCCGCCAGAGCGCAGGGCCCCGCAACGCTCGACCAGCTTCGGAATGGCCGAGAAGACGCTGGGCGTATAGGCGCGCACGGTGGGCGGCTCGCCGGCTGCCAAGCCGATCTCGCGCAGAGCCATGGCCAGCCGGGTCACGGAGTCCAGAAGCAGCAGGACGTGCAGGCCCTCCTGCCGCCAGTGTTCCGCCAGCGCGAGAGCGTAGTCACCAGCGCGGGCGCGCATCGCCGCCGTCTGGTCGGAGGTGGCGGCGATCATTGTGGCTCGGGCCTTCGTCTCCGCCGCCAGCCCCTCGGACCACATGGCTTCGACCTCGCGGCCTCGTTCGCCCACCAGGCAGATCACCACCCGGTCCGCACGCACCTGGCGCGCGAGTTGGGCCATCAGACTGGTCTTGCCCACGCCGCTGGCCGCGAAAACCCCGATCCGCTGGCCATGGCCGAGGGTGAGCAGGCCGTCGATGGCGCGCACGCCGGTCTCCAGCACCTGTCGGGGCGAGACACGGTCCAGCGGCGTGACCGGCGCCCCATCCAGTGACGCCAAATTCTGGGCTCGCACAGGCCCCCGTCCGTCGATGGGGCGCCCGAGGGCGTCTATCGCGCGACCAAGGAAGGCGTCGCCCACTGGAACCTCGCGAGCGGTCGTCAGGGCCCGCACCCGTGCCCCCGAAACGGTGGAACCCCGATCCTCGAACGGAGCCAGGACGACCGAGTGGGCATTCACGCCGACGACTTCGGCCAGCGCCTTGCGCCCGCCGGCCTCGATCTCGCACAGGCAGCCGAGGGGGGCGTTCGGCCCGTCGGCCTCGACATAGGTGGGCAGGATACGCTGCACACTGCCGGTGCGCGCCGTCAGTTCGACATCGCGCACGGCGTCGATGAACCGGTGGGCGGTCATGACGCCGCGTCCGGTTCGGACATGTTCTCGAGCGCGCCCCGCAGGCGGCTCCACTGCTGGCCTATGCCGACTTCCAGCGCGCCCAGCGCCAGCTTGATGCGGCAGCCGCCGGCCTCCAGGTCCTCGACGGCCCGGACCTCGACCTCCGGCCGCCCCACGGCGACGGGCAGGTCGGCGAGGGCGGCGGGGTCCGCGAAGTCGGCCGCTGAAACCTCGATCCGCATTAGCGCCTGACCGTCTAGGCTCTCGATCTGGCGGCGAACGGCCTTGGCCAGCAACTTGGCCTGGGCCGGGGCGGAGCCGATGATCCTGTCCAGCCCGGCGGCCGCGACGAGCGGCGCCAGCCGTTCCAGCGACGCCAGTTCCTCTCCATAGCGCAGTAATGCCTGCTCGACGCCCTGGCGCAAGGCGGCGAGACGGCTGGCCTGGTTGTCCTCGACCTCTCGGCGGCCGGCTTCGCGCCCTCGTGCTTCACCCTCGCGGGACGCCTGCTCCAGTTCGCTCTTGTGGCGGGCGATGGCCGCCTCGCGTTGCTCCAGGTCCCTGCGGAGCACTTCGACCTCGCGCCGCAACGCCAGTATTTCGGGATCGACGAAGGGTTCGGGGCGGCGGGACGCAACGACCTTGCGGGCGGTCTCCAGCGACCGCACGCTTACGGCGGCGGCAAGGTTGTCGGCCTTTATTAGGCTCATGGCGCCGCCTCGCGACGGAACAGGCGGCGGCCCGCCTTGGCGAGCCAACTGGCCTCTGGCGGTGGTGCGGGCGTTTCCGCTAGCGGCTGCGGTTCCAGCGCGACGGCGCAGGCGCGCAGCGTTTCCATGGCGGCGGGCGTCATCACAATGCCCTCCGCGCCGTCCACCCGATCCATCAGCCAAGCCGACAGTCCAAGCGAGGGGATGGGAATCGCAGGCGGCTGGGTCACGGGAGGCGGAGCCGCCTCGCCCAGATAGTCGGCCAGCAGGGCTTGCACCTGCCGGCGGTGGGCAGGTTCCAGGCCATCGAGGACGGCTCCGACGTCTTCGGGCGATGCGGTGGCCAGTTCAGCCACCAGACGCCGCAGGCTCTGATCAGGCGGACGGTGCGACATCGTCCCTCCCGTCTAGCAACACCTTCAGCCGCTGGGTGTATTCCGCGCGTTCGTCGGCCGTCAGGGTGCGCAACGGCGCGCCACGGCGCTGGAGAACGAAGGCGAGCCAGAAAAGGACGAGCAGCAGCGGCAGCGCCAGGGCCAAGCTCCAGTTCATCGCCGACAGCTTTCCGGCGTCGCCCTTGGCGTCTTCATCGGCTTTCCAGGGCGAAGGCTGCGGTGAGGTCGGCGCGGGGGCTTGGGCCGCCTGTTGCGGACGATCATCGACGCTGATCACGTCGCCCAAAGCGGGATTGAGGCCGATGGCCTCCCCCGCGATGCGTACGGCGTCCTCTTCTTCCGCCGTGGTCATCGGCTCCTGGGCGGTAACCGAGACCCGGAGCGCGAAGGCGCGAGCGGCGGTGTTCAGCGCGTCCAGCGTATCGGCGCCCTGGGCCATGAAGGGGGCGGCGACAGACACCTCCATCGTCCGGTCCGGGTAGGCGCGCTGCAGGGCCATGCGCACGCGGGCGGCGTAGTATTCCTCCACCGCCTCGCGCTCCTGCATGGCGGGGGTGGAGGGCGCGTCGGCTACGGCTGCGCCGCTCAGCACCTCGCCCCGGTCGTCCAGCACCACCACTGCGCCGGTTTCCAGTTCGGGAACAGCGGCCGCGACCAGCCGCTGGATTCCACGCACAGCGCCGACCGACAGGGCCTTGCCCGGCCGGGTCAGGATGGTGACCGAGGCTTTCGGCGGCGTTCGATCGTCGCGGAAGATGGTCGGCTCGGTGATGGACAGGTGCACGCGGGCGGTGTCGATCCCCTCCATCGTCATGATGGTGCGCGCCAGTTCGCCCTGCAGGGCGCGCTGGTAGTTGATCTTCTGGGCGAACTCCGTGAGCCCCATGTCCGACTTGTTGAACAGTTCGAACCCGACCATGCCCTTGAGCGGCAGGTCCGAACTCATCACCGACAGCCGCGTGCTTTCGACCAGGTTCGCAGGAGTGAGGATGGTCGCGCCGCCATCCTCCAGGCGATAGGGAACCTTCTTCTTGTCGAGCTCCGCGACGATCGTGGCCGCATCCATCGGCCGCAGGTTGGTGAACAGCACCTCGTAGGGCTGGCGCAGCAGGAAGAAGTAGGCGGCGAAAAGCACCGCGCAGATCGCTGCCGCGGCGATGGCCGTCAGCGCGATCTGGCGCCGGGGCGGCGCGGACCGGAAACTGTCGAGGAAACTCATCGTCCGCGCCTAGAGCTGCATCCTGGAAACTTCCTGGTAGGCCTCCACGAGGCGCGAGCGCACCTGGAGCATCAGTTCGAACGACAGCCGCGCCTGTTCGAGCGCGTAGGTCACCTTGTGCAGGGGGACGGAGTCGTCGACGGCGAAGGCGGCGGCGAGCCGGTCGGCTTCGACCAGCTTCTGCTCGACCTGTTCGACGCCGCCCGTAAGCAGGTTGGCGAAAGCTGTCGCGCCCTGCGGCCGCGTCGCGGCGAGGGTCTCGATACGCGGCGCGAGAGTTTCCACCGCGCCTACGGCTTCGATCGGGGCGATGGTCATGCGTCTTTCCCCAGCTCCATGGCCTTGAGGTACATCTGGCGGGCCGCGCTGATGGCCACGAGGTTGGCCTCGTAGGCGCGAGCGGTCTTGACCATCAGGGTCATCTCGGCGGCATGGTCGATGGCCGGATAGCTGACGAAGCCGTTGGCGTCGGCATGGGGGTGGGACGGCTCATGGACCGTGCGCGGCGCCAGGTTCATCGCCTCGACGCCGTATACCGTGACACCCCCCAGGCGACCCGGATCGACGAAATGCGCGAAGTTGGCCTTGGGGCCGGAGACTAGGCGCATGGCCTGGTAGGGCCCGCCCAGCGCCGTGCGGGTCGTGTTCAGGTTCGCCAGGTTCTCGGCGATGACCTCGAGCCTGCGCCATTCGACGTCCAGACCGGTGCGGCTGATTTCCATGGCCTGCATGTCAGGACATCCTTGAAACGGCTAGGGCCTCGATCCGCAGTTGGCGGCCGAGGACCTCGATAAGGGCGGCGTAGCGGCCGGCAGTCCCTGAGGCGGCCGACATCTCGAGGTCTAGTCGCAGGCCCTGGCCCGAAGCGTCCTCTCGCGAGAGTGTGGGCTGCACGTTGCGGACGGCATCGGGACCGCGGAGCGCTGCGGCCGCCAGGGCCGTCTCGAAGCTTACGCGCACGGGGCGATAGCCGGGCGTGCCAGCGTTGGCGATATTCTCCGCCGTCGCCACAGAACGGGCGGTAAGCCCGTCCAAGGCCTTTATCATCAAGCTAGCAGAGAGCGCGTCCACTGGCTTCCCCTCTATTGGACGATGATGTCGGCGTGCAGCGCGCCGGCGGCCTTGATGGCCTGGAGGATCGAAATCATGCCGCGGGTGTCGACCTTGACCCGGTGCAGGCCCTCCACGAGGTCAGCGACCGTTGTGTTGGGGAATTGGATGACCGCGTCTTCGCGGGTCGTCGAGACGTCGAGGCGAGTATTGCTGACTACCAAGCTGCGAGCCTGGGGCGCGTATCCGCCGAGGAGCGTAGGCTGCGAGGCTTGATTGTCGACGCTGACCGAAACCTTGATGTCGCCCTGGGAGATGGCGACGGAGGAAATACGTACGCCGCCGCCGGCCACCACCGTGCCCGACCGTTCGTTGACCACGACCCGGGCGGGGCCGTCGGGCAGGATTGAGACGTTCTCGATGCGCGCGATGAGGCGATAGACGTTCTCGCCGTCCGTGCGGATACTCACAGTATCGACGCCGGAAACGCCCGCCGCCGGCGCGCCCAGCGCGGCGTTGATCCCCTGGGCGATACGGGTGGCCGTGGTTACGTCGGGCTCCTTGAGGACAAAGGTCAGCACGTCGCCGCCAGCGAGGAGGTCGGCCTCGACGGCCGTCTCGACGGTCGCGCCGCCGGGCAGCACGGCCGAGGCGGGGTGGTTCTTCTGCTCGCGGTTGAGGTCGGCGTCGAAGCGGTAACCGCCAACGATCAGGGGGCCCTGCGCCAGCGCATAGGGCTTCTGATCTGGCCCGAGCAGCGGCGTCATCAGCAGGTCGCCGCCCACCAGGCTGCGCGCGTCGCCGATGGAGGAGACCATCACGTCGATGCGGTCGCCGACGTTGGCGGAGGGCGGCAACGTCGCGGTGATCATCACCACCGCGACGTTGCGGCTTTGAACCTGATCTGGAGAGACGTTGGCCCCGAGGCGGCTCAACACGTTCCTGAGCGCCTGGCGGGTCACCTCGTTGCGCGGCGAGTCCCCCGATCCGGCCAGGCCGGTGACTACGCCATAGCCGACCAGCGCGTTGTCGCGCCAGCCGAGGAATCGGCCGAGGTCCTTGATCCTCACCTCGTCGGCGAGGGCCGGGGAGGCGAGAAGCGTGAAGAGGGCGGCGGCAAGGGTGAGGGCGCGCATCAGACCACCCCCAGCCAACTGAAGATTTGCATCACCACGCCGGGTCTGGCCGAGCGCGGAACGTAGCCGTTGCCCTTATAGTCGATGGAAACCTCCGCGAGCCGTGTCGACAGCACGGTGTTGGCGGACGAGATGTCGGCGCGGCGCACGCGGCCCTTCAGGGTGATCAGTGTCTCGGCGCCGTCGATGTTCAGGCGCTGCTCCCCCGCGACGCGGAGGTCTCCATTCGGCAGGATTTCGATCACCGCGACGCTGAGCTGGGCCGCCAGTTTGCCGGCGCGGCCGATCTGTCCCGCGCCCTCGAAGCTGGATCCTAGGTCGAGCTGGGCCGCCTCGTCGAGGTTCGGGGTTGCGGTGATGCGGCCGGACAGGCGGTTGTTCTTCCGCGCCGTGCTCTGGGCAGTGTTGGAGGCGGCCGAGTTCTCGAAGATCAGGACGGTCAGGCTGTCGCCGACCTGCGCAGCAAGCTGGTCGCTGGCCAGGGACGGCCAAGACCCGCCCCGATAGAGGTCCTCTGCGACAGCGGTTCCCGCAAGCGCCAGGGCCACGGCACCGAGGGCGAGAGCGCGAAGGATCATTGGGCGTCCTCCGGCAGGATCGCCTTGAGGACAGCTCCGTCCGCCGCGCGCACGAACAGCGGCTTGCCGGGCCAGCCCGTCTGAAGCGCCGTGACTTCCCGCTCAACCACGACCGGCCCGGCCTGGGTGCGGACATTGAGGGTTTCTCCCGGCTTCACGGCGGCGAAGGCGGAAGCCGGAGCGGTGGCGATCCTGTCGCCGGGAGACAGGTCGCGGACGGCCCGCGCGGCCCGGGAACGCGCGTCGTATCGCAAGGAGGGCAGGGCAGGTTCGGCCCCGCAGGACGCGGAGCGGAAATCCTGGGTGGAAACGGTCTCGCCGGCAGCCAGCGCCCTGGTCGGTTCCAGACAGGCGGCGTGGGGAACGGCCGCAGGCTGCAGCTTTCCTTCGAGTCGGACAGCTATGACGTCGTCGCCTCCGGCCGCAAACCACTGACCCAGCGCGGGCACAAGGGTGCGGGCGCGGCGGGTCAGCTTGGCGGAGGTGAACTCGATCTGCGTCTGTCCGGGCCGGAAGGCGGCGACGGGCAGGTCGGCCGCGCGCTCCCGCAGCCCAGCAGGCAGTGACGAAAGGTCGGCGACGTCGCCCAGGGTGACGACCGGACTGGTGACCGTCGCGCTCGATACGAGGTCGAGCGGGGCTGCCGCAGCGACCGTCATGGCGATGATGATGTCCCCCCCAGCGAGCATGAAATTATCGTCGCAAGCCGTTGGTGATGGCCATCAACTGGTCCCCGGCCTGTAGCACCTGGGCGTTGGCGGCGAAGGCGCGCTGCATCAGCAGCAGAGTGACCATCTCTTCGGCCAGCTTGACGTTGGAACCCTCGACTGATCCCTGGACCAGCACGCCGCCGCCGTCCTCGCCGGGCGTGACCGTCATCAGGTCGGCGTCGCTGGCCGCCTGATAGAGGCCGCCGTCCAGCGCCTTCAGGCCGCCGATGTCCTTGGCCAGGATCAGGTCTATGCGCCCGAGCTCGACCAACTGCTCCTCGCCGGCCACCGTCGCCAGCACATGGCCGGCGCGGTCGATGGCCAGGGCGGTGGTCCCCACCGGGGCCGAGATCATCGCCTTAAGGGCCATGCCGTTCGCTGCGGCGAGATAGCCATCGGCGTTCACCTTCAGCGTTCCGCCTCGCCACAGCATTGACCGGCCCTCGGGGCCCAGCAGCTCGATGAAGCCGTCGCCGTCGATGGCCAGGCTCATGGGATCGCCGGTTTCCCGCAGCTCTCCCTGCGCGAACGCCCGCGACGCATCCGATATCGCTACCCCCGCCAGCGGCCCGAGCGCCTCCAGCATCGTGGGGTCGAGGGCCGTCGGCGCCGTGGTCGCGAGCAGTTCGGCGAACCGCACCTCGGACCGCTTGAACGCCGGCGTGTTGATGTTGGCGATATTGTTGGCGATCACCTCGAGCGCGCGCTGCTGAGACTGCAGGCCGGTGGCGCTGATGTAGAAGGCTCCGTTCATCGTCAGCCCTGTCCAAAGGTGGAGAGCGCCCGGCCCATCAGGTCATCGTAGACCCCGACCAGGCGTTGTGCGGATTCAGCGCGGCGCAAGGCGCCCATGACGGCGACCATCTCGTCGGCGGTGGAGACATTCGAGGCTTCCAGCGCGCCCTGGCGGACGGAAGGGGCCTCGGCCCTGCGCATCGCCTCGTCTGGCGCGGTAAACAGGCTGCCGCCGATCAAGCCCATAGTAGCGCGATCTGCGGCGTCCATGAGCGCCAGCCGCGCGACCGGCGCGCCGTCCTCCAGGACCATGCCGTCGGGCAGCACCTCCACCTTGCCGCCCTTGAGGACGAGGTCGGTCCCGCCCTCGGCCTGCAAGGCGAAGCCCTGGGGCGTGGTCAGCCGGCCGTCGGCGGTGCGATGGAACTGACCCTGCCGCGTGTAGAAGACCCGCTCCGCCGAGCGCACGGCGAAGAAGCCGTCCCCGCCCAGGGCGAGGTCGTATGGATTGCTGGTGTCAATAAGTTTTCCGACGGAAAAATCCGCTGTAGAGGTCTTGCTGTCAGATTGAGTATTGGCGACTAGGCTTTCAAAGTTAATGTTTCGCTTGTATCCAGGCGTGGAGATATTGGAGATGTTCTGTGCAGAAATCTCCACATTTCGCATCGCTTGCGAAATAATATCTGCTGATATTTCTATAATCCGCCCCATATCGCGATTTAACTTCTGTCCCGATGCGGGCGCAAGCGCGATTTTATCGCAGGGCGATATTTGAAGCAGTTTTCTCTCCGTGCGTTAGTCGACATTGACGATCCCGAACGATTTCAGGTCGATGGTGTGCGGCACCTCGTTGACCGAGAGGATGGCCAGCCGGGGGATGCTGCGGCGGGTGAAGGTCTTCAGGTGGCGGCGGATTTCGGGGCCGCACAACAGCACCGGCGACAGGCTCTGGCGCATCATGTCCTCGGCCATCGGGATCAGGCGGCGCATCAATTGCTCGGCCAGGCGCGGGTCGATAACGAAGGCCCCGCCGCCGTCGGACCTCCTGATGTTCTCGGCGATCTGCGCTTCCACGCGAGGGTTGAGGCTCAGGACCGAGAGCTCTTCGTGGCCAGCCCTCAGGCCATGACAGATGCCGTGGCTGAGGCGCTGGCGGATCTGCTCAGTCAGCTCGGTGTGATCTTTGGTGTGGCGCCCTGCGTCGATCAGCGCCTCGGCGATCTGGTCGATGTTGCGGATGGAGACTTCCTCCGCCAGCAGGTTCTGGAGCACCCGCTGCACGTCGGACACCGTGACGATGGCCGGGATCAGTTCCTCGATCAGGCCGGGCTGGCGTGAGCGCACGCCCTCCAGCATGGCCACCACGTCGCTGCGCGAGAGCAGGTGCGGCGTTTCGGCGCGCAGGACCTCGCCGAGATGGGTGATCAGCACGGTGATCGGGTCCACCAGGGTGTAGCCGGTATCCTGCGCCTGGTCGCGCTGGCCAGCGTCGATCCAGACCGCCGGCAGGCCGAACGCGGGGTCGCGGCCCTCGATCCCGACCAGCGGCTCGCTCGCTTCGGCGGTGCGAATGGCCAGTGTGCTTTCCGGATAAAGCCGGGCCTGGGCGTGGCGGGCCCCGAACAGCATCACCTCGTAATCGTTGGGTCCCAGGTGGGCCGCATCCTGGAACACGACGGCAGGGAAGGAGAAGCCGCTGGCCTTCTCTTGCTGGGTTCGCAGGGCGGCGATGCGCTCTCCCAAGAGCGGTTTCAGCGTCTGCCAATGGGCGCTGAGGTCCTTGCCGAACAGCACCTCCACCGGGGCGGCCGGGCGGGTTTCGGCGGCGGAAACGGGATCGGGCTGGTCGAGAGGAGCGTTCAACAGGTCTTCCGCCCGCCTGCGGCGCGAGGCCAACCAGGCTGCGGCGGCTAGCCCGATCAGGATCGCGATAGGCCACTTCGGCATCCCCGGCAGGAGCAGCAGCATGAGCAGCGCGCCCATCAC
This sequence comes from uncultured Caulobacter sp., assembly GCA_964579695.1. GTDB lineage: Bacteria > Pseudomonadota > Alphaproteobacteria > Caulobacterales > Caulobacteraceae > Caulobacter. Next base: position 73,858 of record CAZOHI010000003.1, on the reverse strand, counting down.
GATGATCGGAATGCGGGGCACGGACGCCAACTGGCTTAGCACTTCCGCTGAAAGTTGCCGGTCGGCCGATGAACGCGTGACGATAATCCCGGTGGCGACCGCGATGATCAGGGCCGGCACCTGGCTGACAATGCCGTCGCCGATGGTCAGCAGGGTGAAGGTCTGTAGCGCCGTCAGCCAGTCCATCCCCATCTGCGCGATGCCGATGATCCAGCCTGCGAAGATGTTGATCAGGAGGATGATGATCCCGGCGATGGCGTCGCCTTTGACGAACTTGCTGGCCCCGTCCATCGACCCGTAGAAGGCCGCTTCCTTCTCCAGTTCCTTGCGCCGCCGCTTGGCCTCGTTCTGGTCGATGAGGCCCATGTTAAGGTCGGCGTCGATGCTCATCTGCTGGCCCGGCACCGAGTCCAGCACGAAGCGCGCGGCCACCTCCGACACCCGCTGGGCGCCTGACGTGACGACCACGTATTGCACGATCACCAAGATGAAGAAGACGACCAGGCCGATGATGAAGCTGCCTTGGACAGCGAAAGCGCCGATGGCTCCGATCACGTCGCCAGCGTGGGCGTCGGTCAGGATCAGGCGTGTGGCGGCGACGTTGATCGCCAGCCGATAGAGGGTCGCGACGAGCAGCAATGACGGGAAGGTAGAGAAGCCGACCGGCTTCTCTACGTAGAGCGTCAGCATCAGGATGGTCAGCGCGAAGGCGAAGTTCACGATGATCAGCAGGTCCAGCAGGACCGGCGGGATCGGCGAGAACAAGACCAGCAGGATGGAGATGAGGCCGAACACCAGGAACAGGTCCTGGTTCCGGCCGAGGATCTGTCTAAGCATGGGCGGTCGCGTTCCGCGTCTTTCCGTTCCCGCCGCGCATGGCCGTGTATAGGTCGGCCACGGGTTGGTAGAGAGCTTCCGGAATTTCGCTGTTGAGCTGGCAACGGGCGTACAGGGCCCTCGCGAGCTCCCGGTTCTGGACGATGGTCACGCCGTAGAGGAAGGCTAGGCGCTTCAGGCGCAGGGCGAAGTGGTCCGCTCCCAGCGAGACCACTTTCGGCGCCGTCATCGCCGCGCCATCATACCGCAGGGCGACCGCATAGTGCGTGGGGTTGGTCACCAGGATGTCGGCGCCGCGCACCCCGCGCAGGCTTTGGCTCATCTTGACGAACTCGGCGTGCAGTTGCTTGCGCTTCTGCTTCATCCGCGGCTCGCCTTCGCGGTCGCGGTGCTCGCGGCGCACCTCGCGCCGGCTCATGCGCATCTTCTTGGAGAAGTCGCGGCGCGTGATGAACTGGTCCATGGCGGCGAAGACCACCGCCGCCCCGGAAAAGACCACCATCAGCTTCAGCGCCGTCTGGGCCATGACGCGGACAAGGTCGCGGGCGTCATCGATGGCAGGCGTGTTCGTCTGATGGGCGTGGCGGATCACCCACCAGACCAATGTGAGGTAGGTCGCCATCTTTAGGATGTTCTTGCCGGTCTCCAGGAGAATCCGCAGCGAGAACAGGCGCTTGAGGTTCTGGGCGGGGTTCAGCCGGTTGAACTGGATCTTGAGCGGCTCGGTCGAGAAGACGAAGCCGCGCAGCTGCGCCATTTCGAAGACAAGGACCACCACGAAGACCGTGGCAGCCATGAAGGCCAGCGGCCGAACGGCGGAGGCCAGGACGGCGCCCGTTACGGCCATCAGCTCGTTGGGCCCGGCCACGACGTTGCCGGCGGCCACGATGGCGCGTTCCGCAGCCTCGGCGATCCGCGTCCTGGCCGCCGGCCCGGCGATCCAGGCATAGCCGATGAAGGCGGAGGTCGCCGTGAGGAAGCCCAGGTCCGTGCCGCGCGCCACGGCGCCCTTTTCCCGCGCCTTCTGCAGTTTGTAGGGCGAGGCCTGCTCGGACTTGTTCTGCTCGGCGTCTTCCCCGCTCATAGCAGCCTCGGGATGGCTTCGAGGGTCATGCGGGCGAGCCGTGCGAGGAGCGCGCCAGCAACGCCGAAGGTCAACGGCAGCACGAGCAGCAGCAGTATGGCCTTCACCTGAAAGCCCAGCAGCAGGACGTTCATCTGGGGCGCAGTGCGTGAGAGCATGGCGATAGCGATGTCGGCCAGGAACAGGCTAAGGATCGCTCCGCCGGCCACGCCGAAGGCGGTCAGGAAGACCGCGCCCATGAAGGCGGTCAGCGGGCTCAGGCTGGTGGGGACGGCGCCTCCGCCGAGGGGAATAGCATCGAGCGAGGCGGCCAGGATGCGAAGCAGTTCGGCATGACCGTCCATGGCGAAGAACACCGCGCCCGCCGCCAGGGCGAAAAGCGTGCCGACCAGGGGTGTCTGGCTATGGGTGGTAGGATCGATCAACAGCGCCAGCCCATAACCGGACTGGATGTCGATGGTCCGCCCGGCCATGTAGAGGGCGCCGAAGGTGACCTGGAAGGCCATGGCAAAGATGGCGCCCAGCATCAGTTCGCGCATGGCCGTGCCGACCAGCCCTCCGAGGCTGTAGTCGGTGATGGTCGTCGTCGCCGGATTTGCCGAGACGAGACACGTCGCGACGCCCAGCGCGAAAAGGGTGCGGAACATCGCTGGCGTCCGCGTGAGCGTGAAGGGCGGCGCCATGGCGAAGACGGGCGCGATCCTCAGGCTAAGCAAAAGGCTGGAGAAGGCCCAGCCGACCAATCCCTGCGTCATGTTCAGCCCAGCGCCGGGATCATCTTGATAGTGTAGACGGCGAAGCGGGTGATCCGATGGATCATCCAGGGGCCAAGCGCCATAAGCACGAGCGCCGCCGCCAGCATCTTGGGCACATAGCTGAGGGTCATCTCCTGCAGCTGAGTCGCCACTTGCAGCACGCTGATCGTCAGTCCCACCGCCAGGGCGGCGATGAGTACGGGCGCAGCCACGAGCATGCTGTTCCAGAGGAGCTGATTCATCAGCTCCAGCGCTTGATCCGCCCCCAATGTCACGCCTCCCCTCTGGCGCTTAAGCTACTGAGGGTGGAGTTCACCTGAAATTCTTGCGTTCCGCAAGGCGAGTCAGGCCTGTTTGTCGAGCTGAGCGCGAAAAAATAGCTAAACGGCCGGCGTCTTCTCCGGATGAAGGATTGAAACGGGGGGACCGGAGGCGGTGCCCGCAGGACTGTTTCCGGGGGACTTCAGATGGTTGCGATCGTTGCAGGCGCGGGCCTTGGGCTGGAGCGCAGTTCGGCGTTCGTGCTTGGCTCCCGGGGGCAGCTGGGGCACGCGGGATTGGGCCGGGCGCAGGAGAACGTCTACGTCAACGCGGCGACGGGCAACCTGGTGGTTTCCAACGTTGACGAGATGCTGATTGGTCTTGGGCCGGACAATGCGATCGCGCGGACGTACAACAGCCTGGGGGCGCTGAACGACGACAATGGCGACAACTGGCGGGCCGGCGTGTCGCGCAAGGTCGCGGGGCTGACGGGGACGATCAATACGGCCGGCAGTACGGTGACCCGGACGGATTGGGACGGAGCGGAGACGGTCTACACCTGGGATGCGGGGCGCAGCGCCTATGTCTCTATGGAGGGTGCGGGAGCGTACGACACCCTGACCTACGCGAGCAATGTCTGGACCTGGACGGACGGCGACAGCCGGGTCACCGAGCGCTACGACAACAACAACGGCGGGCGGATTCTCACCAGCGCCGATGCGGACGGCAACAAGCTGACGTTCGCCTACAACGGTTCGGGCCTAGTGTCGCGGGTGACGACGCAGGACGGCAACTACACCGACCTCGTCTACGCCGGGACCCTGCTGACGCAGGTGGAGACCAAATATCAGACCACCCAGGGCGGGTCGTTCAGCACGCTGACAAGGGTGCGGTACGGCTACGACACGTCGGACCGGCTGGTGACGGTCACGATCGACAAGAGCCCGACGGACAACGCGGTGTCCGACGGCAACACCTATGTCACCACCTATACCTATGACGGGGCGAGCCGGCGAGTGGCGTCGATCACGCAGACCGATGGCTCGAGCCTGACGGTCGGCTACACTCTGGTGGGGTCGGACTACCGCGTGACGTCGCTGGTTCAGACGGCGGCGGCGGGCGTCACGCGCACGACCAGCCTCAGCTACAACATCGCGACGCGGGTCACGACGATCACCGACCCGGCGGGTCAGGTCACGAAGATGACCTACGACGCCGCGGGCCAGCTGACGAAGATGGAGCTGCCGCCGGCGCATTCGGGGGCGGCGGCCCAGGTGCTGCAATATGCCTACAACACCAATGGCGACGTGCAGACGGTCACAGACGCGTCGGGCGCGGTCGTCACCTATGCCTATGACGGGAACGGCAACCTCACGAGTTCGCGCGATGCGCTGGGCAATACGGTCGTCTACACCTACGGCGCCAACAACCAGTTGCTGACCGAGACGAAATACTCGGCACCAATGCCCGGTACGGGCGGCAACCTGGCCCCGGTCGCGGGCGGGGACACCATCGTGGTGACGGCGGTGGGGGACTCGATCACCTTCGACCCGCGCACCAACGACAGCGATTTTGAAGGCGACCCGCTGACGATTACGGCGGTATCGACGCCGACGAAGGGTACGGCCGTCATCGCCGGTGGCGGGACGAAGATCACCTATACGCGCACGAGCGCGGGGGCCGACAGCTTCACCTACACGATCTCGGACGGGCAGGGGAATACGGTCACGGCCACGGTGACGGTGGCCGAGAGCTCGGCGCTGACGACGCAGGCGCCGACGGCGGCGAACGACAGCCTGGTGGTTGGGGTGGGCGCTTCGCGCACCTTCGACCCGCGAGCCAACGACAGCGACCCGGAGAACGGCAAGCTGACCATCACGGCGGTGACGGGGGCGACGAAGGGAACGGCGACGATTGTCGGTAGCGGAACTGGAATCCAGTACGCTCGGACCAGTGTGGGGATCGACACGATCACCTACACGATCACCGACGCGCAGGGGCTGACCACCACGGGCACGATCACGGTGTCGGATTCCGTCGGCGGCGCGAACGTGGCGCCTGTGGCGATGGCAGACACCATCGTGGTGACGGAGGTCGGCCAGGCGCTGACGTTCGATCCCCGGCTGAACGACGTCGACTTCGACCGGGACTCCCTGACGATCACGGCGGTGTCGACGCCGACAAAGGGCACGGCGACGATCTCGGGCGGCAAGATCGTCTACACGCGCACCGGTGCGGGGGGCGATAGCTTCACCTACACGATCTCGGACGGGCAGGGGAATACGGCGACGGCGACTGTCACCGTGCGGGACACGATCGCTGCTTCGAACCAGGCGCCGGTCGGCAACAACGACTCCTACACCCTGACTGGTATCGGCAAGACGCTGATCTTCGACCCACGGGTGAATGACACGGACGCCGACGCAGACCAGCTGACGATCACGGCGGTGTCGGGGGCGACTAAGGGCGTGGCCACCATAGTGTCAGGCGGGAAGGGGCTCGCCTACACCCGTACGGCAAACGGTACCGACACCATCACCTACACCCTGTCTGACGGGCATGGGAATACGACTACGGCGACAGTCGAAATCGACGATAGCTTGGGCGCAAACGGCGACCCATTCACCCAGGTCGACTTTGTAGATGTAGTTGGTGGGGTTCCCAAGATATTCGATCCACGGGTGAATGACTACGACCCGGACGGGGATCCGCTCATTATCACATCGGTGAATGGAGCGTTCTACGGTACAGCGACCATTGTGGGTGGGGGAACCGCGATCGAATATACCGGTCCCGGATACTATGAGTATTTATGGTATACTGTGTCGGACGGGCGAGGTGGGGAGTCCTACGGCGATATCGTTGTGATGTCGGGGTTTGGTGATCAGCCTCCCGTCGCTAACGCAGACGATGTAATCGTTGGCAGTTCTCTTACCTTCGACCCTCGGGCGAACGACGGCGACGTCGATCTGGATGCGATAACGATCACGGCCGTTTCCACCCCCACAAAAGGCACGGCCACTATAGTCGGTGGCGGAACCGCGATATTGTATACGCGCACCAGCGCAGGCACCGACAGCTTTACCTATACAATCACTGCGGGCGGGCAGACCGCCACTGCGACCATTACAATCGGGATGCCACCCGCCAATCAGGCGCCAACTCCGATGGCGGACTCCATCGTGGTGAGGGGAATCGGCGATGCGCTGACATTCGATCCGTTGGTCAACGACAGGGACGTCGACGTCGACACCCTGACGATCACGGCGGTGTCGACGCCCGGCAAGGGCACGGCGACCCTGTCGGCGGGCAAAATCACCTACACGCGCACGAGCGCAGGGTCCGACAGCTTCACCTACACGGTGTCGGACGGGAACGGCCACAGTCAAACAGTGACTGTCACGGTGGCCGACGTGCTGCCGGGGACGAACGGGGCGCCGACGGCGGCGGTCGACCAGGTAACGGTGGGGGTCGGTTCGTCGGTGAGCTTCGACCCGCGAGCCAACGACAGCGACCCGGATACGGACGGCCTGACGATCACGGCGGCGTCGGGGTCGACCAAGGGCACGGTGTCGATCATCGGGGGCGGGACGGGGATTACCTACACGCGCTCGAGTGCGGGAACGGACAGTTTCACCTACACGATCTCGGACGGACGCGGCGGGACGAACACCGCCACAGTCACGGTCCTTGATCCGCCAGCTTCGAACCAGGCTCCAAATGCGGTGGCGGACACTATCGTGGTCAACGCCGTAGGCGATGCGATCACCTTCGACCCGAGGGTGAACGACGCCGACTTCGACCGCGACACCCTGACCGTTACGGCGGTTTCGACGCCGGGAAAAGGTACGGCCACGATTGTCGGTGGGAAGATCGTCTACACTCGTACAAGCGCGGGCGCCGACAGCTTCACCTATACGATCTCGGATGGGAACGGGCACACCGACACGGTCACGGTGACCGTGGCGACCATCTCCTCAGGCGGCGCGGCGGTCAGTACGCCATTCACCACACGCTACGTCTACGACGCCGAGAACCACCTCACCTACGTGGTGAGCGCCGAAGGGCATGTCACCCGGTACGTCTACGATACGCAGGGGCGTCAGACAGCGGCCATAGACTACGCAGCCAACGCCTACAACATCTCCGGCCTGGCGCCGGGTGCGAGCCTGAGCGACTCCACAATGAATACGTGGGCGTCCGGCATCTCTAACAAGAGCACGACCACCCGCACCGACACCACCTACGACTTCCGCGGCAACGTCGCGACTGTGACGAGCTGGGAAAAGACCCTGAGCTCGGGGGCGGCGGATACGTCCGGCGCCTCCAGCCAGATCACCTACGTATACGACCAGGCTGGCCGGCTGCTAAGCCGTCAAGTGGGCGGCTCGGGCCCGTCGGAGACGTTCCTGTACGACGGCATGGGTCGGCTGATCGCCAGCGATTTCAACACCGTCACCACCACCATCGCCTTCGACGACCCGGCCACGACCACCACGATCACGCTGTCGAACGGACTGCAGCAAGTCTCGACCTACAACAAGGCCGGCGAGCTAATCAGCTATGCCGAGGCCGCCTCCGGTATGGCTACCGTCACAACGCAGTACAGCTACGATGCGATGGGCCGCCTCCGCTACGTGTCCGACCCGACGGGAGTCGGCTCCCATTATCTCTATGACCATGTGGGCCGGAAGGTCGCGGAGATCGGCGTCGACCGCTCGCTGGTAGAGTACCGGTACGACGCCAACGACCGCCTGGTCGCGACCATCGCCTACAAGAACCTGTTGAGCGCTGGGCAACTGAATTCCCTGCTCAGCGGCGGCCAGCCCACCGCGGTGCAACTGTCGAGCGTGAGGCCCTCTTCGAACGCGGCCGACCGCTGGGAGTGGCGCATCTATGACGCCGCCGGGCGCCTGACGCAGACCATTGATGCGGGGGGGGCGGTGAGGTCATACGCCTACGACGGCGCCTCGCGGCTGGTATCGACCACCGCTTACGCCACCGTGGTGGCGGTAGCGGGATACAAGACCACCCTGCCGACCGCGCCGGTGAGTGTAACGGCCAATGCTGCCGATGATCGCACGATCCGCAACTTCTACGACGCCGACGGGCGCTTGATCGGGACACTGGACGGTGAAGGATACCTGACCCAGGTCGTCTACGACGAGGCCGGCCGCAAGACCAAGACTATCGGCTATGCGACTGTGACCGCCCAGGTCGATCGCGCGGGAGGCAGCTTCGCGACGCTGCTGGCGGGCGTGACGGCGACGACAAATCCCAAGGACATTCACAACTGGTTCGTCTATGACGGCCGCGACTTCCTGCGGGCGACGGTGAACGGCGAGGGCGACATCGTCCGCTACCGCTACACCGCGCTGGGCTACCTCGACCAGGAGGTCCGGGGGCAGAAGCTCAATCCCACCACCCTGATCGCCACGCCGCCGACGCTGGCGAGCGTGGCCAGCGCTCCGGCCAGCGGATCGTTGGAGACGACGACCTGGACGCGCAACCTCTACGGTCAGGCCCTGACCGAAGTGCGCACGCTGGCCAGCGGCAACGAGACCATCACCTATACATACGACGCCCAGCGGCGGCTGGTGTCGTCGGCCGTTTCCGGAACCACGGCCGATCCTCGCACTCAAACGCAACGCTATGACGTGCGCGGACGGCTGGTCGGCTCGCTGTCGGGGGAGGGAAGCGCGGCGCTGGCGGCCTTGGGGGGTAGCCCCACCCAGTCCCAGATCGACAATGTCTACGCCACCTGGGGCGTGACCTACGTCTACGATGCGGCCGACCGGCTGGTCGCCAGGATTGACCCGGACGGCACGGGCTCGTCCGGACGCAAGACGCGTTATTACTACAACACCGACGGGGCCCTGACCCACACGATCAACGCCCTGGGCGAGGTCGTCGAGCAACGATACGACGTTTTCGGTCAGCGATCGGACACCATCGCCTATGCCGCCCGCATCGCCTCAGGAACGTTGGCGACGCTGAACGGCGGGGTGGTCGATACCGCCCTGACAAATGCCGTCACCGCGATCACCAACGCTGCCGCCGACAGCAAGGTGACGCTCGGCTACAACGTCACCGGCACGGTTAGCCAGTCGGTGGATTCGCTGGGCTATGCGACGACCTACGCCTACAACGCATTCGGCGAGGAGGTAAGCCGGACCAAGCCGTTCACTAGCTCCATTTCCGTCACCACGGCCAGCGTCTACGACAGGCGAGGGTTGCTGCTGTCCAGCACCGTCGACGCCACCGGTCTCAACCTGATCAGCAGCGCGGTCTACGACGCCTTCGGCCGGGCGGTGCAGGTCACAGACCCGAACGGCGCGGTGCGCTCCACAGCCTATGACCGGGCGGGGCGGACGATCGCCTCTACGGACGCCCTGGGGCAGACCACGAGCTACACCTACGACGGCCGCGGCAACACGCTGACGGTCACCAACCGCAACGGCAAGACGACGAGCTTCACCTACAACGCCTTCAGTCGCCAGGTGGTGATGACCACGGCCGAGGGAATCTCGACGACCACCAACACCAGCGCCCATGGCCAGACCCTGTCGATCGTCGACGGGGCGGGCCGCACGACCACCTATGGCTACGACAAGGACGGCGCGCTCAAGACGGTGTCGGATGCAGCGGGGACGACGACCAACGCCTACGACAAGGCGGGCCGAATCGTCCTGGTCACCAACGCCTTGGGGACCAAGACGGCCTTCACGTACGACGCCGCCAGCCGGGTGCTGACCCAGGTTGTGGACGAAGGCGCCGGTCGCCTGAACCTGACCACGACCTATGGCTACGACGCCAAGGGCCAGCGGGTACAGGTTACCGACGCCGGCGGTACGGTCACCGAGATCACCTTCGACAGGAAGGGCCAGAAGACCGCCGTTGTGATCGACCCGGGCGGGCTGGCGCTGCGTACGGAGTATACCTACGACCGGTCCGGCAGGATGCTGACGGCGACCGAAGGGGTGGGTACGGCCGCTGTCCGCGCGACAAGCTACGTCTACGACCGGGCCGACCGCCTTACCCAGACGCGGGTCGATCCGACCGGTCTGAACCTGAGCACGAGCTATACCTACGACAAAAACGGCAACGTGGCCGCCAAGACGGACGCGGCCAGCGCGAAGACCCGCTACGTCTACGACGCCGAGAACCGGCTGACCTGGACCGTGGACGCCGAGGGGGCGGTCACGCGGCTGACTTATGACGGCGAGGGCCGGGTCACCAAGACCTATGCCTACGCGACGAAGGTCCTGGCCGCGACCCTGAGCAGTTGGCCGCTGGCGGTGACCGAGGCACAGGTGCTTGCGGCGGTCTCCACTACCGCCCCCGATCGGGCAAGCCGTGTCGTCTACGATGGCGACGGCAGGGCGACCTTCGAGGTCGATGCCGAGGGCTATGTTACCCGGTACGTCTACAACGGCGCGGGCCAGGTGACAGAGAAGGTCCGCTACGCCGCCGCCTATACGGTGTCGGACGGCGCCACCGTGCCTAGCCTGACCACGCTGATCGGCAGCCCGGCTGGCGCGGCGACAACCACCTTCGCGTACGACAATGCCGGCCGGCTCACCGACGTCACCGATCCCGAAGGAGTGGTGACGCGCCTGGTGATGGACGCCATCGGCCAAGTGACCGAAACCAAGGTCGCCTACAATACGACCGACGAGGCGGTCACCCGGCGCGTATATGACCGCGCCGGCCGCGTGACCAGCGAGACGCGGGGTTACGGCACGGCCGAAGCCTCAACCACCAGTTACACCTACGACGCCCTGGGCCGGGTGCTAACCACGACGGACGGCCGCGGCTTCGTCACCACCCGGACCTATGACGCCGCCGGGCGGTTACTGACGGTGAGCGTGCCGCTGGACGTCGGCGTCAACGCCGTGACGACCAACCAATACGACGCCGTGGGTAACCTGGTGAAGGTGACCGACCCGCGGAGCAATGTCGGCCACTTCTATTACGACAAGGCTGGCCGACTGACGCTGCAGGTTGATCCTGAGGGTTACGCAACCCAGACCACCTATTCGGTCCACGGTGAGCCGCTGACGATCAAGCGCTACTACACGGCCACGACCGGGGCGGCGGTGGGCGCGCCACCTACCCTGGTCACCAACGCCAAAGACGCCACCACGACCATCGCCCGGGACAAGCTGGGCCGAGTGACGCGGGTCACGGATGCCGAAGGGGCGTACGAGAACTACACCCTTGACGCCTTCGGCGACCGGATATCGGTGCGCAACAAGCTGGGCGGGATAACCACCAATACCTTTGACAAGCGCGGCTTGCTGCTGACTGAGACCTTGCCGATCAACTCCGTGCTGGCGGGCGGGACCGTGCAGGCGACCAGCGTCATTAACAAGTACGCCTACGACGCCCGCGGCAACCGGATCCAGTCGATAGAGGCCTTCGGGCTGGCCGAGCAGCGCACCACCGCCTACGCCTACGACAAGCTTGACCGCCTGGTCTCCAAGAGCGGCGACGCCGTGCAGGTAACGGCCGACAACTTGAGCACGGTCACGACCGTCACCCCGACCGAGACCTATGCCTACGACAAGCGCGGCAACCTCATCCAAACCACCGACGCGGCCGACGCCATCACCTTTGCTTGGTACGACGACCTGAACCGCAAGGTGGCCGAGGTCGATGCGATGAATTCGCTGAAGGTCTGGACCTACGACGCCAACGGCAACGCCACTAAGGCGCGGATCTATGGCGACTTCCTGACCACGACGCCGACAGCGGGTGGAACGGCCCCGGTCCCGGTCAACGCCTCCAACTATCGCGAGACGCTCTTCGAGTACGACCGCAACAACCGACTGGTCCTGACCAAGGTGGTCGGCCTGACGACTGGCGAGTACGGCTCGGCCTACGCGACCTCGACGGGGGACATTACGACCCAGGCGAAGTACGACGTCGCCGGCAACGTCATCGAGCGGATCGACGAGCGTGGCAACAGCACCTTCCTGTTCTACGACAGGCTTGGCCGCCAGAGCGCCCAGGTCGATCAGGATAACTACCTCACCGTCTATGAGCGCGACGCCGAGGGCAACGTGCTCAAGGAAGAGCGGTTCGCCACCAAGCTGACCGGGACGGTGACGATCGCCAGCAACCCCGTCACCCTGCGCGCCGGCGTGGCCGGGAACGCCGCCGATCGGACCACCACCTTCGCCTATGACCGAAACGGCCGGCGCCTCACCGAGACCCGCCTGGCCGTCAACGCCCACGAGGTGACAAGCATCGGCGTGCTGCAGGCCGGCGCGGCCAACGCCACCATCACCTACACCTACAACGGCCTGGGCCAAGTGACCCGCAAGACCGAGGCCAACGGCGACTACATCGACTACGCCTACGACGTGGGCGGCCGGCAGTCCACGGCCACCAAGTCGGCCTTCACGGACCACCTTGGCACCAACGTCCAGCACCGGACCGTCTACGAGTATGACGGCCTAAACAACCTTTCCCGCATGACCGAGCGCAAGGCCTCGGGAACCTCCGCCGACGACCGCCTGACCACCTTCACCTACGGCGCCGGCGGGCGCATGGCCTCGATGACCGACGCCACGGGCTTCACACGCAGCTACGCCTACGATGTCACCGGGCGCGTGGTGAAGGAAAGCTACACCCGCGCCAGGTCTGACGGGACCACCGTCACCGAGGCTCGCGCCTGGCGATACGACGCCCTGGGCCGCGCGAAGCTGGAGAGTACGGCCGTCCTCAGCGGCTCGACCTGGACCTTCGGCGACACCACCCACTACCGCTACGACAGCTTCGGCCAGTTGACCGGGCGCGGGGTCACCGGCGACGCCACCGTCGCCGCCGTCTATCAGGAGACTTTCGATTACGACGCTGGCGGGCGCCTGTGGCGCACAAACGCCGACACTGGCTCGACGCGGATACTCCTCCACGATGCGACCGGTCGGATCACGCTCGAGATCGCCTCGGTGGGCACGGACTTGGCGACCCACACCGCCGCCACCGCGCTCGCGCTGCTCACCAACAACGGCGCCAACGCGGTGGGCGCCGTCGCCGTCGACGGCGTCGTCGCCACCATCACCACCTACGACAAGCGCGGGCAGGCGACCTCCACACGCGAACCGCAGCGGCAGTTGGCGAAGACCGGAGCGTCGACATACGCTACCGCCGACATCGTCAAGGGGCGCACCTACAACGCCTTCGGAGAGGTAAGTTCCGAGACCGACGCTCGCAGCCACACGACCGACTTTGCCTACAACACCATGGGCCGGCTGGTGCTGAAGACCAGCCCGGAGGTGAGCGTGACGGGGGAGGACGGCGGGGCCTACCTGACACGACCGGAAGAGGCCTACTACTACGACGTCTCCGGACGCCTGATCGCCACGGAGGACGCCAACGGCAACGTCGAGCGGCGGACCCTGCTGGCCGGCTCGGGCCATGGCGGCGAGGAGGCCAAGGTCACGGCAAAGTTCCATGCCGATACCAGCATCGAGCAGATCGGCTACGACTTCCTCGGAAATGCGCGCAAGTTTACCAACGGCCTCGGAGCGGTCGAGACCCGCGCCTACGACAAGGGCGGCCGTTTGCTGACCATAGTGCGGCCGCAGCGTTCGGGCGGGGTGCAGCTCACAGAGAATTACACCTACGACGGCCTAGGCCGGCGTCTGACGCACTGGAACAGCCAGCTCGGATCGTTGGTGAAGGAGGCGACGGACTACGACTACAAGGGCCGAGTCACCAGGATGCAGGACTTCGGCGGCAACGTCACGACCTACAGCTATACGTGGGATCCGGCGATCGCCACGGGGGGGCTTGGGGCCTTCGGCGGCTGGACGAAGCTGACGACCATTCCGGCCAATAAGACCTCGACGGAGAAGACCGACTATTTCGGGCGGATGGCCGCGAGGACAGACTACGGCGGCCACGTCTATACCCTTACTTTCGACAAGGCTGGACGCCTTGTGTCTCAGACGAGCACGGCCGACCAAAACATCACCTATTCCTACTTCAATACCGGCCTGATGGCAGGAAACGTCGATGCTACAGGGTACGCGGGATACTACGGATATAATGTCACGGCCCAGTACGTTTACGATGTGGGGGGCAACCGCCTAAAGGAAAACTACGCCTCAACCTTCTGGAACTACGACTGGTTCACGGAGCAACTTATCGAGGGCGCCACGACGGTGCACCAGAACGCCGTCGTCACCTATGACGCGCTGAACCGTATGCTGAGCTTCGTTGACGATGCGTCGGGCACATCCGGCACAATCAACGTGGCTTGGGAGTATGACGCCCAGGGCAACATCCGCCGGATGACGGCCTCATCACCCGCTCTCTATGAGAGTCAGGACTACTGGTACGCCTACGACTCCATGAATCGGTTCGTGACTACCCAGGGAACCTTGTCGGGAACTGCGGGGGCGTCTGGCACCACGATCGTACGCGGGGAACTGGGCACCGAGCACCTCTACGACGCGGCCGGCCAGCGGGTGATGGCGATCTTCAACCTCGTGCAGGTTCCTTGGGGAATCGACGTCAAGGACGAGTACATCTACAGCGCCGACGGCTATGTCATGCAGGTGAACTCCGCCACCTTCTTCTCAACCGACCCCCCACCGACGACGCTCTCTACCAAGCTCTTGTACACGCGCGATGCGCTGGGCCGCGTTCTGACGGTCGCGAACCCGATGGGTAACAACAACAATTACTCGTATACGTACAACAACAAGGGGGAAGTTACGTACTCGTACTCTCGTACATACAACACGGGGAATGAGTACATCGTCACGCAGCAGTACTACGATTACAATATGCAGACGAGCCCGGGGGTCTACAACGGCCAGAACCTGGGCGGGCTTGCTACGCACGTGCGCACGACGAAGCGCTACGAGCAGTCGAACGGTACGCTGAAGTACAACGCGCCTACTTCGGACACCTGGTACACCTACGAGTGGTGGGACGGGGGATTGAAGGACATCGAGACGCTGGACCCGGATGCGGGGAGCAGCTCGAACCCTCTAAGCACGTCGAACATGAGCTACGACACCAGCGGCCACCTGTCGTCGGTGTACGTCAACGACGCGTCGCCCTTCACGATCAACTACGTGACTGACGTGCAGGGGCAGGTTCTGAGTCGGACGCAGACGAATAACGCCATCAAGGACGTCTATCTCTACTTCAATGGCCAGAAGGTTGCGGACCTGCGCTATAGCGGCGCGGCCATCATGACGGCGGACTTCGACCAGGCGTACAGCGGGATATACGACAGCCCGACGACCAAGGCCGAGACGGGCGGCCGGTACGTGGTGCGCGAGGGCGACACCTTCCAGTCGATCGCGAGCCAGCTGTGGGGGGACGCGGCGCTGTGGTGGGCGCTGGCCGAGGCCAACGGCATGACGAGCGACAGCGAGCTGGCGGCGGGCCAGACGCTGACGATCCCGTCGAACGTGGAGCCGATCCACAACAACGCCGACACCTTCAGGCCCTACGACCCCAACCGGGCCATCGGCAACACCAGCCCCGTCAGGCCTAAAATGCCGCCCCCTCCGAAGGCGGAAGCCGGCTGCGGCGTGGCCCAGATCTTCGTGGCGATCATCGCCATCGTGGTGGTGGCGCTGGTGGCGCCCCACGCCATCG
The DNA here is from genome assembly GCA_964579695.1 of uncultured Caulobacter sp. Taxonomy (GTDB): domain Bacteria; phylum Pseudomonadota; class Alphaproteobacteria; order Caulobacterales; family Caulobacteraceae; genus Caulobacter. The sequence goes on along the minus strand of CAZOHI010000003.1, from coordinate 58,294 downwards.
CGGGCGTGGCCAACCTGATCGGCGGGGCGGGCACGGCCTCGGTGAGCGCGGGCGCCTTGGGCTTCTCCGGAGTGACCTTCGCCGGCGTGGGCGGCGCGACGGTCGCGGCGGGTGCAACGGCGGCGTCGGTGGGAACGATCGCGGTAAGCTCCTTTGTGGGCGGGGCGATCGCGGGCGCGGTGGGGAGCATCGTCAGCCAGGGCGCGGCCATGGCGATGGGCATCCAGGACAAGTTCAGCTGGAACGCGGTGGCGCTTGGCGCGATCGGCTCGGGGGTCACGGCGGGGCTGGCCAACGTCGGCCCGCTGGCCGGGGGCAGCTGGGGCATGGCGGCGATGCGGGGCATGGCCGGCAACGCCATCACCCAGGGCATCGGCGTGGCTACTGGGATGCAGGACCGGTTCGACTGGACGAGCGTGGCGGTGGCCGGGGTGGTCAGCGGCGTCGGATCAGCGGTGGGCGGTGCGATAGGGGGCATGTTCGGCTCCAATCCCAGCCAGTTGGAGTCGCTGGTCATCGACGGCATTTCGAACCTGGCGGGCGGGGTGGCAGGAGCGGCCTCGCGCAGCCTGATCGAGGGCTCGGACTTCGGCGACAACATGATGGCCGTCCTGCCGGACGTCATCGCGGCGACGGTCGGGAACGCCATCGCCAGGGGGGTGTCGGGCCTATCGGAACGGAGACAACGCAACCAAACCATAGATGCGCTCGCCAAGCTTCCAGCCTATGAAAATCGAAGCCGGGAAGACCTTGCGGATATGGCCGACATCCTAAAGCGGTTCGACGCCAACAATGGCGAGCGAGGGATGGCGTTGCAGCGCGTTCTCAAGAGTGAGGAGGCTCAGCAAACCCTTGGTAAATACTTGGACGTGGAAAGGTACGAAACCTTCATTCCTTCCCCGCCCGACGAGGTGGGGGAGGATGGTGGGATTATCGTTACGGCTCCTAAGCCTGGAACTATCAAGTACGCCCTCTATACGTCTCAAAATGCGTTCCAACAGATAGGCGGACTGTCGTTTGACGATGCCTACGCCGCAGTCGATGTACTCGATCAGAACATCAGGAACTCCCGGGCTTCAACCGGCGTCGAACCGGCGCTTCTGTCGAACGAAGTCGACGCGTTTATGATGGGCGCGGGCGATACCGCTACCTGGGTCGCCGAAAAGATTGGTGAGCGGCCGCTCCTGCGTTGGAGCCTGGAGGCGGTCAGCGTAGCGTCCGGGCCGGCGCAGTACGCGATCGGCAAGGTGCTTGAGCCTATCACTGAGCCAGCCATAGGGCGCCTGACCGAAGCAGCTCAGGATCGGTTCAGCAGCACGGGCCACACAGATGCGGATTCCGGGCGGGGCGCTACGGGCGTCCTCGCCGTCGGATCCCTTGTGGTGGGAGCCGCCCTTGGGGGCAGTGTGATCCGAGGGCTGGAGATTTTCACCGGCTTCCGTCTCCAGATCAACGGATTGGGAGGTAATGGGGGTAATATTGGCTTCCGCCGCTTGGGCGCCGCCGAGCGAGCTGCGGACAGAGGCTTCCCCGGAGTAGGGACGACTCCAAATGGAGGCCCCACCTTTGCTGGTACGCCATATCTCTATGCCGCTGGCCTTGGACAAAGCAGCGTTGTTCAAATCTCCTTAACGGGCAGCCGTCGTTCTGACAACGCGGCGGCATTCCGTGCGGCGGGTATTGAGGTGACGCCTGAGATCAGCGACAATTTCCGCTGGCACCATGTTGATGACTTTGACCCTCGCACTGGGACGGCAACCATGGAGCTTGTCCAGCGTCGTGCGCACGAAGCGGCGTCGGGCCATTCGGGTGCAGTGTCTCAGTGGGAGGCGTTCACTCGGACACGTTATAGGAGGTGAGGTAGTGCTATGGATATTAGAAGGTCGAAGGCCAGATTGACGGAGCACGATATTGCTCAGCTTGAGCAGCGCCTCGGATTAACCATTCCGCAAGATTTGCGGAAATTTTATCTTGATGCCAATGGGGGAGCGATCCAGCCTGACTCCTTTGAGAAGGATGGTGAGTTCTATACGGTCCAGTACATTCTTCCGATCGTCGGTCCGAAAGATGGCCTGGAAGCGTCTTATGCAACGCTCCTGGAAGATGGAATACTTTCACCTGACTTGATACCATTCGCCGATGATCCGAATGGCGATTATTTTGTTTACAGCGTTTCGTCCGATACTTTTGGAGAAGTGCAATTTCTCCAAACGGAATACTATAATGACCCTGAACGCTTAATTATCCCCCTTGCTTCGTCGCTCAAGGAATTTCTCGATGCCCTTGTGGTGCTCCCTCAGGCGTAGATTCCAAAATTTGCTTTCAGAAATGGCTGCGCCTCATATCTCTGCGTTCTTAGCGAGACAAATCCTCCCGCCCCTTCACGCCCCAAACCGACCCATCGCGTCCCTCCTGACGACCGACTGATCCACGCCGCCCCGCCTTGCAGGTGCGGCTAGATGGACTTCGTCCCGGACGGCGCCGCCCGCACCGGGCCGCGCCGAACCCGGCTTATCCCCTGACCTGCCCCCTTCCTGATCCCGCGATTTGAGTGAGAGTCCGTTTCATCATGATCCGCTCCCCATGGCTGGACCGCCTGAGGCTGGAGTTTTCCCGGCCTTCGTCACCGTGGCGGGCTGGCTGCGCCGCACCGCACCGCACGGCTTAACCATCACCCCGCGCTCAGATCCGAGCTGGATGACAACCCACGGGCAGGGCAGAGGCGCCAGCGCTTGATCCGTCGGCTCGGCGGGTGCCGCGTTATTGGAGCAGTACGACGCCCACGCCTAGGTGCTCGGAGGCAAGGGCTAGGCGCCGGCCCCCAGCTGACGGCCTATCCGAAAAGGGTGAGTTGCCCGCTATCCTCCGCGGGCTGCGGCCTGGGGCGCCGCGCTTTTTTTGAGCGTGCTAACGCGATGGGCGGGGGGCTCGGTTCTGGGGGTGCATTCTGGTCTGTCTGGGCTCCGACGGAAGAGGGGGGCTTTCGTGGAGCGCGCGGGGGCAGGGGAGAGATGCCTTCGCGTAAGCCCTTTCGCAGCGCGGCGGCCTCTCGGCGAGCCTCGTTCAAGGTCACGGTATCGTACGAGCCGAGGCCCATCTCTCTGGGTGCGCCAGGTCCCGGCTGCTCTGGCGCATCTCGCCACCGGTAGAGAAAGACCCACCGCGCGGAGCCGTTGGGGCTAACGGCGAGATAGAGATTGCCGCCGTCCGAATGCCGCCCCTTTCGGCCGGCCGCGATGATTTCCCGAATCGAGTTGGAGGTGAGTCGGTTCGACCTCCGACGATTTCTTCCCACTTTTTCCATGGCAAATCACCCCATCGTTGACCCTGCCACTTACCCTATCAGTTGCCCTAACAAACAATTGTAAATCTCGCCAATCGTAAGGCGGCCGGAGTTTGCCTCTTTCATTCGGAAGCGGAGCCGAAAGAGGACTCCCCGCCAGCACGTCGTGACGAAAGCCTTGGATCTTCATTCACGGAGGTCCCGATGGGCACGCCTACATCTGAAACGCGTATCGAACGCCTACCCGCCGTCCTTGCCCGAACCGGCCTGGCTCGCAGCACCATCTACGCCGCTATCGACGCCGGCGACTTTCCCCGGCCCCTCAAGCTGTCCGCCCGAGCCATCGGCTTCATAGCAGCCGAGGTGGACGAATGGATCGAGCAGCGCGCTGCGGCTCGCAGCCTGGGACGATGATGGGTTTCGTCCTCCGCAGGGTGCGCTTGAGCCGGATAGGCCGGGCTCCACTTGGACCATCAGAGTCGCATGTTGGGTTCACCGTTCTTCCAATAACGGAGGGACTCCACTCAGCGCGTGGTCCGCCGTCGTCCAGAGCGGTCCGCAGCCGCCTGGGCCTACCAAGACCCCGGCTCGCCGCTCGACTGAACGCTTCGAGCCAATCCCCCTCGATAAACCCGCCGCGAGCCTAGCCGGCGGTCCAACCGTCACCTGAACGGTCAAAACTGAAGAAGGAAAAGCGATGCTTACGGACAAAACGATCAAGGCCGAGATGGCCAAACTCCCCGAAGGCGCCAGCAAGAGGCTGACAGATCCGTCCGAGCGTGGCGGAGGACGACTCGTCCTCGACCTCGAGCGCCGTCCGCAAAGGGTCGTGAGCAAATGGTCCGTCCTCTGGCACCGGGATGGCAAACGCCACCTCGGCCATCTGGGAGACTACCCCGCGCTCACCCTCGCGGCCGCGCGCAAACGCTTCAGAGAGGAGCTGCAGCCGAAGATCCGGCGAGGCGAAGATCCGCTCTGGACAGCGCTCAAGGCGTCGCAGGAAGGCAAGACCCTCCAGGCCCTGGCGGAGCTCTACATCCGGCACCTGGGCGAGCGGCCCTCGGCCGAGATCGCCCGCCTGGTGCTCCTTGGCCCCAGCGGCATCGTGCAAAAGATCGGTCCCAACCTGGCGGCCGGGGCCGTTCGCAAGGAGCACATCCTCCCCGTGCTCAGCGGCATCCATGGGCGCGGGAGGGCGCCTTCCGCAAACCGCGCCAGGAACATCCTGCACGCCGCCTTCAACTACGCGATCAAGGCCGGAAGTTGCTACTTCGGCGAGGGGGCAGGCGAGGACTGGGGTATCGCGTTCAATCCGGTGAGCAGCATCCCGAACAATCCCAATGTGACCCGCCCGCGTGAGAGGGCTCTGAGGGAAGGGGAGGTCAGCGCCTTCTGGAGCTGGCTCGACCAGCAAAGGGGGCCGGATCTGGGCTATGTGGCCCTCATGGTGACCCTGGCCACGGGGCTGCGTCCGATGGAGGTCCTCCAGCTGTCCACCGACCACATCGACCTCGAGAACGGGCTCATCCGCTGGTCCACCACGAAGAACCGCAAGGCCCACGCCGTGCCGATGGCGCGGCAGGTAAGGGTGCTCCTTGAGGAGCTCGAGCCCAGCGCAGACGGCCTGTTGTTCGCCGCGTGCCGGGAACGCCCGCGCCCGATGGCGCCCAGCGCGCTCGCGCGGATCGTTCGCAACTACATCGCGGAATCCGGGGTGGAGAGGTTCCAGGTGCGAGATCTCAGGCGCACCTGGAAGACGCTCACGGGAGCGGCCGGCGTCCGAAAGGAAACCCGGGACCGCATCCAAAACCACGCGATGTCCGATGTCTCGTCCAGGCACTACGACATGTACGACTACCTTCCGGAGATGAGGGAGGGAATCGGGGTTTGGGAGAATGTGCTGGACCGGATCCTGGCCAGTCCTCCCGAGCGGGTGGCGGGTTTCCTGACCGACCGGCAATTGGCCCGCCTTTGCCATGCCATGGGCCCGGCCGGCTGGCGCGCAGCTCCTCAGGCCCGGCATCGCGACGACTGGATCGGCAGGCCGCTGGCGTTCGCGCTGGAGCTCGAACCGGACGGCGACTGGTCCAAGCGGGTGAGAACGATCACCAAGCGTCTTCTCAACGAAGGCGTGCTCCGGCGGGAAACGATTTACGACCCGGATCGCCGCGCCGGCGTGCCGTCCTGTTACTGGGCGGGACCGGTGGTGCCTGCGGTGGAGGAGGCTGCGGAGATCGTCGAGGAGGTCAACTCCGAGCTGCCGTTGTTTTCGGCGGGGGCTGCTGCTGCTGCTGCTGCTAACAGGCAAGCCGACCTCCGCGCGGGCTGAGAGTGCGCAGGAGTTTGCCCGCCATCCACCCTTGGATGGCGGGCCGCTCTGAGCTCCTTCCCTTACCTGACCGCCTGCGGCTGGGCCTTGAGGCCATGTCGCCGTGGTCGTCCGGATGGACGTCCTGGTCAGCGCCCCGTCCGTTACGCAGTGAAAAAAGCTCCCAACTGAGGTAGGGGTAGCGCAGCTCAATGACCTCTTCAGAACGAAGGCGTGCGTCTGCGCCGGGGCGGGTGGGAGAGCATGGCGTCTTCGCCGAAACCTCCTCTGGGCGACTCCGCGTCGTCGTCGGTGCGCAAGCTCCGGGACGATGAGCTGAAGGCATGGATGGTCCAGTTCGGCCCCGCTCTCAGGAGTTACTTCCTGCGGCGGGCCCAGGCCGCCGACGCCGACGATCTGGTGCAGGACACCTTTCTCGACCTGCAGGTCAGGGGCGCGGGTTCGGCGATCGAGAACGTCGAGGGATACCTATTCAGGACGGCGGCGCATGTTCTGGCGCGTCGCCGCCGCAAGCTGGGCTGGCGATGGGGCTACCAGCAGGACATCGACCAGGTCGATAGCCTCGTCGATGAGCTCTCTCCCGAGCGCATATTGATCGGCAGGGAGGCGCTGGCCCTGGTCCTGACCGCCTTGGACGAACTGCCTCCGCGCACCGCCCAGGCCTTCTACTTCTACCGCTTCGAGCACATGTCGCAGGAAGCCGTCGCCAAGCGGATGGGGGTGTCGGTCAAGGCCGTGGAAAAATTCATTCGCCGGGCGTGGCTGCTGCTCCTGGGTAGCCTGGGGACGAAAATATGATGCGCCGCGCCAAATCCGGGACGGAGAACGCTCGCGATCTGGCGGCGGTCGACTGGTTCGTCCGGCGCAGCGCCGGGGCGTTGCCGCTGAACGAGGAGGAGGCCTATCAGGCCTGGTTGCAGCGGGCGCCTGAGAACCGGGAGGCCTACAGGGCGCTGGAGCGCATCTGGTCGGCGACGGCGGCTATCGAAAACGAGCCGCAGGTGGAGATGAGGCGGACGGCCATGGCGAGGTCCGCCGACGGGACGCGCCGCCGCCGCCGTGTGCTGGTGGGAGGTCTGGTGGCCCTTTCCGTGGGTCTGGCCGGAGCCACACTCTCCTGGCTCAGCATTCCCAAGTCTTTGAACGACCAGTCGTATCGAACCGCCGTCGGGCAGCAGGCCACCGTGACCTTGCCCGACGGTTCGGTCGTCACCTTGAACACCGATACCGTCCTGCGCACACAGGCCGACCCCGACCGGCGTCTGGTCTACCTGGATAGGGGGCAAGCCTTCTTCCGGGTCGCGAAGGATCGGCGCCATCCGTTCGTGGTCTCGGCCGCAGGGCGCACGGTCACGGCCCTTGGGACGGCCTTCGACGTCCGTGTGGACCAGGGCGAGCTGAAGGTGGTCCTGGTCGAGGGCAAGGTGCGGGTGGAATCTTTGACGCCCATCCCGCTTCAGGGAGCGCCTGGCGCGCGATCCGGGCCGCTTGCGCCAGCCAGGCCGGAGACATTGCAGGCCACAGAGATGTCCGCCGGCTCCCAGCTGGTCGCCCCCGACGATGCGGACTGGCGCCTGTCCAGGGCGAACGTCGTCAGGGAGACAAGTTGGCTGCAGGGCCAGATCGTGTTCGACGACGAAAAGCTGGGTGACATCGTGGCCGAGCTGAACCGCTACTCCACGCGCAAGATCGTCATAACCGATGATCGGCTGTCCCAGAAAAGACTGAGCGGTATCTACCGTCCAGGCCGGCTCGACAGCTTCTCGCGCGCACTGGTCGAGTTCGGCGTGGCGGATGTGCGGCCGGACGCCGACGGCAACGTCCAGGTGGTTCCTCTCTCAGAGAAAGATTTTTATCGGCAGAGGTAGGGGTAATTCCATCGCCTGACCTCTTTCCAAACACGGGACGACAGGTCCCTGAAAAGATTAGGGGGAAGGCAATGCGGCTTTCAAAGCAGTCTTGGCGTGTGCGCCTGATGTCGGGAGGGGCCGCCTGCGCGCTGGCGCTCTGTGCAGGGGCCGCGCTGGCGGAAGACAACGCGCCGATAAGTATTGCGCCTCAGCCTCTATCGTCCGCGCTATATGAATTCGGCGCCAAGACCGGCCGCCAGGTGATGTTCGCACCGGGCAGCGCGGCGACCAAAACCACTCGCGGCGTATCCCCGGGGCTGGACGAGCAGAGCGCGCTCAGGGAACTGCTCGATGGAACGGGCCTGACCTTTCGGCTCGTGGGCGATGTGTACATGATCGTCCAGGCGGGGGAGGGCGGCTCGAGCCCCCAGGACGCAAGCGCCGGCGACATTGATGCGCTGATCGTCACGGCGCAGAAGAAGGAAGAGGCGATCCAGGACGTGCCGATCGCCATCTCGGCCTTCACGCAGAAGAGCCTGGACGCGCAGAAGCTGGAGGGCGGATTCGACCTGCTGAAGGCGATCCCGAACGTTTCGTTCTCGAAGTCGAATTTCAGCGGCTATAACTTTTCCATCCGGGGCATCGGCACGAAGGCCGTCTCGGCGACCACCGACCCAGGCGTGGCGGTGTCGTTCAACAATACCACGCTGATCGTCAACCGGCTGTTCGAGCAGGAATACTTCGACGTCGAGCGGGTCGAGGTGCTGCGGGGGCCACAGGGCACCCTCTATGGTCGCAACGCTACCAGCGGCGTCATCAACGTCCTTTCCGCTCGCCCGCGCCTGAGAGAATTCGAAGGCAATATCAAGCTAGAGGGCGGAAACTATAACGCCCGGCGGGCTCGGGGCATGGTCAACATCCCTATCGGCGACACCCTGGCGATCCGGGCGGCGGGCGCGCTGACCAAGCGGGACGGATACGGGACCAACGAGGCGGCTGGCGGGCCGGACGACTTCAACGGCGTCAGCCGCGACGTTGACGGCCGCGACCTGTGGTCGGCCCGCCTGACGGTGGGCTGGGAGCCCGTCGATGCCGTCCGCGTCAACGCACTGTGGGAGCGCTTCGAGGAAGACGACAACCGCGTCCGCACCTCCAAGCAACTCTGCCACCGCGACGACTTCGGGCCGATCGGCGCCTTCGACTGGGACACCATGACACCGACGACCGGGTTTGCGGCGGCCCAGGCCGCAATTATGAAGTACTACACGTCTCAATCCTGCCAGGCGGGCTCCCTCTACGAGGACGCCGCTTACGGCACGCCGAACGGCGCCTCGCTGCCCTTCATTTCCGCGCTGTTCGCGGCTCCGCTCATTGGCGGCGGGCGTCTGGGGATCGGCCTGAACCCGGCCTGGGACGACCCCGCAGTCGCTGGCCCCGCACCGGAGGTTCCGAGGTGCAATCTGGAAGTTGTGATGCCGTGGCTCGGCCCGTCGGACTACTGCCAGCCCGATCCCTACGGCGGGCGGATGCAGTCGCGCGATTTGAGAACCATCCACTCCCTGCTCGAACCGATCTATCGCGCCAAAGCGGACGTCTTCGAGCTGAGCGTCGATGTCGATATCACCGATAGCCTGACTTTCACCTCCCAGACGGTTTACGTCACGGACGAATACTATGCGACTCAGGACTATAACCGCTTCACGACCTTACCGATCTGGAGCGACGGAACGCGGGCCTGCAACTCCACCATCCCCGACAACCCGATCCAGTCCTATGGCCCCATCCCCTTCTTTCCGGGTAGCATCGACGGATGCGCCGACCGGGGCGGCTTCGGTGGAGGATACTACGCGGAGCTTCTTCGCGACGGAGTATTCGTCGATCCGCAGCTCGGACCCTCGCGCACGCTCGTGGCGCAGGACCTGAGCGAGGTCGAGAGCGAGCAGTTCAACCAGGAAATCCGCCTGGCGTCCAACTTCGACGCCCCATGGAACTTCAGCCTGGGCGCCAACTTCACGCATTTCGAGACGATGAACGACTACTATGTCTTCATCAACGCGCTGAGCTTGGCGACGCACTTCTTCCCGTTCAACAATCCGGACATCGGCCAGGGGTCGAACGGTCATCCCTGGTGCTATTTCCATACGCTGGATAAGGCCGCGTTCGAGCCCTATGGACCTTGCGTCTATGTGGACCCCAATCCGCTGGAGTCGATCGACGGTACGGGACACAATTACTTCCGCAGCGCCAATCCCTACAAGCTGACCTCGTCGGCCCTGTTCGGCGAGATCTACTGGCAGGCGACCGACACGGTGAAGGTGACCGCGGGCGCGCGGATGACCTGGGACCGCAAGGTCTTCACGCCCATCCCCAGCCAGCTCCTGTTGACCGATTACCGGCGCCAGATCCAGCCCGGCGCCGGGCCGGAAGCTTGCACCAATGGCGAAATCTGTCCTCTGGCGGGCACCGGCCGCGATGATGGCCTGGGCGCGCGGGGATCAGTGCCAAGCCCCGACATCCGCCAGGACTGGCGCGAGCCGACCGGCCGCATCATCGTCGACTGGAAGCCGGACCTCGCCTTCACCGACGAGACGATGGTCTACGGCTCGATCAGCCATGGCTACAAGGGCGGTGGAGCCAACCCGCCCAACATCGCCCAGCCCGCCGGGCGCTACAATGAAACGAACTCGGGCGTCGTGTCGCCGCCCACGTTCGAGCCGGAGTTCATCAATGCCTACGAAGTGGGGACCAAGAACACCCTGCTGGGCGGTGCGCTGATCCTCAACGGTTCGGCCTTCTACTACGACTATGACGGCTACCAGGTCTCCAAGATCGTCGACCGCTCGGCCTCGAACGAGAACTTCGACGCAACCGTCTGGGGTGCGGAACTGGAGTGGATCTTCTCGCCCAGCCGCAACCTGCGCTTCAACGGAACTTTCGGCGCCCTGCGCACCGAAATCTCCGACGGCGAGCAGTCCATCGATCTGATGAACCGCACGCTGGACGGCAAGGGCGTCTTCACCGGCAAGAGCGGGATCACCTACGAGCGCTGGATCATCTACAAGCCGTGGATCACCAATTCGTCGAACTGCGTCGTGCCCGAAAGGGTGCTGGAGGCCGTGCTTCTGGCGGGAAGCTTCGGTCAGCAGTACTGGTGCCTCAGCACCCCTCTGGGCACGACCTTGACGGCGGACTCTCCTGGCTTCTCCATCCCCGGCGTGGGTAACTACAATCCGATCGTCGATGCGCCCAACGGCAGCGCAGGCTTTTTCACCGACCTTTCCGGCCATGAGCTGCCGAACGCGCCCCACTGGACAGCTTCGCTCGGCGCCCAGTACCGCATGGCGTTGCCGGGAGGCTGGGACGCGACGCTGCGCGGCGACTTCTACTGGCAGTCGCAGTCGTTCGCTCGCGTCTACAACACTCAGTACGACAAACTTCGCTCCTGGACGAACACCAACCTCAGCCTGTGGGTGGAAAATCCGGATTGGGGCGTCACCGCCGAGGTCTACGTCAAGAACGTCTTCGACGAGACGCCGATCACCGACGCCTTCCTGAACTCCGACGACAGCGGCCTGACGACCAACGTCTTCACGCTCGACCCGCGTCTCGTCGGCGTCTCCATCCGCAAGTCGTTCTGAGGGGGGGGCACATGAACAATCGCAAGACTTCCGGGGGAAAGATGATGTCTCTGACGCGCCGTCTCGGCCTGCTGGCCGGCTCCTCGCTGATCGCAGGTGGCCTGTCGGCCGTCATCTCGGCGGGCGCCGTCATGGCGCCGACGCTCGCGGCCGCCCAGACGGCCTCCTGCGCGCCCGCGCCGACGAGCGGCAACGGCACCGGGACCGTGGTTTACGGAGCGGGGACCTACAACCCCGGGATACTCTGCAACTACTCCGGCGACGGTGCCGTGGTGTCCACGTCGGGCGCCATCACCGTGGGCACGAGCGGCGGCGTCCCGGGCGACCCGCTGGTCAACGGGATCAATCTGCGGGGAGCCGGAGGCAGCGACATCCTTTGGGATTCCAGGGCGGGAACCGTGACCGGGGGCGCCGCCACCAACGGTGCGCTGATCGACGCCCAGACCGAGACCGGCAATATCAACCTCCTGCTCGGCCGAGTGGTAGGGGGAACCTCGGCCGCCAGTTCGACGACGACGCACGGCGTCCTCGCGCGGTCCAACAACGGCGGCGACGTGAGCGTCACCGCCAGCGGGTTGATCGACACCAACAACTGCTGCTCCAGCAACGCCATCTCGCAGGCGGGCCTGGAGGCGCGCAGCGTCGGCGGCAACGGCGACGTATCGGTGACGGTGACCGACGGCCAGATTTCGGGCCGTCTCTACGCCATTCGCGCGGAGGCCAGTGGGACGGGCGAGCTGACTATCAACATGGCGGGCGGCAACGCCGTGACCGAGAACATCAACAACGGCGATCCGACCTCCGCGAGCATTTTCGCCAAGACCGGCACTGGGATGCTGCGGATCGACGCGGGAGGGCAACTCGGCAACATCGGCTCGCGGAACTCAAGCGCTGTGCGGATAGAGACTATGGGGGACGCCGTCCTGAATTTGTCTCGTCTTTTCGTGCCCGGAACGGGCAATGCCGCTGTCGATATGACGACTTCCGCCGGCACGTTGACGCAGGTTAACCTGGGTACATTCGACGTCAACACGGCGAGCAAGCTGTTCCGGGGCAGCGGCGGGGGAGCGTTCGACATCAACGTGACGGGCTTGGTGTGGGGCTCGGCCGACTTTGCCGCGGCGAGCGGAATAGTGGACATGAACCTCGCCTCCGGGGCGCGTTGGTGGCACAACGGATCGTCCTTCGGTTCGGCGAATGACCTGCTGATCGTAGAGACGGGGGCCTCGGTTTTCGGGTCCGGCACGCTGGCGTTCGGTACGGGCGACGACATATACTCCAACGCGGGTGTTCTCATTGTCGGCGCTGACGACAACTTTCAGATGAACTCGAGTATCGCATCAAGATCTGGTTCTTACCGCATCACCGGTCTGGAAAGGTTCGACAATGCGGGAACCATATACATGGGCGGATTTGCCCGGCTGCAGGATTTGGGCAGCGACAGCTACCCTGACGATCTGCTGCACATCGTGGGCGGGACATTCACCGGCTTGGATGGAAGCCTCATCCTGATGGACGTCAATCTGAACGGCGACCAGCGAGCCTGCGACGCCGCGCTGCGCAGTCCCGTCAGCGACGATCTGCCCGGAGGAGACTGCCTGCGTATCGAGAACGGCGCCACCGCCGGCGTCACACGCCTGCGCGTCAAGGAACAGGTGGCCGGCGATCGTGGCCGTTATGGTAGCCACATCGTGGTGATCGACACGGCAGGTAGCGTCAGCGCGGCGGGTCACTTCATCCTCGACGAGGGCTCGGCCGGCTACAATCCGGGCAACGGCGGCTTCATCGACAAGGGCTTCTTCATCTACCCGCTCGTCTACGACGCCGGAACGGAGCAGCATAAGCTGGTCGCCACCCTCGGCCAGGATGCCTTGCAGTTCCCGCTGGTCGCCCAGGCCGCCCACCAGCTGTGGCGCCTGTCGACCGGAACCTGGCTCGACCGGCAGGCCGACATGCGCGGCGGCCTGGATGAAGGCTTCGGCGGCGGTGTGTGGATGCGCGTGGCCACCGAGTTCGCCGACAGCGATGTCAGTCAGACCGTCGATGTGGTGGGCAACCCCTTCACCTTCGACAACACCAACACGGTGAACAGCTATGCCGTCACCGGCGGCGTCGACGTCGTGTCCGGCGGCGCGGGCGACAGCGCCTGGGTGCTGGGCCTGACCGCGGGCTATGCCCACGCCGACATGGCGTTCGACACCTCGCCGAACGCCATGCGGCTCGACGGCTGGACCGGCGGCGGCTACGCCAGCTTCGTCTCCGGCGGGCTGTACGTTGACGCGACGATGACCGCCAACCGGCTGGAACTGGAGGGCGATGTCCCGGCCCTGAACCTTAAGCCGCTCGGGACGCTGGTCGCCACCAACCTGATCTCGGTCGGCGGTCAGGTCGAGGCGGGCTGGCGGCTCCCGCTTACCTCCAACGCCTTCGTCGAGCCGCTGGCCGGGTTTAGTTATGTCCGCACCAAGTACGACGACCTGAACATCGCGGCCGACGATCCACTGCGCCAAGGCGTGACCCTGGCGTTCGATGATCCTGCATCGCTGCGGGCCGGGGTTGGGGCGCGGTTCGGGCTCGGCCAGGATTATGGCGGTGTGCGGGCGCAGTATTCGCTGACCGGCCGCGTCTGGAACGAGTTCGAGGATGAGGCGCGTATGGTGGCCTACAACGCGGGCGACGATGCTGTCTTGCTCAATGAACTGACCGGTTCCTCCGGCGAGCTGGGGATAGGCGCCAGCGTCCACGCGCTGGACGGCGCGCTTAGCGGGTTCGTGAACGTAGGCGGCAAGTTCGGCGACGACTACCAGGCCACCACCGCCTCGGCAGGGGTCCGTGTGGCCTGGTAGGGCGCCGCATTCTCCGGCTTCGGTCCCCTCTGAACCCGGATCGACTGGGGCGGCGAGCGAGAGCTTGCCGCCCCTCTTTCGTCCGGCCAACTCCATCGGGCCAACTTTTTTCTCGCGGCAAGGTACGGCGCCGGGCGAGGATTTCGTCTGTCATAGTGAGAGAGTTTCGCCGCGCACGTTCCGTCCATCATTTTCGACCACCAGGAGAGCGCCCGGATGGCGCTGCCGCCCGAGCCATCGACCCCCGGTCCCGTCGCGTCCGCCCAGGATGTCGGCGCGTGGATGGCCGAGTACGGCTTGGCGTTGCGGCGCTTCTTCACCAAGCGCGTGGGGGCGACGGAGGCCGAGGATCTCGTCCAGGAGGTCTTCCTTCACCTCCAGGCCAGGGCCACGGACAGCGAAGTCGATAATGTGGAACGCTATCTGTTCCGGATCGCGCGGAACGTGTTGATCGATCGGCACCGGCTCGGTGTTCGTACGGGGTTCGGAGAGACGGAGCAGATCGAGGGCGCATTCGAGATCGCCGATGAGATATCGCCCGAGCGCGCCCTTATCGCCAAGCAACTCGTCAACCAGCTCAGTGCGGCCCTGCACAGCCTTCCGCCCCGAACGCGCGACGCTGTCATCTTCCATAGGTTCGAGGAAATGACCTATCCGGTGATCGCCAAACGCATGGGAATTTCCGTGAACGGCGTCGAGAAGCTGATCAAGCGGGCGCTTGCCCAACTGGCGGTGAAGATGGAGCGCCGGCGGTGACAATCCACGACCAACGCCCGGAGGAGACGCTGGAAGAGGCGGCGGCCGCATAGCGGCGGCGGCGCGGTCAGCGGCTTCGCCAACGTGGGCGGGCGGTTCGGCGACGACTATCAGGCCACCACGGCGACGGCGGGGGTGCGGGTCGCCTGGTAGGAGTGAGGCTTTCCGGCTTCGGTCCCCTCTGAAACCGGATCGACTGGGGCGGCGGGCGAAGGCTCGCCGCCCGCCTTTCTAAAAGGGGCTGTCCGAAGGCCGTTCCGGTCAGTCTCGGTCAGAAGGGGCCGACCCGATCTCGCCCTCGTGCAGCGGCGAATTCCTGAGGCTCCATACGGTTACAGACAGAATGTCTGCTTTCCAAGCAGCGCTGCCGTGACCTTCGGCCGGACCTGACTCAATAGAGACATTGGGAAGGTCCGCAGCAAGGCGACGCGTTGAATCCTGAGCGGGTCGAACTCCTGCGAGGGTCAGTGACTCGAAACGAGCGTTCGCGAGACGCCCTTAGACCGTGAGCGTTGTCGTCAACTGTTTGCAGTGCCTCTAGGTCTTCATGCGTGGCTGGCGCTCGAACTCCCGTTGCCACCACGCAAAGCGCGCGCCGCCGCTTGGTTATGATCGGGCGCCACCCAAACAACACCCTTATCTGACGGCGCAGTGAGGAGAACCGTGGTGCACGGAAGGCCGGCCGCGTCGAACTTGCGCGCGATAAAGTCGCTTTCGCCACGATCATGACTCGACATGAGTAGCTGGTAGCCGTTCAGCTCCACCATATTGCGCATCACGTCGACAAAGGCGGCAGTGTGGATGATGTCATTGTGCTGCAGCGGATCATCGAGCAGCAACGCGCGCCAGCGTGACCAGGGATAGGCTGTGCTGGCTGCACAAAGGATGCTGAAACCATTGGCGGCGAGCTGGCCCTCACTCAACACCACCTGTGGCGGCAAATCCTTCCTGCTCTCGATGGCGTCCTCGACCTTATCGCGATAGCGCAGCGCCATGCCGAAGGTCGTGGCGTCGACCCGGGTATCGGCCTTAAACTGAATGCTCTCGCCTGGCGTGCTCAGCATCGCCTCGTTGAAGTCGTCGATCACCGTGTTGAGCGGATCGAGCACGCGGCTGGAAAAGTCGTCGGCCTGCGCTTGCAGATCTTCCGAATAACGTTTGACCGCGTTACGTGTGGCCGTAGTGAGCTTAACCGCCGCCTTCGCAGCGTCGAGCTTCGCCTCTAGTGTTGCGAGATAGACGACCGGATCGCCGATGCCCTCATCGCCAGCGGCAAGATGCATCGATGCAGTAATGTCGTCCATCTCGGTTTGCAGGAGCGCATCCTCATTATCACGGGCAAGAACCAGCTGCCGCTCGGCCATCGACCGCAACCCGACGAGCGTCGCGTCGAGTGCCGCAATAGCCCGATCATAGGCCGCCTGGCTCGGGCTGTCCGGCAACCCCGCCTCGGTCCAACGGAGCTGGGTCTGACGCGCCGCCTGCTCCGCATTGGCGCGGTTCAGTTCCGCCACTGCTAGCTCGCGCTGCGCCGCCTCAACCGCCGCTTGCTCGCTTTGCGCCGCAGCGCCCGCGGCGTTCGCCGCATCGGTAAGTTCCACCAAGCGGGCTCGAGCCGCCTCGCTCTGCCCGCGCGCCGAGGTTAGCCGGCTCTCGAGGTCGGTGATCGTGGCATTCGACAAGTTGCGAGCAGAGATCCGGTCCGCGCACGCGGTGTCCTCAGCCTGAAACTGCGCCAGACGCGTGCCGAGGTGGCTCTCGCGTCCGATCAGATCATCAAGGTCGTTGGCCGCCGACGAACGCTGCTCGGTCGCGGCAGCTGCGTTCGCAGCCAGCGTAGTGAGCGTCGCCTCCGCCTTTGCAAGCGCGGTGTCAGCGTCGCGCCTGCGCGTTGCCGCGAGGCCTGTGAGATCACCATCGGCGCTCGCATCCAGCGTTCGGGCGATCGCTGCGCGGGCATCGGTCGCCGCGCGGGTAGCTGCGGTGGCCGCTCGTTCGAGCTCCTCGACCGCCGCGACTTGCGATCTAAGGTTGGCAGTTCTGCCAGCCAGATCGACGCGCGCAGTCCTCAGTCCCTCGAGGGCCTCATCGGCCTGGGCCAGCCGGGCGTCGCTGCCTGCAGCCGCGGCCTCGGCGAGTGCTTTGAGCACGCCAGGCTCGAATGACGTGCTGCACACCGGGCACTCAGTGTCGTCTTCGTGTAGATGGCTTGCCAGCTGCGAAAGACCGGCGCTGATGGCTGTCGCGTGGCGATCGGCTTCCGCGCGTTGATGCTCGGCGTCCGAGATGCGGCGGTCGATGTCCGCCAGTTGGCTTGCGAGTGGTGCCAGTTCCGCTGCTGCTCGTTCGGCGACCTCGCGACCCTGAGCGAGCGCGGCCGTGGCGGCCCCGGCCTGAGCTTCGAGCTCGAGATGATGGGTCAGCGATTCTTCCAGTGCCTTAGCGGAACTGGCAAGGCTCCGCAGGCGTGCCACCTCAGCGGCCGCATCGCCATGCGCTGCGATGGCACCGTCCGCAGTCTCAAGCGCGGCACGGTGGGCGGCTATTGCTTCGACCAACGTGCTGCGGTCCGCCTCGTCGGCGGCGATCAGTCCGGCCAACTGCGCTCGGCGAGCGAGGTCGGTCAGACCCGCTTCAAGGAGCGCGATGTTCTGATCGATCGTGGCAATGGCAGCCTGCTGCGCTGCGACGGCATCGTGCGCCGAACTCACGAGGGGCGACGCACGATTGAGCCGCGCGTGAGCATCGCTCACTTCGCTTCGCAATCTGACGAGATGGGGAGTGTCGAGGCGGCTGTCCGCCTGGCTGATCGCAAATTGTCCGGCCAGCGCCATCAAGGCCTCCAATGCGGTCTTGCGCTCGCCCGTCGACCGCAGCGCATCGCCGATCCGATCGCCGACCGCTGCGAGACGCCGTCCAACATCCTCGCCGACAATGGCGAGAGGCTGACCCGATGTCAGCTGCAGCAGGTCGGTTTCGAGCTCGTCAATGCGTTCCGAGACCTCAGCGGTAGTCAGAACGCCGGTCGCGCGAGCGGCGGAGCGCAACCGTTCGAGTCGCGCCACCCACCCCTGCCAATCGGCGATCTGACGCTCGAGCGTCGCTACGCTCGCCTGCTGCTGCTCGATGCGCCGGGTGAATGCCGTCACCGTCGGGCGGCCGCGAAGCCCTGCGCGAACTCGCTCGAGCCGATCGATGCCGCTCGGCCCTTTGAGCGCCTGCCATTGGTCCCGCGGATCACGGCTCGTGAACCGCTGTTGGGCCGCCTGACCGAGAAAATGGGTGAGGGCGAGATAGGTGCCGAGGTCGTTGATCGTGCGGCGATCTGGGCGCGCAAGCTGCGCAATGATGTCTGCCATCGGCGTACCGCTGCCGGCGCCGCGCTCGATCGGACCATGCCCGGAGAAGGTAAGGGACACATGGTGCGAGTCCGGCTCCGCCCCGCGACGCGTAAGATAGTCCTTTTCGACGATCTTCTTCTTGCCCTTTTGAAGATAGGGCTCGAAGCGGCGGATTTTGTTCGTGAGACCCCATTCGATCGCGTCGAAGAAGCTGCTTTTGCCGAGGCCATTGGTTCCGGTGAGGAGTACGAGCCCTGGCGTTGCCGGCACCTCGATGTCGAAGTCACCGAAGGTACGGAAATCGTGGATCACGATGCGGGAAAGGAAGATCTCGCTCATGCTTGGCCTCTTCGTTCCCAGGCCTTTACCAGCGCCGTGACAATATCATCCGGTGATTTCTTCTCGTCGAGCGCTGTCCGCTCCCAATCGTCCGCCAGTGTTCGCGGCAATCCGGACTTCGGCGCGCCGCTGCCGCTCAGTTCATCGAGGGCCGCGTCTTCGAATTTGCCCTCGTCGTGAATCCACGGTCGGGCGAGGAACGTCCGCTTGAGGAAGTCGGCGAAGCTTTCCTCATCCCGCTGCTTGTCCTCGGGGCGCAGCCAGGCCAGCTTGCGCGCCACTCGATCGTCTCGCTCGACCATCAGAGCCAACGCGCGCCAGGCTTCCTGACGCTCACTCGCGCGCGGCCCCAACAGCATCAGCTGCAGGTCAAGTGTTTCATTGGTGCCAAGATAGGAGCGCGCGACGACGCACTGGTTGCGGCAACGCCGCAAGGTCTCGCGCACCGCCTCGAGCGTTGCGATCTCGGGAAGCACGCTGAGCACGATGTTGAACCGATCAATGCGAATGGCATGGCATTCAGCCGGAAGGTCGCTCGGACTTAATGACGTGGATTTGCTTGAGCCACCGTTGAACGTCGAACTCGCCAGTTCCGGACGCTCCTCCACGGTGAGGTCGAGGACACCCGCGGCCTTGCGCAGGCGCTCGGCAAAGTCAGCCAGGCCAAATGACAGGGTCGAACCATCGGTCATGCCGCGCCCTTCACGATTGCTTTGTCCAAGACCTCGAAATGCCGGGCCTCGACGGCCGCCAACAAGGCGCGCAGCTCTGTCAAACCAGCCGCAACCGCATCTGAAAACTCGCGGCTGATAGACATGATCACCGGGCCGCCGCCGTCGGTCTCGCTGAGCGCGGGTTGATCGGATTCGATCTGCGCAAAGGCCTTTTCGGCGAAACGTGCGACCTCGATCGTGCCCTTGACGATGAGGATGACAAATTGGGTCCGCCACATATAGGAAGCGGCACACAACGACATATCGCTGCCGTTGATCAGATCCGCCGCGCACCCGTGACCAGCCCAGGCGCTGTCCCCGTCGCGCTCGCGAACGAGATTGCCTGGACCCGCCCCCTTGGGCGAAGTCGTCTGCGAAGTCGTCTGCCAAGCCGCCGCAATCGCCAGCGCGACGGCCGTGCCCCGGACGATTTCCTTCCACTTGGTCGGTCCGACCAATACCTGCGCAGCGTCGCGACTGTCTTCATCATCGACTGCGCAGATCATCAATCTCAGGAAATGATTGAGCAGCGCGGGATCGTCGGCGAACGATGCTCGCCAGTTGGCCCAGGTCGCAGCCATCGCAACGCGCAGGTCATTTCCGACCGTCAGCCCAATGTGGCGGCCGGGATCTGCGTTGCTAGCGAAAAAGGGCTGGAGATGCGCGTTGAGCCGGCCCAGCAACCAAGCGTCGAGCGAGCGATGGATTCGCCTGGCGAGGATATCAGCCGCCACCTCCTCGGGGTGTTGCGCGGCCCCCCCCGGATTTCCGCCGACGATCTTCGGCATCGCCATGCCCTCGGCGTGCAGTGAGTC
This sequence comes from uncultured Caulobacter sp., assembly GCA_964579695.1. Lineage (GTDB taxonomy): Bacteria > Pseudomonadota > Alphaproteobacteria > Caulobacterales > Caulobacteraceae > Caulobacter. Next base: position 38,384 of record CAZOHI010000003.1, on the reverse strand, counting down.
GAGACTGAGGGCACGCACATGCTGCGTCCACAAGGCCGGTGAGGCGTGCAGGCGGCCGACGCGGCTATGACATGCGACGCGCAGGATAGCGCCGGCGGCGGCCCCCAGATCGCCCGGTGCGTCGGGCAGGATAATGTCGAACGCTTGGTCTTCGCTCCAAGCTCTGACGAGTTGGTCCGCCGCCATCGCGCCTGACCACCGCACGTGGTCGGCATGACGGCGAATCTGAACCGAAACCGGCAATTGCTGCGCAGCGAGCCGCTGCCAGCGCGGCGCGAGCGGGATATCGGCATTGCGCGCCGCCTCCTGGAACAGGGTCCGCGCGTGCCCTGACAACTTGGGAACCAGCGTAGCGTCGCCGTGACGGGCGAGCCAGTCCTTATGCGTATCCTCGTAATCTGCCAGATGATCGCCAAACGGTACCCGGACGACCGCGCGCAAGGGCCCACGACGAACAATTACCGCATCAGCCGCGACCGTTTCACCACCACAGTCGAGCCAGAACGCAGCGGGGCTTTCGGGCGCAGAGTCGGGTGCATCGACCCGCGCAACTGTGCCGCATTGGAGATGCCGGAACGATCTCTGCGCGTCGCCTTCGCACGCCTTGATGGTCAGATAGGCAGCCAGGCGATTAAGCATCGAGGTGGACACCTCAAACAGCTCGGCGTGCTGCGTCTGCAAGGTCAGCTGCACGCCGGGGCGCAGTTGCTGGGCGACGGCCGCGAGCAATCCGATGGCGGTCAGCGGGTCGAGCAGTTGCGCGTCGTAGGCGGACATGAAGTCGAACCGCGCGCCGGCAGCGTCGGCGGCACGGGCCTCGACATCGATCGCCACGAGTCGTGCCGAGAGTTCGGCGACTCCGGGATGCTGCGAAATCATGGAGATCATGCTGGCATGGTCGAAGTCATTCGCACCGGCCGCCACAAGGTCGATCAAACCCCCATCCCCGGCGCCGCTGATAAAGAACCGCGGCGTCGGGCGGCCTTGGAATTCGGCAACGGGCACGCCAGCGTCGGACCAATAGCTTGCGCTCTGAATATTCTGCACCGGTTCCTCCGGCTCGAGGCCGAAGCCGACTGCCAACAATACGATGTTGAACCGCTCGGTCGGCTCCTGCCCGGGATCCGGCAGCGGCGCATCTAGATTGACGAAGCCAACGTCGTACCCATCGGCTGCCACGGCAAGGCCGGTGACCTTATGCCTCGTGCGTTTCTGCAGTCGCGGCGCGAGGCGAAGGGCGATGTGCTCGAACCCGAGCAGGACATCGTCGCGCACCGACAGACATGTCCCCGATTCCCAATCTAGGATTGGCAGATCTGCGATCGGGTCGGTCGTGTCGTGCGCGGGCCAGTCGTAGATGTGTGGGTCGAGGCGTCGCCGTGCGGTGGTCGATTGCAGCGACAGCAGCTCACTTGCCGTCTCGAACAGCGTCACCCTGCAATTCGACACAAGCGCCGCCGCCGCCGCGGCCGTGATCCCTGCCGCTCCGCCTCCGACTACCGCGATGCGCGGAGCGGCATTGAGGTAACCGAGGTCCTTGAGGGCATGAATAAGCGAGAGCGCCCTCACTTGCTGCGAGTAAAAGGTGATGCGTCGGTCGTAGCAACCGATCACGAATAGGTTCGGCCGATCGCGAACGGCGGCGCCGTCAATGATATCTTGCGGTAGTAGAGCTTCAGCCAACGAGCCTGACCTGTGTCGAGCGCAAGCACACTACGGCCCCACTGCCCGCACCACGTTCTAAGGCACGTGGGTCATAATCTTCCCGGGCTGGGTGCTCGAAGATCACCAAGGGGAGCCGCGGGAGTTCGTCACTCGCCTCTGCCTCCATGTGTCTGTCCTCGGTGAAGTTTGTAGCGGCGTCCATGCCCAAGCTTAACCGACCTCAAGCTGCCGAACAGCCCTAGGATGTGATCTGGGGCGGTGAGCGCTCGGGGCGAACGGCATCGGATGACATGCTTGCGCCGCCTCGATAGGCGCTGAACGCAAGCGCCAAGGTGCCTGACATTGTCAGCATCCACACGACACCAATTTGACATTTCCAACCGACTCGGCCAGCGTTCCGACATCGGAGGCGGGCCCCCATGAGCGACGGACCGTACAAGACCATGAAGATGAGCCGGCCCTGGAAGGCGCTGGCCAAGATCGCCGCGAACCTCGCGCACTCGGTGGTCGAAACGGCGGAGGCGTTTCAGCCCGCGCTGCTCGACGAATGGGGAGCGATCCGGCCTGCGTTCGCCAAGGAGATCCGCGCAGCGCTCGGCGACGACAACCGCGGCAACCTGTTTCCTGAAGTGGCCGCGGCCGAAACCCGGCGCTTGCAGGTTTTGGCACAGAATCCGGTGGAAGCCCTGTTCGCGGCGCAGGCCCGCGACGTCGCCCGTGACGGTCAGGTTGGGCCGGCCGCCTATGAGGCGGCCATCAAGGCGACCCTCGATGAGCGCGCCCTGCACCGGTCACGGCAGATGGAGGAGCACTACCTGGGCGAAGGCTCGCCGGATGCCGGCCGGCTTCGGACTAAGCTGCACAGCGCCATCCCCAGCATCGGCACCGATCGACTGGCGGCCGGGATCGCTGCCGGTGAGGGCGTCCGCCGCCTGGCGCTGAAGGTCAATCGCTCTGGGTTGGACGAGGGGCCGCCGCTATGAACGCCATTAGTCTGAACATCGAAATGCCGAGCCTGACCCTCGATGCCCTAGAACCAGGCGCGGTGATGCGCGACGGCGCGATCTACGCAACGATCGGCGAGGTGCTGCAGCTCGATACTCAAGGTCTGGAATCCTATTTCTTTGCTGACTGGAACCCGGCGCTGGTCGACTTGCTGGTTATCGCAGCGGCGGCCGAGTTCTGCGATGTCACCCGGCGCCGACCGGAATACAGCTGGAGCCGGCGGTTCGATGTGCGGATCGCCGTCCATGACCCGGTGCTCTGGAACCGTCCGAACGTGCGCGCGGCGCTGGAGGAGGCCTTAGGCTATCTGACCGGCGACGTCTGGGTCTTCAGCTTTGCGCAGCGGCGGCGGGACGTCCCGCGGGTCGCCCAGGGTAGCCTTAGCCTCGAGTCCGGCGCGCGGGTAATCATGCCCTACAGCGATGGCCTGGATTCCCGCGCTGTTCGTGCCCTGGTCGCCGCCGACGAAGGTGCTGGCGGCCTTGTGGCCGTGCGTCTGGGCGTCGGCGGGGTCGATCGACCCCGCAGCAAGAAGAAGCGCGTCCCCTTCGCCGTCGTCCCGTACAAGCTCAAGCGCCCACGGCAAGGCGAGACCTCGGCCCGCTCGCGCGGCTTCAAGTTCGCCGCCGTGACCGGCATCGCGGCCTTGATGGCCGGAGTTTCGCGCATCATGGTAACCGAGAGTGGGCAAGGTGCGTTCGGCCCGATGCTGGCGGTCAGCGGGCAGATCTATCCCGACTACCGCGTCCATCCGACATTCTCGCGGCGCATGGAACGTCTGCTGCACGCCATTAGTGACAAGGATGTCCGTTACGAATATCCGCGGCTCTGGAGCACCAAAGGCGAGACGTTGCACGCCGCGCGAGCGCTCCAGGCTGTGCCGACTTGGACTGACACCCGATCTTGTTGGCAACAGTCGCGCCATTGCTCGGTCAATGGGCGACGGCGCCAGTGCGGCATCTGCGCGGCTTGCATGCTCCGGCGGATGAGCATGTTCACCGCCGGGATCGACGAGCCGGCCGAAACCTACATCTGGGAGAACCTCTCCGCCAACCGCCTGGAGGACGGCGTGGCCAAGGGATTCAATGGCCTCACCTCCAAGCTGCGCGCCTACGCCGTGGCCGGAGTTCTGCACATGGACCACTTGGCTGAGTTCGCAGAATCGCCGCTACACGCGCGGTCCCTTCGCCGCGCTGCACGCGAGACCGCGGAAGCATTGGACGGAGACCCGGCGGTGGTGGAGCATCAGTTGCGTGAAATGTTGGGCCGGCATGCCGCCGAGTGGCGTGTGTTCCGCAAGTCATTGGGACCGGACTCCTTCGTCGCACGCCTTGCCAGTGCAAGGCCATGAGCGAGGAACTCACCGCCGTCGAGATCGGCGACCGGCTAAGGGTTGCTCGGGAATCGGCGAGGGTCACCCAAGCTGCTGCCGCCGCGGCGCTGCAGGTCGCTAGGACAACCGTGGTTGCGATCGAGCAAGGTCAGCGCAAGCCTCGGCTTGAGGAGCTGCAGAGGTTCGCCGCGCTGTACGCCGTGTCAGTCAACAGCCTGCTGCGGCGTGAGGCCGTGCAAATCGACCTGAAGCCGCGGTTCCGACGGGCGGGCGAGGCTGATGTGGATGTCGAAGCTGCCGTCGCCCTTCTGACCACGCTCGTCCAAGCCGAATTGGAACTGGAGGACCTTCTGGGGGTGCAACGGGTGCGCAACGACCCGCCGGAGCGGCCCCTGCTGCCGGGCAATGTGGCCGTGCAGGCCGAACAGGACGCGATCGAGCTGCGCCAGTGGCTCGGGATCGGCATGGCGCCGGTCCATGACATGATGTCCGTGCTTGAGCTGCAGCTCGGAGCCCGAGTGTTTGTGCGTCGCCTACCGGCAAAGATCTCGGGGCTCTACGCCTTCGACGATCGGGCCGGCGCCTGCATTCTCTTGAACGCGGCTCACCCGAAGGACCGGCGGGCACAAACCTGCGCCCATGAACTTGGACACTTCACCTCGACCCGTCGGGCACCGGATGCGCTGCACGCAGGGTCTCCCGAGACTAGCCGTGAGGAGCGTTACGCCATCGCCTTCGCCCGGGCGTTCCTCACCCCGGCCCGCGCCGTAATGGCCATGTTCAAGGAGATCACCGCCGGCGCTACCCAGCTGACCCGCCGGCACATTATCCTCTTGGCCCACGCATTTGGCGTGTCGCGTGAGGCGATGGCGCGGCGGCTGGAAGAGCTTGGGCTGACCAAGTCAGGCACTTGGGACTGGTTCGAGAATACTGGCGGGATCACTGACCAGCAAGCGGCGCAGGTGCTGGGCGAAGCGGCTGGTAGGGACACCGCGCGCGCTGACGCCGCCCGGCCAGTGTCCATGCGAGTGGCGCTACTGGTCGGCGAAGCTTGGGCTAAGGACCTGCTCTCTGAAGGCCAGATCGCACGCTTGCTGCAGCTCGACCGCGTCGAGGTGCGCGAACTGATCGACGCCTACGAGGACGAGGGCGTTGGCCGTGAAGACTCTCCGCGGTTGATGGGTTGAGACAGCCTGGATGATGGTTGCGGACGCCAGCGTTTGGATCAACTTGACCGCCACCGGCGAGGCCCATCGGATTCTGAAGGCCCTTCCGCGGCCGCTGGCGATCACGGATGTCGCGCTGGGTGAGCTGGAGCGCGGTCGTCCAAAGGGGCGGCGGGCTGCGGACGAGGTCGCCGCGCTGTTGCATATGGGGCTGATGCAGGTCGTCCGCCTCGGGGTAGAAGACGAGGCGCTGTTCCTCTCCTTAGTGGCTGGGCCTGCGTCGGAAACCCTCGACGACGGCGAGGCTGCGACGTTGGCCTGCGCGGCCCGGTTGGGCGGGTGCGCCGTCATTGACGAGCGCAAGGCCACGAGCCTAGCGGCCCGCCGGTTCGCGGCCTTGGACGTCCGCTCCACCTGCGATCTGTTGTTGGGACCTGACCTGCGTAGCGCTTTCAGTTCTGCAGAGCTCGCCGACGCTGTGTTCGCAGCGTTGACCGATGCCCGAATGCGAGTGCCGGATGGGCATGCCGTCGCCATCGTAAGTCTCATCGGCGACCGTGCCCGGTCGTGCCTGAGCATCCCGGCCCGGTTTCGAACTTCCGACGCAGGCAGCTGAGGGCCAGCGCCGAGCGGGCGTTTAGCGTCAGTTCCTCGTAGCGGTTCACCAGCCGGCGCATGACGCGTCCATAACCTGGAACAGAGCCGCTTGGACGACCCGGCTTGCATCGGCGTGACCTTTCAGTCGCGCGCCTTTAGCCTGACCGCGACCAGGCGGCGGGGGCAGAGGATGGCGAAGAAGAGGAAGATCGCGCCAGCGCGAGTCTACAAGTACCGGCACTTCAGCGTTCAGAGCCTCAGGAGTCTTATCGAGGACGAGCTGTTCTACGCTGATCCCTCGACGTTCAATGATCCCCTGGATAGCCAGCCAAGCCTCGACGCGGATCTGCCGGCTGAGGACTTGGAGCAGATGCTGCGAACTCTGGTGGAACGCCGTGTCACGGACGAAATGACTGCGGCCGCCCGAGACTTCCGCACCAAAGGCGCGCGCGCCAGCGAGCACATCTCACGGGTGGCCCGTCGCAGCGCCGAACGGGCGATCGAGGAGGCCCGTTACTGGTCCACCCACCCGGATATCGAGGCGAATGATCCGCTCCAGATGGTGCTTGGCCATGAGGTCGAGCGCGAACTACTGCGCCGCTACGACCGCGGCGTTGTTTCCCTGGCCGAACGCCCCAATTGTCCGCTGATGTGGAGTCACTACGGCGACCAGCATCGTGGCGTTTGCTTTGGCTATTCGGCACCGGACGACCTGAAGCTGAACAAAGTTCGCTATGGCGGGACGCTCACAGTCAAGGCCAGCTTGGTCGCCGCGATGCTGGCAAACGAGGCCGGTGCCGCAGAGAAGGTCGATGCCGCGGTCCTGCTCAAGAAGGCCGGGGACTGGCGATACGAGCGGGAATGGCGGCTGATCGGTGAGCGCGGACTACAGGATTCGCCCCTTGAGCTCGAGGAGGTCGTGTTCGGCCTGCGGTGCCCGGCCGCGGCTGCCTACACCGTGGCGCGGGCGCTGGAGCCTCGCCACCGAAAGGTTAAGCTGTATCAGATCCGCCAAAAGCCCGGGACATTCCTGCTCAAGAAGCTCCGGCTCGACATCGATGAAGAGCTGGCCACCTGGCCCCGCCGCGCGCTGTCTATCCGGGAAGCCTTCCACGACTTGACTGTGGAACAGGAGGCTTAGCGCCCGGTTCTCGGCCGGGAGCCAACTTCCGCTTCTGGCGCTGTCCTGATCTGCGCCGCAGATGCACTCAGAGGTGGAGGCGGACGCTCATTTGAGCCTGGGGTGATTCCGGTTCGCACTGAAAGTTGGTCGCTACGCGTCCGTCGCGGACGCAGAGCTGGCTGGTGCAAGGTGCTGATCGGCTCCGACCAATGTCCACGGTCCTGGGGAAGGGACGTGGGTACCGACGCGGGCCGTCAGATCGCTCCGAGGGGCGGCCAGATCCGTATCGCCAGCGTGGCGAGGTGTTCACCTCGCTCCCGGATGTCCGCCTCCGTCCAGCTGTCGCGGGTCAGGAACCATTTGGTCAGGAACAGGCCGGTGTGCTCCTGGAACTTCTCCCTCTTCTCCGCAAAGCTCTTGTTGCCGGCCGACCGGTTGAGGCTCTCGCTTAGCAATGTGAGGTTGCCGATAGTGTTCACCTCCGCCGTGCGGGCAACCGCCTGTGGCTCGCCGCTCCAGGGCCTGGCGTAGTCCGCGTCGGCGAAGGGCCATCCCTCGGTCCAGGTCTGCGGCATGACGTGCTCGACCCAAAGCCCCGGAGGTCGGGCCTGGGTTTCCGCGAGAGCCGAACGGGTCGCCGTTTCCAGCTCCCACAAGATGTCGACGAGACGGGGTTGAGGTGAGATGGCGTAGGCGTTGGTGGTCAGCACCCCGGCTCTCAGCTCCGCATCATCGGGGAAGCGGATGCTGTCGCCGGTGCGGCCGGCGAAGTAGTCGTTGAAAGCCGCGAGAGTGGCGCCCTCGCGCTGGAAGCGTGCGGCTAGGCCCTGGAAGACGTTGTTCAGGTTCTTCGTCGTAAGCCCGCACAGGCTGCGTCGCACCAGGTAGGAATAGAGCAGCTGCAGGATCGCCAGACGCCCGCCCCTCGGAACGTCCGGATGTCCGACCATCAGCGCCGCCGGATAGACCGTGGTCACCTGCCACGTGGCCATCTTTCGGCCGAACCAGTGCAGGTCGGGATCGACCTGCTTTCGGCCCTCTAGGGTCTCGTAGAGGGGGGCGTAGCGGGCGAGCAGCTTCAATTCGTCGGCGACGTCCGGGAAGCGAGGGCGTCCTCGCGGAATCGCGAAGTTTCGGTACTCGGCGTAGAGCTCCCGGATGGAGATCGCGCCGCCGGTCTCCGCCGCCAGCGTGTTGGCGAGAAAATGGTCGATCCGCGGACGCATCGGACGCGCATTGGGCGCGGCTTCACGCCACCACGCTTCGTCGAGCGGGTCCCAGAGCTCGTTGTATAGTTCCTCCACCTGAGCTTCCTGTTTCTCGGCCCGGTGAAAGATGTTGTTGCGGACCAGATCCATGGCTAACAGCGGTTCGCCCTTGGAGTTCAGGGTCTCGAAAATCACTTGGGCGTCGTCGTTCTCATCCAGGCTGATGACCACCAGCTTGAGGCGTTCGAGCAACGCCTTGAGCAGCGCCTCCAGCCGCTCGCCGACTAGGTCGTCATCGCCCGCGCCGGCGTCAGCTTCGGCTTCGCCAAGCTCCTCCAGCGACTCCTCGTCGCTTGGGCCGTTGGCCGCAAAATCGTCGATCCAGCGGAAGAACAGAATGTAGGCCCGGAAGGCGGGGAAGGGCGTGTTCTTGGGCACGGAGGCCCCCCAGAACAGGTGGCGATAGCGCGCGACGACTTCGTCGTAAGGCCGTTCCATCAGGTCGTGGAACAGGTCGCGGTCGGAGGGGGTCGGGGTGAGCTTGAAGCGGGTGAGCGGATCGACGTCCTTGCTCTTCAGAGGATTGTGCAGATAGCCATTGATGTGCGGGATGAAGTCGTTCTCGCCGCGCTTGCGGGCGACCTCCCGTAGGGCGGCGAGGAAGAGCTGGAAAGTGGTCAGCCGTTGCTGGCCGTCCACCACCTGCACGACCGGCGTCTTGCCGATCTGCGATCCAACGTCGACGGGAGCGAGGATCAGGGCGCCCATATAGTGGTCGAACCGGTTTTCGGCCCTGAGGACTTCCGCCGCCTTGGCGGCGACGTCCTCCCAGAAGGGCAGGAGGCGGTGTTCGGCCCACTGGTACTTGCGCTGGTAAAGGGGCACCATGAAACGACGGTCCTCCTTGAGAACCACCTCGACCTTGTGATCGTCCGCGTCCATGGCTGCTTCGCCCCCCTCAATCTCGTCTGTTTGCCTCAACGCAAGGTCGAGTCGCAACCGGGAGGGGCCCGCGCCTGCCCTGCGGTCTTCAATCGGCCGCGCGGAGGTCCGCCTCTCGCCGGCGACTTCATGTCAGGTCCTGGCGCGTCTCAGACTTGGGAAATCCACGGCTGATTGGTGCCTACGCCTCCCTGCTCCTGAGCAACGCCGCCACTATTTAAAGAGCCCGCACGGCCTTCAGCGCGTTCCAAAACGGGCCGGCGTCGCGAACCGGGGTGAGATCGATCACCGCATCGAGCACGGAGCGGAGTCGCGCCGCGACCTGCGGGAGCCGGATCATCAGGTGCATCAGGAACTGGCTGAACCGCTCCGCCCCCTGATCGTCATAGGACCGCGAGGCCGCCGCTCCGGCTTCGAAGAGTGTGTCGAACCGGGCTTCGAGCGCGCCCTCGCTGCTCTCAAGCCAAGACGGTGCGAGGTCCAGCAGTTTCTCGATGACGGCGGCCCCAGCGGCTTGGCCCGCAAGCCGCCCCGCGACTTCCGCGACGTGCCTCAGCGTCTGATCGGGTCGGATGCCGGCCGCGATTGCGGCGAGATCGACGGCGTGAAGGACGACCGCAAGCTTTCCGGTCTGATCTGACGACACGGCCGGGGTCCCCACGCCATATAGGAACGCCCAGGCGTTTGGATCCTCAGCGCAGGCTTCCAGAGCCGTGATCGCCTCACTGAGCATCTGCTCGAGATCGTGCCCGTCGGCCAGGACCCCGGGCGAGGGGCGGTCCATCCAGGTGGGGCCGACCTCGTCGCGCGGCATGTAGCGACGCACGACCGGCCGACGGTCGACGGCGTCCGGCTTGATCTCCAGAGCCCCCGCCACCGCTTCGAGCACATCGCTCGGGAGGGCCAGGGCGTGGGCCGTTTCTCCAAGGCCGTGCTCGAGTCCGGCAAGGAGGAGAAGAGGGAGGCTGGCCGCGCTGGGATGCAGCGAAGAGTCGTCGTAGCCGCGCTCCAATACAAGCAGCGCCGCGCCCGAGGCTGTGACGCGCTGCGTGCGGAAAAAGGCGGCCCCAGGTTCGGGCTCCAGACCGATCGTTCCCAGCAGATCGGTCAGCCGGTCGGCGAAACACCAAGTGACTACGTGCTTCTGAAGCGGCGTCAGCGCGTTCCAACCCGGCTGACGAGCGAAGGCGTCGGTGCCCCATCGTAGAAGGGCCGCGAACAGACCCCCGAACCGGGCCGCCGCCTCCGCGGTCGCACGAACGTGATCGACGAGGCTCTCTGATTCTCCGGGGAGATGACCCTGACGCGCAGCATGGAGCCGGTGAATGCACGCCAAAGGCGTTAGCATTCGGACACGGGCAAGGTCGACGCCCGCCCAGGCCTCCTTTGGCAAGGTAAAGGGCAGGCTCGCCATGCGCGCCAAGGCGGCTTCCGGAGACAGGTCGCGACGCAAGGCCGCCGCAGCGGCCTCTATCCGGGTCTCGGGATCACGCCAGCGCACATAGGTGAGCCAGTTGACGGCGGCTGGCGGCGTGAACACGTCGGCTCCCACATCCTCGCCCGACTGCAGGGTCGTCGCCAAGCCTTCCAGAAACAGCCGGATCGAACGGTAGCGAACGTCACGGGCTCGCTTGATCCGACGCTCCGGCAGGGTCTGGCCAAGAATGTCGGCGGCAACCGCTTCGCGGTCTGACGGCGGGATGTCGCATTCCGCCCATAGAGCTTCAAGGCTCGCCTGCCGGACTGCCTCGGTCTCGCTGAGCAGTCCGAAATCCGGGTCGAGCAGAGCCGGGGTTTCGACATCTCCGGAGAGATCCAGGCGGAGCGGATCGTCTGCAGCGCGAGTGAAGATGACGCGACCTGAGCTGTCGTTGAAGCCGGCCTCGCCGCGCCCTTCATTGATCGCGTCGGCCACGCCCCTCCAGAAGATACTCGCCGCGAAGGTCTTTTCATCCAGCAGGATCGCCGTCGTCTCGGTGAAGCCCAAGTCGGCCATGAAGTCGGGATCGCTGGTCACCAGATCGCGGATCGGCTCTGGCAGTTGACTGACGATCACTCGCGACAGAGCTCGGACGCTCTCTATCGCTTCGCCGTCCAGGTCGTCGGTTTCGGCGCGGTCCAGGCGGAATAGGTCGCGGGCCAGATCGACGGTGCGGTCCCGAACCACAGGGTCGAACGCCAGGCGATCCTTGATCACCGCCTCGCCCAGCCAAGCGAAGTACTGTTCGCGACGGCGCCAGCCGGGATCGCCGGCGGCTGATCGAAGGTGGAAGGCTCCGGTCAGGAGGCCTGCGAAGTTGAGCGCCGTGACGGTCTCCGCGCCGGCGATGGCATCCGTTTCGTTTGGGCGCGGCAACGTCTCGGCTCTCAGGGATCGCCAGATCCAGTCGGACTGCGCCCGGGCTGTCTCCACGGGGGTCTGCCCGTTCCAACGCGACAAGACCGCCGTTTCACAGATCCGGCGCAGATGGAGCAGGAACGGCAGTTCCAGAGGACGTTCGTCGGCCTCGCCGGTTGTAACGAGGCGAAGCTTTTCACCATAGACGAGGGCCAGGCCCATGTTTCGGCGCAGGATCGCGAGCGCCGGTGTCTCCGTCACCGCGCCCTCGCGGATTGGCGCCGCCGTCAGATGATGCTCGATCTCTTCGACGGACAGGGGAAGGAAGAGGGCGCTGCCCGCCCGCAATCGCAATAGGCGGTCGAAGTAGGTCTCGTCGTCGATACGACGCTGGGCCCGGAGATCGGCCAGGACGTCGAGGATCCCGACGACCGGGGCTCGGCCGGATGCGCCAAAGCTGCTGAGGTAACGATCTTCCAGCCAGAGGCGGTTTGCCTCGTCTTCGCCTGCTGCGGTCATGACTTCCGCAAGGGCGCGCCCGACCGCGGTTATGGAGAAGGGGTCGTCGTTGGGATTTAGATCCGGACGTCCGCCGCCGACAAAGTCGTAATGGGTCGCCGCCTTGCGAGCCAGATGCCGCCTCAGCCGCCCCACCGCCAGTGTCAGTCTCGCCCGGCGCTGAAGATCCTCCACCGCCCTCTGGGCTGCTCGGAGCGAGATGGGATCGACGAAGACGGCGTAGGTTTCGACGACGGTCTCGAACGCGCCGATGTCGATCAGACTTTCGAGGGACCGTTCCGAAAACTCCAACCGCACACCCGCCAGAGGCCAAGTCGTCGCCGGCACATCGATGCCCAAGGCGAGCCGCCATGCGCTTAGAGCATCCGGCGTAGCGGATTCCGCGGCCTCGAGCCCGGCGAGGACTTGGTTCAGATCCATTGTCGTTCCGTCTTGGCTCTCCAGGGCCACGCGCTGTGTCCCGACGGGCGCCGCAACCCCGATCCGTCGCCCGATTTCAGCGACGACGCGCCGGGGGGCCTTGCCTTGGGCGGGCTGGTGATGACGGGTCGCGTGTTCGATCTCCAGGAGGGCGTGGGAGGTGGCTGCGCCGATGCAAAGACGCGGACCAAGGCCTTCGAGAACTGGCAGGAGCTCGAGCTGGTCGGCGATGAGAAGGGCGCTGACGTCGAGGAAGTATCGCCGTTTCGCGATGGGACGCTCGTCGATCCAAGCGTCTCCCCGCGAGCCCGATCGCAGGAAGACCGGCCGGCGGCCGTGCGGATCGGGCTGCAGGTCGAAGATCTCTGCCAGGCTGGCTCCAGCTGCCTTGGCCAGGAGGTGGACGGGCGCGACACCCCGCTTCCATTGGTCGTCGAGCTCGGCGGCGCGTTCCTGGCGTTCGGCGATCTCGGTCTTGAGTTGGTCCAGGGAGACGCTCCACACTCCCTGACCCGTCTCTGCGAGACGCGCCACGGCGGCGAACAGATCCGCCTTCTCGTTCTCCAAGCCTAGGTTGAAGCTCACCCCGTAGGCCTTCAGCGCGGTCTGGTCGTCGATGTCCAGACTGACCGCATGTCGCCACAGGTCTCGCGCCAGGTCGATCTGATCGCCCGCGAAGGTCTGCGACCAGACCAGGGCGTCCTCGGCGTCCAGGTCGCCACTCTCCAGCGCGGCGCGCACCCTGGGCAGCGCGCCCTCCAGATCGCCGATGTTGATGCGCAGCCGGGCTTCGCGCAGTCCGTCCTGAACGGATTGGGTGTCGCTGGCCAAGGCGGCGGCCAGATTGACGGCGGCGAGCGGGTCACCCCACCTGGGCTAAGGACTCAGCCTCGACGCGACGCAGGGTGAACGGCAGCGTCCCGCCGGGAAAGCGCTGAGCGCCGTCCTTCAGGATCGCGAGGGCCCCGACGGGATCGCCGACATTGTAGGCGGCGATGGCGGCGATCCGCACGCCGACGGCAGTGGCGAACCCGAGGAGTCGGTCACGATGCCGGTCGAGCACCGTCCATCGTTCCGAGGCGCTGAGAGCTGAGGCTAGGCTGATGACGGTGAACGGCGGCGGTTCGGCGGTGATCGCCGCTTCGAAGTCCGCCTCGGCCTGGGTCCAGTCTCCAGTGTCGCGTGCGGTTTCGAGGACGGCGGGGCCTATGTCGTCGCCTGTTGGTGCGCCGCGCAGACGGTCCCGGACGCCGGCGACCTCCTGCGCCAGATTGGCGTCGTCGATGCCCTCTTCCAGGGCGGTCTCGATCGTCGCGAGAAGGGACGGTGTGTCCTGCGGCGCAGTAAGCCAGTCCAAGGCGACAATCTCACCGGACTGAAGCGTTCCGGCTCGGAGGGCGTCGAGCAGCGTCTGGCGCGACAGCGCCAGATCGACATCGAGGTCGCGCATCAGGACCCACCCGATCGCCTGGATGTCCCGCAGGTCGGCGGCGAGGAGGCGTCGCGCCTGGGCGGCGGCGTCCTTGCGTCGAGAGGGCAGGTTGGCCAGGCAGGCGAGAACCCAGGCGGCGTCTAGTTCGCGGCTAGCGCGGAGGGGATCTCCGTCGGCCAAGGGCAGGAACCGCTCGAGAGCCTGTTCCAGCCGGGCGACGGACAAATCGTCCTGACCAACAAGCGCCCAGTTCAGGGGATTGGGGTTCAGCGCCACCTGCGATGGCGCGAGGGGCGAGAGGGCCGAGGCGTAGAGCGCCATCGCAAGCGTGCGGGAGATCGCGGGATGACCGGGATCGGCCTTGTCGGCCTTTTCGGCCCAGGCGAGCGCTTCGGACCGGTCGCCGCGGAGCAGCCAGAGGTAAGCGCGCAGCCTTAGGCCCTCGGGGTCTTTGGGATCCATCTGATCCAGCACCGTTTCCGCCTCGTCAGTCTCGCCCGTGACGAGCAGCAGACTGGCGCGCAGGCTGCGGCCCTGGGGACTTGTGGGTTCTCCCAGAACGTCGAGGGCGGCCTCGGCACCCTGCTCATTCATGGCGATGAGCGCGGTCAGACGCGGCTCGGACGCCTTGGCGATCGTTTCGGCCTCGGCGGCGAAGGCCTTGGCGATCCGAATCTCGCCGCGTGTCAGAGCCACCGATCCCTGCAGACGCACGGCGCTGGCCCGGGCGCTGGCGTCAAGGGTTTCCCAGGTCGGAGACGTCCGCAGCTCCCGCAGTAAAGTTTCGACCTCGCTCACGTCGCCCTGCTCCAGGCGCCGGCGCGCGGTCTCGAGCTTCTGCTCGGCCTCGCCGGACAACGCCTTGGCCATGGCGGCCAGCCGGTTTTCAAGGTCGTCGCGCGCGGCGTCAGCGGCTCGCGCCGCGGTGCGATCTGATTCCAGATCGCCGCATATCCGTCCCACCCATTCCTGCCCTAGAAACTGGGAGACGATCCCTGGTTCGCCCCGGCTGAGTTCCTGAAGCTGGCGCGGCCCCCAGGCTTCGAAGGCGATGCCGAACTCTGCGAACCGGGCATTGGCGGCCTTGATATCGTCGAGTCGGGCCCGCGAGTTGAGATTCACGGTCACGGCTAGAATGAAGCGGACCACCTTCTGGTCGCGCCACTGGAAATCCCAGTGCTTCAGGAAGTCTTCGCCCCACTCGGCGATCTGCCCCTTGGCGACGCTCGCGTACCGCTTGAGGAGACCACGACGAGGCCGTCCGCCGTTTCACCGAAAGCGTCGATGCCATACTGGGCGTCGAAGCGGGAGTTGTAGAGATCGGCGCGGGCGACGCCCGGCTCCTTGTCCAGCAGGGCGCAGCAGAACTCCTCGAAGTCTTCGGGGTTCATTTCAGCGAAACGCGGCGGATCGGCGCGGCGCAGGCTCGGCGCCACCGCCGCCCGCCGTCGGGGCGAATCACCACCCGTCAATTTCGGCGATCCGTTCATCGAGTTGAAGCTAGCAAAACGGTGGTGATCCTCCCTCGTTTCAGTGGACACCCATGCTAGCTCTGAGGAGCTAGGGAGGAGTGTCAGATGAGTGGTACGCGCCGGGTGTTTCCGGAGGCCTTCAAGCGTGAGGCGGTTGATCGTGTGGCCACGAGCGGCCTGTCGGTCGGGGCTGTGGCCCGGGAGTTGGGCCTGCACGAGACGGTTCTTCGACGATGGATGATGCAGTTCGGGGCGCAGGCGACGGGGACGGCGAGGCGCCCCCACACGCAAGCGCCGGCCCCGTCGCCGTCTGATCTGGCCGCGGAGGTGGGCCGGCTGCGGCGCGAGAACGACCGCCTGCGCATGGAGCGCGACATCTTAAAAAAAGCCGCGCTCATCTTCGGAGCGGCCTCCCGATGAAGTTCGGGTTCGTCGATGAGCATCGCAGCGTCTGGCCGGTCAGGGTGATGTGCGCGGTCCTGGGCCTGTCGGCCAGCGGTTACTACGCTTGGCGTGAGCGGGCCGAGAGCCCGCGGGCGGCGGCCAACCGGGCGCTGCTGGAGGATATCCGCCTGATCCACGCCGAGAGCAGCGGGATCTACGGCTCGCCCCGCGTCCACGCCGTGCTGAGAGGCCACGGCCGCCGGGTCGGGCGCTCGCGCGTCGAGCGGCTGATGCGCCGTGCCGGCCTGCGGGGCCTGGCGGCGCTGCCGAGGCGCACCCGGACCACCGACAGCCGCCACGGCTACCCGATCGCGCCCAACAGGCTCGGCCGCAACTTCACCGCGGCAGCGCCGAACCAGGTCTGGCTGGCCGACCTCACCTACATCCCCACCGGCGAAGGCTGGCTCTACCTCGCGGCCATCCTCGACATGCACACCCGCAAGATTGTCGGCTGGTCCATGCGCCAGACCCTGCACACCGAGATCGCGCTCGACGCCCTCAACATGGCCATCGAACGCCAGCGGCCAGCGCCCGGCCTGATCCATCACTCCGACCGCGGTATCCAGTATGCCGCCGAGGCCTACCGGTCAGCCCTGGCTCGCGCGGGGATAACCCCGTCAATGAGCCGCAAGGGCGACTGCTGGGACAACGCACCGATGGAGAGCTTCTTCCATACCCTCAAGACCGAGCGCGTCCACCACCGGGTCTACGCCACGCGCGATCAGGCCCGACGCGATCTGTTCGGTTACATCGAGGGCTTCTACAATCCCCGCCGCCTGCACTCGGCCCTCGGCTACATCAGCCCAGCCGACGCCGAGCGCAGAGCGGCTTAACCCCGTCCACTTTTTCGGGGGAAGATCATGCCGTCCGCTACCTCGGCATCGAGGTCGATGACGCCCTCGAGCTGTCTGAACAGATAGAGCTCTGATCGGCGGCGGGTCGGCCCAGCAGTCGACCCGCTGCTAGTCCGCAAAGGGTGGAGCGCGGACATTGGTCTTTGCTAACTGGCCGGATTTTGCCACGATAGCGTGCGACCGCGATCTTCACAGCAGGAAGGCGGCCAACAAGATGGGGGAGGAATGCTGCAGAAAGCTAAATCGGCTTGTGATGCGGTAGTGGTTCGCTACACCCTGCTTACCCCAAGAGAAAAATTCAAATTCTATCTAAATGCGATTGCGGATGGATTTCTCACTATATTCCTCTTTCTTATGATCTGGGTGGGGGTGACTAAGGACTTTAACGCCTTTTACTTCTGGATCCCCTTGCTGTTATTCGCCGTCGTCATAAGAGCGAAGCAGATGGGCAAACGTTTGGGGATTTAGGCTGCCGTCATATTGCGGCTGGAGAAGGCACAAGCAGCACCTCTCAAAGCATCAACCCGCTGGCATTGGCGGTGTGACCCAAATGCAGACGTTCCCAACGTCCCCATGGGGTCGGACGCGGCCAGCGGCCCGTGGACTAAAAGCGGGCGCCACCGACCGTCAGCTTCTAGCCCGGTCGCCAGCGACCGCTGCTGGCGCGCAGATGGGGCAACGAGGATCAGAACTCCTCGGCCTCTACCACCCACCGCTCACCGGGGGTGACAGGCTCGCAGCGGATCCGCTGAAGATCGCTTTCGTCCACGTAAGCTGCCAGGAAGGCGCAGATCGCCTCTCGGCCGGCGGGCACCCTGACCCATGCGCCATCCACGTAGTGGATCGCAAACCCCTGCGCCTTTGCCCAATCCACGACCTCATAGGGCGTAAGCTTCACCCCACGGTCGATCCGACGGATGACGCGGGCCGTTGGATTCGGCGCTTCCAACTCCTGCTGCGTCGGTTCGCTCTCGAAGCCGAGCAGGGTGAATGAGACGTAGGTCAGGCGAGTGCCTCCATGAATGCTATCGGATCGCCTCCAGTGGTTCCTTCCCGCCCGCAGCGCGGTACTGCTTGTAGAACTCCGGGATGGCGTCCCGACAGATCACGAGCTCGCTGCCGGCCTCGTGCAATGCGCCGAAGCTGACCGTCCCGGTCACCGCCTCGATCTGTCGCTCTCTCGCTATCGTCTCCCGGGCGCGGTGGACGAGGATCTTACACCCGGCAATGCGTCGGCGAAGGGTCAGGATCTTCCCGGCCCGAGCCTCAGCGGCCTCGGCCTTGGCAAGCTTCCGGTGCGCCTGGGGTACGAGGCCGGCAGGGTCCTCACGTTCGAATGTCCTGATGAAGAACCCGATGTCCTTCGAGGAGTGGCTGCCGTCCAGATAGGCCTGCTGAAGCTTGGCGAGGCGAGCCCGCGCCTCGATAACGAGGCCCTCCGGATCGTTGTCCTCGTAGCGCTTGATGAACTCCAGCAGCGGCGTGATGGTGGTCGCCGCCTGCGCCTCGGCGCGATAGCCCTCCAGCTTGGCGAGATCGACGGCCGCATTCTCTGCAGCGATCCGCTGTGCTTCGCGCTGTTCGTACTCTACCTTGAACAAGGCGAGCTTACCAACAATGCCAGACTCTTTCACCGCCTTGAGCAGAGAGTATTCATTCAGTCTATAGACCGAACTAATATCGTTGGGCGTGAAAAATGAGGAATTGCACGGCGCATTTGCGCTCGGACAGTATAGATCATAGGGTCCCGAGCTCGGCGTTACCCCTAGAGCAACAGGCTCATCGTACCAGAGATAGATCGTCTGCGTTTTCAGATCGGCATATAGGCGCTCTGTACAATTGGTATGATCGGGCTCGATCTCGGCTTCCCACGGACTGAAGATGGGCCAAACCCCAAGAGCGCGTTTCTCAAGCCGCTGAATGAGGCAGATTCTTATAGGCTTAACTTTTGGAGCGCCCGGCATGACGCCCGGCCTGACCCTCCAATTGGGGTCTTGAGCTCCCGAGACGGTTTCACCTTCGGCGTGAGGCGCAAGCGCCATGAAGGCGCACGCCATCGCGGCGGTCCAACGGAGGCTCCGAGGCATCGCTTTTAGTCCCTGTCGGACTTCCATTGGTCGATAACGGTCACATTGCAGACCGCGCGGTATTCGCCGTTGGCGAAGGTGTAGAGGTCGGTTCCATCGATCACGAAGTCGGGGTAGCCCTCGCTTTGAGAGCCGGGAAACCGGACGCGGCCCTGAAAGCCGCCCCAGATCGATTTGCAACTGCTTCCCTCGTCATCGACGGTCTTGCAGTCGTACATTCCCATGGTGCATCCGCCGGAGCCGCAGGAGCGGTAGTCGGACCTCAGGATGAAGAAGCGCGGCTCACGGTTCTCGGTAGGAACCTCGATGTAGCCGAAGTCCTCGGTGTCGATGATCCTCCAGTCGAAGCCCAGGATCGGCCTGACCCAGCCGCTCTGCGCGTTGGACAGGTGCTGTGTCGGCGTTGCTTCAACCCATTCCTTCTCTGCCGGGATGGTGCGCTCTGCGATCTCATCGGGGCTGCAGGGAAGCTCAGCGTGTGCGGCTTGGCAGCAGAGGGCGGCGGAGAAAATGCCTCCGATGAGAGTATGCTTTGATATCATGAGAAAATGTATTCCGATTTGAAGTTGTAGTTGCCTTCCATGGCTATCCCGGAATCATCGAATATGACGGTCGCGTCGCCTTTTACTTCCATGCCTGCATCTTCATCGTAGAGCTTCAGATCGCGCGTATCGTAGTGCCAGACCTCACGGCGATGAGGAGCGGTCGAGAGGTTCTTGGGTGTCCCCAGGAGCGTCCTGATCTCCTGCTTCGTCTTTCCGCCCACGAGCGTACGAAACTCTCTGGTGGTCAGGCCCGACGTGCCAGATTTTGCAGCGACGTCGGGAGGGCCAGGGGTTTGGTTCAGGCCGCTATCGCAGCTCGCTAGGAGCAAACAACCTACGCCTGCGGCTGTTGCGAGTGAGTTCAGGATTCGCATGTCAGTTATGACTATTGATTGGGCTCGGCCCACGAAGCCGAACGCAAAGGTCGATGGGTGAATACACACTGACAGTGTGTAGAGCTTCGCTGCAGCGAGCGCAACCATGATGTGTGGTTGTCGATCCCGATCTTTTTGCCTTTGGGCGCCAAGTGCGACAGGTTCGGCTGTCAAAGGGGTTAAGCCAGGAGTACTTGGCGGAGCTGGCAGGCCTTCACCGAAACTATGTGGGTCTGATTGAACGAGGAGAGCGAACCGCCAGTGTCAAAACGGTATTTCAACTGGCGCGGGCGCTGAAGGTCGCCCCGGCAGTCCTCTTTGATGGGGTCGCATAGTCAGGCAACGCGTGTGTTCTAGAGCGCAGGATGGCTCGCGACACGTCAGAAGAAGATGAGCCCTCCACGAGAGGTGGTGATCGAAGGCGCCTGTCCGACCGTATGGGCGGCGCTAAAATTTAGTGGGCTTGTCGAGCCTGTCGGCGCTTTGGCCGGTAGGGGCGGCGCAGGCTGGTTCTGCCGCATCGCATCCACGTAGTCCGCCCACCACGCGGCCATGCGCACTCTCTCATCCCAGAATTCTCCTCTCGCGTAGGCCCTGCGCACTGCGTTGGCTTCCTGGTGGGCGAGGGCGCGTTCGATGGCGTCGGGGTGCCAGTAGCCGCTTTCGTTCAACAGGGTGCTGGCCGTAGTCCGAAAGCCGTGGGCGGAGGCCTCATCTCCTGGGAAGCCCAGCGAGCGAAGGGCCGCATTGAAGGTGTTGTCGCTAAGCGGACGACGCCACGTTCGGATGCCGGGAAAGATGTAGGGCCTGTCGCCGGTCAGTTCGCGTAAGTCGGTCAGGATCCGGACGGCCTGAGGGGCTAGAGGAATGGTGTGAGGCCTTCGCATCTTCATCCGCTCGGCCGGGATCGACCAGATGGCTTTCTCCAGATCGATCTCCGTCCATCTGGCGTGGCGCAGCTCGCCTGGGCGCGGGAAGCACAGTGCGAGGAGTTGCAAGGCCGGCTTGACCACAGGGCTGCGCTCCAAGCTGTCGATGGCCCGCAGCAGGCGGCCGAACTCCTTGGGATCGGTGATGGCGGAGCGATGCTTTGTCCGGTGCATGACCAGGGCGCCGCGCAGGGCAGGGACGGGGTCGAAGACCGCTCGGCCCGTGGCGATGGCGTAGCGGAAGACGCGGGAGATGGTGCTTCGGGCGCGATGTGCGGTCTCGTGATGCCCATGGGCTTCGATCTTCCGCAGGACCTGGAGGACCTCCGGGGCGGTGATGTTGGTGATCGGCCGGTGCGAAAGGGGCGCGGCGAGGTCCTCGAGAATCCAGGCCGTCTTGCGAACGGTCTGCTCGGTGCGCCCGTCCTTTCGCAGTTTGTCGAGGAAGTCCTGTGCGATCAGGCCGAAGGTCTGCGCGCGAGCCAGGGCGCGGTTGATCTCCTCCTGCCGCTTTTCAGCGATTGGGTCGTCTCCGCGTTCGAGCTGTCGCTTGGCTTCCGTGCGCCGGTCTCTTGCTTCAGCGAGGGTTACGACGGGGTACTGGCCAAGGGAGAGCAGCTTCTCCTTTCCGTCCAGCCGGTACTTGAAGCGCCAGAGCTTGCTACCGCTCGGCTGGATTTGGAGGAACAGGCCGCCGCCGTCTGTGATTCGGTAGGGTTTGGGCTTGGGCCTTGCGTGGCGGATCGCGATATCGGTGAGGGGCATGTGGGGTATCGTAACAGTTGATGTGTCAGACGAGTCCCCGAACGGTACCCCCAATTTTCGTGGCTGCCAGGGGATAGCCCTGGACGTCCGGGGATGATCGATTCGTCGTCACCCACATTAGGTATGTGCGGTAGTATCCTGTTTATTAAGTGAAAAATGGACGAATGTGAGCTGTATCGGACGTCCTCGGAAATCCTCGGATTCCAGACGTCTGGTGCCGGTTGCAGGACTCGAACCCGCGACCTTCGGTTTACAAAACCGCTGCTCTACCAGCTGAGCTAAACCGGCGTGGAGAGGCTTATGCCGCAGGCTTTCGCGCCGCGCCAGCCACCGTTCGCCACTTCGCCGCGAGCGCCCAGGCCAGCACGCCGATGGCCACGGCGCCGATCAGCAAGGTGGAGACGGCGTTGATCTCCGGCGACACGCCGAGGCGGACTTGGCTGTAGATGCGCATCGGCAGGGTGGTGGCCCCCGGGCCGCTGGTGAAGCTCGCGACCACCAGGTCGTCGAGAGAGAGGGTGAAGGCCAGCATCCAGCCCGCCAGCACGGCAGGCGCGATGATCGGCAGGGTCACGGTCAGGAAGGTGCGCAGCGGCGGCGAGCCCAGGTCCTGCGCCGCCTCCTCCAGCGAGCGGTCGAAGGCGACCAGCCGCGAGTGGACCACGACCGCGACATAGGCCAGCGTCACCGTGGTGTGGGCCAGGGCGACGGTGGCCAGGCCCCGGTCGACGCGCAGGGCCACGAACAGCAGCAGCAGCGACAGGCCCATGATCACCTCGGGCATGACCAGGGGGGCGTAGACCATGCCGGAGAAGACCGTGCGGCCCCGGAATCTGCCCGCGCGGGCCAGGGCCACGGCGGCGAGCGTGCCCAGGACGGCGCCCGCGGTCGCGCTGATCAGCGCGACCCGGACGGTGACCCACAGCGAGGCCATGAGCTGTTCGTTCTGGAAGAGGGAGACGTACCAGCGCGTCGAGAAGCCGCCCCAGACCGTCACCAGCTTGCTGGCGTTGAACGACCAGGCGACCAGCAGGACGATGGGCAGGTATAGGAAGACGAGCCCCGCCGCGATCGAGGCGACGTTGAAGGCCGATGCGCGCCGCCTCATCGCGCGGCCTCCAGCGCCTTGGCCTGCTGGCGCTGGTATAGGACGATGGGCGCGACCAGGGTCAGCAGCAGGACGATGGCGACCGCCGAAGCGGCGGGCCAGTCGCGATTGGCGAAGAACTCGGTCCAGATGGTCTTGCCGATCATCAGGCTGCCCGCGCCGCCCAGCAGGTCGGGGATGACGAACTCGCCGACCATGGGGATGAAGCAGAGCAGGCAACCGGCCGCCACGCCCGGCAGGGAGAGGGGGAAGGTCACCTGCCAGAACGCCTTGATGGGGCTTGAGCCGAGGTCGGCGGCGGCCTCCAGCAGAGTCTCGTCCTGCCGCTCCAGCGCCGCGTAGAGCGGCAGGACCATGAACGGCAGGTAGGCGTAGACGAGGCCGATGTAGATGGCCGCGTCCGTGTGCAGCACGGTGACGGGGCCCAGGCCCACGGCGCCCAGCGCCACGTTCAGCAGGCCCTCGGGCTTGAGGATGCCGATCCAGGCGTAGACGCGGATCAGGAAGCTCGTCCAGAAGGGCAGGATCACCGCCATCAGCAGGATTTGGCGCGTGCCTGGACGGCAGCGCGACATGCCGTAGGCCATGGGATAGCCGACGAGCAGGGCGATGGCGGTGGCGACCGCCGCGAACCTCAGGCTGGAAAGGTAGGCGTCGATGTAGAGGCGGTCGCTGGCCAGCCTGGCGTAGGCCTCGAAATCCAGCCCGGCGACGAAGGCGCGCAGGCCCTCGATCCCCGCCGACCAGTCGATGTGCGGCGCGTATGGCGGGATGGCCAGCGCCGTGTCCGACAGCGACAGGCGCAGCACCAGCGCGAACGGAAAGGCGAAGAAGACCGCCAGCCAGGCATAGGGCAGGGCGGCCCAGCCGGCGCGCTTCATTCCGTCAGCACCACGCCGGCGTCGGGGTCGAAGCTGACCCAGACCTTGTCGTCCCAGCCGATGGGCCGCTCGACGATGCGCGAGGCGTTGGCCCTGGCGACCCGGATGGTGCGGTCGCCGGGCAGGGCGATGACGTAGTTGGTCCAGTCGCCGGTGTAGCCGATGTCCCAGACCTCACCCGCCAGCACGTTCTTTGTTCCCTTGGACGGGGCGGTCAGGGACACGCGCATCTTCTCCGGCCGCACGGCCAGCCAGACGGTCGCGCCCGGCGGCGGGCAGTCGTCGTCCAGCACGTAGAAGCCGTCGGCGGACTCGGCGGCGTCCAGGTGCGCCATCGGGTGTTCGAGGGCGTCGACCCGGGCCTCGAACAGGTTCACGTCGCCCAGGAACTCCGCGACATAGCGGCTGCCGGGCGTCTCATAGACCTCCTCGGGCCGTCCGACCTGCACGATGCGGCCTTCGCGCATCACGGCGATGCGGTCGGCCATGACCATCGCCTCCTCCTGGTCGTGGGTGACCATCAGGAAGGTGACGCCCAGCTCGACCTGCAGGTCCATCAGCTCGAACTGGGTCTCCTCGCGCAGCTTCTTGTCGAGGGCGCCGAGGGGCTCGTCGAGCAGCAGCATCTTGGGCTTGCGGGCCACCGCGCGGGCCAGGGCCACGCGCTGCTTCTGGCCGCCGGAAAGCTGGTGCGGGCGGCGCTTCTCGAAGCCCTCCAGCTTCACCAGGTCCAGCATCTCGGCCACCCGCTCCGCCACCTGCGCCCTGGGCAGGCCGCGCAGGCCGAAGGCGATGTTCTGCTCGACGCTCAGGTGGGGGAAGAGGGCGTAGCTCTGGAACATCATGTTCACCGGCCGCCGGTGGGGCGGCGTGCCCGCGAGATCCTCACCCGCCAGCATGACGCGACCTTCCTCGGGCGTCTCGAACCCGGCCAGCAGCCGCATCAG
Organism: uncultured Caulobacter sp.; assembly: GCA_964579695.1. Taxonomy (GTDB): domain Bacteria; phylum Pseudomonadota; class Alphaproteobacteria; order Caulobacterales; family Caulobacteraceae; genus Caulobacter. The sequence continues at coordinate 14,230 of CAZOHI010000003.1, read as the reverse complement.
CGTGGTCTTGCCGCAGCCGGACGGGCCGAGCAGGGCGAAGAACTCGCCGGGATAGATGTCGAGCCAGACGTCGTTCACCGCCGCATGGGCGCCGAACCGCTTGGTCACCCCCTGGAAGCGCACGAGCGGCTCCGCGCCAGGATCGTTCCAGGGCGCGAAGGTCGAGCGGACGGCTCCGATGTTCAGACGGCGCCCGTTAGCGCTTTTGGCGTTCATCGGCCGGTGGTGACGGTCGTCCAGCGGCGGTTGACCTCGCGCAGCAGCGCCTGGTCCTTGGTGGTGGTGACGAACAGCCGCTCGAACACCGCCGGCGTCGGATAGACGTTCGGGTCGCCCCGCACCGAGGCGTCGACCAGCGGCGTCGCGGGCAGGTTGGCGTTGGCGTACTGCACGTAGTTGGACGCCTTGGCGATCACGTCGGGCCGCAGCATGAAGTCGAGGAACTTGTAGGCGGCGTCGGGGTTCGGCGCGTCCTTCGGCATGGCGAAGACGTCGAACCACACCTGCGAGCCTTCCTTGGGGATGACGTAGGCCAGCTTGACCTTGCCGCCCGCCTCCTCGGCCCGGTCCCTGGCCTGGAGCATGTCGCCGGAGTAGCCGATGGCGATGCAGATGTCGCCGTTGGCCAGCGCCTCGATGGATTCGGAGGAGTTGAACTTGCGGATCGCCGGGCGAAGCTTGCCGAGCAGGGCGGTCGCCGCGTCGTAGTCGGCGATGTTGGTCGAGTTCGAATCCCGGCCCAGGTAGTGCAGGGTGACGGCGAACATGTCTTCCGACGCGTCGAGGAAATAGACGCCGCAGTCCTTGAGCTTGGCCAGGTTCGCCGGGTCGAACACCATGGACCAGCTATCGGGCGTAACCCCCGGAAGGCGCCTGGCGATCTCCTCGGTGTTGTAGCCGATGCCGATGGTGCCCCACATGTAGGGGACGGAGTACCTGGAGCCCGGATCGAACGGCTCCATCCGCTTCATCAGGTCGGGCCACAGGTTCTTGAAGTTGGCGATCTTGCCGGGGTCGAGCGGCTGGATCGCCTCGGCCTCGATGTAGCGCGGGATGTTGTGGTTGGACGGGACCACGATGTCGTAGCCGGTGCCGCCGGTCAGGACCTTGGTCTCCAGCACCTCGTTGGAATCGAAGGTGTCGTAGGTGACCTTGACGCCGGTCTCGTCGGTGAACTGCTTCAGCAACTCCGGGTCGATGTAGTCCGACCAGTTGTAGATTCGCAGGGTCTGTTCCTTCGGCTCGCCGCCGCACCCCGCCAGCACCGCCGCCAGCGTCACGACCGCCAGCCCGCGCGTCCACCGTCCGACCATGGAAACCCTCCCACGAAACGCCATGCGATTTATAGGCACAGATGCGTGCGCGTTAAGGGGATTCTGTCAGACCAGCTCCACCGCCATCGCCGTCGCCTCGCCGCCGCCGATGCACAGGCTGGCCAGACCGCGCTTTCCGCCGCTGGCCTGGAGCGCCGACAGCAGGGTGGCCAGGATGCGCGCGCCGGAGGCGCCGATGGGGTGGCCGAGGGCGCAGGCGCCGCCGTTCACGTTCAGCTTCTCGCGCGGGATACCCATCTCCTGCATGAAGGCCATGGGCACCACGGCGAACGCCTCGTTCACCTCCCACAGATCCACGTCCTCGACGCTCCAGCCCGCCTTGGACAGCGCCTTGCGCATGGCGGGGACGGGGGCGGTGGTGAAGAGGCCCGGCTCGTGGGCGTGGGCGGCGTGGGAGACGACGCGGGCGACGACGGTCATGCCCAGCTTCTCGGCGACCGAGGCGCGGGTCATCACAAGCGCGGCCGCGCCGTCGCTGATCGAGGAGGCGTTGGCGGCGGTGATCGTGCCGTCCCTGGCGAAGGCGGGCTTCAGGGTCGGGATCTTCGACGGGTCGGCCTTCAGCGGCTGTTCGTCGGAGGAAACGACCTGATCGCCCTTGCGGGTCTTCACCGTGACGGGCGTCACCTCCCGCTCGAAGGCGCCGCCCTCGACGGCCTTGCGGGCGCGGGAGAGGCTTTCGATGGCGTAGGCGTCCTGGTCCTCGCGGGTGAACTGGTAGGCGCGGGCGGCGTCCTCGGCGAAGGCGCCCATCAGCTTGCCCGGCGTGTAGGCGTCCTCCAGGCCGTCGAGGTACATGCTGTCGGAAATGGTGTCGTGGCCGATGCGGGCGCCGCCGCGATGCTTGGCCAGCAGGTAGGGGGCGTTGGTCATGCTCTCCATGCCGCCCGCCACGATCACGTCGGCGGTCCCGGCGGCCAGGGCGTCGTGGGCCATGATGGCGGCCTGCATCCCCGAGCCGCACATCTTGTTGACGGTGGCGGCCTCGACCGACAGCGGCAGGCCCGCGCCCAGCGCCGCCTGGCGGGCGGGGGCCTGGCCGAGGCCGGCGGGCAGCACGCAGCCCATGATGATCTGCTCGACCGCCTCGCCCGCGATCCCGGCCCGCTCCAGCGCGGCCTTCACGGCGGCGGCCCCGAGCTCCGTCGCCTTCAGCCCCGACAGCGAGCCCTGGAAGCCGCCCATCGGCGTGCGGGCGTAGGAGGCGATGACGACGGGATCGGACATTGGGGGGCTCCTTGGGGGGTATCGGCTTCAACTGGCGTTTTTCACGCGCGGGCGCAACCGGCTCTGGCCCACGGCCGCGTTTGGGATCATGGTCGTGATGACGTCAGACCGGGGGGAAGCGATGTCCAAGCTTGCAGGCCGTGCGGCCTATTTCATCTTCGTGGGCCTGGCGCTCTATCTCGGCTGGCACGACGGCCTGTTCGTGTTCGACGGCCCGGCGGGCAAGGGCAAGATCGCGGTGCTGGCCGTCTGGCTCGTCTTCCTCGCCTACACGCTGTTCTGCGACAGCCGCGAGAGCATCTTCAGCTCGCTCGGGGCGATCATGAAGCGCCACTGGGGTCGGCAGGTGATGCTCGACCTCTACATCGGGACGGCGCTGGTCGTCGGCGTGATCTGGCTGACCGAAGGCCCGACGGCGGCGGCGATTTGGACGATCCCGATCCTGCTGTTCGCCAACCTGGCGGTCCTGCCCTACGTCTTCATCAACTTCGACCAGATCGTGGGGCGCCTCCTGTGAGGGCCTACGCGCGCGGGCTGTTCGGAACGGCGGCGGCCTTCAACATCGCGGTCGGGGCGGCGCTGGTCTTCGGGCGCGGCGCCGTCGGCCCCGCGCTGGGGCTGGGGCCGTTGAGCGGCGCCGACCTCGTCGTCAGCAATCTCGCCGGGCTGCTCGTGGCGCTGCTGGGCGCGGCCTACGCCCTGATCGCGCGCGAGCCGGAGCGGCTGCGACCGCTCATCGCCCTGGCGGCGGCGGGCAAGGTGCTGGCGTTCGCCTGCGTGGCGATCCCGTGGCTGCAAGGCCAGGTCCCGGCCAGCCTGCCCGCGCTGGCGGCGGGCGACCTCGTCTATGCCGCGCTGTTCGCCCACTACCTGTGGAGCACGCGCGGGCGCATCTAGCGCCGCGCGGCGACGTAGATCGTCAGGTCGAGGTCGTTGTTGTCCGAATAGTTCGTGCCCTTCACCGACCCCGCCGGGCGCACCGGCAGGCCGAGTTCGGCCGTGCGCCTGAGGAAGGCGTCCTTCTGCCCGGCGCCGACCAGCGCCAGGGTGCAGGCCGGATCGGCGGCCAGCACGTCCGCCGTCTTCTCCGGCGTGGCGGGCAGGGTGGTCCGGGCCGGGCCGTGCAGGAAGACCATGCTCGGCTCGTGGTAAGGTGTGCTGACCAGTATCGGGTCGGGGCAGGGCGCGGCGGCGTCCACAGCCGCGATGATCTTCGGCGACAGCCAGAAGCTGTCGAGGCGTGGCAGGATTCCGGCATAGGTGTTGATCCACACCAGCAGCGCCGCCATCGCTACGCTGGCGACGGCCTGCAACTGCCGCCGGTTCAGCACGAACCACAAGCCCGCGCAGGACAGGACGAAGGCGGCCGAGGCGACGCCGACGGCCAACGGCCAGACCTCGCCCTCCAACTGCCACATCGCGACCGGCGCGAGGGCCGCCAGCACCGCGCTGACCACCAGCCACAGCAGGGCGTAGACGCCGCCCAGCGCCTTGACCCACTTCGGCGAGGCTACGGCGGGCGCGAACAGGGCCGCCCCGGCCAGCGCCGCCAGCGCCGGATAGGTCGGCAGGACGTAGTGGGGCAGCTTGGTCGCCACCAGTTCGAAGATCACCCAGGTGGGCACGATCCAGGCGATCAGGAACCGCACCCCCGGCTCGGCCCGGTTGCGCCAGGCGAAGGGCGCGGCGAAGGCGGCGAACAGCGAGGCGGGCCAGAAGGCCAGCGTGTAGAGCGCCAGGTGATATCCCGGCGGCCCGGCGTGCGACTGCTGGCTGGAGCCCACCTTGCCCAGCAGGTTCTTGCCCACGGCCCTGGCATAGAAGTCGCCGTCGCTGACCATGCCGATGGCCACGTACCAGGGCAGCACCACCGCCAGCATCAGCGGCAGGCCCCACAGGACGTGGAGCCCCTTCATCCACCCCGCCTTGCGGTCCCAGGCCAGCAGCGCGAGCAGCGTCGAGCCGGTGACGATCAGGATGATCGGCCCCTTGATCAGCATCCCCGCACCGACCGCGACCCAGAACACGGCCGCCCGCCGCTTCGGCCCGGCGGGGTCGAGGTAGATGCGCATCATCGAGAGCTGGGCCACGACGATGGAAGCCAGCAGCACGGCGTCGGTCTTGGCGCTGCGGGCCTCGAATCCCAGCGAAAAGCAGGCGGCCAGCAGCACGGCGGCGGCCAGCCCGGCCTTGCGCCCGAACAGGAAGGTCGCGATCCAGCCGCTCATCAGCACGGCGGCGATGGCGGCCAAAAGCGAGGGGACCCGGTGCGCCCAGATGGCCTTGGCCTCGGGCGAACTCAGCACCGACACGGCGGCCGACTGCAGCCAGTAGCTGCCCACGGGCTGGAGGTATCGCGGCTGGTCCAGGAAGCGGATGTCCACGTAGTCGCCGCTGGTCATCATCTGGACCGAGGCGGTGGCGTAGCGGCTCTCGTCGCGGTCCACCGGCGGGATCGAGGCGATGCCCGGCGCCAGAAGGGCCAGCGCGACCAGCGCAAGCAGCAGGTATTCCCGCCAGCCCAGGCGCTCGCCTGTCATTGCTCGGAGACCCTGCCCGGCGCGTTGGTGCGGCGGGTCAGCCAGATGACGCCCATCATGTCGAAGATACCGACCAGCGCCCGGCCCCAGTTGGTGTACTTCGACACCCCCGCCATGCGCGGCCGGTGCCGGACCGGGTGGTTGATCAGCGGATGGCCGTAGCGCTTGAACAGGGCGGGCAGGAAGCGGTGCATCCCCTCGAAGCAGGGCAGCATCAGGAACCGCTCGCGCGAGAACACCTTCATGCCGCAGCCGGTGTCGGGGCAGTCGTCGCCCAGCACCGCCGAGCGGAACCCGTTGGCGATCCGCGTGGCCACCAGCCGCGAGACCGGATCGTTGCGCCGCACGCGGATGCCCGCGACCAGGGGCAGGGCCTTGCCGCCGTCCCAGGCCAGCTTCAGCATGTCCGGCAGGTCGCGCGGGTCGTTCTGGCCGTCGCCGTCCAGGGTGGCGACCCACGGCGCCCTGGCCGCCAGCACGCCCGTCCGCACCGCCTGCGACTTGCCGCAGCGGCGGTCGTGGCGGACCAGCCGCACGCGCGGGTCGCGATCCGCGATGGCTTGCAGGATGTCCGGCGTGGCGTCCTTGGAGCCGTCGTCCACCCAGACGATCTCGAACGGCTCCACCGGAGCCATCGCCTCCAGCACCTCGTTGCACACGGCCTCGACGTTCTCGGCCTCGTCCAGCACCGCGATGACGACGGCGGCGCGGGGGGCGGGCCCTGGCTTGGAACGAGGCGGCATGGGTGCGGTCACCGGCTGGAAGGACTCTCCCCGCTCTTTTGGCCGAACCCGCGCCAGGAAAGAAGCGTCTTGTTCAGAAGGGTGCGAGCCGCGCGGCCTGCCCGCGGGCAAGGTCGCGCAGCCAGTCGCGCACCGCCTTCACCCGAGCCGTCGTCGCGACCTCCCGGTGGGTGCCGATCCAGAAGCGGCGGGCGAGCAGGATTTCCGGCAGGATGCGCTCCAGCCCCTCCGCCATGAAACAGGGCAGGATGCCGATCCCGCCGCCCGCCGCGATGATCCGTTGCTGGGCGGTGATGGAGGATGAGGCCAGCGTCGGCCGCAGGGTCGGATGCACCTCGTCGAGGTAGCGCAGCTCCGGCGCATAGACGAGGTCGTCCACGTAGCCGACCACCTCGAACCCGGTCAGGTCGGCGGGCGCCGTCGGTCGTCCGGCGCGCTTCAGGTAGTCGGGCGAGGCGTAGAGGCCGAGCTGATAGTTGGTCAGCGGCTCGACCACCACGCGGGGCGAGTCCGGCGCGCTGAGGGTGACGGCGATGTCGACCTCGCGCTTGGTCGGCGACAGGAAGCCCGCCGTGGCCGCCAGCTCGATCCGCACGCCGGGCCGGGCGGCGCGCAGTTCGGGCAGGGCCGGGGCGACGATGGCGGTCCCGAAGCCCTCGGCCACGCTGATCCGCACGGTGCCGCCCAGCGCGTCGGCCTCACCGGCCTGGGCGGCGGTCTCCATCGCCTCCTCGGCGCGCAGGGCGGTGTCGAGCAGCCGCCCGCCAGCCGCCGTCAGGGTGAGGCCGCCGGGAGAGCGGACGAACAGCGTCGCCTTCAGCGCGCTTTCCAGTCGGGCGATGCGGCGCCCGACCGTGGCCGCGTCGATCCCCAGCACCTGCGCGCCGCCGGTCAGGGACGCGGCCCGGGCGGCGGCCAGGAACACCCTCAGGTCGTCCCAGTCGAACATGATCTTGCATTCCTGCGGCTATGGACCGGCAAGAATGCAATACTCCTGAAGGCGCGGCGGTGGTAGCGGCTTGCCCACACCAGGGAGAAAACGGCCATGCGCGACATCCGCCACTTCGTGAACGGCGCGGCCTTCGACGGCGCCTCGGGCCGCTTCGGGGACGTGTTCAACCCCAACACCGGGGAGGTGCAAGCCCGCGTGCAGCTCGCCACCGAGGGTGAGCTGGACCGCGCCGTGCAGGCCGCCGCCGCCGCCTTCCCGGCCTGGGCGGCCACCAACCCGCAGCGGCGGGCGCGGGTGATGTTCGACTTCAAGCGGCTGGTCGAGGCCGAGATCGACAGCCTGGCCGAGCTGCTGTCCTCCGAGCACGGCAAGGTCATCGCGGACTCCAGGGGCGACATTCAGCGCGGGCTGGAAGTCATTGAATTCGCCTGCGGAATTCCTCATGCCCTGAAGGGCGAATACACCGAAGGCGCCGGCCCGGGCATCGATGTCTATTCGATGCGCCAGCCGCTGGGCGTGGTCGCCGGGATCACCCCGTTCAACTTCCCGGCCATGATCCCGATGTGGATGTTCGGCATCGCCATCGCGACCGGCAACACCTTCATCCTCAAGCCGTCGGAGCGCGACCCGTCCCTGCCGGTGCGCCTCGGCGAACTGATGATGGAGGCGGGGGCCCCGGCGGGCGTGCTGAACGTCGTGCACGGCGACAAGGTGGCGGTGGACGCCATCCTGCACCACCCCGATATCCGCGCCGTCAGCTTCGTCGGCTCGTCGGACATCGCCCACTACGTCTATTCGACTGGCACGGCGAACGGCAAGCGCGTGCAGGCCATGGGCGGAGCCAAGAACCACGGGATCATCCTGCCCGACGCGGACCTGGACCAGACGGTGAAGGACCTGCTCGGCGCCGCCTACGGCTCGGCCGGGGAGCGGTGCATGGCGCTGCCGGTCGCCGTGCCGGTCGGCAAGGCCACGGCCGACGAACTGCGCGAGCGGCTGGTCTCCGAGATCGAGACGCTGAAGGTCGGGATCAGCACCGACGCGGCCGCCCAATACGGCCCGGTGGTGACAGCCGCCCATCGCGACCGCATCGCCGACTACGTCCGCATCGGCCAGGAGGAGGGCGCCGAGCTGGTCGTGGACGGGCGGGACTTCTCGCTCCAGGGCTACGAGCAGGGCTTCTTCATCGGCCCGTCGCTGTTCGACCATGTGAAGCCGACGATGAAGACCTACCAGGAGGAGATCTTCGGCCCGGTCCTCCAGATCGTCCGCGCCGAGACCTTCGAAGAGGCGCTGGGCCTGCCGAGCGAGCACCAGTACGGCAACGGCGTCGCCATCTTCACCCGCAACGGCCGGGCGGCGCGGGAGTTCGCGTCCCGCGTCAACGTCGGCATGGTCGGCATCAACGTGCCGATCCCGGTGCCGGTCGCCTACCA
>CAZOHI010000003.1:0-5988 GCA_964579695.1 uncultured Caulobacter sp. | reverse complement strand
TGCGCTTCTACACCAAGGTCAAGACGGTCACGGCCCGCTGGCCCGAGGGGATGCAGGAGGATTCGGCCTTCGTCATCCCGACGATGAAGTAAGGTCGGGCCATGGACTTCTCTCTCACCGACGACCAGCGCGCCATCTTCGAAGCCGCCCAGGCCTTCGCCCGCGAGGAACTGGCGCCTCATTCCGCCCGCTGGGACGAGGAAAAGCACTTCCCCGTCGACGTGATGCGCAAGGCCGCGGGGCTCGGCTTCGCGGGCATCTATGTAAAGGAGGACGTGGGCGGCTCGGGGCTCGGGCGGCTCGACGCCTCGCTGATCTTCGAGGCGCTGTCCTACGGCGACGTGCCGACGGCGGCCTTCATCTCCATCCACAACATGTGCTCGTGGATGATCGACCGCTTCGGCTCGGACGACCTGCGCCAGCGGTGGCTGCCCCGGCTGACGACCATGGAGCTGATCGCCAGCTATTGCCTGACCGAGCCGGGCAGCGGTTCGGACGCGGCCTCCATGCGCACGACCGCGCGGCTGGAGGGCGACCACTACGTTCTCAACGGCTCTAAGGCGTTCATCTCCGGCGCGGGCGTCTCGGACGTCTATGTCGTCATGGCCCGTACGGGCGGGGAGGGGCCGAAGGGCGTCTCGACGTTCATCGTCGAGAAGGGGACGCCCGGCCTCACCTTCGGGGCGCAGGAAAAGAAGATGGGCTGGAATGCCCAGCCCACCGCCCAGGTCAACTTCGACAACGTCCGCGTCCCGGCCGAGAACCGCGTGGGCGCCGAGGGCGACGGCTTCCGCTTCGCCATGATGGGGCTGGACGGCGGGCGGCTGAACATCGCCTCCTGCTCGCTGGGCGGGGCGGGCTTCGCGCTCGACAGCGCCAAGAGCTACATGGAGGAGCGCCGCCAGTTCGGGAAGGCGCTGAAGGACTTCCAGGCCCTTCAGTTCAAGCTGGCCGACATGGCGACGGAACTGGACGCCGCCCGGCTGATGGTCCGCCGGGCCGCCGACGCCCTCGACAAGCGCGACCCCCAGGCGACCAAGTATGCCGCCATGGCCAAGCGCTTCGCCACCGACGCCGGGTTCGCGGTCGCCAACGACGCGCTGCAACTGCACGGCGGCTATGGCTACCTGAAGGACTATCCGGTCGAGCGCATCGTGCGGGACCTGCGCGTCCACCAGATACTCGAAGGCACCAACGAGATCATGCGCGTGATCGTGGCGCGGGAGCTGTTCCGGCAATGAGCGACGTCCTCTGCCGCATCGAGGGCCGGGTCGGGCGCATCACCCTGAACCGTCCCGGCGCCCTGCACGCGCTGAACACCGCCATGTGCCGCGAGATGATCGCAGCCCTGCTGGACTGGCGCGGCAAGGTCGAGGCGGTGCTGATCGACCACTCCGGTGAGCGCGGCTTCTGCGCGGGCGGCGACATCCGGATGCTGGCCGAGAGCGGGGCGCAGGACGGCGCCGAGGCGTGCGAGTTCTTCCACACCGAGTACCGCCTGAACCACCTGCTGTTCGCCTATCCCCATCCGGTGGTCGCGGTGATGGACGGGATCACCATGGGTGGGGGCGTCGGCCTTTCCATGCCGGCGCGGTTCCGCATCGCCACCGAGCGGACGACCTTCGCCATGCCGGAGACGGGCATCGGCCTCTTCCCCGACGTGGGCGGCGGCTGGTTCCTGCCGCGGTTGCCCGGGAAGACCGGCCTGTGGCTCGCCCTGACCGGCGCGCGGATCAAGGCCGCCGACTGCCTGGCGCTGGGCGTCGCCACGGACTTCGTGAAGGCCGAGCGCGCGGAGGCGGTGAAGGCCGCCATCGTCGCCGATCCGGCCGCCATCGAGACCATCCTCGCCCAGAGCGACGACGACCCCGGCCAGGCGCCCGTCGCCGCACACCGCGAAGACATCGACCGGCTGTTCGGCGGCCACGGCGTCGAGGCCATCTTCGAGGCGCTGGAAGGCGGGGGCGAATGGGCGGCGGGGCAACTCGCCACCTTGCGGACCAAGTCGCCCCAGACGCTGAAGGTCGCCTTCCGCCAGCTCCATGCGGATGCGCCGGACTTCGCCGCCAACATGGCGATGGAGTACCGCATCGGCGCCCGGGTGGTCCGCCGCCACGACTTTATCGAGGGCGTCCGCGCCGTCATCGTCGACAAGGACAACGCCCCGCGCTGGGACCCGCCGACGCTGGAGGGCGTGACGGACGCCATGCTGGACGACATCTTCGCGCCGCTCGCCGACGAGTGGACGCCGCTGGAGGGCATCCAATGAGCCGCATCGCCTTCATCGGAGTGGGCAACATGGGCGGCGGGATGGCCGCCAACCAGGTGAAGGCGGGCCACGCGGTCGCCGCCTTCGACCTGTCGAAGCCCGCCCTCGACAAGGCCGTGGGCGCAGGCTGCACGGCGGCCGCCTCCGTCGCCGAGGCGGTCAGGGACGCCGAGGTCGTCATCACCATGCTCCCCGCCGGACAGCACGTGCGGGCGGTCTATGCGGACGAAATCCTTGTCCACGCGCCGAAGACCGCGCTGCTGATCGACTGCTCGACCATCGACGTGGACAGCGCCCGCGCGGTCGGCGTGCAGGCGAAGGAGCGCGGCTACCGCTTCGCCGACGCCCCGGTCAGCGGCGGCATCATGGCGGCCGATGCGGGCACGCTCGCCTTCATGGTCGGCTGCGAGGAGGCCGATTTCGCGCAGATCGAGGCGGTGCTGAAGCCCATGGCCCGCGCCGTCATCCGCGCTGGCCAGGCCGGGGCGGGGCAGGCGGCCAAAATCTGCAACAACATGCTGCTCGGCATCTCGATGATCGGGACGTGCGAGGCCTTCGCCCTGGCCGAGAAGCTCGGCCTGGAGCCCGACCGTTTCTTCGAGATCGCCTCCCAGTCCTCCGGCCAGTGCTGGTCGCTGACCAGCTACAGCCCCTGGGCCGGGCAGGTCCCGGCCGCGCCCTCGAACCGTGCTTACGAAGGCGGCTTCCTGACCGCCCTGATGCTGAAGGACCTGAAGCTGGCGCAGGAGGCCGCCGCGAAGTCCGGCGCCGCCACGCCGATGGGGGCGCAGGCCGAAGCCCTCTATGCCTTGTTCGACGGGCTGGGCTATGGCGGGAAGGATTTCTCCGCCGTGCTGCAGATGCTGCGCGGCAAGCTTTCCGAACTGAACTGAAGGACCCCCCGCCTATGGCCGCCTATGAGACCCTGATCGTCGAGACCGCCGACGGCGTGAGCCTGATCCGCCTGAACCGGCCCGAAGCGCTGAACGCGCTGAACACCACGCTGCTGAACGAGCTGGGCGATGCGCTGGAAGCGGCCGCCGCCGACACGGTCGTCCGCTGCGTCGTCCTGACCGGCTCCGAAAAGGCTTTCGCCGCCGGAGCCGACATCAAGGAGATGAGCGACAAGTCCTATGCGGACATGTTCACGCTCGACTTCTTCACCCGCCAGGCGCGGCGGATCGAGACGTTCCGCAAGCCGATCATCGCGGCGGTGTCCGGCTACGCGCTGGGCGGCGGCTGCGAGCTGGCCATGATGTGCGACTTCATCATCGCGTCCGACACGGCGAAATTCGGCCAGCCGGAGATCAACCTCGGCGTCGCTCCCGGCATCGGCGGCACCCAGCGCCTGACCCGCTATGTCGGCAAGTCCAAGGCCATGGACATGATGCTGACCGCCCGGATGATGGACGCCGCCGAGGCCGAGCGCGCCGGGCTGGTCAGCCGCGTGGTGCCCGCGGGCAACCTGCTGGAAGAGGCCATGGCCGCCGCCCGCAAGATCGCCTCCCAGTCGCCGCTGGCCGTGGCGATGAACAAGGAACTGGTCAACGCCGCCTACGAGACGACCCTGGCCACCGGGGTCGCGCTGGAACGGCGCCTCTTCCACTCCCTCTTCGCCTTCGAGGACCAGAAGGAGGGCATGGCCGCCTTCGTCGAGAAGCGGAAGCCCGACTTCAAGGGACGCTGATCGCCTTCGGCATCTCGGCGCTCTACGTGCCGGCGGGGAAGAAGGTCTCGATCGCCATCTCGTCCGCAGGATAGCTCCAAGCATGGGGGCGCCGTCAGGCGACCGCGATCCCCTCGATCTCGACCAGCAGGCCCGGCCCGCCCAGAGCCTTGACGATCAGCAGGGTCGTTGCCGGAGGCGGGGAGGGCAGGGTCCCGAACGCCGCGCCGTAGAAGTCCTGAAGATGGCCCTCGTCAGTCAGGTAGATGGTCAGCTTGACGAGATTGGCGTTGGTCATCCCCGCCTCGGCCAGCACCGCGTTCAGGTTGGCGATCGCGAGCCTGGCCTGCTCGCCGACCCCGGCGGGAACCGAGCCGTCGGCCGCCGCGCCTACCTGGCCGGAGATATAGAGGGTGCGGCCGTCGCCCTTCACCTCGACCCCCTGGCTGTAGGCGGGGTGCGGCGGCCGGTCGGGCAGGTTGATGGCGGTGATCATCGCTTCGTTTCCTCCTTCGATGGATGTCGCAGCCGCGCGAACTCTTCGCGGATGGCGGGCAGGAACGGCTCCATCGGCCGCCCCGAGCGCGAGAGCACCAGCAGGCCCTGGTAGATCAGCGTCAGCCGCCTGGCCTGCGGACCCACGATCCGCGCCAGCGCCTCGTCGACCACGTCCAGGCCGCGCGCGATGAAGTCGGCGGCTGGCGATTGCTTCCCCCCGCCGAACTCGATGGCCCCGTTGATGACCATGCAGCCGAAGCCGTCCGTCATCGGCGGCTCGAACAGAGCGACGAACGCCGCTTCCACGTCGTCCAGCGTCCGGGCCGAGCCCAGCCGGGGTATGATGACCAACTTGAAGTAGTGGTCGAAGGCGGCCCGGTAGAGCCCTTGCTTGTCGCCAAAGGCGTTGTAGAGGCTTCCCGCGCTGAGCCCCGTCGCCCGCTCCAGGTCGCGGATGGACGCCCCCGCGAAGCCGTGCTCGCGGAAGGCCATCATCGCGCCGGTCAGGACGGCGTCCTGGTCGAATGTGCGGGTGCGCGCCATGGAGTACAGATTAGAATCATCATTCTAATATGTACATTCTAAAATTCGCCGGGGACGATCTAGCGCCCTTCGATCATCTTCCACCCGTTCCCGGACGGATCGCGGAAATTGGCGTCCACCGCCCCGTACCGCTCGACGGGTTCCTGCGTGAATTCCACCCCTTGCGCCTTGAAGCGGTCGTAGGCGGCGCGGCAGTCGTCCACGATCAGGACCAGGGGCGGCATAGCGCCTTTGGCCACCACCTCGCGCAGGGTCTGGGCGGTGGCGGCGTCGACCGTCGGCGGCTGCGGCGTGAACAGGCCGAGCTGGAACGACGGCTGGTCCGGGTGCTGTATGGTCAGCCAGCGATAATCGCCGTTGCGCGCGTCGGTGTGGACGCGAAATCCGAGCTTTCCGACATAGAACTCGAGGGCCTCGTCCTGATCGCGGACGTACAGGCCGACTACTCCAACTCCCTGGCTCATGGGACCTCCGTTTCCAACGGGTCGTTCATAAGCGCCGCATCATGCCGCCGCTTCTCCGAAACTGCGATCATGAGGCCCGGTCGGCGGGCGGCGCTGAGGAAGCAGCCCGGCACGCTCTGAGACCTTTCCGGGCCGATCCGTTCACGGGCGCGGAACTCGCCGGGACTGGCGTCCAGGACGTCGCGGAACGTCCGCCCGAACGTACCCAGGCTGCTCCAGCCGGTCTGGAAGGCGATCTCGGTGACGGGCAGGTCGGTGTCGCGAAGCAGCGCCGCCGCCCGTTCGAGCCGGCGCGTCAGCAGGTAACGGTGCGGCGGAACGCCGAACGCCTCCTTGAACGACCGCGCGAAATGAGCCGCGGAGACGCCGCTCACCCGCGCCAGCCGCCGGACAGGCCAGGCCTCGTGCGAGGCGGCGTCGATCCGGTCCCTCGCGCGCAACAGGCGGCGCAGCAACCGAGGGTCTTGGGGTGTTCTTGTTCTGGAAGGGATCACGATGGCTCCCCGGGCAGGACTCGAACCTGCGACCCGGCGATTAACAGTCGCCTG
>CAZOHI010000002.1:0-135823 GCA_964579695.1 uncultured Caulobacter sp. | reverse complement strand
CTACCAACCCCAAGGGCTCTCACAATGATCGCGGGACCAGTGGGGAGCAGGTCAGCCGTCCAATCAGCCCCTGGTCCATCTCGCCTTCCGTCGGGTTCAACCTGATTTTCTGATTATCAGATAATCCGGTTACTGGCTCCGTCGGCCCTGATTTCCTCCTGCCGACGCGGGCGATGTCCAAAACCCTCCGCACGCCTCGTCAGCAACGCTTGATCGACCTCCTAGTCGAGCGGCGCAAGGCCGCCGGCCTCAGCCAGGCGGCGTTGGCCGCGAAGTTGGGCCGCTATCAGTCCGTCATCGCCGCCCTTGAATCCGGCAGCCGCCGCCTCGACGTCATCGAGTTCCTCGACATCGCCGACGCCATCGGCTTCGATCCGCACGAGGTCCTGGGCGCCCTGATCGACACGCCCCAGGCCGCCGGCTGACGGGCCCTACGATCCGCCCGCACGCGCCAGCACCGCACCAGCCGGCGCGGTGGGCTCGGCGACGACGCCAGCTCCCAGAGCATCTTCCTGCGGTTCGGTCTCGCCCATCCGCACCTCGGCGTCCGGATGCCACAAGACCGCCCGGACTTCATCGCCGGCGCCCGCCAGCGACGCCGAGGCGCTGGCCAGGTGGACCAACAGCGTGTCCATGCCCTGCGAGAGCGCCCACCCCCAGCGCGGGTGGCCGACGCCGGCATAGCGATTGATCGCCTCGGTCAGCTCGAAGTGCAGGATCGTGTAACGGCCGTCCGGCTCGCGGCGGGCGAAGGCGAACAGGCCCGGCGCCCGGATGAACCGGCCGTCGTGGTGGCAGAGCGCCGAAAACGGCACGCCGTCGATGAACACCGCATCCATACCGATCCTCTGCGCGGAGAGCATATGCGGAACATGCAGGGCCTGTAGAGTCCGATTTCGCCGACGCTAGCGATTGTCTGGAGGCGAGGGCTCGACGCCCTGGGCGAGTGGTCGCGCCGAACGAAAGGTCCTGGCGGCCGCCCCGTCTCCCGACGCGCAGATCGCCGGCCTATGCCGCCTCTCCTGGCCTGATCTAACCGGAGGACGCTCGCCCTTGCGCAACACCGGGCGGCGACTTTCTTCCCCGGCCTGCGGCCTCCTCGCGCAAGGGCAAGAAAGACGCCGCCCGTCGTCCGTCACTGACGTTGTGGGCCTTCGGCTGCGGGTCGCCCGCCCCCGGCCTGTCGATCGCCATTCGAGGCCGCGATGGGCGCGGCCCGGCAGACGACAGGAGACCAAGACATGGCCACCATCGGAACCTTCCATCAGTCGGCGGACGGCAGCTACACGGGCTCGATCAAGACGCTGACGCTCAACGTCAAGTCCGCCCATCTTCGGCCCAACGAAAAGGCCGACGAAAAGGCCCCTGACTTCCGCATTTTCGCCGGCCGCACCGAGTTCGGCGCCGCCTGGAAGAAGACCTCCCGCGAGAACCGTCCCTACATCTCGGTCAAGCTGGACGATCCGAGCTTCCCGGCCCCGATCTACGCCTCGCTGGTCGAAGCAGACGACGGCTACAGCCTGATCTGGTCGCGCAGCCGTGGCGCCGACTGATCGTCGCGGCGCCCCGCCCCGGCGGCGGGGCGCCGCCTCACCCCTTCACATCGCGGAGAGTTCTCCATGACCCGCACCCCCGCGGCGCCGTCCGCACGCCCGGACCACTACGCCCGCATCACCGCCGAGATCATCCAAGCCATCGAAGAGGGCGTGGGCCAAGCCCGGATGCCCTGGCACCACACCGGGGCCAGTATCGCCCGCCCCCAGAACGCCGTCTCGGGCAAGCGATACCGCGGCGTCAACGTCCTGGCGCTGTGGATAGCCGCGAACCAGGCCAGCTACGACAGTGGCCTTTGGGCGACCTACCGCCAGTGGCGAGACGTCGGCGGTCAGGTGCGCAAGGGCGAACACGCCACGCCGATCCTGTTCTGGAAGCGGCTCGGCCCGGCCGGGGATACCGATGCCGGAACGGACGAGGACGAGGCGAACCCGCGCCTTGTCGCGCGCAGCTACGCGGTCTTCAACCGCGATCAGGTCGACGGCTATACCACAGACCCGATGCCGGAGCTGGACCCCGCCGAACGGCTGGCGAAGGCCGACGCCTTCTTTGCCAACCTGGCGATCCCGGCCCGGTTCGACGGCCACCGCGCCTATTATGTGCCGGCCACGGACACCATCGTCATGCCGCCGTTCGCCCGCTTCCACGACGTCGCGAGCTTCCACGGGGTCGCCTTGCACGAAGCCGCGCACGCCAGCGGCGCCAAGCACCGCCTCGACCGCGATCTCAGCGGCCGGTTCGGCTCGGCCGCCTACGCCGCCGAAGAGGCGGTGGCTGAACTGACCGCCGCGTTCGTGCTGGCCGATCTCGGCGTGGCGCACCATCCGAGGGCCGACCACGCCGCCTACATCGCATCCTGGCTGCAAGTGCTGAAGGACGATCCGCGCGCCATCTTCACCGCCGCCAGCAAGGCCCAGGCCGCCGCCGACTGGATGCACGCCCAGCAGCCGGCCGCCTGAAGGCCGTCTCTACGCCAATCCGCCGATCCGGCATTACGGATCGGCGGAAAGCGCCACCGCCACCCCGCGCCTACACCTCCACAACCTCGCCTTGATTTGAGGGTTTGCTCCCCTTCTCGGGTGGGAGGATGTCGCAGCAGGAAAGCAGGCCGATTGCAGGACCTGGACCGCCAACGCCGCATCGGGGCCGACGCTGGCCCGCCCCTTTTGGCGGCCTACCTGTGGCTGCTCCAGCTCGACGGGGCCGGCCTAGCCTGGGAATACCTGCGCCGCAATCCCGCCTACTGGGCCGACTGGCGCGCCCGTCAGGCGAGCGGCGCTGCGTCGGCCCGCCGCTGGGGCTTGAAGGCACTCGATGATCCGGCCCTAGATGCGCGCAGCGCCCATCCGATCTGGTCGCCAGAGCCGCAGGGCGCCATCCGGCTCGCCGCTGCGCAAGACGGCGAGGCGTTCGGCCTGTGGGGCCTGCCCGGCCGCAAGAGCCTGGCGCCGGGCCAGGCGGGCCTGGCGGCGCGGCTGGAGGAGCGGCGCACCTGGCGCCTGTCGCTGCATGACGACCTCACGGACGGCCGGCCCTTCGCCTTCGTGGTCGCGGCCGGCGAGGGCTTGGCGGCTCGTTGTCGGGCGGTGGAAGCCTTCCAGGCCGCCATCGCCGGCGCGGCGATGGTCGCGCCACGCCCGCCGGCGCCGCAGCTCGTCCACATGCGCTGCCTATTCGTGCTCGACGCCATCGCCGCCGGCGCCTCGCAGCGCGAGGCCGCCGGCCTGCTGTTCGGCGAGGCCGCGGCCGACGCCTGGCACGCCGATGGCCGCGAGCGCGCCAACCTCCGCTATCTCCTCAGCCGCGGCCGCGCCCTGCGCGACGGCGGCTACCGGGCGCTTCTCGGCCATGCCGCCCCGCGCCGCCGGCGGGGCCGGGGGCCCGCCGCCCCCGGAGACGAGGGGCCTACAGCATTTTCTCCCTGAGCAGGCAGACCGGACCTTTCCACACTGGCCCCACCACGATGGAGCCTGACCCGATGACCCACCCTGCGACGGCGCGCGAGCGCCGCTACCTCACCAACGATGAAGCCGCCGACTTCCTCAACCTGTCGCCGCGCACGCTGGAAAAGCAGCGCGTCTTCGGCGGCGGGCCGCGGTTTCGCAAGTTCGGCCGCCGGGTGGTCTATGCGGTCGACGACCTCGAACGCTGGGCCGACGCGCGCGCCTGCGAAACCACCTCGGACCCGCAGTACGCCGCCATCCGCTAGGCGGCCGATGCAACCGCGCCGTTCTCCGGCTCCGCGCCAGCAGCTTGAGCTGTTTCGCGCCCTGCCGGGCGATCTTGTCCCCCGCGACGCCCAGGATCTCATGGCCTATCCCTTCTTCAGCCTCGCCAAGTCGCGCCGCACGAAGCCGATCGACTTCACGGCCGGGCCGGTGTCGATCCGCGTGGAAGCCACCGCCGAACACGGTATGGCCACCATCTGGGACGCCGACGTGCTGATCTGGGCGGCCAGCCAGATCGTCGAGGCCCGCGACCGCGGCGCACGGCCCTCACGGCTGATGGCCGCCACGCCCTACGAAATCCTCACCTTCACCGGCCGGGGGGTCGGGGCCCGCGACTACCAGCGCCTCAAGGCCGCCCTCGACCGGCTGCAGTCGACGACCGTGGCGACCACCATCCGCCAGCCGACCGCGCGGCGGATGCACCGCTTTTCCTGGATCAACGAGTGGAAGGAGACCGCCGACCGCGCCGGTCGGCCGCTCGGCATCGAGCTGATCTTGCCCGACTGGTTCTACGCTGGAGTGCTCGACCAGGCCCTCGTCCTGACCATCGACCCGGCCTATTTCGACCTCACGGGCGGGCTCGAACGCTGGCTCTACCGCCTGGTGCGCAAGCACGGCGGGCGCCAGTCCGGCGGCTGGAGCTTCGACGTGCGCCACCTGCACGCCAAGTCCGGCAGCCTCTCGCCCCTCAAACGCTTCGCCTTCGAGCTGCGCGACCTCGTCCGCCGCCAGGCGCTTCCCGGCTATCGGCTGACCATCGACCACGGCTTTCGCGGCGAGCGGCTGGCCTTCGCGCCGCTCCCCATCCACCCGCTGGACCGCGCCATCGCCAAGCACGGCCTGGCCGGCCAGATCGGCTGAAACCTGTGGATCGTCTCGTGCTATCGGGAACCGGAAGTATCGTGCCATCAGGAACCGCAGGCACGTGCTATCGGGAACCGCGAAGGGGCCTCAATCCCTTACGCCGCAAGGGATTCCGGCGCCCCTCTAACGTCTCTAACGAAGACTCCTTCGGAGTCTTGCTAACGCGCCGGCGCCTTTCCTATGGCCGCCGCGCCGGAGGGCCGACGCCATGATCGTCGCCCTCCTCAACCAGAAGGGCGGGGTCGGCAAGACCACCCTGGCCTTGCACCTGGCCGGCGCCCTGGCCGCGCGCGGCGGGCGCGTCCTGCTCATCGACGCCGACCCGCAGGGCACGGCGCTGGACTGGGCCCAGGTCCGCGCGGGGGTGAACGCCCCACGGCTGTTCGGGGTGCTGGGCCTGGCGCGCGAGACCTTGCACCGCGAGGTGCCCGAGCTGGCCAGAGGCGCCGACCACATCGTCATCGACGGGCCGCCGCGCGTGGCCGCGCTCGCCCGCTCGGCGCTGCTGGCGGCCGACCGGGTGCTGATCCCGGTGCAGCCCTCGGCCTTCGACGGCTGGGCCTCGGCCGAGATGCTGCGCCTGCTCGACGAGGCGCGGGTCTTCCGGCCTGAGCTGGCCGCGCGCTTCGTGCTCAACCGCTGCCCGGCCCGCACGGTGCTGGCGCGCGAGACCGCCGCCGCGCTGGCTGCGTCCGATCCCTCGGCGATGGCTGCACGGGTCGGCCAGCGCATCGCCTTCCCGGAAGCGGCCGCACAGGGCCGGCTGGTCGGCGAGATCGCCCCAGCCGGGCCGGCGGCGGCCGAGATCGAGGCCCTAGCCGCCGAGCTGCTGGAGCCGGGCCGATGAGCGCGCGGTCAGGCTTCGCGGCGCGGCCCGCCGGGGCCGACGCCTGGGTCCGCGCCGATAAGCCGACGCCGGCGCCCAGCAAGGCCGAGGTGTTCACCGCCCGGCTGACGGTGGACGTCACCCCAGAGCTGCGCGGGCGCATCAAGGTCGCCGCCTTTCGTCAGGGCGTCACCGTCGCCGAGATGCTGCGCGCCCTTCTGGAGGCGGAGTTTCCGCCGGAGGCGGCGCCGTGAGCGCGCCGCTTACCCGCGTCCGCCTGCTCCATCGGCCGAAGACCGGCGACGACTGGCTGCGCTTTGGCCGGCCCGTCCACACGCTGGATCAGGACCGGCGAACGGCGCAGGCGCTGTTCGCGCCGCGCGCCGTGTTCGGCCTGGTCCACTGGCGGGCCGGCGACTACGGCACGGTGGACTGGCGACTGATGGTGCTGCGCGCCGTCGCGCCCGGCGAGGCGGCCACCACGTTAGACGGGGTCGACCCCGGCGCCGAGGTGCTGCTGTCCGCGCGCGGCGAGGGGCCGGTGCGCCGCGCCTTCGCCCTCATCGACGCCATCGAGGCCCAGGACCTCGATCCAGCCGAAGCCCCAGCGGCCTACTGGCAGACCGCCCACAACCGGCTGGCCGCCCACCTTGAGCCGCGGCCCTACGGCCCGGCCGAACACGCCGCCGAATTGCGCCGTCGGCGCGTGGCGCCATGACCCGCGCCCAGGCCACCGTCCTGCTGGCGACGGCCGGCGCGCTGGCGCTGCTGGCCGGGCCCAGCCTCGCACCGCCGGCGCCGCGCCTGATCTACAACGTCACGCCCAGCGCCCCGATCGGCCTCTATGCGGTGCGGCCGGCGCGGCGCCTTGGACCGGGCCGGCCGGTCCTGGCCGCGCTGCCCCCAGACGCTGCCCGGCTCGCCGATGCGCGCGGCTACCTGCCGGCCGGCGCCCCGGTCCTCAAGCGCATCGCCGCCGGGCCGGGGGACACCGTCTGCCGCACGGGCGCACAGGTGACGATCGGCGGCCGGCCCGCCGCGAAGGCCCTGGCGCGCGACCGCCTCGGCCAGCCGCTGCCAGCCTGGCGCGGCTGCCGCACGCTGGCGGCCGATCAAGTCTTCCTGCTGTCGGGCGACCACCCTGCCGCCTTCGACGGCCGCTACTTCGGCCCGACGCCGGCCGGCCTCATCGTCGGGGAGGCTCGCGCCCTATGGACCCGCTGAGGGCCCTGGCGGCCGCCTCGAGCGCCGCCGCGCTCGTGGCGGCGCCGGCGAACGCGGCCAGCGTCAGCGACCATGTCGCCGAGGCCGCTGCCCGGTTCGGACTGCCCGCCTCGTGAATCTGGCAGGTGATGGGCGCCGAGAGCGCCGGCGATCCGCGCGCCGTCTCCCACGCCGGGGCCATCGGCCTGATGCAGGTGATGCCGGCCACCTACGCCGAGGTGCGCGGCCGCTATGGCCTGGGCCCCGACCCGTTCGATCCGCGCGACAACGTCCTGGCCGGCGCGGCCTACCTGCGCGAACTCTACGACCGCTACGGCGCGCCCGCCTTCCTCGCGGCCTACAACGCTGGGCCCGGCCGGCTCGACGATCATCTGCGCGACGGCCGCCCGCTGCCGGCCGAGACCCGCCGCTACCTGGCCAAGCTCTCGCCGGCCATCGGCGGCCCCACGCCCGCGCCGTCGGCCATTCAGCCGCCGTCGGAGCCCTCGCTGTTCGCTGTCCGCACGCCGTTGGCGACCGATGCAGGCGCCTCCGCCGTAGCTGGGAGCGTGAGCCTCTTCGTGCCGCTGCGGCGGGATTCCGATGTGCAGCCCGATTGACCCTTTCACCCGGAGCCTGGGCCTTCAGGATCAGGGGGAGGGTGAGGGCAAGATAGAAGGCGGCGGCACGCGGCGCCCCGCAAAGGCTTGTCTGCACGTCGGTTGGCGCGGCACGCGCCAGGTCAGGCCGCGTGCCGCGCCGGTCGCCATGTGGCGAAATTCGCACGACTTCGGCCGTGCTTCGTCCTACCGGCTGCGCCGGGCTCCGCTGGAGTCTCGGCGATGAGCGAGCGGGACGATGATCGATTTCGCCCCAGGCCCGGCAAGCCAAAGCGCGGCGGCAAAGGCGTGCGGGTTCCACGCCGCTTCACCAGCCAAGTCCTAGCCGCCGGCCAGAAGACGGTCTCGGGCGGGCGGCTTCAGCTCGGCGGCCGCAAGGGCGGCGGGGCCGCCTTCGGCCGGGGCCGGGCGGCCGCCCGGCTGCTTCCCGGCCGGATCGGGCCACGCGCCCGGCGGGTCGTGGTCAAGGCCCGCCTGGTGGTGCTGGCCAAGGCCGGGCCGGGGTCGACCGCAGCGCATCTGCGCTATGTCCGCCGCGATGGCGTGACGCCCGACGGCGAGCCGGGGCGGCTGTATGCGGCCGACGTGGACCGGGCCGACGCCGAGGCGTTCGAGGCGCGCGGCCGCGAAGACCGCCACCAGTTCCGGTTCATCGTCTCGCCCGAGGACGCGACCGAGCTGGGCGACCTGCAAGGGTTCACCCGCGACATGATGCGCCAGGTCGAAGCCGACCTTGGCACGCGCCTCGACTGGGTGGCGGTCGATCACTGGGACACCGACAACCCGCACACCCATCTCGTGGTGCGCGGCGTCGATGCGGCCGGGGCCGACCTCATCATCGCCCGCGACTACATCGCCCACGGGATGCGCCTGCGCGCCAGCGCGCTCGCCACCGACTGGCTGGGGCGGCAGACCGAGCGCGAAGTGCGCGATCGGATGCGACAGGAGATGGCGCAGGAGCGGTGGACCGGCCTTGACCGGCGTCTCGCCGTCCTGGCGCGCGAAGGCGTTGTCGACCTGAGCGCGGGCGGGGCCGACGCCCGCCCGCTACTTGCCGGCCGGCTGCAAACGCTGGAGCGCCTCGGCCTCGCCGTACCGGCCGGCCCGAACGCCTGGACCTTGCGGCCCAACGCCGAGCGGGTGCTGCGCGAGATGGGTGAGCGCGGCGACATCATCCGCACCATGCAGAGCGCCATCGGCGAGCCTCGCCCGCTGGAGGTGTTCGACGCGGCCGCGCCCGGCGAGGTGGTCGGCAAGGTCGCCGCCAAGGGCCTGGCCGACGAGCTGACCGACCGTGGCTACCTGGTAGTCGACGGGATCGACGGTCGGGCTCGCTATGTCGCCCTGCCGGCCGGCGCGGACCTCGCCGACTATCCAACGGGCGCCGTGGTCGCGGTGCGCGCCGCCGCCCCGGCCGCGCGGCCGGCCGACCGCACCATCGCCGAACTGGCGGGGGCGGACCGCGTCTATCGTCCCGACCAGCATTTGCAGATCGCCCGCGCCGAAGCCCGCAGCGGCGACGATCCCGAAGCCTATGTCGCCGCCCACGTCCGGCGGCTGGAGGCCCTGCGCCGTGCTGGCGCCGCCGACCGGCTGGACGCCGCCCGCTGGCGCATCCCGCCTGACTTCCTGGCCCGGGCCGCCGCCCATGACGCCGGCCGGCTCGGCGGCGTCCGCGCCGAGGTGCTGTGCCATGTCCCGGTCCAGGCGCAGGCGCGGGCGATCGGCGCGACTTGGCTCGACCGGGCGCTGCTCGACGGGACGCGCCCCGCCGCCACCGGCTTCGGGGCCGAGGTCGCCGGCGCGCTGGAACAGCGGCGCGAGACGCTGATCGCCGAAGGGCTGGCGCAGCGGCAGGGCGATTATGTGCGGCTTACCCGCAACCTGCTGGCTGCGCTGCGCGGCCGCGAGCTGGTCCAGACCGCCGAGGCCATCGTCGCTGACACCGGCCTGAAGCATCGGCCGCTCACGGAGGGCGGCGAGGTCCGCGGCGTCTATCGCCGCCAGCTCCAGCTCGTCAGCGGCCGCTTCGCCATGCTCGACGACGGCGTGGGGTTCAGCCTCGTTCCCTGGCGGCCGGTGCTCGAACGGCGCCTGGGCCAGTCGGTCGCCGGGGTCGTTCGAGCCGGGGGTGACGTGAACTGGTCGTTTGGGCGCACGCGGGCGCCAGCGGTCTAAACGACGTCCGGAGGACGGATGCCATTGAACCAAGGGGGCTAATCGCCTCCTTCCGAGAACTCTAATAGCCTTTTTGCGAGACCACTAATAGTCTTTCTGCGAGCCCCCTAATAGCCTTTTTGCGCGGAGCGGCGTAGCGTCCTCCGAGGAGACGACGGCAATGATTCTGGCGCGACATCTCACGGCGAAGATCGAAGCGGCCCTGGCCGCCAACCGCCTTGTCAACCTCGTTGGACCCCGCCAGGTCGGCAAGACAACGCTGGTCAGGGACCTGATCGCCAGCGCCGCCTATCTGACCTTGGACGATGACGCCGCCAGAGCGGCGCTTGAAGCCGACGCCTTCGGCCAGCTTCAACTCCTCGCCGAGCAATCCAAGGGCGCCGCAAAGCCGGTCGTTCTCGACGAGGTGCAACGCCTGCCCGCGATCACGCTGGCCCTCAAGCGCCTGGTCGATGCGGATCGGCGTCCGGGCCAGTATATCCTGACCGGCTCATCGGACATCTTCACCATGCCGAAGGCGCTCGATTCCCTGGCCGGGCGCGTCGCCACGCTGACGTTGCGCCCGCTCAGCGCTGCCGAAAGTCTGGGAGCGGGTCCCTTTCGGCTCCTCGACGCTGTCGCAGCCGACCCCACGGCCGTCCTGACCACGCTGCCCCGGCCCCGCAAGGCCGCACGAGCGGACGCCATCGACTTGATCGTCCGCGGCGGATTTCCTGAAATCCGCGGCCTCGCCGATTCCCAACGGATGGACCGATACGCCAACTATCTCGACAGCGTCATCGAACGCGACGTGGGAGCGGTGGCCGACATCCGCAAGCCTGACGTTTTGCGCCGCTTGATCGACCAGGTGGCCGTTCGGACCGGCGAGGAACTCAACATCGCCACGCTCTGCAAAACCTTGGGCGCCCGCAAAGAGACGGTGGGCGACTATCTCGACGTGCTCACCCGATTGGGCATCATCCACCGGCTCGGCGCCTGGACCGCCTCGGGGGCCAAGCGGGAAATCAAGGCGCCGAAGCTCCACTTTCTCGACACCGGCTGTGCGACAGCCCTGCGCGGCGAGGATGCGAGCAGCTTTGGCGTGGGCGCCGATGCGGCCGCGCTGGGTCATGTGTTTGAAAGCTACGTCTTCATCGAGCTGGAAAAGTCGCTGCCGTTCCTGAGCAAACGCTGGCGCCTTTATCACTGGCGTCACGATCAGCGCGAGATCGACATCGTCGCCGAGGCGCCAGGCAAGCTATTGGCGCTGTTCGAGATGAAAGCGGCGGCCAGCGTAGGCGCAGAGGACTTCCGGCACATCGACTGGTTCCGTCGAGAAGGGCCGGGGCGGGCCTATCGCACGGGCGGCTTCGTCTTTTACCTCGGAGACCAGGTGCTTTCCTTCGGGGAGGGCAAGATCGCCCTGCCGCTGTCGATGCTTTGGTCGTTTCCGCCCGTCGCGGCGTAGAGCGATGTCGTGCGCACCACCCGCCCGAGCGGCCTCCGGGCGGAGGCGGGGCCGCCGGTCGGAGGCGGCTCGGCGCTGGGCGCCGTAGCTAAGGCGCCGATCCGCGGCCGCTTCGCCATGCTGGGCGACGGGCTCGGCTTCAACCTCATCCCCTGGCGGCTGATGCTCGAACGTCGGCTGGGCCAGTCGGTATCCGGCCTGGTGCGCGACGGCGGCGACGTGAGCTGGACGATCGGGCGCTCACGCGGCCAGCCGTCTGAAGACGCGAAGAATAAGTAGGCACGCCCGAACCCGCCTGTGCTGGCTGGTCTTGGCGGAACCTTGGGCTACTCGGTCCTGCGTCTGACTAAGACATTCGCCGGCCTTGTGGCGGCCGCGCGCCAGACGCGATTTTTCACCTCACGCGTGTGTTGTCGCGTCGGTAGCGTGAGTGTCGGATGACCCCGACCAAGATCCTTGTCGGTCAGATCTTCGTGGTGTTGGCGATCGCGGTCGCCGCCGTCTGGGTCGCCACCCAATGGGCGGCCGGCCAGCTCGGCCATCAGGCCCAGCTCGGCGTCCCCTGGTTTCACGCCGACGGCTACCCGATCTATCGGCCCTGGCTGCTGTTCGTCTGGTGGTTCGCCTACGGCGCCTATGCGCCTGAGATATTCGATCGCGCCGGAACCATTGCGGCCACCGGCGGGCTGCTCGGCGCAGCCTCGGCGGTAATCGGATCGGTGTGGCGGGCGCGGCGGTCGCGCCTGGTCACCACCTACGGCTCGGCCCGCTGGGCGAGCCCGCGCGACCTGCGCCGCGCCGGCCTCTTTCGGCCGGCCGGCGTGTTCTTAGGGAAGGTCGACGAGCGCTACCTGCGCCACGACGGTCCGGAACACGTCATGGCCTTCGCCCCCACCCGCAGCGGCAAGGGCGTCGGCCTGGTGGTCCCGACCCTGCTGACCTGGCCGGGCAGCGCCGTCATCCACGACATCAAGGGCGAGAACTGGACGCTGACCGCCGGCTGGCGCGCGCGCGTCTCCCATTGCCTGCTGTTCAACCCGACCGACCCCGCCTCGGCCGCGTACAACCCGCTGCTCGAAGTGCGCCGCGGCGACCATGAGGTGCGCGACGTCCAGAACATCGCCGATGTGCTGGTCGACCCGGAAGGCTCGATCGAAAAGCGCAACCATTGGGAAAAGACCAGCCACGCGCTGTTGGTCGGGGCCATCCTCCACGTCCTCTACGCCGAGGACGACAAGACCCTGCGCGGGGTGGCGAACTTCCTCTCCGATCCGGCCCGCGCCTTCGACCGGACCTTGAAGGTAATGATGACTACGGCCCACCTGGGGCCGCGGGGGGTTCATCCCGTCGTCGCCGGCGCCGCCCGCGAGGTGCTCAACAAGTCCGAGAACGAGCGCTCGGGCGTGCTCTCCACCGCCATGAGCTTCCTGGGTCTCTACCGCGATCCCACCGTCGCAGCCGTCACCTCGCGCTGTGACTGGCGCATCGCCGACCTAATCGGCGCGGACCATCCGGTCAGCCTCTATCTGGTTGTGCCGCCCTCCGACATCTCGCGCACCAAGCCGCTGATCCGCCTGATCCTCAACCAGATCGGCCGCCGCCTCACCGAAAGCCTGGAAGCGCGCGGCAAAGGCGGGCGCCAGGTGCTGCTGATGCTCGACGAGTTCCCGGCGCTCGGCCGCCTCGACTTCTTCGAGTCGGCGCTGGCCTTCATGGCCGGCTATGGCCTGCGCGCCTTCCTCATCGCCCAGAGCCTCAATCAGATCGAGAAGGCGTATGGGCCCAACAACGCCATCCTCGACAACTGCCATGTGCGGGTGACGTTCGCCACCAACGACGAACGCACCGCCAAGCGCATCTCCGACGCGCTCGGCACCGCCACCGAGCTGCGCGCCCAGCGCAACTACGCCGGTCATCGCCTGTCGCCCTGGCTCGGGCACCTGATGGTCAGCCGCCAGGAGACGGCCCGCCAACTCCTCACCCCCGGCGAGGTGATGCAGCTCCCGCCTGGCGAGGAGATCGTCATGGTCTCCGGCTGGCCGCCCGCGCGCGCCAGCAAGCTGCGCTACTTCGAAGACGCCAACTTCACCGGCCGCGTGCTGCCGCCGCCGACGCTGGCCCGCGGTGCCTACCGCGACCGCCCCGCGGCGAGGCCCGACGACTGGTCCGATGCGCCGAAGATCGCGCCGGCCTTCGCGGACGCTCTCAGCTTGGCCGGCGGGCCCGTCGATGAGGGCGGCCCGCGCCAGCAGCCCGAGCTTGAGGTGCCCCCGACCGCCGCGCCCGAGCCGGCGGCCGCCAGCGAGTTCGCGCTGCTCGACGACGACGTGGATGACGCCGCCGCGCCCGACCCCGCCATGCAGCGGGCCGCACGGCTCGCCGCGCTCGATCCTGACGACGGGATCGTCCTGTGACCCGCGTGCGCCTCAACACCTTCCTGGAGCGCGACCACTTCGACCGGGTCAGCCGCCTGGCCGCCACCAGCGGCCTGTCGAAGTCCGAGATCGTCGCCGCCGCACTGGCCTCCTACCTGTCGCCGGACGCGGCCGACCGCCGCGAGGCCGCCATCGCCAAGCGGCTCGACAAGCTCACCCGGCAATATGAGCGGGTCGAGCGCGATCAGACGATCCTGATCGAGACGGTGGCCCTGTTCGTGCGCCATACGCTGACCGTCAGCGCGCCGATCCCGGCCGCCCATCAGGAGGCGGCGGCGGCGCAGGGGCGCGAACGCTTCCGCCAGTTCGTCGAGCAGCTCGCTCGCCGGCTGCAACAGGACCGCAGCCTGGTGCGCGAGGTCCATCAGGAAATCTTCCCCGATCAGGGCCGCTTCTTCCATCTGGAAGACGAGGCGGAAAGGGCCGCCCCATGAGCGCGCCAGCCGACATCGCCGCCGCCCGCCAAGTGAAGATGCTGCGCACGGCGCTGGGCCCCGCCGTAGCCGGCGCGCTGGAGGACCCCGACGTGGTCGAGGTCCTGCTGAACCCGGACGGGACGCTGTGGACGGACCGACTGTCGGTCGGGCGCGCGCCCACCGGCCTCACCATCACCCCCGCCGACGCGCGCCGGATCATCGAGGTGGTCGCGCACCATGTCGGCGTCGAGGTCCATAGCGGCGCGCCGCTGCTCTCGGCCGAGCTGCCGCAGAGCGGCGAGCGGTTCGAGGGCCTGCTGCCGCCCGTCGTGCCGGCCCCGATCTTCGCCATCCGCAAGAAGGCGAGCCTGGTCTTCACCCTGGACCGCTATGTCGAGGACGGCATCCTGGCGCCGGGAGCGGCCGCCTGGCTGCGTGGGGCCGTGCGCTCGCGCGCCAACATCGTCATCGCCGGCGGGACCTCGACCGGCAAGACCACCCTGGCCAACGCCCTGCTCGACGAGATCGCCGCCACCGGCGACCGGGTCATCATCCTCGAAGACACCCGCGAGCTTCAGTCGCTGTCCGACGATCAGGTGCCGCTGCGCACCAAGCCGGGGATCGCGTCGATGGCCGAGCTGGTGCGCTCGACGCTGCGCCTGCGCCCCGACCGCATCGTTATCGGCGAAGTGCGCGGGGCCGAGGCCCTCGACCTCCTGAAAGCCTGGGGCACGGGCCACCCCGGCGGCGTCGCCACCGTCCACGCCGGCTCGGCCCTGGGCGCCCTGCACCGGCTCGAACAGCTCATCCAGGAAGCCGTCGTCACCGTGCCCCGCGCCCTGATCGCCGAGGCGGTTGACGTGGTGGTGTTCATCGCCGGGCGCGGCGCCGAGCGCCGCGTGCGCGAGATCGCCCGCGTCACCGGCCTGACGGCCGACGGCTACCGCCTCGAACCCCTCACCTCTGAAAGCGGAGATGCGCCATGACGGCAAAGCGGATTTACGGAAATGCGGATTGGCGCAAGGGCGGATCGGCGGCTTTGCTGATCGGCGCGGTTGCGCTTCTCACCGTCCTGCCCGGCGAGGCGCTGGCTGCCGGCTCCTCGATGCCCTGGGAAGGGCCGCTGGAGCAAATCCTGGAGTCCATCCAGGGTCCCGTCGCCAAGATCATCGCCGTCATCATTATCATCATCACGGGCCTGACCCTGGCTTTCGGCGACAGCTCCGGCGGCTTTCGCAAGCTAATCCAGATCGTCTTCGGCCTCTCCATCGCCTTCGCGGCCTCCAGCTTCTTCCTGTCCTTCTTCTCCTTCGCCGGCGGGGCTGTGGTCTGATGACGGCCCATACGCCTGATGGCTTCGAGGTTCCGCTGCATCGCTCGCTGACCGAGCCGATCCTGCTCGGCGGCGCGCCGCGGCCGCTGGCCATCGTCGTCGGCACCCTGGCCGCCGCCGTCGGCGTCGGGCTCCAGCTCTGGATCGCCGGCGGACTGCTCTGGATCGTCGGCCATGCGCTGGCCGTCCTGGGCGCGCGGGCCGATCCCCACTTCGTCGAGGTCTTCACCCGCCATGTGAAGCACCGCGCCTTCCTGGAGGCGTGAGGCGATGCTGAACCTGGCCGAGTACCGCAAGCGTCCCGCCGCCCTCGCCGACTGGCTGCCCTGGGCCGGCCTGGTCGCGCCGGGCGTGGTGCTGAACAAGGACGGCTCCTTCCAGCGCACCGCCCGCTTCCGCGGCCCCGACCTCGACAGCGCCACCGAGGGCGAGTTGGTCGCGGTCTCGGCCCGGCTGAACAACGCCCTCAAGCGCCTCGGCTCCGGCTGGGCGCTGTTCGTGGAAGCCGAGCGCCGGCCGGCGGCGCCATATCCCTCGGCCAGCTTTCCCGATCCGCTGTCGTGGCTGGTTGACGAGGAGCGCCGAGCCGCCTTCGACGACAGCGGCGACCTCTTTGAGAGCGTCTATCGCCTCACGTTGGCGTGCCTGCCGCCGGAGGAGGCCCAGGCCAAGGCCGCCAGCCTATTGTTCGAGTCCACGGCACCCCGAGGGGTCAACTGGCGCGACCAGCGCGACCGCTTCGTCGAGGCTACCGAGCGCCTGGCCGGACTCTTGGAGGGCGTGCTGCCGGAGTTCGGCTGGCTCTCCGACGAAGAGACCCTGACCTACCTCCACGACACCGTCTCGACCCGCCGCCATCCGGTCGCCGTCCCCGAAATCCCCTTCCACCTCGACGCCCTGCTGGCCGACGCACCGCTTACGGCGGGCCTGGCCCCCATGCTGGGGACCGCGCATCTGCGCACCCTTACCGTGCGGGGGTTTCCGACCTCGACCTGGCCCGGCCTGCTCGACGACCTCAACCGCCTGGCCTTCCCCTATCGCTGGGTGGTCCGGTTCCTCTGCCTCGACAAGGCCGAGGCCGAGCGCGAGCTGGGCAAGCGCCGCAGGCAATGGTTCGCCAAGCGCAAGGGCGTCGTCACCCTGCTGCGCGAGACCATCTTCCAGCAGGAAAGCCCGCTGGTGGATAGCGACGCCGCCAACAAGGCGGCCGACGCCGACGAGGCGTTGCAGGACCTCGGCTCCGACGCGGTTGGCTTCGGCTACGTCACCGCCACGGTGACGGTCTGGGACGAGGACGCCCAGATCGCCGACGAGCGCCTGCGTCTGGCCGAACAGGTCATCCAGGGCCGCGGGTTCGTCACCGCGCCCGAGACCCTGAACGCCGTCGAAGCCTGGCTGTCGTCGTTGCCCGGCCACCTCTACGCCAACGTCCGCCAGCCGGTCGTCTCGACCCTCAACCTCGCCCACCTGATGCCGGTCTCGGCGGTGTGGGCCGGGCCCGAGCGCAACGCCCATCTGGATGGCCCGCCGCTGCTCATCACCCGCACCGAGGGCTCGACCCCGTTCCGGCTGACCACCCATGTCGGCGACGTCGGCCACACCCTGATCGTCGGGCCGACGGGCGCCGGCAAGTCGGTGCTGCTCGCCACCCTGGTCTTGCAGTTCCGCAAATACGCCGATGCGCAGATCACCGTTTTCGACAAAGGCGGCTCGATCCGCGCCACCCTGCTCGGGCTCGGCGGCGCGCATCACGACCTGGGCCTGGACGGCGGCCTGACCTTCCAGCCGCTGTGCGGCATCGACGATCCGGCTACGCGCGCCTGGGCGGCCGAATGGGTGCAGGGGCTCCTGCTGCGCGAAGGCGTCGAGCTGGTGCCCGAGGTCAAGGATGCGGTCTGGTCGGCCCTCAACAGCCTGGCCTCGGCCCCAGCCGGCGAACGCACGCTGACGGGCCTGTCCATCCTGTTGCAGTCCAACCGGCTGCGCCAGGCGCTGGCGCCCTACACCGTGGCCGGTCCCTTCGGCCGGCTGCTCGACGCCGAGGACGAAGCCCTTCGCCTCGGCGCGCTGCAAGCTTTCGAGATGGAGGACTTGATGCGCTCGCCGGCCCTGGCGGCGGCGGTGCTGGGTTATCTCTTCCACCGCCTGGACGAAGGCTTCGACGGCCGGCCGGCGCTGTTGATCCTCGACGAAGCCTGGGTGTTCCTCGACGATCCGCTGTTCGCCGCGCGCATCCGCGAGTGGCTGAAGACCCTGCGCAAGAAGAACGTCGCCGTCGTCTTCGCCACCCAGTCGCTGGCGGACATCCAGCGCTCGGCCATTGCCCCCGCCGTGGTCGAGAGCTGCCCGAGCCGCATCTTCCTGCCTTCCCCCCAGGCGACCGAGCCGCAGCTTCGGCCGATCTACGAGGGCTTCGGCCTCAATGCGCGGCAGATCGAACTGATCGCCCACGCCCAGCCCAAGCGCGACTACTACCTGCAATCGCCGCTCGGCCATCGCGTGTTCGAGCTGGGCTTAGGTCCCATCGCCCTGGCCTTCGCCGCCGCCTCGACTCCAGCCGACCATGCCCTGATCGACGCCCTCGCGGCCGAAGCCGATCCCGAGCCCTTCGCCCCCGCCTGGCTGCGCCGGCGGGGCCTTGCCTGGGCCGCCGACCTCATCGCCACCCCCGACCCGCAGAAGGAGACCACCCCATGACCCGTCATCGTTGGCTGGCCGGCGTCGCCGCCGTCGTCAGCCTGGCCGTCGCCGCGCCGGCCTTGGCCGCCGGCATCGTCTATGACCCGACCAACTACGCCCAGAACGTCCTCCAGGCGGCCCGGGCGCTGGAGCAGGTCAACAATCAGATCCGCTCGCTCCAGAACGAGGCCCAGATGCTGATGCAGGGGGCCAAGAACCTCACCAGCCTCGACGTCTCGGCGCTGGCCGAGCTGCGCGCCAACCTCGCTGAGACTCAAGCGCTGATCGGCCAAGCCCAGGGCCTGACCTTCGACATCGGCCGCCTGGACGGCCAGTTCGACCAGCTCTATCCGGCGACCACGGCCGCCGGGACCGACGGCCAGGCGATGGCGGCCCAGGCCCGCGAACGCTGGACCGCCTCGTTGGCGGCGCTGCGCACCACCATGCAGATGCAGTCGCAGGTCGCCGCCGCCATCGGCCGCGACGAGGCGGTGCTGGCCGACCTGTCCGGCCGCAGCCAGTCGGCGGTCGGCCTGCTCCAGGCCGTGCAGGCGACCAACGAACTCCTCGCCTTGCAAGCCAAGCAGGCGATGCAGGGCCAGCAGCTCCAACTCGCCCAGGACCGCGCCGCCGCCTCGGAAGCCGCCCGCGCCCTGGCCGCCGACGAGCGGACCCGCGCCCGGCGCGAGCGGTTCAAGGGCACGGGAACCTACACGCCGGCGCCGGTGCAGGCGTTCCGGGAGGGCGGACGGTGAGGGCGCTTCTCAGCCTCGCCGCCGTCGCCGCGCTCGCGGCCGGCTGCGACCAGCGGCCGACACCGGCGCCGGGCCCCCAGGCCATCCCCGCGCGCCCCGCCCCGAGCGAAGACGTCGTGGCGCGCCTGGCGGCCGACCGCGAGGAGCTGAACGCGGTGCGTGACGCCTGCCGGGCCGATGCGCCCGCCGCCACCCCGGTCTTGTGTGCGGCCGCCAGCGAGGCGGCCCGCCGCCGTTTCATGGGGACCGGCGGCGGCTATCAGGCCCAGCCCGTCGATCCCTTCCCCTCGCAGCCGGATCGGTAGGGGCAGATCATGGACGACGTCGCCGTCATCGACCGCTTCACCGACACCTTCTCGCGCTACATCGATTCCGGCTTTGGCCTGGTCGGCGGCGAGGTGGCGTGGCTGGCGGCCACCCTCATCGTCATCGACATGACCCTGGCGAGCCTCTTCTGGGCGATGGGCGGGGCCGACGACGTCCTTGCCCGCCTCATCAAGAAGGTGCTCTACGTCGGCGCCTTCGCCTTCATCATCTCCAACTTCAACGCCCTGGCGGCGATCATCTTCCGCTCCTTCGCCGGGCTCGGCCTGACGGCCTCCGGTTCGGGGCTGGCCGAGGGCGAGCTGCTGCAGCCGGGGCGTCTGGCCCACGTCGGTGTCGAGGCGGCCGCCCCGATCATGGCCGAGATCGGCCGGCTGTCGGGCTTCCCCGACGTCTTCTCCAACATCGACATGATCGCCGTGCTGCTGATCGCCTGGGTGGTGGTCATCGTCTCCTTCTTCGTCCTCGCCATCCAGGTCTTCGTCGCCGTCATCGAGTTCAAGCTGACCACCCTGGCCGGCTTCGTCCTCGTGCCCTTCGCGCTGTGGAACAAGACCGCCTTCCTGGCC
Organism: uncultured Caulobacter sp.; assembly: GCA_964579695.1. Taxonomy (GTDB): domain Bacteria; phylum Pseudomonadota; class Alphaproteobacteria; order Caulobacterales; family Caulobacteraceae; genus Caulobacter. The sequence continues at coordinate 116,392 of CAZOHI010000002.1, read as the reverse complement.
GAGAAGGTGCTGGGCAACGTCATGGCCTCGGGCGTGAAGATCCTCGTCCTGGCCGTCATCGTCGGCATCGGCTCGGGCCTGTTCGACGAGTTCGCCAGCGCGCCCGGCGCCGAGCCGGACATGGACCAGGTCCTGGCCATCATGCTGGGCTCGCTGACCATGCTGGCGCTGGGCATCTTCGGCCCAATCATGGCCGGCGGCCTGATCTCGGGCGCGCCCCAGCTCGGCGCCGGCGCGGCGGTCGGGGCGACCGCGGCCGGCGCGGGTCTCGTTGTCGCCGGGGGCGCCGGGGCCGTGGCTGGCGGCCGCTTCGTCGCCCGCACCGCCAGCCGCGACACCCAGGCCGCCGCCAATCTCGCTGGCAGGGCCCGCGCGGCCTACGCGAACGGGGCGGCCGGCCACAGCGGCCTGCGCGCCGTTGGCGCGGGCCTGGGCGGCGTCGCTCGCGCGGGGGCCGCCGCCCCGCGAGCCCGGCTGGGCGGAGGTGGCGGAACAGCCGCGGCTGAGTCCGGCGAGGCCCCGGCCTGGGCGGCGCGCCTCGGTCGCCGGGGCGGCCATGCCGGACATGGCGCCTCCGTCGCCCTCCACACCCTGCGCTCCGGCGACCACGGCGGTTCCGGCGCTTCACCCACCTTGAACGACCCGGAGACCTGACATGCGATTTCGACGCGCCGCCGTCAGCTACGGCCCGTCGCCAGAGCCGGTGACGCCCTACCAAAAGGCCGCCCAGGCGTGGGACGAGCGCCTCGGCGCTGCCCGCGTCCAGGCCCGCAGCTGGCGGCTGATGGCCTTCGGCTGCCTGGCCCTGACCTGCGTGACCGGGGCTGGCCTCGTCTGGCAGGCCGGACGCTCAACCGTCACGCCCTACGTCGTCGAGGTCGACAAGGCCGGCCAGGTGCGGGCGGTGGGCGCGGCGACCGAGACCTACCGGCCGAGCAACGCCCAGATCGCCTTTCATCTGGCGCAGTTCATCAAGGATGTGCGCGCGCTGCCCATCGACCCGGTCGTGGTGCGGCAGAACTGGCTGCAAGCCTACGACTTCACCACCGACCGCGGCGCACTCGCCCTCAACGAGTATGCCCGCGCCGAAGACCCGTTCGGCCAGGTCGGCCGCACGTCCGTCGCCGTTGAAGTCACCAGCGTCGTGCGGGCCTCGGCTGACAGCTTCCAAATCCGCTGGGTCGAGCGCCGCTACGTCGATGGCGCGCTTGCCGCTACTGAGCGCTGGACCGCCATCGTCTCCGTCGTCGTCGAGACGCCCCGCACGACGGAGGCTCTGCGCAAGAACCCCCTCGGCATCTACGTCAACGGCCTGAACTGGAGTCGTGAACTCGGCGCCGGCGGGCCCTCGGGAGACCGCCCATGACCCTTCGACTTCTCCTCACCAGCGCAGCGACGCTCGCCTTGGCGAGCTGCGCGAGCAAGGCCGCCCCGCCGCCGCAGATCGCCTTTGACGCGCCGGCGGCGCCCGAGCCCGTCGCCTTGACCGCGCCACCGGCGCCCGTCGAGGTGGTGGTCATTCCAGAGCCCTTGCCGCTGCCCGGCCAGCTCAAGCCGCTGGCCGCGCCGCGAGACGCTCAGGCGCGCCCGGCCAAGCGCATCGCCAGCGCCCGCGAGGCCGCCCGCGTCGAACCGCAGCGCGACGGTTTCCTCAACGCGGTGCAGGTCTGGCCCTACAGCGCCGGCGCCCTCTATCAGCTCTACACGAGCCCCGGCAAAGTCACCGACATCGCGCTGGAGCCCGGCGAGACCCTCAACGCCGTGTCCGCTGGCGACACCACGCGTTGGGTGATCGGCGACACGGTCAGCGGGTCGCCCGACGGTGAGCAGGTGCATGTCTTGGTCAAACCCACGCGCGCCGATCTGACCACCAACCTGCTGATCTATACCGACCGGCGAACTTACCACCTCGAACTGACGGCGAGGTCGTCCGCCTGGATGGCATCTGTAGCGTGGAGCTATCCGCAGGACGAGCTGATGGCGCTGCGCAATCGCCAGGCCAGGGCGCAGACCGCCGCTCCCGTTGCCGACGGCGTCGCCGTCGAGCGCCTTCGCTTTCGCTACAGGGTCAGCGGCGACGATGCGCCCTGGCGGCCGACGCTCGCCTTCGACGACGGTGAGAAGGTCTATATCCGTTTCCCGGCCGGGATCGCCCAAGGCGAGATGCCGCCGCTGTTCGTCATCGGAGCCGACGGGACCGCCCAGCTCGTCAACTATCGGGTCCGGGCGCCCTACTACGTCGTCGACGGCCTGTTCGCGGCCGCCGAGTTGCGTCTTGGCGCCGACGATCAGCAGGTCGTCCGCATCGAGCGCACCGATGGGCGCAAGCGGCGGTGGTTCGGCCTATGACCATGCCCAAGGAGGAACCCGAGACCCTCACCCTGCGCGCCAAGCCGAGGCCCGTCACTCGCCTATCCCGCAAGGCGCTGGCCGCATTGCTCGGGGCCGCCGGGCTGGCGGTGTTCAGCGGCGCCATGTGGGCGTTGCGGCCCGCTGACCGCTCCGCGCGCGAGCCGGAGCAGCTCTACTCGACCGACCGCAAACCGTCCGCGGAGGGACTCGCGGTCCTGCCGCGCGATTACGCTGGCCTTCCACCGTCGCCGGACACGCCGCCGGTCCTCGGCCCGCCGTTGCCGGGCGACCTCGGCGCGCCGATCCTCAATGCGCAGGCCGAAGGCCGCATGGAAGCGGCGACGACTGGGGGCGTGAGTTCCGCCGCAGCAGCCGCCGAAGCCGCCCGTCAGCAGCGGAGCAAGGAGCGCCAAGACGCCATCGCGTCGCCCTTGATCGCCTTGGCCAAGCAAGGTCCGTCGCCCGCCCAGGCGCCCATGCCCGCCGGGGCCCCGCTGATCGCCCCTCCGGCCGCCGCGCCAAGCGCCGAACCTTCTCGGCGGGACGCCTTCTTGTCCGCGCCCGCCGACAACGAGACGGCCGCCGCACACCGCCTGGAACCGGCCAAGCCGAACACCGTGATGGCCGGCACGATCATCCCGGCCGCCTTGCTCACGGGCCTGAATTCCGATCTGCCCGGTCAGGTGATCGCGACCGTCACCGCCTCGGTGTTCGATACCGTCACCGGAAGTTCGCTGCTGATCCCGCAGGGTTCGCGTCTGCTGGGGACCTACGATTCCGAAGTCGGCTTTGGTGAGGAGAGGGCGCTTGTCGTCTGGACCCGCCTGATCCTGCCCAACGGCGATTCCATCATCCTGGACCGGATGCCGGCGACCGACGGAGCCGGCTTCGCCGGCGTGGCGGACGAGGTGGATCGCCACTGGGGCCGTCTCGCCGCCGGCGCGGTCCTGTCCTCCCTGCTCGGCATCGGCGCGGAGCTTGCCGCGCCCAATACCTCTGGCTCCGGCGACCGCGTCATCATCGCCGGACGCGACAGCCTTCAGGAGAGCGTCAACGAAGTGGGCCAGGCGCTGACCCGTCGCAATCTGGACGTGAAGCCGACGATCACGGTGCGGCCGGGATATCCGCTGCGCGTGTTGGTCAGCCGCGACCTGGCGCTTGCCCCCTATGACTCCGCAGGGCGCTGACCGGCCGCGGCCGCATGGACGCGGACCCGCTTGAGCAGGGCTGAATGATCGTCCTCGCGGTAGATGAGGTAGGTGGCGGCGTCAGCCCCAGGGCCCTCCAGCGGCAGGCGGACGACGTCCACGGCGGGCTGGCAGAGCAGGGTGGGCAGGAGGGCCACGCCCGCGCCGCTCGCCACAAGGCTCATCACCGTGGCCGCGTGGGCCGCGCGCCGCACCTCCGTCACGCTGATCGAATGCGTTGCAAGCAGCGCCTCAACTTGAATGGCCAAGCCCCGCAGGCTCACGGGATCGGGAAGAACCCACGTTTCGGCCGTCAAGTCTGCCCAGCGCCCCACGCTCTGGCGGCTCATGGGGTGGTCGGGCGGAACGAGAAGGTCAAACGGGTCGCGCCAGGTGACGTGGCACTTCAGCCCGCCGCCCGAGGGGATCGACAGCGTCAGGGCGGCTTCGAGCGCGCCGCTCTCCACCATGACGGACAGATCCGTTAAGGGGAGTTCGACAAGTTGAATGGCGATCGGCGGGTCGCTCTCACGGCATAGCCGCAGCAGGCGCGCGAGGGCCGGCGCGGCCGCCGCTTCAGCTACCCCGAGCCGAAAGGGCGCGGCCCCGCGGGCCAGCGATCGAACGCTGGCGACAGAGGCGTGGAGATCGATCAGCAGCCGGCGGACATCACACCTGAAGTGCTCGCCGGCTGTGGTGAGCGACACATGTCGACGCTGACGATGGAACAGGCGCGCGCCGAGCTGCCCTTCGAGATCGCGGATATGGCGGCTCAGCGGCGACTGCTCGATTCCGAGTCGTTCCGCCGCGCGAGTGAAGTGCAGTTCCTCCGCGACGGCTAGAAAGTAGCGAAGGTGTCGGAGTTCCATCGCGTTTGCTGCGGAGAAGAAAAGGGCGGCGGGGCTCGACGACCCGCCGCCTTGAGTTGTCCGGTTCCAGAGGGGACCGAAACCGGGGGATTGGCTACCAGCGCAGGCGAACGCCGGCCGAGCCGGTGGCGGCGCGGTAGTCGTCGGCGAACCTGCCGCCCAAGGTGACGAAGCCGGAGAGGCCGCCGTCGGCGCTGTGGAGGTTGACGCTGGCGGCCAGTTCGCCGAAGTCGCCGCTGAAGTCGTCGGCCAGCGCGAACACCGCGTCGTCCGGCATGCGCACGGCCACGGCGCTCTCGCCCTCGCTCTCGTTCCAGTAGCGGCCGGTCAGGCTGTAGCCGGCGGCCAGGCCCATCAGCCGGCTGTCCATGCCAAGCCGCAGGCCCGCGCCATAGCGCACGCTCTTGTAGCTGTCGTCGAAGCCGAACGATCCGGCGCCGCCCGGCAGGTCGACGTCCTCGATGTTCGTCTCGACGTAGGAGACGCCGGCGAGCGGCTCGACGAACAAGCCCTCGGCCAGCGGCACGCGCCAGCCCGCCTCGACCTGGGCGCCGAGGGATTCCACCTCCTGCGTCAGCTTCACGCCGGTGTCGAACGCCAGGTTGGGCAGGTCGGTGCGCAGGTCCAGGCGGTTGGCGTTGACCACGGCGTCCACGAACAGCGGCCCGGCCAGGTAGCTGGCGTAGAGGCCGCCAGTGAAGCCGCTGGAGATCAGCTCGGTGGGCGTAAGGTCATACTCCGCCTCGCTGCGCACGAAGCCGAGCATGGCGCCGAACACCCAGGCGCTCTCCTGGCTGGAGGCCGACAGCAGGTCGGCGCCGGCGATCAGATGGGCGGTCTTCTGCTTGTGGCCGACATCGTAGGTCCCGCCCTGGAAGGACGAAGACACGTCGCGCTCGCTGACGCCGCCGCCGACGCGGCCCCACAGGCCATTGCCGGACTGGAGCCCGCCGGGCGCGGCGCGCAGGTCCGCCTGGCGCTCCAGCAGGCCGCCGGTGGTGGCGCGCCAGGTCTCCTGCGCCAGCGCCGCGAAGGTCGCCGGCTGGAAGGCCTCGTCCGCCAGCGTCCCCACCAGCATGTGGCGCTGGCCGTCCTCGTCATAGACCAGCCGGTAGGCCGCCAGCCCGTTCTGCACCGCCCCGCCCAGCGAGGTGTTCCGGTAGCTGTCCGAGGCGGGATCGAGCACGAAGGCTCCCGCTTCCGTCGAGCCGGCGATCAGGGTGATGCCCTCGTTCAGGACCCCGCCTCCAAAACCCGCGTTGTTGAGGGTCAGCAGCGTCGTGCCCGTGGTCGTCCCGCCGGTGAAGTCCACGCAATCGGCCGCGGTCGGGGTGGAGCAGCCGGCCTGGGTGACGGACCCCAGGGCCACGTCCATGACGATGCGGCTGCCTTCCGCGCCGTTGAAGTCGACGCCCTGGGCGATCAGCCGGTCGTTGGTCTGGCCGTCCGATTGCGTGCCCGTGGCGCCGCCCGCGTTGAACACCGAGCCCAGCAGGATCACGCCCGAGTTCTCGAACTCGGCGAGGCCGGTCATGGTCAGCGTGCCCGCGCCCGACTGGCGGTCGACGATCAGGCGCCCGGCGTTGGCGAAGCTGTTGTTTCCCGCGCCGAAGTTGAAGGTGGTCGATCCGCTGGTGGCGATCACCCCCTCGGCGCCGTTCTCGATGCGGTCGGCGCCCGCGCCGAAGGTGGTCACGCCGCTGGTGTGCCAACCCTGCGTCATCGGATCGGCGCCGGTGTTGTTGAGCACCGTGACGCCTCCGCTGACGTTCGGCAGGTTGAAGCGGCCCTGGATGCGGCCGTCGTTGCGGATGACCACCGACCCGGCGCCGGAGCCCTGGACGACGATGCTGTTGATCGCGGTCGCGCTCGATCCGCGCAGCGTGCCGTCGACATCGACGGTGAAGGTGACGCCCGCCGCCGGGCTGGCGGTGACGGCGGTGGTCCGGGTGGCGCCGGCTGCGATGGTTTCATTGGCCAGCGCGGGCGGCGCGGCCAGAAGGCCGGCGGCGACGAGCAGGGCGAGGCTTGAAGGCGTATGGCGCCCGTGGTTGCGAGACATGTGTTCCCCCAGGATGTGTTGTGTCGGCGATGCGGGCGCGGCGTCCGCCGCGCCCGGCTCCGGTCGCTAGAATTCCTTGCGGATCGACAGGCCGATGAGGCGCGGGTCGAGCGTGAAGACGTTGGTCGTCAACGCTGTGTCGTCCGAATTGAGGAAGGCGTCGGTAATCGGCGTGTCGTCGAAGATGTTCTTCGCATACAGCTCGATCTTCAGCCCGTCGTCCGGCCGCTCGATCCAGATCGACAGGTTGGCGTTGTACCAGCCGCGCAGCTTGTCATAGGGCTCCCAGTTGTAGATGCGGTGGTACGACTGCGACTGCCAGTAGACATCGCCCCGGATCGTGGCCCGCCAGGTCCCGTCGAGAACGTCCATGCCGTACTGACCGCCGAGGTTTGCCGTCCAGTGCGGGGCGTTGGGCAGCTCGTTGCCGGATAGGTCGGCGAGGAGGCCCGCGCCGCCGTTGAGTTCGGGGTAGTTGGCCGGGTCGTAAACGGCGTTGCCGTATTCGGGATCGAGCGCAGGATAAGTATTTGAAAGCTTCCATCCGCCGCACATGAGGAAGTAGTTCTCGGTCCCGCGCGTCCGGACCCGCTCTGCGGCGACATGGGTGGGAATAACGCAATTGGACGGGATTTGGGCCCACGGCTTGACGACCGTATAGCCCGAGTCCCCCTGGGTGCGGTTCATGATGTCGATCGACGATTCCCCGTCCGCGACCTTCGTGTCGAGGTATCCGAGGTTAGCGATGATCTGCAGGTCCCGCGTCGGTGAGAACACCGTCTCGAACTCCAGACCCCAGATGGTGGTGTCGAAGTTCTCGTTGACGGCCGTCCGGTCGCGGATCTGCGAGACCTGATAGTCCGTGTAGTCGTAGTAGAAGCCGGTCGCGTTGAAGGTCAGGGCGCCGTTCAGCAGCGTGTTCTTCGCGCCAACCTCGAAGGCGTTGACGAACTCCGGCTCGAACGTCGGGCCGTACTCCGCCGCCGTCAGATAAAGGAACGGGTAGAAGTCCGCGTACCCGAACATCGCCGCCTCCTCCGCGGTGAAGTGGCCGTGCTCGATCATGTCCTCCGGCTCAGCGAAGCCTGGTGACGGCGGATTGGCGCCCCCGCCCTTGTAGCCGCGCGAATAGAAGGCATAGAGCATCGTGTCGTCGGTGAAGCCCAGCTCCGGCTTCCAGTCGACCCCCACGCGGCCCGTCCACTCGTTCCATTCCTGCACGAGGTCGGGTTTGGCGGGATAGCCCTTGCTGACGTAACCGCCGGCTAGCAGGCCAGGCGCCAGCAACACCTGGCTCGGCACCGGCGTGAAGGTCTTCACGTCTTCGGTGTAGCGCAGGCCGGCGGTGATTTTCAGTTGGTCGTTCATCTCCCAATACAGCTCGCCGAACACCGCCGTGGATTCCATCTCGTAGGGGTTCTTTGAGCGGAAGTAGTTGTGGCCTTCTCCATCCATGCTTTCGACCGGGTTGGGGTCGATGTAAGGGCAGAAGGAATTGGGATCGCTCGAAGGCACGGCCGGTCCGCCGCCCAAGAAGCCAGACTGGTAGCAGATGTCACGGCTGAAGCCATTCATCGCGCTGTTGAACGGCTGCGTCATGGCATAAGCCGTGATGACGTTGTACATCACGTAGTAGTCGGCCAGCGCCTCGAACGAGGTGTAGTTGGCGCCCAGGCTGAAGTTCACCGGGCCGTCGAAATCCGACTGCAGGCGGAATTCCTGGTTGAACTGCTTGGCCGAAGCCCTCGCGATGTCGAACCCGGCCATGGTGTTGGAGCAGCCGAGCTGCGGATCGCAGAAGACGCCGCCCGGCGCCAGATCGGAATAGTCTCCGGTTGCTGTCGGCGTGAGTTGCGAGGTGTCGGTGAAGATCGGAACCGTGTTGAAACGGTTGTAATCCTGGAAGGAATAGGTCTCGTCCTCGACGTAGGTGGTCTGCGAGACCAGCGTCAGGCTATCGGTCAGGTCGAAGTCGAGGTTGAGTTCCAGCAGATCCGCGCTGGCCCGATAGACCGGGTCGTGAAGAGAAGCGATCTCGCGCAGGTCGCGCGATTGCATCATGCCGCCGTAAGGATCGCCAAAGCGGATCGGCGCCTGCCGCTGGCCATTCTCGTCGCGACCGATGTTTAAACTATTGCGCATGGCCAGCATCCCATAGACGAAGCCCAACGACAGCCCATTGGGCGTGCCGAACGCCGCATCCTCATAGAGGTTGCCGCCCTTGCACCCTTGCGCGAACACCGACCGCAGCATCGTTGCCGTCTCGGGATCGCTGGAGGTGAGGGGCTCATCGCCCATCATCGTCGGCCCGTCGTCGCGGTGGCACAGCTGCTTGCCTGTCCGCGAGCGGTCGTCGTCTTCCTCGAAGCGCTCCCAGATCAGGTTGCCCCGCAGGCGCTCGGTCGGCTCGAAGCCGACGGTGACGCGGCCCGACCACAGCTCGCGGCCGTTCACGGCGTTCTTCGTGACGGTGTTGTAGTCGTAGCCCTGGCGGCTGGTCAGGGCGCCGGCGAGGCGGATCGCCAGCTTGTCCTCGATCAGCGGCACATTGACCATCGCGCTGACGCGCTTGGTGTCATAGTTGCCGACCTCGCCCTTCAGGAAGCCCTCGAAGTCGTTGAGGTCCGGCTTGGCGCTGATGACGTTGATGACGCCGCTGGTGGCGTTGCGGCCGTACAGCGTGCCCTGCGGACCCCGCAGCACCTCCACCCGCTCGACGTCGAAATACTCCTGCTCGAACAGCCGGTTCTGGATGATGGTGGAGTTGTTGAACGCCACCGCCACGCCGGGATCGGTGGTGGCGGAAACAGCCTTCGTCCCCACGCCCCGGATCGAGAAGTTGTAGCTGGTGAAGTTGTTCTTGCTGAACGTGACATTCGGGATCGCCTTCAACAGGTCGAACCCACCCTCGATCTTCTGCGCCTCCAGCGCCTCCTGGCTGAATGCCGAGATCGCGATCGGCACGTCCTGGATGTTCTCTTCGCGTTTGCGCGCCGTGACGATCAGCGCGTCCACCGCGCTAACGTCCTCGGCGCCTGCGGCCGGGGGGCCGGAGCCGCCCTCGCCCTGCCTGACGATGACATAGGCGTTGGATTCCCGGCGGAACGTAAGGCCCGTGCCTGCCAGGATCGTGGCGAGCGCCGTCTGTTCGTCTCCGGCGCCCGTCACGCCTGTGGAGACCTTGGTATTCAGGATCTCAGGCGCATACAGGATCTGCGCGCCGGTCTGGCTGCCGAAGTCGTGCAGAGCGGACATCAAGGGTTGCGGCTCGACCGTGATGGGCTTCGATTGCGCCCAGGCCGCGCTTGCGCCCATGACGATAGCGCCCGCCGCCACCCCAGCCATCAGGCGCGCAACACCAGTATTTCCGTAAAGACGCATAGCCTCCCCCGTTCTTGTTTCCCCAGGGGCGCACAGCCCCTATTCGGGAAGAGCCAAAAGGATCGGAGGAGCGGAACGTCGCGCCGCTTATTTATTTCGGCGCGACGATCACAATTCTGCCGTCGGGCTCTTCGCGCAAGGTCGCGATGCTCGCTGTTTGCAGCATCATCGAAAAACCGTGGATGTCCCCCGGTGTCAGGCGTCCGCCGATAGGCCGTTGGGCAAGAGTGGGATCGGCTATGGTGATTTTGCGGGGCGAGTAGCGGTTCATCTCCTCCACGACCTCGCCCAGGGGCGCGCTATCGAAAACAAGCTGCCCCTTAAGCCAGCTCGTTTCCCGCTGCGTATCGGTCAGGGTGAGACGCCATTCCGTATCGGCGGTCGTGACAAGCTGGGAGCCCGCGGACATTTCCGTCGTCATCGTCTGGGCCGGCTTCGGGCGCTGGGACACTGGGGCGCTCGATACGGCGGGCGCCTTGACGTCCTCCACCCGGACCTTGCCTTCGACAAGGACGACCTTCAGCTCTCCACCGTCGACGCGCACGTCGAAGGCCGTGCCCAGCGCCGTGACAGTGCGCCCTGCGGCCGCGACGACGAATGGGTGGTGCGAATCCTTCGCCACCTCGAAGTAGGCTTGGCCCTTGTCGAGGTAGACCAGGCGCCGGTCGTTGTCGGCGCGGGTGCGGACGATCGTGTCGGTGTTCAGCGTGACCGACGATCCGTCGGGCAAGGTCACGCTCGCGGTCTGGCCCACCGCCGTCCTGAACGTCTGGTCGGCCAGCGACTTGGGAAGCTGGAGGTAGTAGCCCAGCCCTCCCATCCCCACGAGGGCCGCCGCAAACCCGGCGGCCAGCGCCCTGCGTGTAAGCCGCCGCCCGTTCAAGGCCGTTTCGGTTTGCTGCAGGACGGTTTGATACTCGGGGTGACGGTCCAGGACGTCGGCCGTGCCCCAGAACGACTTCAACTCTTCGTAAGCGTCGCGATGCCGCTCGGATCGGCCCAGCCACTCGGTGAACGCCTTGCGCTCGGACCGCGAAAGCTCTCTCTCCTGCTGGAGGAGGCGCCAGTTCATCGCCTCATCCATGATCGGATCCGACAGCGCTATGTCGCGACGCCACTTCATGGCCGCCGCCCCATACGCTCGTAGATCTGCTTGTGCGCGCGATTGACGAGGGCGCGCACCGCCCGTTCCGAGACCCCCATGCGGCGAGCGACCTCCTCCTGCGGGAGGCGTTCTACACGAAACAGCATGAAGGCCATCGCGCTGCGAGGCGGAATTTCCTTCAGCGCCGTGAGCATGGCCTGCAGGGCTTCCTTCCCGATGAGAATCCGCTCTGGCGAGAAGTCGTCGATCGGAGCGCTGTCGTCATCGATCTCCTCCTGGCGTCCCCAGCCCCAGGTCGGGGTGCGATGGCGGCGGCTGAGGGCGCTGGCGGCCGTGCGGAAGAGATAGCCCTCGACATTCTCGATCTCGGATTCGGCGCCCCGCGCCTGCAACATCAGGAAGACCTCCTGGATGAGGTCGTCGATGTCGGCCGCGTTGGCCCGGCGGGAAAAGTACCGGCGAAGCGCCGGCTCGTACTGCACCGCCCATGCGCACAGGTCCACGCCACCGGCCGAGGATCCGGCAGACGTCTGCTGTGCCTTCGGCGGCTTGGGCGAGTGCGCCATATCCCCCGTCCCTGGGCGCCAGAACAATGCTCTTCATTATGGAAGAGCCAGCTCAGATGCGAACCGGTATGGCCTGCGGCAAAAATGCCGATCCCAAAGGGAGCGTCGATTCGTGCCGCCCTCAACCTTCGTCAGAGCAGGGCGAAGCCCACCGCACTTCGGCGAGTTGGGGATAATTTTGCCCGATCCGCCGTTCTAAATGCCGTTCTAGCGGCAATTTTTAGAACGGCAATTTCGGCTAAGTCATTGAAAAAATGGCGCGCCCGGAACGATTCGAACGTCCGACCCTCAGATTCGTAGTCTGATGCTCTATCCAGCTGAGCTACGGGCGCGCATCCCGTCCGGCGTCCCCTGAAGGGGTGCGGCGAGGGCGCGGAACCTAGTCGCAGGCGCGGCGAAGCGCAAGGCCGTCATGGACGAAAATCTGGAGCGGTGTCGGATCGCGCGTCCTTGGGGAAACGGCCAAGGGGGCGGGCATGGCCGCGCGGCGCCAGAGGGGACCGGGCGGCGACCATCCAGCGCGCCGCCGAGGCTGCGGCCAGTCGCGGCGCCTTCACCCTGGGACTGTCGGCGCCAGTGGGCCGTCACCGCCTTCGTCGGCGCGGTCGCCGCTCACCAGATCCAGCGTCGGGCCTTGGCGCGATAGGCTTCGTACTCGGCCCCCAGCGCCTGCGACAGGAAGGCTTCCTCCAGCCGCACCTGCACCTGCATCAGCACCTCGCCCGCCGCCAGCGCGGCCAGGGTCACGGCGTTGGGCGCGACGAGGAAGAGGCCGAGGAGGTTCAGCCGCATCGACAGGAAGATCGGGTTGCGCGAACGGGCGAAGAGGCCCTGGGTCACGAGGCGCGGCCTGTCGCCGGCGTCGATGCCGATGCGCCAGGACCGGCCCATCTGCCGCTGGGCGACGACGATGACGAGGAAGGAGACGGCCAGCAGGGCCGCCCCCGCCAGACGGATCTCCGGCCGCTCCAACGCGCCCAGCCGCCCGAACCAGTCGGTCGGGACGAAGAGGGTGGCCGCCAGCCAGGCGAAGACGGCCAGGATGACGAGCCGGAAGCCTTTCGACACCACCCCCTCGGCGCTGTCGTCGAACGGCAGGACGAGGGCGTTGCGCCCCTCGCGGCGCCACAGCCGCCAGGTCGGCCAGACGAAGGCGGCGGAGAAGAAGAGGGCGAAGTAGATAAGGAGCGCGGTCTGCATGGCTTGTTCCCTTGAGAGGAGGGAAGGGCTACATCCTCTAGCGACTAGAGGATCAAGCGCCATGTTCTCCATCGGACGCCTGGGCAAGGCGGCGGGGGTGAAGGTCCCCACCATCCGCTTCTACGAGCAGATCGGCCTGTTGCCCGAGCCCGACCGCACCGACAGCGACCGCCGCGTCTATGGCCAGGATGCGGTCCAGCGGCTGGCCTTCATCCGCCATGCCCGCCAGCTCGGCTTCTCCATCGAGGCCATCCGCACCCTGCTGGACCTGTCCGACCATCCCGACCGTTCCTGCGAGGAGGCCAATGTCCTGGCCGCCGGGCAGCTCACCGAGGTGGAGGGCAAGATCGCCCGGCTGGAGGCTCTGCGCCGGGAACTGGCCCGGATGGTCGAGGCGTCCTGCCAGGGGCGCGCCTCCGACTGCCGGGTCATCGAGACCCTCGCCGACCACGCCCTCTGCGGGGGCGAACACTGAGGCCGCATTTTTCTGCGGCGGGCTGTCGGCGCGGGCGTTACTCGTTCGTCTTGCAGACAACGAGGGAGTTCCGATGCTGTACGCCATCCTCTGCTACGACCGCGAAGACGTCGTCGGGGCCTGGACGAAGGAGAAGGACGCCGAGGTGATGGATAACCTGCGCGCCGTGCAGGAGAAGCTGGCCGCGCAGGGGCGCCTAGGCCCTGTCGCCCGCCTGTTGCCGACCACCGCCGCCACCACCATCCGCAAGGGTGACGAGCCGCTGATCATCGACGGCCCCTTCGCCGAGACGAAGGAGCAGCTTCTCGGCTTCTACGTCATCGACTGCGCCGACCTGGACGAGGCCATCGAGACGGCCAAGGACCTAGCGCGGGCCAGCGGCTCGCCGGGCGCGTTCGAGTTGCGGCCGTTGGCCGTCTACAGTCCCGTGGCGCCGACGATATGACCGACATCGCCTGGATCGAAGCGGCCATCACGTCCGCCCGTCCCCAGGCGGTCGGCGCCCTGCTGCGCTACTTCCGCGACCTCGACACGGCCGAGGAGGCGTTCCAGGACGCCTGCCTGCGGGCTCTGCGCGCCTGGCCCCAGAAAGGGCCGCCCCGCAATCCGGCCGCCTGGCTGATCATGGTCGGCCGCAACGCCGCCCTCGACGGCGTCCGCCGCAGCCGCCGCCAGGAGGCGCTGCCGGATGAGGAGGCGATCTCCGACCTCGGCGACGCCGAAACGCCCATGGCCGAGCGGCTGGACGAGGCCGACTACCGCGACGACGTGCTGCGGCTGCTGTTCATCTGCTGCCACCCCGACCTGCCGGCCACCCAGCAGGTGGCGCTGGCGCTGCGGATCGTCTCGGGCCTCTCCGTCCGCCAGATCGCCCGCGCCTTCCTCGTCGGCGAAAGCGCCATGGAGCAGCGGATCACCAGGGCCAAGGCCCGCATCGGTGCGGGCGCCGTGGCCTTCGAGACCCCCGGCGCGGTGGAGCGGTCCGAGCGGCTCGCGGCGGTGGCGGCCATGGTCTACCTGATCTTCAACGAGGGCTATTCGGCGGGCGTGGACGCCGCGGACGCCAAGGCCCCCCTCTGCGAGGAAGCGATCCGGCTGGCCCGCATCCTGCTGCGCCTGTTCAAGACCGAGCCGGAGATCATGGGCCTGACCGCCCTGATGCTGCTCCAGCACGCCAGGGCGCGGGCGCGGTTCGACGCCGACGGCCAGATCGTGCTGCTGGACGACCAGGACCGCTCCTTGTGGGACGGCAAGCTGATCGCCGAGGGGCTGGCCCTGATCGACAAGGCCATGCGCCATCGCCGCCCCGGTCCCTACCTCGTGCAGGCCGCCATCGCCGCGCTGCACGCCCGCGCCGCCCGTCCGCAGGACACCGACTGGGCCCAGATCGACCGGCTCTACGGCACGCTGGAGCAGATGCAGCCTTCGCCCGTCGTCACCCTCAACCGCGCCGTCGCGGTTTCGAAGGTGCAGGGGCCGGAAGCGGCGCTGGCGATGATCGAGCCGCTGGCGTCCCGGCTGTCGGGCTATTTCCATTTCTTCGGGGCCAGGGGGGCGTTCCTGCTCCAGCTCGGCCGCGACGAGGAGGCCCGCGCCGCCTTCGGCGAGGCGATCGCGCTCGCCAACACCGCCGCCGAGGCGGCTCACATCCGCCAGCACCTCGACCGGCTGGCGCAGGGAGAAAAGCGATGACCGACCAACCGATGCCGAACATCGAGCTGACAGGCGTGACGCCCTACCTCAGCTACGAGGACACGAGGAAGGCCCATGCCTTCTACGAGAAGGCGTTCGGCGCCGAGGTGCTGATGGCCATGCCGTCCGAGGACGGGAAGCGGCTGATGCACTCGTGCGTGCGGATCAACGGCGCGCCGGTCATGATGTCCGACGCCTTCCCCGAGTACGGCTATCCCTATCAGGCGCCGCAAGGCTATGTGCTGCACTTGGACGTGAAGGGCGTGGACAAGTGGTTCAGCCGCGCGGTCGAGG
This sequence comes from uncultured Caulobacter sp., assembly GCA_964579695.1. Lineage (GTDB taxonomy): Bacteria > Pseudomonadota > Alphaproteobacteria > Caulobacterales > Caulobacteraceae > Caulobacter. Next base: position 101,209 of record CAZOHI010000002.1, on the reverse strand, counting down.
CGGGCTGCGAGGTGGTCATGCCGCTGGAGAAGCAGTTCTGGGGCGACCGCTACGGTCAGCTCCGCGACCCCTTTGGCGTCGTCTGGTCGATGGGTGAGCCGGACAACGGCTAGGCTCGCGAAAAAAATCGATGAGGGAGATGGGAGATTCGCTCGCGATGTCCTCTACCCTCATAGGGGCGCCGCGTCGGCGCCGGATCGCCAGGGGGACCGAACGCCGCCGCCATGCCGCCTCCGAGCAAGCCGCTGACCGACGTCGTCGCGCATCGCGAGGAGGATATCCGCGCGTGGATGGCCCAGCACGGCCCGGCCCTGCGCCGCTATTTCCAGAAGAAGGTCGGCCCCGCCGAGGCGGAGGACCTGGTGCAGGACGTCTTCGTCAGCCTCCAGGTCCGCGGGGCCTCCCGCTCCATCGAGAACGTCGAGGGCTACCTCTTCCGCATCGCGGCCAACACGCTGATGCGCCGCCACAAGCGGCGGACGTGGGACTGGGCCGGGCACGAGACGCTCGATGACGGCGAGTGGCCGAGCAACGACGTCTCGCCCGAGCGGGCGCTGATCGGCAAGGAGGCGATGGGGCGCGTCGTGGCCGCCCTGCGCGACCTGCCGCCGCGCAGCAGCGAAGCCTTCTTCCTGCATCGGTTCGAGGAGATGACCTACGCCGCCATCGCCGAGCGGATGGGCATCTCGACCAAGGCTGTCGACCACCTGATCCAGCGCGCCCTCAAGCGCATCGCCCAGTCGCTGGAGCAGGAACCATGACGCCCAAGGGACCGGACATGGAGGAGGGCGCCGGCGGCCCGCGCGACGTGGCGGTGGCCTGGTTCTCGCGCGAGCGTTCGGGCGAGATGACCGCCGACGAGGCGCTGGCGCTGCAGGACTGGCTGGAGAGCGACCGCGCCCATCGCGACGCCTATGCCCAGATCCGCCAGGCGTGGACCAGCGCGGCGGCGGTGCGCGACGACCCGCAGGTCCTGGCCATTCGCGAGCAGTGGGTGGCGTCCCACAGCCGACGGCGGCGCTGGAGCGCCCTGCGGGGGCTGGCGGCCTGCCTTGTCGCGGCGGTGCTGGCGGGCGGCGGCCTCGCGGGCTGGCAGTGGTATGCGGGGCCGAGGCCGTTCGGCGATCGCGTCTTCCAGACCGCGCTGGGCGAGCAGCGGACGGTGACCCTGCCCGACGGCAGCGAGGTGACCCTGAACACGGATTCGCGGCTCCGCACGCGGGCCGACAAGGGCAAGCGGCTCGTCTACCTGGAGCGCGGCCAGGCCTTCTTCGAGGTGGCGAAGGACCAGGCCCACCCGTTCGTAGTGACGGCGGCCGGGCGAACGGTCACGGCGCTCGGCACCGCGTTCGACGTCAGGCTGGACGACGGGGCGTTCAGGATCACCCTGGTGGAGGGCAAGGTCCGCGTGGAGGCGGCGGCGCCCGCAATGATGGTCCCCACGCCGGGACCCCACGCGGTCGAGGTGCAGTCCACCGAAATGGTCGCCGGTTCGCAACTGGTTGCGGCCGACGATGAAGAGTGGCGCCTGGTGCGGGCCAATGTAGTCGCCGAGACGAGCTGGACGCGGGGACAACTGGTTTTTGAAGATCAACCCCTTGGAGAGGTCGTCGAGGAAATCAACCGATACTCGGCGCGCAAGATCGTGATGGCCGATCCGTCGCTGAACGGCGTGCCGATCAGCGGAACGTTCAAGGTGGGCGACATCGACCGCTTCATCCATGCGATCCAGGCGTACGGCATCGCCCGTCGCGGCGAGGCGACCGCCTCCACCGTGCAATTGCGGGCTTACGAGCCGAATATCTGAAACCCGAAAAAAAGCGCAGCGTCCCGCATGGGAGGTCGCCGGGTTGATGCCTCCTTGATTGTAGGGGGGCGCCGAAGCTCCCGGAAAATCAGGGGGAGCTAATATGGCCAACCAACGCGCAAGGTCCCGAGGCAGTTTGCTGTGCGGCGCCGCGACGGCGGTGCTGATGATGTGGGGGGGCGCCGCGCAGGCGCAGGAGGCCCGCCAGGTCGATATCGCGCCCCAGTCGCTGGCGTCCGCCCTGAACGAATTCGGCGTCCAGACCGGGCGCCAGGTCATCTTCTCCCCCTCCATCGCGGCGTCGAAGACCACGCGCGGGGTTTCGGCTTCGGGCGAGATCGAGGTGGCCCTGTCGCGCCTGCTCGACGGCAGCGGGCTGACCTATCGGCGGGACGGCGATACCTTCCTGATCGTGCAGGAGGGCGGCTCCGGCCCCCAGGGCGTCGGCGCAGGTGACGTAGACGCCCTCATCGTCACTGCGCAGAAGCGGGAAGAGAACATCCAGGACGTCCCGATCGCCATGTCGGCGTTCACGCAGGAAGACCTGACGACTCGCCAGGTGGCGGGCGGCGCGGACCTGATGACCCAGGTCCCGAACATGACGTTCACCAAGACGAACTTCACGGGCTATTCGATCTCGATCCGCGGCATTGGCACCCAGGCCGTCTCGGCGACGACCGACGCGGCGGTCGCGGTGGCGTTCAACAACACGCCCTTCATCCGAAACCGCTTCTTCGAGCAGGAATTCTACGACCTCGAGCGCGTGGAAGTGCTGCGGGGTCCGCAGGGCACGCTGTACGGCCGCAACGCCACGGCCGGTGTCGTCAATATCATCTCGGCCAAGCCGAAATTCTACCACGAGGCCAAGCTGTCGGCGGACGTGGCCAACTATAATTCCACGCGGCTGGAGGGGATGCTCAATATCCCGCTGCTCGAAGACAAGGTCGCGCTGCGGATCGCGGGCGCCTGGACCAAGCGCGAGGGCTTCGTCACCAACGACCTGACCGGCAGCCCCATCGACGGCCGCGACCTGTGGTCGACCCGGGCCTCGCTGCGGTTCGAGCCGACCGACAATCTCCGGGCCAGCCTTATCTGGGAGCATTTCGAAGAGGACGACGATCGCCTGCGGTCCGGCAAGCAGCTGTGCAAGAAGCACACGCCGACCGAAATCGGCGGCCTGCCGATTGTGCAGGACAACGGCCGTGACGGCTCGGTGGCCTCCACCCTCAGCCAGGGCTGCCTGCCCTCGTCCCTGTACGCCGACGAGGCGTTCCAGACGCCGAACGGCTTCGCGCTGCCTTACTACGGCCCGCTGTACGGGATCGGGCTGCGGGTGTTCGCCGACCGTGACCCCTACGCCAGCGTGGGGCAGTCGCGGGACCTGCGCAGGATCGAGTCCACGCGCGATCCCGAATACCGGGCAAAGAGCGACCTCGCCCAACTGCAGATCGAATACGATCTCTCGGACGGGCTCACCTTCACCTCGGAAACGGCCTACAACGCCGACGAGCTGTTCTCCACCCAGGACTACAACCGCTTCTCGATGAAGCCCGGCGCGTTCGATCCGGTGGCTGGAGGTCCCGACAAGCGGCCAGGCGTCCTGAGCGCGGATGGCGTTTTCTGCGATCCGCAACTCGGCTGTTCGGACCGCCTGGTCATGGCCGATCTTTCCACCGGCGAGGCGCGCCACTTCAGCCAGGAATTCCGTTTGGGCTCGGATTTCGAAGGCCCGTTCAACTTCAGTGTGGGCGGAAACTTCCTGCGCTTCGACATGGAAGATAAGTATTACGTCTTCATCAACACCCTGACCCTGTGGGCCGCGCAGGGAAACTGGACTCGCCGTCCCGAAGGCGCCAGCACCTACGAGTTGCCGGGATATCCCTGGGTCCCCGGAGTGTCGGACAACAGCGAGTGTGTAAAGAACTATAGTTCCGACGATCCTCTGATCAACCAGATCGTTGTCGGCTGCATTCCCATCGACCCAAATCCGATCGGCAGCCTGGACGACAGCGGGCACAACTATTTCCTCAGTAAGAACCCCTATCGCCTGATCTCCTACGCGGCCTTCGGCGAGGCCTACTACGAGTTGACCGACAACCTGAAGATCACCGCCGGGGCCCGCTGGACGGTGGACAAGAAGCACGCCCCGCGCATCCCGAGCTGGCTGATCGTGGCGGGCACCGTCGGCTATCCGGTGCTGGAGGTCGTCGACCAGAAGTGGAGCGAGCCGACGGGCCGCCTGGCCTTCGACTGGCATCCCGAGGTCGGCTTCACCGACGACACGCTGCTCTACGCCTCCTATGCGCGCGGCTACAAGGCCGGCGGCATGAACCCGCCGCCGGCGGTCGTCGCCACCTACGCCCTGGAAGGCGGCGCGGCGCTACGGGAATCCCTCATCCAGCCGAAGATATTCGAGGCGGAATTCGTCGACTCCTATGAGATCGGGACGAAGAACACCTTGCTCGACGGGCGGCTGACGCTGAACGCCAACGTCTTCTACTACGACTACAAGGACTACCAGCTCTCCCAGATCATCAACCGTTCAGCCGTCACCCAGAACTTCGATGCGAAGATCTGGGGCGTCGAGATCGAGGCCGACTGGCGCCCCACGGAGAACCTGCGGCTGGGCTTCAAGGGCGGCTACGAGAACACCCGCGTCGCCGACGGCGAGCAGGCCATCGACCTGATGGACCGCACGGCGGGCAAGGAAGGCTGGGTGACGGTGCGGCCGTTCCCGACGGTGCCGTCCAACTGCATCCTTCCGATCGAGGTCTTCACCTACAGCGGGCAGGTGGAGATACCGGGCGCCGGGACCGGCCAGGTCGGGCCCTGCCTCAACGCCTACATCAACAACCTCGACCCGGTCACCCGCGCCGGCTACGTGGAGGACCCGCCCGGCTTCCCCGGCTATGGCGGCTTCAATCCCGAGACCGCTCCGAACGGCGGAGAGGGCTTCTCCAAGGAGCTCGGCGGCAACGAGCTGCCCAACGCCCCGGCCTTCACCACCACCCTGACAGTCGACTACACCCGCCCGATCGGCAGCGAGTGGCTGATGACGCTCCACGCCGACTACTACCGCCAGTCGGAAGCCTGGGCGCGCATCTTCAACATGGACGGCTACGACAAGCTGAAGGCCTACAACAACGTCAACCTGGCTGCGATCTTCACGAACGAGGACGCGGGCTGGAACGTGATGGCCTATGTGAAGAACGTCTTCGACACCGACGCGATAACCGGCGCCTTCCTCAATTCCGACGACACGGGCCTGACGACCAACGTCTTCCTCAACGAGCCGCGCCTTTTCGGCCTGCGTGTGACGAAGCAGTGGACCGGGGGAGCCCTGTGGGGCGGCAGCGGCGGCCGCGAGCCGGGCCAGCATTCCCCGTTTAGGATCGAGCTGGAAGGCGGCCCTGCCAAGATACAGGCGAACAATAACGCCATCCTGCCGGACTTCCTGGAGAACTTCCCGTCGACGCTCGACGCGGTTCCCAACCAGCACCACGACCTCGACTGGGGTGACGCCCGTGGGGTGAAGCTCACCTACCAGCCGGATGAGGGCGGGTGGATTCTGTCGGCAGCCGCCCGGTACGGCAGGACCAACGACTACAGCGACCTCATGAAGGAAGAGGTCGGCTCGATCGGCTGCTTTGACAAGTACGGATGCACGCCCGAGACCGAGATCAGGACGTACGACTATGTGCAGGCCGAGACCCGCCAGCATGAAGACCACTACATGGTCGAGTTCATGGTCGGGAAGGAAGTCGGCCTCGGCGCCCTGGCGTCCAGTTCGACGGTGAGCCTGGGGCTCCGCTACGCCAGCTTCGCGTCGGAGACCCATGCGGAGATCAGGGGCCGCCCGGACAGCTACATGGCGCCGGAAAATTCGGCCAAGTATCCCCAGCACCACACCCAGTACATCTGGTCGGCGGACGCCGAGCGCAGCTTCGAAGGCGCAGGGCCGGTGCTGTCGTGGGAAGCTTCCAAGCGGCTGTTCGGGGAAGATGCGGCGGGCCATGCCGACATCGACATGTCTATGAGTGCGGGCGTCCTCTTCGGCAGGCAGAAGGCCCAGATCAACGACGAGGGGCACTCCGTCTACAACTACTCGGACGTGGTCTACATGATCCCGACCCGCACGGAACTACCCAGCCGTGAGTGGAGCCGCAACGAGCGCGCCACCGTGCCGACCTTCGCCGCGACCCTCGGCGTCAGCTACGGCGTCGACCGGGTGAAGCTGAGCACCGGCTATCGCTGGGAGCGCTACTTCGACGTCATCGACGGCGGCGTGGCCGAAGGCCGCTCGCTCGACCGCACCACCCAGGGGCCGTACCTGAAGCTCAGCGTCGGCTTCGGCGGCTGACGGTTCCCGATCCTTAAGTCTTCTCCCCTGAGGCGGCAGGCTTCCACCTGCCGCCTCTTCTCTTGTGCGTTCTCGTCAGTCGTTGGCGAGGCGCTCGCACTCCTCCTCGGTCAGTTCCGGGCGGCCTTGCGCGATGGCTCGCGCCGCGGCGGCATGCGGCGTCTTCGAAGCCTGGACCGGCGAGCGGTAGCCGCGGATCGCCTGGGGCAGGGGGGAGACGGCGCCGACGTAGGTCATTTCTCCGACGTTGGTGAAGCTCTGGCCGGTGTTCATCAACTGGCCGGCGACGACGCCCAGCGTGCTGACCGTCGCGTTGGTGGAGGCGTTCAGGACCTTGATCTGGTTGCCGCGCCCGTACCATATCCGGTTCAGGTCCGGCGTGTACTGCGCCGCCCACAGGTAGCCGCTCACGTTGGTGATGGTGTCGATGGTGCTCGTCGTCGAGAAGTTGGTCGTGCTGAGCAGCAGGCCCGAGGTGCTGGCCCAGCCGGTGTTGTAGGCCGCCGCCAGCACATAGGCCGTCGAGCCGTTGAAGCTGATGTCGCGGAACTCGTAGGGGAAGGTCGTGGCGTTGTAGGCCATCTTCGTGACCGGCGCGGTCGACAGCGACGAGGCCTGCACGCTCTGGAGCTTGGAGTCGGGATTGCCCCCCACCGTCTGCGGCCCGCCGATGCAGGCGATGTAGATGTAGCCGCTGCTCTCGGCCATCGTGTAGGCGTTCTTCTCTACGGCGCTGTTGTAGTCGGAAGCACTGGCGACCTCGATGGTGTTCGTCGGGTCGATGGTGAATTTCACCACCACGCTGGCGACGTAGCTGCCGTAGTAGGGCGGCAAGCCCACGGAGAACAGGCCGTAGAGGGCGCTGTTGATCACCAGCAAGGCGGTGCAGTTGGCCTGGTAGCCATTGGGCGCGAGCCCGTCCGTGACACTGTCCGTCGCGAAGTCGAAATAGGCCCCGGTTTCGCTCCAGTCGCTGGGGTCGATCTCGACGACCCGGCCGTTATCCCAGTCGGCGACATAGACATAGTCGCCCAGCGCGGCCATCGCCCAGGGATTGTCGACCTCGTTCCACGTCGGGTTGGCGATCAGCGAAGGCGAGGCGATGTCGTAGATGTTGGGCGAAACCGCCGAGCCCGTGACGTAGCTGTCGACGGCGACGCAGAGCGTTCCGTCGGGCGCCACCACGCCCTCGACCTGGGCCGCGCCGTTCATGCCCGTCTGCAGGTTCGGGGAGGCGCTCACCGCGCCGTTGTCGATGATCCGGCCGGCCATGCCGATGCTGGGCAAGCCAACGGGATAGGCATAGACCGTATAGGCGGTATAGGACGTAGGCATAGTCTTTCTCCCTTCAGGTTTCATTTCGACAAAATCGACTCAGGGTAGTTCTTCGGGGCTCGCGTCGCCGACGTCTGGGACGAGCGGCTTCGCGGCCTAGAAGCGTAAGGCGACGGTGGCGCGCAGGGACGGGATGACGATAGTGTCGTCCGTTCGCCGGATATCCGTCTGGCCGGTGGCGGAATTATTCATGAAGGGGTTGGCGTTGGGCGTTGAGCCGTTGCTCCCCGCGCGCACCATGTACTTGCTGTCGTCCAGCCAGGTGTACAGATACTCCGCCCCGACGCTCCAGTGACGCGAGACCCGCCATTCGGCCCCGAACCCGTACTGGTAGCCCTCCAGACGCCGCTCCTCGCCCAGCTCGGTGAAGCTGTTGGCGGTGCTGGTGGTGGAGAAGCCGTGATCGACGTCGCCCTGCACGTAGCCGCCGGTCGCGTAGCCCAGCACGTTCTTCCAGGTGAATCCCGCCCGGGCGCGCAGGGCCAGGGTGGACTCCAGCGTGCGGGTAAGGACATAGGCGCCGTGCGCCTGCAAAGGCCAGGCCGGCAAGGTGGCGCTGTAGCCCGTCACGCTGTCGGTCCCGCCGCCGAAATCGACGTGCTCGGCCAGCACCCCGGCCACGAACCCGCCGGCGAACTGGCGATCGTAGCCCACCCGGACGCCGCCCCTGTCGCGTCCCGGGTCGTCGTAGGCGAAGGCGTCTCCGGGCGCGAGGCCCTGCGCCGCGCCACGTCCGTCGAAGCCGTAGATGGCGAAAACATCGCGACCGGCGTTGTTGCCGACCAGCATCCGGTCGACGAAGTTCCCGTCGCGGTTCTTGTCGAACACGAAGAGGGCGTTCGGCGCGTTGGACTGTTCGCCGTCGCCGAGATGGCCGGCGGCATAGAAGCCGGTCCAGCTGTGGTGTCCGCGCGGCGGCCCCGTGAAGGAAGACCAGCCCTCCCCGCCGAAGCTTTTAGCCAAGGTGACGTAGTAGCTTCGTCCCTGCTCCGGGAAGTAGACGTTACGGGGAAGATAGTAGACCTGGCGGTGGAAATATGGGGCATAGGCGGGATCGCCTTCCTCCCCACGGTTCATCATCTCGTAGGTGGCGTTGCAGGCAGGCCGTTCCGCCACGGGCAGTGCGGGGCATTCGTTCCAGAAGAACTCGTGGAACTCGTTGCTGTGGAATTTCTGCTTGGGCTGCCGGTTGAAGACGTCGTTCACGCCCGCCGACAGGGTCACGCCGTACGGCAGCTTGAGATGGGCGCCGAGGTTCACGGTGGTCAGCGGCGCTTCGTAGGCCAGTGACGGGCGGTCCAGGGGCGCGTACCGCATGTTCTGGGAGATATAATTCTTGCCGATATGACGGCCTTCCAGATAGGCCGTCAGCCGACCGTCCATGAAATGCAGGTTCAGCCGGGCGTTGCCGGCGTAGATCGGCGACTGCAGCGTCTCCAGCTTCATGCTCGGCGGAATGCGCTCGGCGACCGAGTGGCCGGCGAACATGTAGTAGGTCCCTTCGGCGTAGTAGCCTTCGGTCCGCGTGGCGGCGAGTTGCAGGTCGGCGCGGTCGCCCCAGGCCAGGCTCGCCTCCAGTTCGCCGCCCTTGGTAAGGGTGCTGCCCGTGTTCATGTACCGCGCGACGGCCGGGGTGGCGAAGTAGGTGATGGCCCTGTCGGCCCGCCGCTGGAAATAGGTCAGGCGGAAGCTGCCTCTCCAGTCGCCCGGCAGGTCGCCGTTCCAGCCGAAGCCGGCGTCGAAGTTGTAGCCGGTTTCCCGCAGCAGGGGCGTCACCCCGCCGACGCTGCTGGAGCCCGTGGAGACGAAGAGGCCGTCGCCGTAGATCTCGTAGAAGTTGGGGTAGCGGTTGTAGGTCCCGCCGTTGGCGAAGATCAGCCAGTCGTCGAGCAGCGTCTTCTTCACGCTGAGTCCGCCCGAGGGCTTCCAGCCGAAATCGCCTTCGGCGCGTCCGAACATGTTGGGATCGCGCCCGAGCACCGGGCCTTCCATCCGTTCCATCCGGACGATGGGCGTAACCAGCAGGTCGCCCAGCGGGTGGACGACGATCGTGTCCTGGAACTGGACGGCCTGACGCTCGCGGTTGAACTCCGCCAGGAAGTGGGTGTTGGGGTCGATGACGCCCGTCACCGAGTTGCGCAAGCCGGACATGTCGGCGTCCAGCATCTCCCAGGTCTGGTCGTAATGCAGCTCGAAGCGATGGCTGGTCGGCCCGATCCGGCGGTCGTACGTCAGGTCAACAGAACCGCCGTACCGGGTCGTGTGGTAAGTCGACCACAGCTTGCCCAGACCCGCTACGCCGTTGCGCGAGCGGCCGTCGAACTTCTTGTCCTGGTCGAGATAGTTGAGGTTGGCTGCGACGGTCAGGTCGCCGAACGCCCGTTCCCAGCCCGCCACCACGTCATGCTGGACCTGGCGCTGGCGCATCCCGGGGTTCCAGTTCGTGTTCACGGCGTTGTAGGCTGGGGTGGCGGACGTGCCGAGGCGGCCCAGCGTATTGTATGGCCAGGAGTAGTCCGGGATGTCCGTATAGCTGTAGATGTTGTGCGCCGCCCCATACGTGGGCTCCGGCATCGTGCGGTCGAGGTAGAGGGCCGAATACTTCAGCGAGAAGTCCTCGCCCTGCCATTTGGCCAGGAAGTTGTACCTGAGCTGCTCGTTGTTCATCCGGGTCCGCCGCGTGGGAAGCTGGCTGATCGCCAGGACGCTGCAGGTTCCGTTGCCCAGGCAGGTTCGCCACGGCGCCCGGGACAGGCCGCTCTCTCGCAGGACGCCATCGCCGTACTCGATCTGGTTGGCCGCCACGGAGGCGAAGTGGTCGTACTTGAAGTTCCCCTCGCTCTTGTCGGCGTCGAAGCCGAGCAGCACTCCGCCGCCCAGCAGCGGCATGTCGACGTTGCCCGCGAACTGCGCTCCGCCGAAGGAGCGCGCCCCGGCCGAGGCGTTGCCGCCTATCCCCGAGGGCGCCTTGGTGACGATGTTGATGGCTCCGCCCAGTGGCGCGCCGGAGAACCGCGCCGGCGTCGTGCCGCGATAGACCTCGACGCGCGCCACGTTGGAGATCGGAATGGTGGAGAGGTCCGCCGCCGCCTCGCTGGCGAGGTTGAACGGCACGCCGTCGATGTAGATGTTCACCTGGGTGGGCGCGCTGCCGCGGATGCTGGCGGTCGTATACTTGCCCGTGCCGCCGACGCGGCGGGCGTAGACGCCGGGAATCTGGTCGAGCAGGTCGGGCAGGGACTTGTGCTCGCCCTTCACGGCGTCGGGATAGACCACTGACACCACCCCAGGCGACAGCTTCGCTTCCTCCTCGCTGGTCACCACCAGCTCCGACACCCTCGGCGTTTCGTCTTCCGCCCATGCGGTCGTACCCACGGCGGTCGCACTCACGCCCGCCAGCAGCAGGCTCGTCAGGAAATCCCTGGTCACTCTCACGTCCCCCGGCGTCTCGCGACGTGGCCGGGAACGACGCGGGCGCACGACATGCGCCCACGACCGGGCCCGGCGGGCGGACGCCTTGCGCGCCGACCGGACACGTTTGCGGCTCCCGGCCGCTTTCGTCGCTCAGACGGAAGACCGCGCCACGGGTTCCACTGACCCAAGGCATCGAGCGACCCGCGCCGACCGGTCTCCTGGCTCACGGGTCATCGCCGATACGCGCCTTCCCAGGGCCGAGGCCCCAGTGGCTAATCGCGTATCCGCTCTCCGCTTACAGTTGCAGGGACAGCCGCAGACTTGAGGCGCGAAGACCTCTCACTGCTGTTCCCGTATAGCCCTCGCGGGCATCGGCGCGGTGTTCGGAACCGAAGCTCCACCTATAGAACGCCATCGAACGGCGGTGTTTGTCAAACCCATTGTGCGGTGCAGCGAAAGCCGTGGGCCGGTACGGGACCTTTCTGCGGCTAAGCTTGCCTGGCCTGCCGTTCCAGCTTCGCCTGTCGCGGCGAGCCTTCTAGAAGCGGTAGCCGATCTTGGCGTAGTAGTAGCCGCCGTTGATGCCGAAGGGCGAGAAGGACGGGTAGATCTCCACCGCCGGATTGCCCGCCGCCCCGCTGGCCGCCAGCCCCGCCGCGTTTACCCGGTTGGGGTGGGTGTCGAACAGGTTGTTGGCCCCGACCTGCACCGTCGTCTGATCGGTCACCCGATAGCTCGCCGACAGGTCGAAGATCGTCTTCGAGCCCGCCTTGTCGAGGTAGTAGTTCCCGTCGCCCGGATCGGCGAACCGCGAGGTCTGGCCGTACCAGGTGGCGCGGCCGTCGACCGTCCAGCGGTCGGCGCGCCAGACGCCGCCCAGGATGGCCTTGGCCTTCGGCGAGGCGGTTTCCAGGTTGGAGACCGCGACCTTGTCGAACAGGCTCTGGTTGGAGGCCGCGATCTGAACGGGCGTGGAGCGGATCGCCGTGACTTCGGTCTCGCCGTAGTTGGCGGCCAGGGTCCAGTCGATGGCGGCGGCCCGCCAGGTCGCCACCAGTTCGGCGCCGCGCGTGCGGGTGTCCAGGCCGTTGCTGAACACGTTGATGCCGGAGAAGGGCACGTTCTCCAGCGTATTGCCGTTGGCCTCGATGGCCGCGTTCACCGCCGCCGAGCGCACGACCCCGCCGTAGGTCCCATAGAGGGTGCCGCTGCCGACCACCCGGTCCTCGATGTCGATCTGGTAGGCGTCGAGGGTGACGAGGACGCCCGGCAGCGGTCGCGCCACCAGGCCGACGCTGATGTTCACCGACTTCTCGGGCTCCAGCGGCGAAATGCCGATCAGGGCCGCCGCCTCGGCGTTCGGCGGCATCTGCACGAAGGCCGAGTTGGGCTGGACGTTGGTGGCCGAGTAGTAGGATTCCGCCAGGGTCGGGGCGCGGAAGCCCGTGCTGGCCGTACCGCGCAGGGCGAGGGCGGGCGAGAGGTCGTAGCGTCCCGTCAGCTTGCCGACGGTGGTCTGGCCGAAATCGCTGAACTGCTCGTGGCGCCCGGCGATGTCCAGCAGCAGGCCGGGCAGCGGCGTGATGGCCAGGTCCGCATAGACCGCGCCGCTGGTGCGGTCGTGGCGGCCCGCGTCGCCCGGCGAGAAGCCCGGATAGGACTGCGAGCCCGCCTTGTAGTAGGAGGCCGGGTCGCCGGAGCGGATATCATAGGTCTCCCGCCGGTATTCCACCCCAAGCGCCAGGGTGGTCGGCGCGCCCAGCCCCAGGTCGATCAGCCGCGTGGCGTCGAGGTTGGTGCTCCACTGGCTGGCGATGAAGTCGCCCGCGTGGAACTCCGAGTTGGTCCAGCCGAAGTCGTCGTGGAAATCGACGTTGGCGGAGTTGGTGACGTTGATCGCCGCGTCGTCCCGGCCATAGGTGGAGGAGAAGTCCACCGCCCAGGCGCCCGCCTTCGCCCGCAGGCCGCCGGTCAGGGCGAAGTCGTGCTCCTTCATGGTGTCCAGCGGCAGGAAGCCGTTGGGATAGACGGCGGGCAGGCGGGTCGGCAGGCGGAAGTTCGCCCACCCCGCCGCATACTTCCGCCCATAGGTCCCGAAGGCGTAGGCTTCCGTCCCGTCGCCCAACGTCGCGCCCGCGTTGAAGGCGATCAGGTTGAGCTGGTAGCGCGCGTCGCCGAAGATCTTGTTCACATAGGGGTAGTCGTCCAGGTCGGCCCACTCCGGGTTGGTCCCTGAACTGATCGCCTGCTCGACCCGCTGGTCGGGGCCGCCGCGGTTGGAATAGCCGTGGTAGCGCGCCTCGGCCGTCAGGTTGAGGTAGGCGCCGGAAGCGGGCGCGAAGCCCGCGTTGACGCTGGCCTCGGCCGTCTCGCCGTCGCCCTTGAAGTAGCGGCCCGCGCTGGCGTTCGCCGCGCCGCCGCCGTCGTTCGACTTCAGGATGATGTTGATGACCCCGGCGATGGCGTCGGAGCCGTACTGCGCCGCCGCCCCATCCTGCAGCACCTCGATCCGCTCGATGGCCGAGGCGGGGATCAGGTTCAGGTCCGCCGCTGCGCCGCCCTGGTAGGCGCCCGACAGGATGGCCAGGTTCGCCGTGCCGTGGCGCCGCTTGCCGTTGATCAGCACCAGCGTGTGGTTGGGGCTCAGCCCCCGCAGCCGGGCCGAAAGGGTCAGGTTGGCCGTGTCGCCCCCGACCGCCTGGGCCGTGAACGAGGGCACGACCAGCGCCAGGCTCTGGACGATGTCGGGCGACACGGCCCGCTCCAGCGCCGCCTGGCCGACCACCTGGATCGGCGCGGGGCTGTCGACGGCCTTCAGGCCCGTGACCCGCGTGCCGGTGACGATCACCTCGTCGACAAGGGCGTCATCCGCCAGCGCCGCGCCGGGCAGGGCGGCGAGCAGGGCAAGCACGATCGGTCGCATGTTATAAGGTCCCCCAGAAAGCGTGGCCGTTTTCGTGGGCGCGCAGGGGGAAGTCAATCTGCGGCGCCGCCGCGAAAATCTTGATGACCGATGTGCCCGATGGGGCTTGGCTTACGTCTTCATGTTCAGGAACCCCGCGTCCGGAGCCCTCTTGGCCATATCCATGCCGCCCCGCCGCACTACAGAGGCCGCGCCGCAGACCGTGGAGGCGTGGGCGGCGCGCTATGGGGCGGCGCTCCGGGCCTACTTCCTCAAGCGGGCGCCCGCCTCCGACCCGGACGACCTCGTGCAGGACGTCTTCCTGCGCCTGCACAGCCGGGCGGGTCAGGACGCGGTCGAGAACCCCGAGGGCTACATCTTCAAGATCGCCAGCTCGGTGCTGATCGACCGCCGCCGCCACGACCGCGCGCGGGGGCAGGGCCTGCACGACGAGCTGGACGACCAGCGCGGCCCCGTCGACGAGCTGTCGCCCGAGCGCACCCTGATCGGGCGTCAGGAGCACGCCCGCGCCATCGCCGCCCTGCGCGGCCTGCCGCCCAGGGCGCGGGCGGCCTTCACGCTGCACCGCTTCGAGCACATGACCTATGCCGCCATCGCCCAGCGCATGGGCATCTCCATCAACGGCGTGAAGCACCTGATCGCCCGCGCGCTGGAGCGGCTGAACGAACAGGTGGGCCCGTGAACGCCGCCGACTGGCTGTCGCTGCAACGCTCCGGCCGCATGACGGCGGAGGAGGCCCGCGCGCTGGACGCCTGGCTGGCCGCCGATCCGGCCAACCGGGCGGCCTTCGATTCGTTGCAGGACACCTGGCGCACCTTCGGCGAGGTCGGCGAGGACCCGGCGGTGATGGAGGTGCGCGAGTGGGCCCTGCGCGCCTATAACCGCCCCGCCCGGCTGCGGCTGGCGGCGGGGCTGGCGGCGGGTTTCGTGCTGGCCGGGGGCTGGTTCGCCTGGTGGGCGTCGAGCCCCGCGCCCCTGCCGCCGGCGATGATCGCGGCGGCGTCGGAAGATCCGCAGCAGGAACTGTCCACCGGCGTCGGCCAGACCACGACCGCCACGCTGTTCGACGGCTCCACCGTCACGCTCGACACCGCCTCGGCAATCGCCGCGCGTGAGGTCGGCGGCATCCGGCTGGTGGAGCTGAAGAAGGGCCAGGCCTTCTTCAAGGTCGCCAAGGACCCGAAGCGGCCGTTCAAGGTGGTCGCGGGCGGCCGCACGGTGACGGCGACGGGCACCGCCTTCTCCGTGCGCGTGGACCCGGACAATTTCCAGGTCACGCTGGTCGAGGGCTCGGTGGTGGTCGAGGCGCCGCGCAGCCGCCTGCTGCCCGGCCGGGCCAGCGAGATGAAGGCCGGCGAGAGCCTGAAGGCCCGCGACGAGGGCCGCTGGAGCCTGGCGGCCGTGAACGTCGAGGCCGAGACGAGCTGGCGCACCGGCCTGCTCACCTTCCACGACCGCCCGCTGGCCGAGGCGGCGGCGGAGATGAACCGATATTCCCGCCGGAAGGTGGTGGTCGACCCGCGCATCGCCTCCACGCCCATCCTCGGCATGTTCCGCAACGGCGACGTGGAAGCCTTCGCGGCGGCGGCCGAGGCGGCGGATATCGCCGACGTCAGCCGCCACGGCGATATGGAGATCGTTCTTTCGCCTCCCGCGAAGAAAACCAGTCAATCCGATGTGCACAACTTCAACTCCGCTCCGTCTTCTTGAGCAGGGGGAGATGATCGCAACGCTCCCTGATCGAATAATTGGGGGAGTGAAGTCGTGAGCCATCGTCCGAAGACAGCCGCGCACCTGTTGTGCGGCGCCGCCGTCGTCGCCCTTTGCGCCTGGAGCGCCGCGGCGCACGCCGAGGAACAGCGCGCCTTCAGCATCCAGCCCCAGCCGCTGTCCACCGCCCTGATGGAATTCGGCGCCCAGAGCGGCGCGGCCGTGATGGCCCCGATGGGCCTGATGGACGCCAAGGTGACGCGGGGCGTCTCGCAGTCGGCCGAACCCTCCGAAGCCCTCGCCCAACTGCTCGAAGGCACGGGCCTGACTTTCCGCAAGACGGGCGCCAGCTTCGCCATCATCCAGGCGGGGGAGGGCGGCTCGGGCCCCCAGTCCGCAAGCGCCGGGGGGGACGTTGATGCGCTCATCGTCACGGCGCAGAAGCGGGAGGAGAACATCCAGGACGTGCCGATCGCCATATCGGCATTTTCGCAGGAAGACCTGACCCGCTCGCAGGTCGCCGGCGGCCCGGACCTGATGACCCAGGTCCCGAACATGACCTTCACCAAGACGAATTTCTCGTCCTACTCGATCCAGCTCCGCGGCATCGGCACCCAGGCCATTTCGGCCACCACGGACGCGGCGGTGGCGGTCGCGTTCAACAACACCCCCTTCATCCGCAACCACTTCTTCGAGCAGGAATTCTACGACCTGCAGCGGGTCGAGGTGTTGCGCGGGCCGCAAGGCACGCTGTACGGCCGCAACGCGACGGCGGGGGTGGTGAACGTCATCTCGGCCAAGCCGAAGTTCACCTACGAAGCCAAGGTCGCGGGGGACGCCGCCAACTACAACTCCACCCGACTGGAGGGCATGGTCAACATCCCCCTGGTCGAGGACAAGGCGGCCCTGCGCCTGGCGGGCGCCTGGACCAAGCGCGACGGTTACGTCACCAACGAATTCAACGGCAACCCCATCGATGGCCGCGACCTGTGGTCGACCCGCGCCTCGCTGCGTTTCGCGCCGACCGACACCGTCGATGTGAACCTGATCTGGGAACACTTCGAGGAGAACGACGACCGCCTGCGCTCCGGCAAGCAGCTGTGCAAGACGCACGAGGTGACCGAGATCAGCGGCCGCAGCTATGACGGCGCGCCGTTCAGTTTCGAGACGACGCACTACCAAACCCTGCCGGAAGTCGGGCAGAGCCTGCTGTTCTCCGGGGTGCAGGGCTCGTTCAGCCAAGGCTGCGCGCCATCGTCGCTCTATTCCCCGGACTCGTTCGAAACGCCGAACGGCATCTCGCTGCCCTATTACCTGCCGCTGGGGGCGGTGTTCCTGCCGACGGCGCTCGATGATCCCTACGTCAGCCGCCATCAGTCGCGCGACCTGCGGGTGATCGAGTCCACCCTCGACCCGGAGTATCGGGCCAAGGCCGATCTGGGCCAGCTCCAGATCAGCGTCGACCTCACCGACTCCCTGACCCTGACGTCGGAAACCTCCTATAGCGCCAGCTCCCTATTCTCGTTGCAGGACTACAACCGCTTCACCACTGCCGCGGGCGCGTGGAAGCAGCCGTCGCCGCCGCCGGTTTGGTACGAGAGGGCGGGCGTTCTCCTCGAGGGGCCGAACGGGGGCATATTCTGTGATCCCCAGCTCGGATGTTCGGACCGTCTGGTGGCGGTGGACGTCTCTAGGGCGGAGTCGCGTCAGTTCAGCCAGGAATTTCGCCTGGGTTCAAACTTTGACGGCCCCTTCAACTTCAGTCTCGGCGTCAACTGGTTGCGTTATGACAACGAGGATAAATACTACGTTTTCATCAACAGCCTTAGCTTGATCGCGGCGATCTCGCCTTACGGATCGCAGATCATGGCCACGCCCTATGTCGGTGGCGTGTCCGAGAACCGGGAATGCCTCAAGGGAGGCCCGCTCTATCCCAACCCGGCCTATATGCAGGAAGTGACATACTGCACCTATATAGACCCCAACCCGATCGGGGCCTTGAACGATCTGGGTCACAACTATTTCCTGAGCAAAAACCCCTATAAGTTGATATCATACGCCGCGTTCGGTGAAGTATATTACAATATCACCGATAACCTGAAGCTCACCGGCGGTCTGCGAATGACCGTGGACCGCAAGGAAGCGCCGCGCATACCGAGTTGGGTGTTGGCCTCCAAGTCGGTCGGCTATCCTGTCACCGAAGTCGTCAACCAGGAATGGCGAGAGCCGACGGGCCGCCTGACCCTCGATTGGAAGCCGGACCTGGGCTTCACGGACGAGACGCTGATCTATGCGTCCTTCGCGCACGGCTACAAGGCGGGCGGCGCCAATCCGCCGCCCACGGGGCCGGCGACCTACTGCGGCTACTGTAGCTATGAGCTCGCGGATCTGACCGTCGCCGCCTCTTCGACCCATCCGAAGACGTTCGAACCGGAATTCATCAACGCCTTCGAACTGGGAGCCAAGAACACCTTCCTCGACGGCCGCCTGACGGTGAATACGGCCGCCTTCTACTATGATTACGAAGGCTACCAGATTTCCCAGATCGTCAACCGCTCGGCCGTGAACCTCAACTTCGACGCGGAGGTGTGGGGCCTGGAGATCGAGGCCGGCTGGCGTCCCCTCGATAACCTGCGCCTGGGCTTCAAGGGCGGCTATGAGAAGACCCGCGTCGCCGACGGCGAAAAGGCCATCGACCTGATGGACCGTACCGCCGGCAACGACGACTGGATCGTCATCAAGCCGTTCCCGACCTTCCCGTCCAACTGCATCCTCCCGAAATGGCTGTTCTTCGGCGACGCCGGCGGCGCCGCCCAGCTGGTCAACGTCGGCGGCAAGGGCGGCGGAAATCCCGGAGGATGCGAGCTGGCCTACGTGATGGGCCTCGATCCGGTGACGCATAAATCCTACGAGCCCTACCCGGACCCGGACCCCACGGTCATCGGACAGTCGCTCCTCTACTACGACAACTATCCGGGCTTCGATCCGAAGACCGCGCCCAACAACGGCGAAGGCTGGGACAAGGACCTGTCGGGCAACGAACTGCCCAATGCGCCGACCTTCACGGCCACCCTCAGCGCCGACTACACCCTGCCGCTCGGCGCCGACTGGCTGATGACGCTGCACACTGACCTCTACTACCAGTCGGAGGCCTGGACGCGCATCTTCAACATGGAAGGCTATGACAAGCTCAAGGCCTATACGAACGTCAACCTGGCCGCGATCTTCACCAATGAAGAGGCCGGCTGGAACGTCATGGCCTACGTCAAGAACGCCTTCGACCGGGATTCCATCACCGGCGCCTTCCTCAATTCCGACGACACCGGCCTGACCACCAACGTCTTCCTGACCGAGCCGCGCACCTTCGGCCTGCGCGTCACCAAGAACTGGACGGGTGGGGGGCTGCTGGGCAGCTTCGGCCAACGGTGGGACGGGCCCTATCCCTTCACGCTGGAGGTCGGCGGACAGGTCCAGCGGCATGACGCCCCGAACCAGGCCTACGCGCCGGGCTTCCTCGACGCATTTTCGCCCGTCATCGACCCGCGCGGCTATCAGGACGTCGACCTGGACTGGGGCGACGGCCGGGATGTCAAGCTGACCTATGCGCCGGGCGAGGCGTGGAAGGCGTCGGTGGATATCCGCTTCGGAAAGACGAACCGGGCGGGACGGCTGTACGAAACCGAAAGCCTTCCGAAAGCCTGCTTCTACGCCCAAAGCTTCTGCGACGCATACGCGCCCCTCAGGGACAATCCCAAGTATTACCTGAATCCCAAGAACTGGTCGGAAACATTCCTGTACGAACAGGAGAAGCACACCGTCGTCGACTTCATGGTCGGCCGCGATGTCGGCTTCGGCGCGCTGGGCGCCGGCAAGTCGACGCTGAGCGCCGGTCTGCGTTACGCCAAGCTGGAGTCCCTGACCTCGGTCGACATGACCGGCATCCCGGATTGGCAGATCGCGCCCGAGTATGTGGGCTTCTCCCTGGCGCAGAACCATCGCTATCGTAGCGAGACCGTGACGGAGCGCGAGTTCAGGGGCGCCGGGCCGGTGCTGGCATGGGAGGCTTCCCAGCGTCTTCTCGGCAATTCCAACACCGGGGAAATCAACGCCGACTGGTCGTTGAGCGGCGGGGTCCTCTTCGGCAAGCAGAAGACCGCCATCCAAGGCAGCGAGCGCGAAGCCTACTACAACCAGATGTACGCTGGGGCCTACAACAACCCGCCGACGCCCTACGAGCCGCCGGTCGTCACCGGCGTCGACCTGCGCCGCAGCCGTTCGGTCACCGTGCCGGTCGCCGCGCTCAGCCTGGGCCTGTCCTACAAGATCGACCGCATGAAGGTCGGAGCGGGCTATCGCTGGGAACGCTACTTCGACGCCATCGACGGCGGGATGAACGGGGGTAAATCCTACGACCGCACCATCGACGGCCCTTACTTCAAGATCGCCGTCGGCTTCGGCGGCTAGTCACCCTCGGCCAACTGAGGCGGTGGGCCCCGCGCCCGCCGCCGCTTCCTTGACAGCCGCAAATCCGCGGGAGGACCCTTGCGCATGCACGTGTGAGGGAGGCGCATATTTCCAGGCGTGGCGTCGTGGTGGCCCTTTTTCCGTCCGGGACGCGCCCGGGCGAGGCCGACCCAGCGCGCCCGGAAATCGGCGACCTGTACCGCCGCCACTGGAAAGAATTGTGCGCCTATGTCCGGCGCCGCTTCGGCCCCGGCCCGCCGGAGCCGGAGGATATCGCCCAGGCCGCCTTCCTGCGCCTGTCGAACCGGGGCGAGACCGACGACCTGTCCAACCCCCGCGCCTTCCTCTACCGCGTGGCCCATAACCTGGCCATCGAGGAGCACCGCCGCGAGATCGCCCGTTTCCGCGCCGAGGAGGACAGCGGCGACGACACGGACGATTGCGATCCCGAGCGCGTCTCAATAGGCAGGGAGCGGCGGCGGCTGCTGGAAGCGGCCTTCGCCTCGCTCGAACCGCGCACGAGGCAGATCCTGATCATGAGCCGCCAGGACGAGATGTCGTCGGCCGAGATCGCCCGGCGCCTGGGCCTGTCGCCCACCCATGTGAAGCGGCTGATCGGCGAGGCGCTGGCCCGCTGCCGCGCCTTCGTCGACGGGCCGGGGGAGGCGCCATGACGCCCCGCGAAGACCGTGTCCGCGACCCCGACATCGCCGCCGCCGAATGGTCCGTGCGCCGCCGCGAGGGGCTGGGCCGCGCCGAGCGGCCGGAGCTTCAGCAATGGCTGGACGAGGGTCCCGCGAACCCGCAGGCGCTGGAAGCCTCCGACCGCGTGTGGGACGAGCTGGGCGGCGTCGACCTGCGCGCCCTTCACACCAGCCTGGGCGGCCAGCGCCCCGCCGCCCGCCGCCGCGCCTTCCCACTGTGGGCGGCCGCCGCCGGCGTGGCCGTCGCGGCGGTGGTCGCCGCCGTCGCCGTCTACGCCCCGTCCGGCCGCGCCTATTCCACCGGCCATGGCGAGGTGCGCGCGGTGACATTGGCCGACGGCTCGACCGTCACGCTCGGCGCCCGCTCGAAAATCCTCGTGCGCTTCGAACGCGGCCGCCGCGAGGTCGCGTTGCGCGAAGGCGAGGCGGTGTTCGACGTCGCCCGCGACGCAGGCCGTCCGTTCGAGGTGCGCGCCGCCGACACCCGCGTCACGGTGCTGGGCACGAAATTCATGGTCAAGGCCGCCCCCGACCGCGTGCGGGTGGACGTGATCGCCGGCGTCGTGCGCGTGGCCAAGGCCGAGAACCCGCTCGTCGCCCCCTTCATCCGCAACGCGGCGGTCGGCGAGCGCATCGTGCGCGGCGAGCGGCTGGAGAGCCCGCGCGGCGAGGACCTCAAGGCCCTGGCCGCCGTCGATCCGGCCGAGGTCGCCCCCTGGCGCGAGGGGCGGCTGGTCTATGAGAACGCCTCGCTGGCCGAGGTGGTGGACGACCTCAACCGCTATACTTCCACTCGCGTCGAACTGGCCGACGGCGAACTGGGCGCCCTGCGCGTGACGGCGGCGCTGAACCGGGACCAGGCCGCGCGGTTCCTGGAATCCCTGCCAGCCACCCTGCCGGTGCGTATCGAGCGGCGGGCCGACGGCGCCATCCTGATCCGCTGACGAAAAAAGTTCGCGCCGGCCACGGACGATCCCGGCCGCTGCCTCGTCTCACCCCGTGAAAGGACCTGCCGGCCACGGCGGGCTGAACGGGGGAAACATCATGGTCATCGGACGCTCGAACTCCACCTTTGCGGCGGCGTTCCTGCTGGCGACGAGCGCGCTCACGCCCGCCTTCGCCCAGGAAGTCCAGCAGCGCGAATACGCCATCGAGGCGCAGCCGCTGCGGACGGCGCTGCTGGAATTCTCGCGACAATCGAACGAGCCGGTCATCGCGCCCGCCGCCCTGACCTCGGGCCGCCAGGCCGTCGCCGTGCAGGGCCGCATGAGCGAGCAGGCGGCGCTGGCCCGCCTGCTGGAAGGAACCGGCCTGCGCGCCATGCCCGGCCCGAGCGGCGGCTGGGCCGTGATCCAGAACCCCCAGGGGGGCAGCGTCGGCGGGGAGGGCGCTGACGTCGACGCGCTGATCGTGACGGCGCAGAAGCGGGAGGAGCGGCTTCAGGACGTACCGATCGCCATCAGCGCGTTCAGCCAGAAGGCGCTGGAGGAGCAGAAGATCGAGGGCGGGTACGACCTGCTGAAGGCCATTCCGAACGTCACCTTCTCCAAGTCGAACTTCACCAGCTACAACTTCTCGATCCGGGGCGTCGGCACCAAGGCGATCAGCGCCACGACGGACCCCGGCGTGGCGGTCGCCTTCAACAACACCACCCTCGTCCAGAACCGTCTGTTCGAGCAGGAATACTTCGACGTCGAGCGCGTCGAGGTTCTGCGCGGTCCGCAGGGCACGCTGTATGGCCGCAACGCCACCTCGGGCGTGATCAACGTCATCTCGGCCAAGCCGAAGCTTTCCGAGTTCGAAGGCAGCGCCAAGATCGAGGTCGGCAACTACAGCAGCAAGCGTCTGGTGGGGATGGTCAATATTCCCATCGTCGAGGACATGCTGGCCGTCCGCGTCGCGGCCGCTGGCACCCAACGGTCCGGCTACGACTACAACGAGGTCACCGGCAACAACATCAATGGCCGCGATCTGTGGGGCGGCCGGGTGACGGTCGGCTTCGAGCCGACGCCCCGCCTGCGCGCCGACCTGCTGTGGGAGCATTTCGAGGAAGACGACAACCGCTCGCGCACGGGCAAGCAGCTCTGCCATCGGGACCCGGGTCGGGACGTGATCGGCACGACCTCGACGGGCCGCGACCACAGCAGCCCCTACATCGCCCTGCTGCGACCGGCGGGATTCGGCCAGGGCTGCAAGGCCGGGAGCCTCTATGACAAGGATGCGTTCGGAACGCCCAACGGCCTGTCCATGCCGTTCATCTTCGCCACCCTGAACCTCCAGGGCGATTGCGGCGTAGGCTGCACGCCCGTCGCATGGCTCGGCAACAACGCGGCGGGCCGCCCGGAAGGCATCATCAAGCTCGAAGACCCCTACGGGGGGCTGTCGCAATCGCGCGACCTGCGTACCGTTGCCTCGATCCGCGATCCGATCTATCGCGCCAAAGCCGATGTGTTCGATCTCAGCATCGACTTCGATGTCACGGACGCGATCACGATCACCTCGCAGACCGTCTACAACAAGGACGAAGTCTACTCCTTCCAGGATTTCAACCGCTTCAACTCCGCCCCGGTGTTCAACGATACGTCCCTGTGGACGGAGGCGAACGGCACGCCGAACAGTAACCCAAGCGAATTCAGGGATCTCGCCCCAGGCGGACTCTTCTGCGACCCGCAGATCGGTTGCTCGGACCGTATCGCGGGCTTCGATATCTCCCAGGCGGACGGAAAGCAGTTCAGCCAGGAATTGCGGGTGCAGTCGGACTTCGACGGTCCTGTGAATTTCAGCATCGGCGCCAACTACACGACATTCGAAACGGTCGTAGACTACTACGTCATGTACAATATCCTCACCGCGCTTGCCTTGAGTCCGCCGTTCTACAGGCCGGTCAATGGCGTCATCGATCCCGCTGTGTGCCGGAATCACGGCGCCTACTTTCCGTTCTTCGAAGAGAGCACAGGCACGGTCCCTAGCGACCATCCTTCGGCGAACTGTGTTTATATCGATCCGAATCCAGTCGAGAGCATAAACGGCGACGGTCACAATTATTTCCGCTCCAAGAATCCGTATGAACTGGACTCCCGTGCGATATTCGGGGAGCTATACTGGAATATCAGGGAAGACCTGAAACTCACCGCGGGCCTGCGCTATACGAAGGACGAAAAGACCTTCACACCCGTGCCCAGTCAGGTGCTCCTGGCCCCAGGGGTAGTGTTCGGCGGCACGGTCAGCCGGGGCTATCCGGAAGATCCGCCCATCGTTCAGGAATGGGGCGAATGGACGGGACGCCTCGGGCTCGACTGGAAGCCGGAACTCAGCTTCACAGACGAGACGCTGCTCTACGCCTTCTACTCGCGCGGCTACAAGGGCGGCGGCGCCAACCCGCCGACTCCCGGCTTCGCGACAGGCCCGGAAACAGAGGCGTTCTGGCTGGAATGGGGC
This sequence comes from uncultured Caulobacter sp., assembly GCA_964579695.1. Lineage (GTDB taxonomy): Bacteria > Pseudomonadota > Alphaproteobacteria > Caulobacterales > Caulobacteraceae > Caulobacter. The sequence continues at coordinate 77,054 of CAZOHI010000002.1, read as the reverse complement.
GGCTCTCCATTCATGTTCTTCATCGTTATGGATCCGCCCGGCGCCGACGGCCAGAGGCCGCCCATTCTCAGCCTGAATGCTGTCGAGTATGGCCCTACTTTCGAGCCGGAATTCGTCGACGCGTTGGAGATCGGGGCCAAGAGCACCCTTCTGGGCGGCGCGATGACATTCAACGCCACCGGATTCTACTACGATTACAAGGATTATCAGGTCTCGCAAATCCGTGACCGAACGGCTGTCAACGAGAATTTCGACGCCAAGATATGGGGCCTGGAGTTCGAGACGGTGTTCTCGCCGTCACGGAACCTTAGGATCAACGCTAACCTGGGATACCTCGACACCAAGATTGCCGATGGTGAGTCGTCTATCGACATCATGAACCGCACGCAGGGAAATCCCGCCTACACGCTGCTCAAGCCCTGGATCCAACTACCGTCGAACTGCGTGATTCCCTCGCACGTTGCCGAGAACTGGATAAAGGCGCGTATCGCGGGCGGCCTGGGCAATCTGGGGTTTGCCGACCTGTGCGGTGGCGTTACGGGCTTCAACGGACCGAATTCCGTTTCTGTAACGACGGATACAAATCCACAGTTCGGCAATGGGCTGCTCCCTTATGATCATCGCAATTATCCGGAGTTGAACGGCGGGGGCGGTCTCCGCGCGCAGCTAGGCGGCAACGAACTGCCCAACGCCCCGCACTGGACGATGAACGCCGGGGCCCAATATGGCCGCGACATCCTCGACGGCTCCTGGCGGGTCGTGATGCGCGGCGATGCCTACTGGCAGTCGCAGTCCTGGGCGCGGGTGTACAACGCCGTCAACGACAAGCTGCACGGCTGGTACAACTTCAATGTCTCCGTGCGGCTGGAGAACCGTGACCTGGGCGTCGAGGCAGAGTTCTACGTCAAGAACCTGCTCGACAAGAGCCCGATCACGGACGCCTTCCTCAACTCCGACGATACGGCGCTGACGACAAACGTCTTCGTGCTCGACCCGCGCCTGGTGGGTTTCAGCCTGCGCAAGACCTTCTGAGGGGCAGGCCATGAACAGCAGAAATCGAAATGCGACGATGAGAATACCGGGGGAACTGCCATGTCTCTGAAGAAACACGCCAACCGCCACCTCAGCCTGCTGGCCGGCTCCTCGCTCGCCGCTGGATTGATCGGCGCGGCGGGGGCCGCGTTCTCGCCGTCGGTCGCTCTCGCGCAAGCGGTCTGCACGCCCGCGCCCTCCACCGGAGCCGGGACCAACGCCGTCACCTATGATGCCGGAACCTACGATCCCGGCATCACCTGCACCGCATCCGGCGGCGCGATGAGCGTGGTCACCAATGGCGCGGTCACACTTAGCACCACCGGCGGCGTGCCGGGCGATCCGCTGGTCAACGGTATCAATATGGTAGGCGGCGCCCAGAATGTGATCCTGAACACAGCGGCTGGAACGGTGACGGCCGGCGCTCAGACCAACGGCCCGGTGATCGACGTAACGACGACGAGCGGCAGGATCGACATTACCACCGCGGCGGTCGCCGCCAACGTCGCCGGAACGACACACGCGATCCGCGCGACGTCCACAGGTGGAGGCGCGATTTCCATAAGCCGCGGCGCTGGCGCGGTTAACGGGAACGCGGCGGGCGGGATCGCCGGTATTGAGGCCGTAACCAACGGCGGCTCTATCGCCATCACGACCGTTGGCCAGACCTCGGGTCGGTTGCGCGGCATCCTGGCGCAGACAAGCGGCGCCGGAAGCGTCAACATCACTGCCGGCGGGGGAGTTTTAGTGAACCAGGCGGACAGCGTGGCCGCAATAGATGCAACGGCGGGTACGGGCGGGCTTAGGATACTGATCACCTCCGGCACCGTGAACGGGGGCTTCATCCCGTCTCGGACGGCCATTATCGGCTCCTCGACCGGAGGGGGCGATATCGACGTTGTGGATGGAGGCATCATCGGCCGTGTGGACTTTTCCGGCGTGACCGCCGGGGCTGTCCTCCTGGATACAAGCGGCTTCGGAAGATGGGAGGCGGCTGGCGCCAGCGTTTTCAGCAACCAGAACGATGTCGTCACCTTTGACGGTATAGTCATGAACACGTTGGAGGCGGGGGGCTCGATCGACTTTTCCGGCGGCGCAGATACTTTGAACGTGAATACCCGCTTCACGTCCGGCGGCGAGGTTCGGCTGGGCGCCGGCGCCGACGTTGTCAACGTCGCCGGGCTCTTCGTCGCGAACGCGGGCGCGGTCAATTTCGGCGCCGATTCAGACGTCCTGAACGTGAGCGGCAGCTTCATCGCCAACGGGACGACGCTCGATTTCGGAGCCGGGCAGGACGCCTTCAATCTGAGCGGCGTCCTCGCCGTGAACGGTCTTACGCTCTCGGGCCTGGAGGCCTTCAATCACTCCGGTACCCTGTATCTGGGCGGGACTTCAGGAACGGCGACCGACGACGCCGCCAATGATGTGCTCAGGATGTCGAGCGGAACCTTCACCGGCTCTGGAGCGGGCCGGGTCGTCATGGACGCCTATCTCGATGGCGGCGCCCAGCCGGGTTGCGCCGTCCTGACCGGAGCCGCCGACTGCCTGGACCTGCGCGGCGCTTCGACGACCGGCGTGACGACCCTCAGCCTCAACAACCTCGCCCCGGACGCCCTGCTGGCCGGATACGATCTGGCGGGCATGACGCTGGTCGATGTGGGCGGCGGAACCAGCGCGTCGGGACATTTCGTGCTGGACCCTGGCAGCGCCGGATACGTCGACGATCCCCTCTACGGAGGGGTCATCGCCCGCCCTGGCGTCTTCGTCTACGCCCTGCAGTACGATCCCGACACCCAGCGCCATGCGATCGTCGGCCTGCCGCGGCGCGGCGTGATCGAGTACGCTGTCCTGTCGGGCGCGGCGCAGTCGATCTGGCGCATGACGTCCGAGGCGGTGGCGGATCGTCAGACCGACCTGCGCAATGGCGTCGGCGAAGGGAGCGTGTGGGTTCGGGCCGCCGGTGAGTACACCGACCGTGAAGTGGCGACTTCGTTCGACACCCTCTCCGAGACCATCACGCTCGACAACAGCTACAGCCTCTACGCCGGCGCGATCCTGGGCGGGATCGACCTGATCTCGGGCGTCTCGGGCGGGGTTGAGTATGTGGCCGGCGCCCAGATCGGCTACGTCGGCTCCAGCTTCGAGCTGAATGAGGGCTCGTCCTCAGGACAGTTCACCGGGGCGACCGGCGGCGTCTATGCCAGCGCCTGGAGCGAATGGTTCTTCGCCGACGGCGCGGTCAGTCTCAACGGCCTGACGCTCAACCACGAGCAACCCGGCCTGAGGGCGAAGACCAATACCTTCGTCAACTCCATCGGCGCCGCCGCCGAGGCCGGTATCCGCACGAGGCTGACCGAGAGGACCTTCGCCGAGCCCCTGTTCGCGGCGTCCTGGGCGCGGACCAGTTTCGAGGAGATCTCCCTCAATGGCGGCGAGGTCCAGCCGGCCGACGCCGAGAGCCTGCGCGCGGCTCTGGGCCTGCGTCTTGGCGCAACGCTCGCCGGGGACGACATCAGCGCGACCTGGTTCGTGACCGGGCGCGCCTGGCATGAGTTCGAGGGCGAGACCAGGGGCGTGGTCCATAACCTCGGCACGGACCTGCCGCTCTCCGACGAACTCACCGGAGCCTTCGGCGAGGCCGAGCTTGGCCTCAACATCTACAACGCCGCCAACACCCTTTCGGGCTTCCTCACCTCAGGCGTGAAGTGGAAGGACGGCTATTCCGCCGTGAACCTGTCGTTGGGCGCGCGCATGGCCTGGTGACCCCGATACCGGCTTCGGTCCCCTCTGAAACCGGATCGCCTGGGCGGCGGACGATGGGTCCGCCGCCCTTTTCTCGTCGCCCGCGTTACGGATTTCCCGCGCCCGGTTGTCTTCACTAAGGTGAAGGCCAGCGGAGGCTGGGGATGGGCGACGCGCGGCGAGTGGACGAGTGGTTCGTTCGGGAGGTGATCCCTCTCGAAGGCGCCCTCATGCGCCTCTTCCGCAGCCGGTGGCGTAATGCGGCCGAGGCGTCGGACCTGCGCCAGGAGCTGTACGTCAGCCTCTATGAGGCGGGGGCCGAGGCGCTGCCCGCCAACACCCGCGCCTTCGTCTTCCGCGCCGCCCGCAACCTGATGATCAACCGGGCGCGGCGCGAGCAGGTGGTGTCGATGGACTTGGTGGCGGAGCTGGAGGGCCTGGACCTCGCCGCCGACGACCTCACCCCCGAACGCCACGTCTCCGCGCGCGAGGACCTGAAGCGGCTGCAGCTCGGCCTCGACCGGCTGCCGCCGCGCTGCCGCGAGGTCGTGGTCCTGCGCCGGATCGAGGGGCTGTCGCAGAGGGAGGCCGCCGCCCGCATGGGCGTGACCGAGCACACCATCGAGCGCCAGATGGTCGTCGGCATGCGCGCCCTCATCGACTTCATGCTGGGCGGCAGCGGCAAGGTTCGGCGCGAGGGCGAGCCCCTGGCGGACGAGGCGGCCCGCCCATGACCCACGCCGACGACATCGAGGAAGCCGCCGTCGCCTGGCGCCTGCGTCGCGAGGATCCGGCGTGGAGCGCACGCGACGAGGCCGAGCTGTCGGCCTGGATAGGGGCCTCGACCGCCCACCGCGTGGCCTGGCTGCGCGCCGACCACGGCTTCGAGCAGGCGGGGCGGCTGGCCTCGCTGCGTGCGCCGCCGGTTCCCGCCCCGCGCACGCGGCGGTCGCGTTGGCGGCCGATGGCGCTGGCCGCCGGGCTGGCGGTCGCGATCGGGCTGGGGGTGCTGGCCGTCACCTTCGACATCGGGTGGCCGGGCCGGGCCTACGCCACCGAGGTCGGCGCCCGCCGGACCGTGTCGCTGAACGACGGCTCGCGGGTGGAGCTGAACACCGCCTCGCGCGTGCGCGCCGACGTGCGCCCCGACCATCGCGCCGTGTGGCTGGAGAAGGGCGAGGCCTACTTCGAGGTCGCCCACGACCCGGCCCACCCCTTCGTCGTCTATGCGGGCGAGCGGCGGATCACGGTGCTCGGCACGAAATTCTCCGTGCGCCGCGACGGCGACCGCGTGCAGGTGGCGGTGGCCCAGGGCAAGGTGCGCGTCGAGCCGCTGCGTCCCATGGCCGCCGCGCCGCCCGCGCTGATGACGGCCGGCGACCTGGCGGTGGCGGAACGGACCTCGACCCTGGTCACGCCCAAGGCGCCGGACAAGGTGGCCAACGAACTGGCCTGGCGCCAGGGGCGGCTGGTGTTCGAGAACTCGAACCTCGCCGAGGCGGCGGCGGAGTTCAACCGTTACAACGACCGCAAGCTGGTGGTGGAAGGCGAGGCGGCCGACGCGACGATCAGCGGCAGCTTCGACGCGCAGAACGTCGAGGCCTTCGCCCGGCTGCTGCGCCGCGCGCTGCGGCTGAGCGTCGAGGAATCCGACGACCAGATCAGAATTTCCGGCTGAGATGTTACGGAGAATGTAGCGCCGATTGTCTTCATCCGTGCGGCCTTCGCGGGCCGCATAACCGGGGGAAACAATAATGCCGCGATCCAGATACTTGAAGACCGCCTTGGCCGGCGGCGTCTGCGCCATGGCGCTCGCCACCGCCGCCTTCGCGCAGGCGCAGCCCGTGGACGTGCCCGCCGGCGACCTCGGCCCGGCGCTGGACGCCTATATCCGCCAGTCGGGCGTGCAGCTCGTCTACCGCGTCGCGGACGTGCGGGGGCTGAAGACGCCGGGCGTCCAGGGCGCGCTGGAACCGGAAGCGGCGCTGTCGATGCTGCTCAGCGGCACGCGGCTGGCGGTAGTGCGCGACCCCTCGGGCGCGCTGGCCGTCGCCCAGGCCGGGGAGGGCGGGTCCAGCCCCCAGTCCGGGGGCGCCGGCGACGTTGATGCGTTGATCGTCACGGCGCAGAAGCGGGAAGAGAACATCCAGGACGTGCCGATCGCGATGTCGGCCTTCAGCCAGGAAGACCTGACGCGCAGCCAGGTGGCCGGTGGACCGGACCTGATGACCCAGGTCCCGAACATGACGTTCACCAAGACGAACTTCAGCGGCTATTCCATCCAGATTCGGGGGATCGGAACGCAGGCTGTCTCGGCGACGACGGACGCGGCGGTGGCCGTGGCGTTCAACAACGCCTCGATGATCCGTAACCGGTTCTTCGAGCAGGAATTCTACGACCTGGAGCGGATCGAGGTGCTGCGCGGTCCGCAGGGCACGCTCTATGGGCGCAACGCCACGGCGGGCGTCGTCAACATCCTGTCGGCCAAGCCGAAGTTCGTCTACGAGGCCAAGGCTTCAGGCGACGTATCGAACTACAACTCCAGCCGCGTGGAGGGCATGCTCAACATCCCGCTGGTGGAGGATGTGGCGGCGCTGCGCCTGGCCGGCGCCTGGACCAAGCGCGACGGCTACGTGACCAACCAGCTCACGGGCGACCAGATCGACGGCCGCGACCTGTGGTCCACCCGCGTATCGCTGCGCGTCGAGCCCACCGACCGCCTGTCGGCCAACCTGATCTGGGAGCATTTCGAGGAAGACGACGACAGGCTGCGCAGCGGCAAGCAACTCTGCAAGAAGCACACGCCACTGGAGATCGGCGGCGTGCCGGTCGTGCAGGATACGGGCTATGCTGGTGGGGAGGCGGCCACCTACAGCCAGGGCTGCCTGCCCGCGTCGATGTACGCGAAGGAGTCCTTCCAGACACCAAATGGGTATTCGCTGCCCTACTACGTCCCGTTGAACCAGATTGGGAACTGGACCATCAACATGGACCCGTACGTCAGTGCGACCCAGTCCACCGACCTGCGCGTCATCGAATCCATGCTCACACCAAAATACCGTGCGCAGAGCGACGTGGCGCAACTTCAGGTGTCCTATGATCTGACGGACTACCTGACCCTTGTTTCCGAAACCGCCTACAGTTCGGATGAACTATTCTCATTTGGGGATTTCAATCGGTTCAACACCAAGCCTGGCGCTTTTGATGGCGAAGGGTATCGAAATTTCGCCCCCGATGGCGGCGCCCTTTCAGCGGAGGGGGTGTTCTGCGATCCGCAACTTGGGTGCTCGGACCGCTTGGTCCTGGGTGACCTTTCCACCGCAAAGTCGAGTCAGTTCAGTCAGGAAATCAGGTTGTCTTCCGACTACGATGGGAGATTGAACTTCAGCTTAGGTGCAAATTTCCTGAGGTATGACACGGAAGACAAATATTATGTCTTTGTGAATTCGCTGTCTCTCTGGGCGGCCAGTTTCGGCGAATACGCTGAATCCACATTTGTGTCGTATGTTCCCGGCGTCACTACAAATGGACACTGCTTGGAGAGTCGCCTTCCGGGCGACCCAAACGATTCTTGGGACGTGCTGGGATGCATACCTATTGACCCCAACGGCGTTGATAATCTGGATGACACCGGGCACAATTACTTTTTGAGTAAGAATCCCTATAAACTCCTCTCATATGCTCTCTTTGGCGAGGCCTACTACGATCTCGCGCCAGACCTGAAGCTGACCGCCGGGCTGCGCTGGACGCTGGATAAGAAAGCCGCGCCAAGAATCCCGAGTTGGCTGATCGCCGGGGAAAGCATCACCCGACCCGCTGACGGGTTCTTCGGTTATCCGATCATGGAGACGGTTCGTCAGGAATGGAGCGAACCTACGGGCCGGCTTGCGATCGATTGGAAGCCGGATGCCCCCTTCACGGACGAGACGCTCGTCTATGCATCCTACGCACGCGGCTACAAGGCCGGTGGGATGAATCCGCCGCCAGCCGTGATCGCTCACTACTCCACGACGGACTACAGCGGCCAGGTGAACGATTCCATCATCCAGCCCAAGACCTTCGACGCCGAGTTCGTCAATGCCTTCGAAGTCGGGACAAAGAACACGCTCCTGGATGGCGCTCTTACCCTGAATCTGGCGGCGTTCTACTATGACTACACGAATTACCAGCTTTCGCAGATCGTCAACCGTTCGGCAGTCACGCAGAACTTCGACGCCAAGGTCTGGGGGCTGGAGATCGAAGCAGATTGGCGGCCGCTGGAGAACCTGCGCTTGGGCTTCAAGGGCGGTTATCAGGATACGCGCGTAGCGAACGGCGAGCAGGCGATCGACCTGATCGACCGCACGGCCGGCAACCCCGGCTGGGTGGTCTCGCGACCCTTCCCGACGGTGCCGTCGAACTGCATCCTGCCTGTCTGGCTGGTGGCGTACGGTGATCGTATCAACGTGCCGAACGGCAGCGGCGGCGTGCCGGGCGCCTGTGTGCATGCCTACTATATGGGCTTGGACCCCGTTACCTTGCTTGACTACGAACCAGACCCGACGGTGTTCTATTCTCCAGGCGTGGACCCCGCCGATTGGGTTGGCTATCCCGGCTTCGACCCATCCACAGCCCCCAACAACGGCGAAGGCTTCTTCAAGGACCTGGGCGGCAACGAACTGCCGAACGCGCCGAACTTCACGGCCACGATCATGGCCGATTACACCCTGCCGCTGCCCAGCGAATGGCTGATGACGCTGCACACCGACCTCTACTACCAGTCGGAGGCGTGGACCCGCATCTTCAACATGGAGGGCTACGACAAGCTCAAGGCCTACACCAACGTCAACTTCGCCGCGATCTTCACCAATGAAGACGCGGGCTGGAACGTAATGGCCTACGTCAAGAACGTCTTCGACCGTGACAGCATCACCGGCGCCTTCCTGAATTCCGATGATACGGGTCTGACGACGAACGTCTTCCTGACAGAACCGCGTCTCTATGGCGTTCGGGTCACCAAGCAGTTCACGGGCGAGCCCCTGCTGGGCTCGCTGTTCGGGGGCGGGCGCGGGCGTGCGCCGGGCGAGCCCTATCCCTTCACCGTGGAGCTGGGCGGATCGGTGCTACGCATAGACGCTCCAAACGAGACGCTGTCCCCGGAATTTCTCGACAACTTCCCGTCCACGCTCGATCCTCGCGCCAGCCAGCACAAGGATCTGGACTGGGGCGATGGCCGTGAGATTACGCTGACCTACAGGCCGGCCGGTCCCTGGACCGTCTCCGCCGCGGCGCGGTTCGGGCGAACGAATGGCCAGGGTGGGACTATTCGCAAGGAGCTTGTGCCCTGGCAGCCGTACCCTCCCTATTCCAGGGACAAGTACCGGTACGCCGTGAGCGAGACTACGTACCGTGAGGAGCACACGATCGTGGACTTCTCTGTCGGGGCGGAGGTCGGTCTGGGTCAACTGAACGGCCGCTCGGACGTCAGTGTGAGTTTGCGCTACGCTGAGTTCAAGTCCGCTTCAACGTCGGATATTGGCGGGACGCCAGAGTATTACACGCCGCCTTCCGGATACTTTCCGGCCTTCCGTACCGAGTATGTATCAACCTTCAGCGCCGCCCGCAGCTTCAAGGGCGCTGGCCCGGTGATCACCTGGGATGCGTCAAAACCCTTCTGGCGGCGCGAGGAGTCGGGGGACCTGAGCCTGGATGTCAGCCTGAGCGCTGGTGTCCTGTTCGGCAGGCAGAAGGCATCTGTCGGGGGAGGAGGTTACACTGACCTCAAGTACAACGGTGTTCATACGGTCAGCAGCCTGCCATCGGTCAGCAATGATCGCAGCAAACGCGTCACCGTCCCAATCGCCGGCGCGAACCTCGGCCTCTCCTACGAGATCGACCGCGTGAAGCTCTCCGGCGGCTACCGCTGGGAGCGGTACTTCAACGTGATCGACGGCGGCTATCTGGAGCGGGATGCGAAGGACCGCACCATCGATGGCCCTTACTTCAAGATCGCGGTCGGCTTCGGCGGCTAGCATCGGGGTCCCCTGAAACCGGATCATTCACGGCGTCGCCGAGGCGTCCAGGCTGAATCCCGCGCGGCCGAGATAGCGGGCGTGATCTGCGGCATTCGCGTCGAAGGCGTCGCCGATCCGCTGATGCGGGATATCCGCTGCCTGGACAAGCTCATCGACGAACTCGCCAAGGGAACGGCGGCGAAGAAGATCCTGCGAGGACGACGAACCGAGGCGGGGGCTCGCGCTCCCGCCCATGCCGCTCTTTTTTGTTGCGCGGGCTAGGGTAAGGGCGCGCAATCGACTCATCCGGTGTGAAGGGCGCGTTGCGCCTGCATGGCGTGAGGAAGATGGCGTCGTCGCCAGAGCACCCGTTGGACGCAGGTCCGGCCGCAGCCGTCGAGGGCGCAGGCCCCGACGTGCGTGCGTGGATGGCGCAGTACGGGCCGGGGCTGCGACGCTATTTCCTCAAGCGGGTGGCGGTGGCGGAGGCCGACGACCTGGTGCAGGATGTCTTCCTGGCGCTGCAGGCGCGCCGGCCCGCCTCCGACATCGACAACGTCGAGGGCTATCTTTTCCGCACAGCCGTCAACGTGCTGGCCCGTCGTCGCCGCCGGGCGGCGCGGCAGTGGAGCCTCCAGCAGCCCCTGGACGAGGCGCAGGATCCGCGTGACGATCTTTCTCCCGAGCGTATCCTGATGGGCAAGGAGGCGGTCGGCCGGATGATCGCGGTGCTGAACGAACTGCCGCCCCGCACGGCCGAGGCCTTCTTCCTCAGCCGCTTCGAGCACATGACCTATGACGCCGTCGCCCGGCGCATGGGCATCTCGGTCAAGGCCGTGGAGGATCTGATGCGCCGCGCGCTGCAGCGGCTCATCCAGCAGGTGGAGCCGGACCTGTGAGCGGCTCCCAACGAGACATGACGGCGGCGGTAGGCTGGTTCGTGCGCCGGCAGGGCCGCCCCCGCGCCGCGCCGCCGCCGGACGACTTCCGCGACTGGCTGGCCGAGGCGCCGGAGAATGTGGAGGCCTACGCCGCCGTCGAGCGGCTGTGGGATGCGGCGGCGGAGGTGGCGGACGACCCGCGCCTGGCCGCCCGCCGCTTCGAGCTGACGCGCACCGATGAGCGGCGACGGGTGACGAGACGCGCCCTGGCCGCCAGCCTCGCCGCGGGGGTGGTCGGGCTGGCCGCGGGCGGCGCCTACATCCTCTCGCTGCCCAAGCCGCTGGCCACGCAGTCCTTCCGGACGACGGTGGGGCAGCAGGCGACCGTCACCCTGCCGGACGGCTCGGTGGTGACGCTGAACACCGACACCACCGTGCGCACTCGGGCCGACGGGGAGCGGCGGCTGGTCTATCTCGACCGCGGGCAGGCCTTCTTCAAAGTCGCCAAGGACCGCCGTCGGCCATTCGTCGTCACCGCCGCCGGGCGCACGGTCACCGCACTGGGCACGGCGTTCGACGTGCGCGTGGACCATGGCGAGCTGAAGGTCGTGCTGGTCGAGGGGCGAGTGCGGGTGGAAAGCGCCGCGCGCGCCGCCGCCGCCCCGGCCGCCTCGGCGCGGCCGCCGTTGCAGGCGACCGAGATGACCGCCGGATCGCGGCTGGTCGCCGATGCCGATACCGACTGGCGCCTGACGCGCACCGACGCGGCGCGCGAGACCAGTTGGCTGCGCGGCCAGATCGTCTTCGACGACCGGCCGCTGGGCGAGGTGGTCGAGGAACTGAACCGCTATTCCAACCGCAAGATCGTCGTCGACGGCGAGGCGCTGGCGAAGACGCGCGTCAGCGGCATCTTCCGCCCGGGCGACCTGCACGGCTTTGCGGGCGCGCTGAAGACCTACGGCCTGGCCGACGTGGAGCTGGAATCGGAGCGGGAGGTGCGGATCGTCGCGTTGAAGTAAAAATAATCGCATCCCAAGCTAGGGTGAAGTCCTCGGCCGGTATCTCTAATAACCAAGGGCCGACGAGCCCTAGGGAATATACAGGGGGACACGATGCGACTTCTCGCGAGCACGAGGCGTGCGCGCCTGATGATGGGCGTGGCGGCGGGCATATTGGCCGCAGGACTTGGCTCTGCCCAGGCGGAAGACCGGGCGCCGATCAGCATAGCGCCGCAGGAACTCTCCTCCGCTCTTTACGAGTTCGGCGGACAGACCGGGTTGCAGATCCTGTTCACCCCGGGGGTGGCGGTGGCCAAGCGAACGGCCGGCGTAGTCTCTGCGCCGACTGAAGACGCCGCTCTTGCCCAGCTCCTGTCCGGAACAGGCCTGACTTACCGTCGCCAGGCCGACATCGTGATGATCATGCAGGGCGGGGAGGGCGGCAGCGGCCCCCAGTCCGCAAGCGCCGGCGACGTTGATGCGCTGATCGTCACGGCGCAGAAGCGTGAAGAGAACATCCAGGACGTGCCGATCGCGATTTCGGCGTTCACGCAGGAAGACCTGACGACGAGCCAGATCGCCGGGGGGCCGGACCTGATCACCCAGGTCCCGAACATGACCTTCACCAAGACGAACTTCTCCAGCTATTCGATCCAGCTGCGCGGCATCGGCACCCAGGCGATTTCCGCCACGACCGACCCAGCCGTCGCGGTCGCTTTCAACAACACGCCCTTCATCCGCAATCGTTTCTTCGAGCAGGAATTCTATGATCTCGAGCGGGTCGAGGTGCTCCGGGGGCCTCAAGGCACGCTGTATGGCCGCAATGCAACCGCCGGCGTCGTGAACATCATTTCCGCGAAGCCGACGTTCATCCACGAGGCGAAGGCGAGCGCCGACGTTTCAAACTTCAATTCCAGCCGCATCGAAGGCATGGTCAATATCCCGCTCGTGGACGACGCCGTCGCGCTGCGGGTGGCGGGCGCCTGGACCAAGCGCGACGGCTACGCCACCAACGAACTGACCGGCAACCCCATCGACGGACGGGACCTGTGGTCGACGCGCGTTTCTCTTCGCGTCTCCCCGAGCGATGCGCTGAACGTCAACCTGCTCTGGGAGCACTTCGAGGAAAATGACGACCGGCTGCGCTCCGGCAAGCAACTCTGCAAGAAGGACGTGGTCACCAGCGTCGGCGGCAGGCCGGTCGGGTACTTCGAGCTTCTGCCCTCCTCGGGCCAGCTGGCGATCTGGTCGGGCGTACAGGCGACATTCAGCCAGGGCTGCGAACGCGTGTCCCTGTATTCGCCCGAGGCGTTCGAGACGCCCAACGGGCTGATGCTGCCCTACTATATACCGCTTGGCGCGCTGGGCCTGCCGGTCGCGCTGAGCGACCCGTATATCAACAATTTCCAAACGCCCGACCTGCGCGTCATCGAGTCCGGCATCGATCCGGAATACTGGGCTAAGAGCGATATCGGCGAGTTTCAGGTCAGCTGGGATATCAGCGACCGCCTCACGTTGTCCTCCGAGACCGCCTATGCGAGGGACACCGTCTATTCGCTGCAGGATTTCAACCGCTTCAACACCGCAAGCGGCGCATGGCGAAACTCCGATCCCAGCGATAGGGTTCGTGAGGGCGTCATCATTCCCGGCGTCGACGGCGCCACGTTCTGCGATCCTCAACTCGGCTGCTCGGACCGGCTGCTGGCGGTGGACGTCTCTACCGCAAAGTCCCGTCAGTTCAGCCAGGAGTTCCGTCTGGCCTCGAATTACGAGGGGCCGTTCAATTTCAGCCTCGGCGCCAACTTCCTGCGCGCGGATAGCGAGGATAAATACTATGTCTTCATCAACTCTCTGAGCCTGATCGCCGCCCTGGGGCCGGCGCAGAACGAATACGCGCCTTATCAAAACGGCGTGACGGACAATGCCGAGTGCATGCCCAACGGCTATGAGCCCGGGAATCCCTCGAGCGTCTATCCGGTCGCCCTTTGCGTATACATGGACCCCAACCCGATCGGCAGCGTGAACGATCAGGGCCACAACTATTTCCTCAGCCGCAATCCATACAAGCTGCTGTCATACGCCCTCTTCGGGGAAGCGTATTACGAGCTTTCCGACACCCTGAAGATCACTGGCGGTCTGCGCTGGACCGTTGACAAGAAGGATGCGCCTCGAATTCCGACGTGGATACTTGCTTCGTACTCCGTCGGTTACCCCGTGGCGGACGTGGTCGAGCAGGAATGGAACGAACCCACAGGCCGTCTCGCGATTGATTGGAAGCCGGACCTTCCCTTCACCGACCAGACGATGATCTACGGCTCGTACGCCCACGGCTACAAGGCGGGAGGCGCCAACCCGCCGGGCTTTGTCCGCGTGTTCTATGCCGACCGCGCGGTGGCCCAGGCCAATACCAACGACATGGCGACCCGGCCGCTCACCTTCGACGCCGAATTCATCGACGCGTTCGAGATCGGGATGAAGAATACGCTGGCCGACGGCCGCGTGACCCTGAATCTCGCCGGGTTCTATTACGATTACAAGGACTATCAGATATCCGAGATCGTCGATCGCTCCGCATTCAATCGGAACTTCGACGCCGAGATATGGGGCGTCGAGGTCGAAGCCGACTGGAAGGCCCTGGAAAACCTGAAGTTCGGCTTCAAGGGGGGCTGGCAGAAGACGCGTATCGCCGATGGCGAGAAGGCGATCGACCTGATGGACAGGACAGCCGGGCGCAGCGATTGGGTCATCGTCCGCCCCTTTCCGACCTTCGCTTCCAGTTGCGTCCTGCCGGTCTCGCTTTTCGTTCACGACGGTGAATTCAACAATCTCGGCGGGATTGGCGGGGGCAATCCAGGCGCTTGTGAACTTGCCTATGTACAGGGCCTGGACCCCGTGACGCGGGATGAGTACGTGGCTGATCCGCCCCCGCCCTATCCATTCGGTTCCTACGTCGATTACCCTGGCTTCGATCCCTTCGATGCGTCCCAGGGGCACAACTACGGCGAGGGCTTCGCAAAGGACCTGTCCGGCAACGAGCTGCCGAACGCTCCGGAGTTCACCGCTACGCTGACGATGGACTACACCCTGCCGCTGCCGAGGGATTGGCTGGCGACGCTGCATACGGACCTGCACTGGCAGTCGGAATCCTGGTGGCGCATCTTCAATGACCACGAATACAATCGGCTGGACGAGTACTTCACCATGAACCTGGCGGCGATCTTCACCAACGAAGAGGCTGGCTGGAAGGTCATGGCCTACGTGAAGAACGTCACCGACGAGACGGCCATCACCGGCGCCTTCCTCAATTCGGACGACACCGGCCTGACCACCAACGTCTTCCTGACCGAGCCGCGACTCTACGGCGTGCGGATCACCAAGGACTGGACGGGCGGGCCCCTGCTGGGAAGCCTCGGTGACAATGAAACCGGCGGCTCCTTCGTGCTTGAGCTCGGCGGCCAGGTCCAGCGGCACGACGCCCCCAACGGCTTCCTGGCGCCCGAGTTCGTGGACGAGTTCGCGAGCCCGCTGGACATCTTCGAGGATGCGCAGGAAAGGGACGTCGACTGGGGGGACGGCCGCGACGTCAAGCTCACCTGGAAGCCCGGTGGAAACTGGAAGGTGTCTGCCGGCGTGCGGTTCGGGCGAACCAATGGCCACGCCACCGCGGACGCCAGCGAGCTGATCGGTCCCGTCTGCGCCCTTGGCGGCGTATACGCACCCTATTGCGAACTGCTCGCGGACGATCCGGATGTCGGGTTCCTCACCCGGATCTCGCGCACCAATCGGGCCGACGCCTCCGTCCGTGACCGCGAGCGGCACCAGATCGTGGACTTCGCCGTCGGGACGGATGTGGGCTTCGGAAGCCTCTCCCGCTCCGAGTTCTCGCTAGGCCTACGCCACGCCGCGCTGGAGTCCGATACGGACGCGCAGCTTCGCGGCGTTCCCGACTGGGAGATTCCCGCTGGCTTCTATCCAAATGACAGCATCTTCCACACCGTCTACCGCATCGACGTCGAGGCCGACCGCGCGTTCAGGGGGGCGGGCCCGGTGGTTTCCTGGGACGCATCGCTGCCGCTGGCCGATTGGCAGGACGCCGGTCGCGTCGAACTCGACTGGTCGGTGTCGGCAGGGGTCCTGTTCGGCTCCCGCAAGACGTCCATCTCGGGCCGGCAGGAAGGGGGAAGCATCGAAACGACGTCCTTCCAGATCCGCTTCCCGGACAATGCTCCCCCGGCTAACCCCGTTGTCACCAACGGCCCGCCCGTGAGCATCAGCCGCGCGAGCGACGCGACCGTGCCTACCTTCAGCGCCAGCCTGGGCGTGGCCTACGATATCGGGAGCTTCAGGCTCGGCGCCGGCTATCGCTGGGAGCGCTACTTCGACGCCATCGACGGCGGGTTCGACGAGGCGGCGAAATACGACCGCACCATCGACGGTCCCTACTTCAAGATCGCCATGGGCTTTGGCGGCTGACAACCGGTCCCCTCCGGGCCAGTCGAACTTGCAGGCGGCGGGCGTCCACCCGCCGCCTTCTTTCTTCAAAAAAAACCGAAACGCGATGTGAGGGGCCGTCCGGCTGAAGTGTCTGTATGATCAGGAGTTTCATTTCCGAAGGCATGCAATGGCGGCGCCGCCAGACAATCCGGCCGCGGAGACCAGCCTGGCGGGCGTCGCCGACGTCGCCGGATGGATGGTGCGCTATGGCCCGGCCCTGCGCCGTCATTTCCGCAAGCGCGGCGCCGGCCAGGATACCGAGGACCTGATCCAGGAGGTCTTCCTGCGGCTGCAGGGCGGGGCGGGCCAGGCCTCGATCCACAACGTCGAACGCTACCTCTTCCGCACGGCCAACAACGTGCTGGCCAACCACATGCGCCACGGCCGCGTGCACCGGCGCTCGTTCGACGACGTGGGCGGCGAGCCCGACTGGCCCGACGACATCTCGCCCGAACGGGTGGTGATGGGCCGCCAGGCGGTGGCCCAGTTGATCGCCGGCCTGCGCACCCTGCCGCCGCGGGCGCGCGAGGCCTTCCTCTTCCACAGGTTCGACGAGATGACCTATCCGGCCATCGCCGCGCAGATGGGCATATCCGTCAGCGGCGTCGAGAAGCTGATCATCCGCGCCCTGGAGCATCTGGGCGAGGCCGTGGAGCCCGCGCCATGACCTCCCAGGACACCTCCATGACCGATGCCCGCAAGGACGCCGCGCGCTGGTTCGCCCGGCGCCGGTCGGGCGCGATGTCGGCGCAGGACGCGCTCGACCTCGACGCCTGGCTGGCGTTGGACGAGGCCAACCGCGCCGCCTTCGACCATCTGTCGCGCCTGTGGGCGGGGGCGGAAGCGGCCCGCGCCGACCCGGAGGTGATGGGCATGCGTGAGGCCGCCCGCCGCGCCCAGGCCGCGCGCCGCTGGCGGGGGCCGGGCCTGGCCGCCGCGGGACTGGCGGCGGCAGCCGTCGTGGGTGCGGGGTTCGGCAACTGGATGCTGGCGGGGCGCGAAAGCTCGCCCGCCGTCGTCGCCATGGCCGAGCACCAGGAATTCCGCACCCGCGTCGGCCAGACGGTGACGGTGAACCTGACCGACGGGTCGGAGGTGACGCTGGACACCAACACCGTCCTGCGCACCCGCACCACCTGGAACCGCCGCTATGTCGAGCTGCGGCAGGGCCGGGCCTTCTTCAAGGTGGCCAGGGACCCGACGCGGCCGTTCGTGGTGCTGGCGGGCGGCCGCACGGTCACGGCGCTGGGCACCGCCTTCGAGGTGCGGGTGGAGGACGGACGCTTCGAGGTGACGCTGGTCTCCGGCCGCGTGCGCGTGCGCGAGACGGCGCCGACCGACGCCGGCCAGGCGACCTTGCGCCCGGTCACGGAGCTGGCCCCCGGCGCCAAGCTGGCCGCCGACGCGGAGGCGCCGGAATGGGACCTGACGAAGGTCGACGTCGAAAAGGAAACGAGCTGGGTCGGCGGCCTGCTGCGGTTCCGCAACGAGCCGCTGGCGGCGGTGGCCGCCGAGCTGAACCGCTATTCGCGCAAGAAGGTGGTCATCCACGACCCCGCCATCGCCGCCCAGCCGGTGCAGGGCGCCTTCGAGGCCGGCGACGTCGAGGAATTCGTGCAGGCGGTGGAGGCCTACCGCCTCGCGCGCGTGGAGTCCGAAAGCCCGACGGAGATCGTCCTGGTGGCGCCGGACGAAAAATCCGCAGGCCCGATGTGAGGGGCCGAACTGTTGGGGTGTCTGTATAGATAGGGGGCGGAACCACGCCCCATCAGAAACGGGGGAGTGGAACGATGCGCCCATGGGGTGAAAGCCATCACGTGCGCCTGCTTTGCGGCGCGGCTGTAGTGTCCTTGATGGCGGCGAGCGCGCCGGCGAACGCTCAGCAGGATTCTATAGACTTCAACATTCCCCCGCAATCCTTGCAGGCGGCGCTCGACGACTTCGCGGCCCAGAGCCGCCATGCCATCCTGTCCAGCCCCGACCTGACGCACGCGAAGATGACGCCGGGTGTTTCCGGCGCCATCGACACGGGCGCGGCGCTGGGCCGCCTGCTGGAAGGCACCGGCCTCAGCTACCGGTTGGTCGGCGAGACCTACCTGATCGTCCGGCAGGAGGGCGGCGCCGGCCCCCAGGACCCAGGCGCCGCGGGCGACGTTGATGCGTTGATCGTGACGGCGCAGAAGCGGGAGGAGCGTCTTCAGGACGTGCCGATCGCCATCAGCGCGTTCAGCCAGAAGGCGCTGGAGGAGCAGAAGATCGAGGGCGGCTTCGACCTCTTGAAGGCGATCCCCAACGTCACCTTCTCCAAGTCGAACTTCACCAGCTACAACTTCTCCATCCGGGGCGTGGGCACGAAGGCGATTTCCGCCACCACCGACCCCGGCGTGGCCGTCGCCTTCAACAACACCAGCCTGATCCAGAACCGCCTGTTCGAGCAGGAATACTTCGACGTCGAGCGTGTCGAGGTCCTGCGCGGCCCGCAGGGCACGCTCTACGGCCGCAACGCGACTTCGGGCGTGATCAACGTGATCAGCGCCAAGCCGGACCTCGGCGATTTCGAAGCGAGCGCCAAGGTCGAGGTCGGCAGCTACGACACCAGGCGCCTCGTCGGCATGCTGAACATGCCGCTGGTCGAGGACGTGCTGGCGGTGCGCCTGGCCGGGGCCATGACCAAGCGCACGGGCTACGACTACAACGAGATCACCAGGAACAACGTCAACGGCCGCGACCTGTGGAGCGGCCGCGTCACGGTCGGCTTCGAACCCACGCCGCGCCTGCGCGCCAACCTGCTGTGGGAGCACTTCGAGGAAGACGACGACCGTTCGCGGACCTCGAAACAGCTTTGCAAGCGCGATCCGGGGCCGGAGACGATTGGGGGGATCGCCGTGGGGGAAGCTCGCTTCACGCCTCAGTTTAGGGAGGTCCAGCGCGCGTTATTCTCCCAGGGATGCCTGCCGACAAGCCTCTATGACGACGCCGCGTTCGGCACGCCGAATGGGATCGCGATGCCGTTCGTCTATATAACGCTGGCGCTCGGAAGCTACGCCGGACCCGGATTCACCGCGCCGAACGCGATCGGCGTGGACTCTCAGGGACGTGCGGTCTCGATCCTCAAGCAGGCCGATCCTTATGGCGGCCTCATGCAATCCCGGGATCTCAGGACCATCGCCTCCGTGCGCGATCCTCAGTATCGCGCCAAGGCGGATGTCTTTGACCTTACCGTCGACTTCGACGTGACCGACGACCTGACCCTGACGTCCCAGACGGTCTACAACGAGGATCAGGTCTATTCCTTCCAGGACTACAATCGGTTCAACTCCTTCCCGGCGTTCACCGACACTTCGCAGATCGGGCCGCAGTCCGACAGGAACTACCGACAGCTCGCGCCGGGAGGAATCTTCTGCGATCCCCAGATCGGTTGCTCCGATCGCCTATCCGGGTTCGACATCTCTCAGGCTGAGGGCACGCAGTTCAGCCAGGAGCTGCGCCTGCAATCCGGCTACGAGGGACCGATCAACTTTAGCTTCGGAGCGAACTACACGAAGTTCGAGACCGAGGTCGACTACTACGTGATGTACAATATCCTGACGGCGATGGCCCTGACGCCGCCGTTCAACAAGCACAACAGCCTGGACGGGGCCGTCGACCCCGACAGGTGCCCGTTCTCCGGCGACTACTATCCCTTCCTCTCCGCCGGAGACGGACCGGTGGCGACGACCGACCCCTCCTCAGTCTGCATCTACATCGATCCCAATCCCGTCGAGAGCATAAACGGAGAAGGGCACAATTACTTTCGTTCGAGAAATCCGTACGAGCTGGAATCCAAGGCGGCCTTCGGAGAACTGTACTGGAATGTAGCCGATGAGCTGAAGCTGACGGCCGGACTGCGCTACACCAAGGACCGGAAGACCTTCACGCCGGTTCCCAGCCAAGTGCTTCTCGCCCCCGGCCCCCTGGCCGGTGGCACGGTGAGCCGCGGCTATCCCGAGGATGCGCCCATTGTCCAGGAGTGGGGCGAATGGACCGGTCGTTTGGGCGTCGACTGGAAGCCGGTGGTCGGCTTCACCGACGAGACGATGCTCTACGCCTTTTACTCGAGAGGCTACAAGGGCGGCGGGGCCAACCCGCCTTCCCCCGGCTATGCGACGGGGCAGGAGACAGCGGACTTCTGGCTGGGTCATGGCGGGGCGGATATCTTCCTCTTCGTGCCACAGCCTGGGCCCGATGGAGTGCGTCCCCCGGTCCTTCGTCTGAATGCGGTCGAGTACGGCCAGACGTTCGAGCCGGAGTTCGTGGACGCACTGGAGATCGGCGCCAAGAACACGCTGCTAGGCGGCGCGATGACGCTGAACACGACGGCTTTCTATTATGACTACAAGGATTACCAAGTCTCGCAGATTCGTGACCGCACTGCCGTCAACGAGAACTTCGACGCCAAGATCTGGGGCCTGGAGTTCGAGGCCGTATACGCCCCTTCGCGCGATGTGCGGATCAACGCCAACCTCGGCTACCTCGACACCAGGATCGCGGGCGGCGAGTCATCCATCGACATCATGAACCGCACGCAGGGCGACTCCAGGTACACGCTGGTCAAGCCGTGGGTGCAGCTTCCTTCGAACTGCGTGGTGCCTACGGGTGTCGTGGTGGACTTCCTGCAGAGGCGCGGTCTCAACGAGGCCGGCTATCAACTGGTGTGTGGCGGAACCGCGGGTTTCTTCGGCGCTGGCTTGCCTATAAACGATCCCGCCACCGGCCAGCCCTACGACCATACTCTGTACCCCGAACTCAACGGCGGGGCGGGCCTGCGGGCAGAACTGGGCGGGAACGAGCTGCCGAATGCGCCGCACTGGACGACCAACATCGGCGCACAGTACGGCTGGAACATGGGCGGCGGCGCCTGGCGCGGCACGCTGCGCACGGACGCCTACTGGCAGTCGCAGAGCTGGGCGCGGGTCTACAACGCCGTCAACGACAAGCTGCACGGCTGGTACAACTTCAACGTCGCCGTGACGCTGGAGAACCGCGAGCGCGGCGTCCAGGCGGAGTTCTACGTCAAGAACCTGCTCGACAAGAGCCCGATCACCGACGCCTTCCTGAACTCCGACGACACGGCGCTGACGACCAACGTCTTCGTCCTCGATCCACGCCTCGTCGGTTTCAGCTTCCGCAAGACCTTCTGAGAGCCGGGGCGCGCGCAGCCGCGCCCCGCCATTCCGCAATCTGGGGAACCCGAAAATGTCCCATTTGAAATTCAGCTTTCTGGCCGGTTCCGCGCTGATCGCGGCCAGCCTGCCCGGCGCAGCCTTCGCCTATGACGAATGCGTCCCGGCTAATCCGCCGACCACTCTGACGGACGGCCTCGGCGGCGTCTCCGACCCGACGCTGAACGGCGCCACCGCCGACAGTTTCAGTTGCTCCGGCGACTATGCTGGCGGCATCACCTACGTCTCGAACGGCGCCCTGACGGTCACCAAGACCAGCACCGGCGTCACTACGGTCGCAGCCAATGGCATCGACCTGACAGGAGCAGGAACGGATTCGGTGACGTGGGATTCTTCGATCGGCGGCGTCACGGGCGGGGCGGGCACGGCCGGACCGGTGATCGACGTCACGTCCGTTTCTGGTCCGATCGATATCATCACCAACGCCGTCACGGCCAACCAGGCCGGAACCACGCACGGCGTCCGGGCCACCTCCACTGGCGGAGGCAACATCACCATCAGCCGGGCGGCCGGCGGGATCAACAACAACGTCGTCGGTGGTGAGGCCGCCATCGAGGCCGTCACCAACGGCGGCAACATCAGCATCACCAGCAATGGCGCGTTCCTGCAGGGACGCCTGCGGGGCATCCTGGCCCACACCAGCGGGGCCGGTTCGGTCGCTATGACAGTAGGCAATCAGGTGTCCGCGAGCGCTGTCGATGGCACGGCGGCCATCGACGCCATCGCCGGCGCCGGCGGTATCAGCATCACGATCAACGCCGGCGCCGTTCAAGGCGGCGCGGGTTTGGCGATCAAGGGCGTTTCCGCCGGATCGGCTCTAATCAACAATATCGGCGGTACGATTGGCGGCGTCAATTTTGGGCTGCCCGGTGGCGGCGGCGCCGTGAATTTGTCCGGCGTGGCGGGCGGAGCCACCCTAAATTTTGGCGGTCTCAGCAGTACGACCGGACGCTGGCTAGCCAGCGGCGACAGCATTTTCGGTGACGGCGACGACACCGTCAACATGATCGGGGTGGGGCATAACCACCTGGGCGGAGGCGCCGCGGTGGCGGCGTCCGGCATCAACTTCGGGGGCGGGAATGACACACTCAACGTGGCGTCCTTCCTCAGCATCGGGGCCTTTTCCACTCCCCGCCAGAACTCCATTGATTTCGGCAGCGGGGCCGACACCTTCAGCATGAGCGGCACCCTCACCCTCAACGGGACGACGTTCAGCAACCTGGAGGCCTTCAACAACTCCGGCCTCATCCTCATGGGCGTCGCCAGGACGGGCTCCCAGGTCCTGGAGATCGACTGGGCGACCAGTGACCGCGTCGCCGACGACCGACTCTCGATGCCGGGGACCACCTTCACCGGTTCCGGCTCCAGCCGCATCGTCATGGACGTCGCGCTCAGCACGGGCGTGCAGCAGGGCTGCGAGACGCTCACCGGCATCGCCGACTGCCTCGACCTGCGCGGCGGCGCGACGGCCGGCGTGACGACGCTGACGATCAACAACCTCAGCCCCGATGCGCTGCAGGCCGGCTACGACCCGCTGGGTATCACCCTGGTGGACGTCGGCGGCGGAACGAGCGCGCGCAGGCATTTCGTGCTCGACCCGAACATCGTCGGGTTCGACGCCGACCCGCTGCTCGGCGGGATCATCGACCGCCCAGGCCTGTTCCGCTACGCGCTGCGCTACGACGCCGACAATCAACGCCATCTCCTGGCCAGCCTGCCGCGTTGGGAACTGTTCGAGTACGGCGTGCTGGCGAACGCGGCCCATTCCATCTGGCACATGACGACCTCGACCGTCACCGACCGCCAGACCGACCTGAGGGACGGGAATGGAAGCACCGTCTGGCTGCGAACCACCGGCGAATACAGCAAGCGCGACGCCGAGATGACCTTCACGAGCGTCGGCGAGACTTTCGCCCTCGACAACAGCTACAAGCTCTACGCGGGCACGGTGATGGGCGGCCGCGACTTCATCGTCGGCGGGACGGACGCCTACGACTATGTGGCCGGGGCCCAACTCGGCTACGTCAGTTCCAGCCTGGACTTCGATGGTTCGGAAGCCTCCGGCCGCCTGACCGGGGCGACCGGCGGCGTATACGCCAGCCTGTGGAGCGACTGGTTCTTTTTCGACGGCGCGGTCAACCTCAACGGCTTGACCTTGGACTACGAGAGCCCGTCGCTCGGATCGCGGACCACGACCTTCCTCAACTCCGTCGGCGCCCAGGTGGACGGGGGCGTGCGCGCGCGGCTGACAGAAACCGCCTTCGCCGAACCGCTCGTGACGCTGGCCTGGGTGCGCACCAGCTTCGAGGAGATATCGCTGAGCGGCGGGGAGATCAAGCCCACCGACGCCGAAAGCCTGCGGGGCGCCCTGGGCCTGCGGTTGGGCTCCACCCTGGCGGGAGATAGCCTCGGCGCCACCTGGTTTGTCGCCGGGCGGGCTTGGTACGAGTTCGAGGGCGAGAACCGGGGCGTAGTCGTCAATCCCGGCGCCGACCTACCGTTCAGCGACGCCTTCACCGAAGCCTTCGGCGAGGCCGAGTTGGGCGTCAATGTCTTCAACGCCGCCAACACGCTCTCAGGCTTCGCGACCACCGGCGTGAAGTGGAAGGAAGGCTATAGCGCCGTGAACCTGTCGCTCGGAATGCGCATGGCCTGGTGACCTCCGGCTTCGGTCCCCCCTGAACCGGAACAGCCTGGGGGCGGCGGACAATCCGCCGCCCCATTCTTCAAAAAAAATCTCGGCCCCGGCATAGGGTATCGGCCTTCGCCTGCGTCATACTCCCGAACGGGTCCGCCCGGATGGGAGCTTCATGGCCTCGCCGCCCAACAAGCCGGTCGCGGAAGCAGGCGCGGACCTCGCCGCCTGGGCGGCGCGGCATGGGCCGGCGCTGCGGCGCTATTTCCTCAAGAAGGTTAGCCCGACCGAGGCCGACGACCTGGTGCAGGAGGTCTTCGCCCGCCTGCAGGCCCGCTCGGCCCAGGCGGTGGTGGAGAATATCGAGGGCTATCTGTTCCGCTCGGCCGCCAACGTGCTGGTCAGCCATTACCGGCGCGAGAGCGGGCAGGGGTGGAACCGCCACCGCCGGCTGGAGGAGTGGCTGGAGCCGCACGAGGACATCTCGCCCGAGCGCACCCTCATCGGCAAGCAGGCCATCGAGCGGGTGATGGCGGCGCTGGGCGACATGCCCGCCCGCTCGCGCGAGGCGTTCGTCCTGCACCGCTTCGAGGAGATGACCGGCCCGGCCATCGCCCAGCGGATGGGCATCACGGTCAAGGCCGTCGAGGCGCTGATCGCGCGGGCGATGCGCAGGATCGCCGCGGCGGTGGAGGATGCGCCATGACGCCCCCGACCGACGACGCCGCCGCCGAATGGTTCGGCCGGGTCCGCGTCGGCGGACTGGACGAGGCCGGGCGCGCCGACTTCGAACGCTGGCGCGAGGCGGCGCCCGCCAACCGCGCGGCGTACGAGGCGCTGGAGCGGGCCTGGTACGGGGTCGAGGCCATGCGCGACGACCCCCGCGTCCTGGCGCTGCGCGAGGAGGCGCTGAAGCGCAACGCGCCGTGGCGGCGGATGCTGGCGCCGGCGGCGATGGCGGCGGGGCTGGCGGTCGCGGTGATCGGCGGCGGGTGGCTGGCCTATGACGCCGGGCTGATCCCCGACCGGCGGTTCCATGCCGAGGCCTTCCGCACCGAGGTCGGGGAGCGGCGGGCGATAACCCTGCCGGACGGGTCGGTGGTGACCTTGAACACCGACACCGTCCTGCGCACGGAGGCGGCCAAGGGGCGGCGGCTCGTCCACCTCGATCGCGGCCAGGCCTATTTCCAGGTGGCGAAGGACAGGGCGCGCCCGTTCGTGGTCAGCGCCGGCGGGCGCACCGTGACCGCGCTGGGCACGGCGTTCGAGGTGCGCGTCGAGCCGCATCGTTTCGAGGTCACACTGGTCGAGGGCAAGGTGCGGGTCGAGGCCCTGGCCCCGGCCCCGGTCCCCAGCAAGCCGGGCGAGGCCGCGCGCCTGGTGGCGACGGAGATGGCGCCCGGCACGCAGCTTCTCGCCTCGACCGACACGGCGTGGAAGCTCCAGGAAGTCGACGCCGAGCGGGAAACAAGCTGGAAGACCGGCCAGCTCGTCTTCCTGACCCGGCCGCTCAGCGAAGTCGTCGCCGAGCTGAACCGGTACTCGGACACCAGGATCGTGGTCACGGACCCGGCCTTGTCGTCGACGCCGATCACCGGAACCTTCAGGCCCGGCGACAACGAAGGTTTCGCCGCCGCCGTCGCCTCCTACGGCATGGCGCGCGCGGCGCCTCAAGCCGACGGGACGATCCGCCTGCTGCCGTCGTCCTGAAAAAAAGTTTCGGGGAGGGCATAGGGAGTCGAAAAGAATTCGCGTCCTTGGTGCGGGGGCCGAGCTGCTTCCGAATAAAAGCACGGGGGGAAGTAAAATGCGTCATCGTCAGCGGTCTTTTCATGCGCGCCTTCTTGGCGGAGCGGCGGGTATCGCCCTGGTCCTGGCGGGAGGCGCCGCCAGCGCGGCGGGGATAAACATCGCGCCGCAATCGCTGGACACCGCGCTCAACGAACTGGGCGTGCAGGGCGGCCAGCAGGTGCTGATCCGCTCGGACGTCGCGACGGGCAAGGTGACGGCCGGCGTGAGCAACGCCCCGAATTTCGAGGCGGCGCTGTCGGCGATGCTGGCGGGCACGGGCCTGGGCTACCGCAAGGATGGCTCCACCTACCTGATCGTCCAGCAGGAGGGCGGCAGCGGCCCCCAGGGAGGAAGCGCCGGCGACGTTGACGCCCTGATTGTCACGGCGCAGAAGCGGGAAGAGGCCATCCAGGATGTGCCGATCGCCATCTCGGCCTTCACGCAGAAGGCGCTGGAAGAGCAGAAGATCGAGGGCGGTTTCGACCTCTTGAAGGCGATCCCCAACGTCACTTTCTCGAAGTCGAATTTCACCAGCTACAACTTCTCGATCCGGGGTGTCGGCACGAAGGCGATTTCGGCGACGACCGACCCTGGCGTGGCGGTGGCCTTCAACAACACCACGCTTATTCAGAATCGGCTGTTCGAGCAGGAGTATTTCGACGTCGAGCGGGTGGAGGTACTGCGCGGTCCACAGGGCACCCTATATGGCCGCAACGCCACCTCCGGCGTGATCAACGTCATTTCGGCCAAGCCCAGGATGAACGACTTCGAGGCCAGCCTGAAGGGGGAGGTCGGCAATTACGACTCCCGTCGCCTTGTCGGCATGGTCAACATCCCCATCGTCGATGACGTCCTGGCCGTGCGCCTGGCCGCGGCGGGGACCCAGCGCACGGGCTATGACTACAACTCGACCACCCGGAACAACGTCAACGGCCGCGACCTGTGGAGCGGGCGCGTGACAATCGGGTTCGAGCCGACGGAGCGCATCCGCGCGAACCTGCTGTGGGAACACTTCGAGGAGGACGATGACCGTTCACGGACAGGCAAGCAGCTTTGTCACCGTGATCCGGGCGTCCAGATGGTCGGGAACGTGCCAGTGGGGTCGAATTCCAATCCCTTCATGGCGCTGGCGGGCGCGGGAACGTTCGGCCAGGGTTGCCAGCCGGGCAGTCTGTATGACGACGCGGCCTTCGGCGCACCGAACGGCATGTCGATGCCGTTCATCCTTGCGGCCGTCTCGTTGATGTCCGATTGCGGCGTCAACTGTACTCCGACATCTTGGATCGCCGACATCAACGGTCGGCCGGCGGGCATCCTCAAGATGGCCGACCCCTTCGCCGGCCTGACGCAATCGCGCGACCTGCGGACCATCGCCTCGGTGCGTGACCCCATCTATCGGGCGAAGGCCGACGTCTACGAATTGAGCGTGGACGTCGACCTGACGGATTCCCTGACCCTGACGTCCCAGACGGCGTATAACAAGGACGAGGTTTACTCCTTCCAGGACTATAACCGCTTCAATTCCCTTCCAGCCTTCAATGACACGTTGCTGATGACGCGGCCCCGATCTGACCAGCCCAGCCCATGGCGGGACATGGCCCCTGGCGGTGTCTTCTGCGACCCCCAGATTGGTTGCACCGACCGGGTCGCCGGGTTCGATATATCGCAGGCGGACGGTAAACAGTTCAGCCAGGAACTTCGCCTGTCGTCCAACTTCAGTGGCCCGGTGAACTTCAGCGCCGGAGTCAACTACACGTCGTTCGAGACTCTGGTCGACTACTATGTGATGTACAATGTCCTGACGATACTGACGTTGACGCCGCCCTCCTTCGGCCTCACCAATCAGGTTTTCGATCGCACGATGTGTCCCTTCTCGGGCTTCTACTATCCCTTCCTCAACATCGGCGGTGGTCCGGTGCCGCAAGGCGACCCGCTGGCCAACTGTCCCTATGTCGACCCCAATCCCCTGGAAAGCATCGACGGTGACGGGCATAACTATTTCCGCTCCAAGAACCCCTATGAACTGGAATCCAAGGCGGCGTTCGGCGAGGTCTATTGGAACATCGACGACAGCCTGAAGCTGACGGCAGGCCTGCGGTACACAAGGGACGAGAAATCCTTTACACCGGTCCCCAGCCAGGTCCTGCTGGCGCCGGGCCCAACCTTGGGCGGCACGGTGGCGCGGGGCTATCCGGCTAGGCCGCCTATTGAGCAGAGCTGGGGCGAGTGGACCGGCAGGCTTGGCCTCGACTGGAAACCGGACCTGAGCTTCACCGACGAAACTATGATCTATGCCTTCTACTCACGCGGTTACAAAGGCGGCGGGGCCAATCCTCCGACGCCGGGATTTGCTACGCTGGACGAGTTCATCGAGTACGTTAAGCTGGCCGATTATGACTACTACAACAGTATAGGGTTCCAAAATGCGTTAATGCTCGGCCTTTGGCCGCCTCTCAGGCTGACGGCCGTGGAGTATGGTCCGACGTTCGAGCCCGAGTTCGTGGACGCCGTGGAGATCGGCGCCAAGAGCACGCTGCTGGACGGCGCGATGACGCTGAACGTCACTGGCTTTTACTACGATTACACAGATTATCAGGTTTCGCAGATCCGCGACCGCACCGCCGTCAATGAAAACTTCGACGCCAGAGTCTGGGGGCTTGAGTTCGAGACCGTATTCACACCCTCGCACAATCTCAGGGTCAACGCCAACCTGGGCTACCTGGACACCAGGATCGCCGATGGCGAGACCTCCATCGACATCATGAACCGTACTCAGAGCAACCCCGATTACATGGTGGTAAAGCCCTGGATGCAGTTGCCGTCGAACTGCGTGGTCCCCCGGGCGGTGGTCGAGGATTTCCTGGACTCGACCTATACCTACCAACTCAACAACGCTTCGAACATGCTTTGCCAGGGCCTGGGCGGGTTCATAGGATCGGTCAACGTCCTCAATCCCTTCTGGGACGCGGATGATTATCCCGAACTCAACGGCGGCGCAGGGCTCCGCGCCGACCTGGGCGGCAACGAATTGCCCAACGCCCCGCACTGGACCATGAACGTCGGGGCGCAGTACGGCGTCGATGTGGGCGGCTCCTGGCGCATGACGCTCCGAGGCGACGCCTACTGGCAGTCGCAGTCTTGGGCGCGGGTCTACAATGCCGTCAACGACAAGCTGCACGGCTGGTACAACCTGAACGCCTCGGTGAGGGTGCACAACGAAGACCTGGGCCTCGAGGCGGAGCTTTACGTCAAGAACCTGCTCGACAAGAGCCCGATCACCGACGCTTTCCTGAATTCCGACGACTCGGGGCTGACGACCAACGTCTTCGTCCTCGACCCCCGGCTCGTCGGCTTCAGCCTGCGCAAGACCTTTTGATCGAGAGACGAGGCGAAGGTTTTCCGGAATCCAGGCTGACAGGGGCGGCGGCGCAATCCGCCGCCCTTTTTCCTGCCCGCTTGCCAGCCTCCAAAATCGGGTTTCTCATCGCGCATGCGATGGCGAGGGTATCCGACGACAGGGCGATCTGGCTGGCGAGGCACGTGCTGCCGCACGAGCCCGCCCTGCGCGCGTGGCTGACCCGCTGGCGGGTCCAGGACCTGCTGGTCGACGACATCGTGCAGGAGACCTACGCCGTCCTCGCCGCCCGCCCGGCGGTGGACGATATCCGCAACCCGCGCACCTATGTCTTCCAGACCGCCCGCTCGATCATCCTGATGCACCTGCGCCGCTCGCGGGTCGTTTCGATCCGGGCGGTGGAGGATGTCGAGCGCATCGGCGCCGCCGCCGACGAGCCCAGCCCCGAGCGCCAGGTCTCCGACCGCGAGGAACTGCACCAGCTCGCCCAGGCCATCGCCCGCCTGCCGGAAATGGGCCGCCAGGCCCTGACCCTGCGCGTCATCGACGGTCTGTCCCAGCGGGAGGTCGGCGAGCGGATGGGAATTTCCGAGAACGCCGCCCAGAAGCACATCGCCAAGAGCATCCACCTGCTGATGACCCTGTTCGGCCGGGGCGGAAATCCGGACGCCGAAGCATCCAGGCCCTCGCCAGGGAAGACACGGACACGCCATGCCCGTTCGGGAGACAAGCCAGGTGATTGACGCGCAGGCCGCCGACTGGGCCGCCCGCGTCGACGGCGGGCCCCTCTCCGCCGCCGAGCAGGCGGAACTCGACGCATGGCTGGCGGGCGACAGCCGCCGCCTGGGGGCCTACGCCAAGGCGCGGGCCGTCTTCGCCCATGTGCAGCGGGCGAGGGCGCTCGGCCCCGACTACGACGCCGCAGAGTTCGCCGCCGCCCCGGCGCCGGGGGTCAATCGCCGGGCGCTGTGGATGGGCGGCGCGGCGGCGGCGGCGGTCGCGGCGAGCGTCGGCGTGGGCGCGCAGCTGCGCGGCTCGCGGCTGCGGACCAGGCTGGGCGAGGTGCGGCTGGCGCCTCTGCCGGACGGCTCGTCCATGACCCTGAACACCAACTCCCGCGTCAGCGTCCATTTCACGGAGGGGCTGCGCCGCGTCCGCCTGATCGAGGGGGAGGCCCTGTTCGACGTGGCCAAGGACCCCGCGCGCCCCTTCGTGGTCGAGGCGGCGGGCACGGAGGTGCGCGCCGTCGGCACCAGCTTCACCGTCAGCCGCCTGCCGGACCGGCCGGTGCAGGTGCTGGTCCGCGAGGGGGTGGTGGAGGTTGGCCGCCCGGCCGCGGAGCCGGTGCGCATCGGCGCCAACACCCGCGCCGTCGCCGCCCGGGGCGGGGCGGTGGACGCCTCCGCCGTCACGCCTTCCGAGATCGCCCGCGAGCTGGTCTGGCGCGAGGGCTTCCTGTCGTTCGAGGACGTTTCCCTGGCGCAGGCGGCCGCGGAATTCGCCCGCTACAGCGAGACCCGCATCGTGGTGGACGACCCGGCCATCGCCCGCGAGACGGTCACCGGCCTCTATTCGGCCAACAACCCGTCGGGGTTCGCCAAGGCCGTCGCCGCCGCCCTGGACCTGGAGGTCGAGGACGGGGCGGGCGAGGTGCGGCTGCGCCGCTGAACCAGAAATCTTCGTGGGGCGAGGCGGGTTTTCGGCTCCCGCGCATCTAGGGCCTCGAAGCGGTCACGAGATCGCCAAAGGGGGACCGAAGATGATGAACCTGCAAAGGAAGCTGTTGCTGAGCTGCGGCGCGGCGCTGGGCGCGCTGGCGGCGGCGTCGGGGGCCTTCGCGCAGCAGCGCGCCTTCGACATTCCCGCGCAACCGGCGACCAAGGCGGTGCCCGAGTTCGCCCGCCAGGCCGGAGTCCAGATCATCACGCCGGGCAGCGAGCTGCGCGGCCTGCAATCCCAGCCGCTGAAGGGCGAGTTCGACGTCCGCGCGGCGCTCGGCCTGATGCTGGCGGGCACGGGGCTGGCCATCGAGTCCGACGACGGCGCCGTCATCGTCCTGCGGAGGGCCGACCAAAGCCCCCAGGGCGGAAGCGCCGGGGCGGACGTTGACGCCCTCATCGTCACGGCGCAGAAGCGGGAAGAGAATATCCAGGACGTGCCGATCGCGATCAGCGCGTTTTCGCAGGAAGACCTGACCACCAGCCAGATCGCCGGCGGCCCGGACCTGATGACCCAGGTCCCGAACATGACGTTCACCAAGACGAACTTCGCCAGCTACTCGATCCAGATTCGCGGCATCGGCACCCAGGCGATCTCCGCCACGACGGACCCGGCCGTCGCCGTGGCGTTCAACAATACGCCGTTCGTTCGTAACCACTTCTTCGAGCAGGAATTCTACGACCTGCAACGGGTGGAGGTGCTGCGTGGTCCGCAAGGTACGCTGTATGGCCGCAACGCGACCGCCGGTGTCGTCAACGTCATTTCGGCCAAGCCGGCCTTCGACTACGAGGCCAAGCTGTCAGCGGATATCGCCAACTACAGTTCGACCCGCCTTGAGGGGATGGTCAACCTTCCTCTTGTCGACGATCTGGTTGCGCTCCGGCTCGCCGGCGCGTGGACGAAACGTGAGGGCTTTGTCACCAACCAGAACGATGGCGAGGCGACCGACGGGCGGGACCTGTGGTCGACCAGGGTGTCGCTGCGCATCGCGCCGACCGACCGTCTGGAAGCCAACCTGATCTGGGAGCATTTCGAGGAAGACGACGACCGCCTGCGGTCGGGAAAGCAACTCTGCAACCGCGACGCGCGCACCGAGCAGGGGGAGCTGAGCTACACCTATCAATCCTACAACCTCGGCACGCCGGGCGGGCTGGTCAACCAGGGCTGCCTGCCGGCGTCGCTCTACTCGCCGGACTCATTCCAGGCGCCGAACGGATTTTCCCTTCCCTACTATCACCCCCTGGGTGTTCTGGGCGTTCCGATATTTCTCGGCGACTTTGATCCGTATCTCAGCACGACCCAATCGTCGGATCTTCGCGTCATCGAATCCACGGTCGATCCGCGCTACCGAGCGAAAAGCGACACCTTCCAGCTGCAGATCGATTACGATCTCAGCGATAACCTGACGCTTACATCGGAGACGGCCTACGGCGTCGATGAGTTGTTCTCCACCCAGGATTTCAACCGCTTCAACACCCGACCCGGCGCCTTCAACCAGGCCGGGTGGGATGGCAGGGCCAAACGACGGGCGGGGTATCTCGAGAACGGGATTTTCTGCGATCCCCAGGTCGGGTGCGCCGACAGGCTGGTCGCCATGGACCTGTCGACGGCCCAGTCGCGGCAGTTCAGCCAGGAGTTTCGCATCGGCTCGGATTTCGACGGCCCCCTCAACTTCAGCGTGGGCGCGAATTTCCTTCGATACGATACGGAGGATAAATACTATGTGTTCATCAACACGCTGACTATGTACGCCGCGTTGGGCGGGCCCGCAGGATCGAACTGGGATCCCAGCGCTCCCTTCTTCGTGCCGCCTTGGGAAGCCAACGGCTCGGATAACAGCTTCTGCTTTATCGATAACGGATTTGCAGGCCCCGACCCGAACAAGGTCCAGCCAATCGACGGGTGCACGTATATCGACCCAAATCCTGTCGATAATCTCGACGATCGCGGCCATAATTACTTCTTGAGCCGAAATCCCTATAAGTTGATTTCCTACGCCGCCTTTGGTGAAGCCTACTACAACGTCACCGACACGTTGAAGGTGACGGCGGGCCTGCGCTGGACGGTCGACAAGAAGGAGGCGCCCCGCATCCCGAGCTGGCTGTTGGCGGCCGGCTCGGTCGGGTATCCGGTGGCTGAAGTCATAGAGCAGGAATGGCGCAAGCCCACGGGAAGACTTACCATCGACTGGAAGCCGGACCTGGCCTTCACCGACGAAACGCTCCTCTACGCTTCGTACGCCCGCGGCTACAAAGCCGGCGGCGCCAATCCGCCCGGCGCCGGGCTCGTGGTATGGCTCGAGAATGCGGCGACGCAGGCGCTACAGCAACAATCCACCACCGCGCCAAAGACGTTCGAGGCGGAGTTCGTTAATGCGTTCGAGCTGGGGGCCAAGAACACACTTTTCGGCGGTGCGGTCACGCTGAATGCCAGCGCCTTCTACTACGATTACACGAACTATCAGATATCTTACATCGTCAACCGATCTGCGGTGAACTTGAATTTCGACGCTGACGTTTGGGGTTTGGAGATCGAGGCGGACTGGCGCCCTCTGGATAACCTGAAGCTGGGCTTCAAGGGTGGTTATGAAAGCACGCGAGTAGCGGATGGAGAGTCCGCGGTCGATATGATGGATCGCAACAACGGTGGTCTCCCGGACGAGAACGGGATTCGTTGGGCCGTCATGCGGCCGTTTCCCACCTTCCCCTCCAACTGTATCGTTCCGCTCTACACGCTTGATGGAGGCGGCGGGGTGATGAGGCTGGCCCCAAACAGCAACGCGGGCGGCAATATAGGCTACTGCGAGAGCGCGTACGCGCTCGGGCTCGACCCTGTCACCATGCTTCCCTATGTGCCCGATCCGACCGATACGCTTTATCAGTTCAATATGAACTCCTATTTTCCTGGATATAAAGGCTTCAACCCCGCGACCGCCCCCAACAACGGGGAGGGAATTTCCAAGGATCTGTCCGGCAACAAATTGCCGAACGCGCCTGACTTCACCGCGTCTATCACCGTGGACTATACCCTGCCGCTGCCGAACGACTGGCTGATGACGCTGCATTCGGATCTGTATTACCAGTCTGAAGCCTGGACGCGCATCTTCAACACCGAGGGTTACGACAAGCTCAAGGCCTACTCCAACATCAACCTGGCGGCGATCTTTACCAATGAGGACGCCGGCTGGAAGGTGATGGCCTACGTCAAGAACGTCCTCGACCGCGACAGCATCACCGGCGCCTTCCTGAATTCCGACGACACAGGCCTGACCACAAACGTCTTCCTGACCGAGCCGCGGCTCTATGGCCTCCGGGTAACGAAGGACTGGAGCGGTGTTCCTGGGTGGCTGAACCTGAATGCCGGCCACGATGGCGTATATCCGCTCACCATCGAGATTGGAGGGCAGGTCCAGAGGCAGGATGCTCCGTACGAGCCAATTTCGGCCCGCTCGTTCGCCGATATCCCCCTGCTTGATACCCAGGACAGGGCGCAGAACCGCGATCTGGACTGGGGGGCCGAGCAGTCGATAAAGTTGTCATATAGACCGCAGGGATCCCCTTGGGTCGTGTCTGGCGGTGTCCGGTACGGCAGAATCAACAACGATCTCGCGCGATATCACGCTGAATACAATACGGTGCATCATGTGTGCGCGTTCGCGCCTCCTAAGTATTCGCCGAGTCTTGTTGAGGAGAGGTGTTCTCCGACTGGGTCCAAATACACCTCGGAATATATGAACCGCGAGACCACGAGTGCTTCCGATGTGTCCGCTCGGAATCGGGAAGAGCATACCGTTGTCGATTTCGCCGTCGGGCGCGATCTGGGTTTGGGAGGTGGCCTGTCCGCGTCATCGGTTGGCTTGGGTATCCGATACGCCGACTTCCAATCGCAGAGCTCGCTGTCGGGTCGGGCTTTCGGGGGCTGGGTTGTTGCGCCGGGCTGGAGTCACGAAGGTATCGAGTGGTCGGGCTATAACGGCGACCTCGTGGCTGAGCGGGAGTTTACCGGGGCCGGCCCGGTGCTGTCGTGGTCCGCGGCCGTGCGCTTGCTCGGCGGCGAAGACGCCGGCGCCCTGGACCTGGATTGGACGGTCGCCGCAGGGGCCCTTTTTGGAGATCAGCAGACCGCTGTGTCCGGCCGGGACGAGATCGATGCATACTCTGGAAGTGCTGGTATAGGCGCCGTGCCGATATCGACCGTTTCACTGGGTCTGGCGGCGCCGCGCTCACGTTCCGTCACCGTTCCGCTGGTCGATCTGTCCGTCGGTCTCTCCTATCAGGTCCAGCGCTTCAAGATCGGCGCGGGCTATCGCTGGGAGCGGTACTTCGATGTGCTCGACGTCGGCCAGGAAGAGGCAAAGGACGGCGACCGCACCATCGACGGGCCTTACCTCAAGATCGCCGTCGGCTTAGGCGGCTGACGCCTTCCTCCACCCCTGACCTGGGGCGGCCGCCGAAAGGCGCGCCGCCCTTTCCTTATTCGCCGGCCATCTTCAGGACGTGCTTCCACTCCGCCCCCGCGACCGGCGAGACCGACAGCCGCGACTGGTGCAGCATCGGCATCCCGGCCAGCGCCGGCTCGGCCTTCATCTGCGCCAGCGTCACGGGGCGGGGCAGGGCGCGCACGGGGGCCAGTTCCACCGCCACGAACCGACCCGAGGCGTCGCTGGGGTCGGGATAGGCTTCGCGCACCACCTTCGCCACGCCCACGACGGCCAGCCCTTCCTGCGAGTGGTAGAAGAACACCTCGTCGCCGTCCTTCATGGCCTTCAGGTGCAGGGCGGCGGCGTTGTTGCGCACCCCGTCCCAGACCGTGCGCCCGTCCCGCTCCAGGTCCGCGAAGGCGTAGGTCGCCGGTTCCGACTTCACCAGCCAATGGGCCATGGCCGCCTCCCGTCCTCGAAAATCCCCGCGCGATGGCGTAGAAGCCGCGATCCAACCACCGTGACCCCCTGTGCCGCAACCCCGCCCTCACACGCTCTCCGTCGCCCCGATGATGGACTGGACGGATAGATCAATTAAAACAATGTGTTATTGGGCGTCGGGTGCAAATATCGTGCACCGATGTTCGGGTTTTCGTTCGCATCCGTTCGCTCTCTGATGCTCTTTGCGCCCGCCGTTGGCGACCACGGTTCGCCGGGCCTGCACTAGCCTTTTCGGCGATGCGCAATCACCGCATCCGGTACGCTCCAGATTTGCCGAAGGCAGAGTCAATCGCCCGCCAGAGGGCGCTGACCACATCGTGGACTTCACAAAGGCAACCTGGTCGGCGAGCGGCTGACGGAGGGGCGCGGCGTCGATGTGTCGAACGAGGCCCTGGGACGCCAGGAAACCTTCGAGGCCGACCTGCGCGGGGGTGTTGAAGGTGGCTATCACTCCCTAACGCATGCGATCTGCCGGGCCGCGTCAGGCCTTCTTGCGACAGATGGCAGCCATGCTGGCCGCCACAATGGCGAATCCCGCGATTACTGCGATCGTGCGCTTGGGGCGGGCGGTGAGGGCGGTGGCGCAGCGCTCGATGACCTTGACGGCTGCCAGCGGCGCGAACGCCGCAGCGTCTCGGAGGTCCTCGCGCGTGTCGGCTAGGTCATGAGTCAAGCGGTACGTCACATCGCGCATGGCTGCGCCAATCTCGTCCCGCTCGCGCAGGGGCTGGTCGCGCGGTACGCCGTGCGAGTCCATCTTGCGATTGCTCATCGCCGTTCTTTCTCCACGCCTAGCTTGCCCGCGGCCAGTAACCCCGCCAGACCCCGGGCGATGACGACCTGTTCGTCGGTGGGGATCACGAGCACCTTCACTGCGCTATCCGGGCGGCTGATCCGCATTGCGCCAGACTGATTTGCCTCCGGGTCGAGACTGACGCCGAGCCAGCCGCAAAGCTCTACGATGCAGGAGCGGATCGGGGCGGCGTTCTCGCCCACGCCGGCGGTGAACACCAAGGTATCCAACCCGCCAAGGGCTCCCGCCAGCGATCCGATCTCGCGCGCGATCCTGTAGACGTAGACCTCGATCGCCTGGCGCGAATGGGAATCGGCGCTCGCCAGAAGCGTCACCATGTCGCCGCTGAGCCCGGAAAGGCCGAGCAGCCCGGAGCGATGATAGAGGAGGTCCGTCACCGCCTCGACGCTCATCTCCTTGGCGTGCATCAGGTGCAGGACGACGCCCGGGTCGAGCGCGCCGCTTCGTGTGCTCATCGGCGGCCCATCGAGAGCCGAGAAGCCCATGGTGGTGGCGACGCTCTTCCCATCGCGCAGAGCGCACAGCGACACGCCGCTCCCCAGGTGAAGCACGACGGTCCGCCCGCCCGCGTCCGGCCCCACCTGCGCCCGCAGCGAACCCGCGATGTAGTCGTACGACAACCCGTGAAAACCGTACGCCAGAACGCCCTCGTCGATGAGGTCGCGGGGCAGGGCGTAAAGACGGGCGACTTGCGGCTGGGTGGCGTGGAAGGCGGTGTCGAAGACACCGGCCTGCAATGCCCGCGGGAACTGTGCCGTCGCCATGGCCACCCCGCGCAAGTTAAACGGCTGGTGTAGCGGGGCGAGGGGCGCGAGCGCTTCCAGGCGCTCAAGGACAGGAGCGGTCAACGGCGTCGGCTCGCGGAACTCAAGGCCGCCGTGAACGATGCGGTGTCCAACGGCGGCGATCCTCGCGCTCCAGCCCGTGTTGTCCAACCAGCGAAATGTCCGCTTCAGCACCGCCTCGAGGCCCTGTGTCTCTGGCCAGGGTTCGTCGGCGACTAGGTCCGTGCCGGCGCGCACTCTCAGATGCGGCAAGCCTCCGAGCCCCGACACCTGTCCCGCCAGCTGCAGCGGCAGATCCGTGTCTGTCTCATAGATGGCGAACTTCAGACTCGAGGACCCTGCATTGAGGGTGAGCAGACGCCGAGTTGTCATCGGACGTATTTGCTGGGTTTGTGCTGGCTCACCAGGATGGCCAGGGCGCATGAGGCCAAGCGCGAGGCCTCGGGGTCGGAGCGGCTGGTCAACATGATCGGCACACGAGCCCCCATCACGATCCCGGCCGACTGGGCGTTGGAGAGATAGAACAGTTGCTTGGCCAGCATGTTGCCAGCCTCGATGTCGGGCACGATCAGGATGTCGGCCTGGCCGGCGACCGACGAGCGGATGCCCTTCGCCTGCGCCGCTTCGAGCGAGATCGCATTGTCTAACGCGAGCGGGCCGTCGAGCTTGCCGCCGACGATCTGGCCCCGCTCAGCCATTTTGCACAGGGCGGCTGCGTCGATGGTGGAGGTCATCTTCGGGTTCACCGTCTCCACGGCGGAAAGGATGGCGACCTTTGGCTCGGCGATGTCCATCGCCTGGGCGCAGTCAATCGCGTTCTGGACGATGTCCCGCTTGGCAGCGAGGTCGGGCGCGATGTTCAGGGCCGCGTCACTGACCAGCAGGGGGCGGGGATAGGTGGGCACGTCTAGGACGAAGACGTGACTCATGCGGCGATCGGTTCGAAGGCCCGAGTTGCTCGACACGATCGCCTCGAGCAACTCGTCAGTGTGCAGCGCGCCCTTCATGATCGCCGAGGCCTCGCCCTTGGCGGCGAGCTCGCACGCTCGGCCCGCCGCTGCATGGCTGTGTTTCACATCGATCACCTGCAGTCCGCCAAGGTCGAGGCCCGCGCTCTGGGCCGCCGCTTGGATGCGCCCGAGCGGACCGATCAGCACCGGCTCGATCAGCCCGCTGTGGGCGGCCGCCACGGCGCCGGCAAGCGACAGGGCGTCCACGGGATGAACCACCGCCGTCCGGAGCGGGGGCTGTGCCTCGGCCATCTGCATGAGCCGCAGCAGCTGCGTGCCAGTGGCGCCGGCGCCGGGTTTCCCATCATCTCGCGCGTCAGCAGTCATGCAGTCTCCTGATCGCTCGGCGAGAGCAACCGGCTGATCCGGCGCCGCTTCACGCAAGCTGTAGCCGAAAGTAGACCTACGCGGTGCCCGTTGAGCTTAGGGATGCTGTAAGCGCGGGATCGAGGGCTCGCGGATCGCGGACGCTGAGCGTGTGGCGAATGGTCTGGGCGACGATCTTGCCGTTCGGGGACGAAGGAATCCGCAGCGTTATGCACGGGACGGCACCGCAACCCGGCCATGGCCGTGATCGAGCTTTTCTCGGCGGTCCTTCAGATCGAGCCATAGAGCCGCTCCGGGGGATTGAAAGCCGGCGCAGGG
The DNA here is from genome assembly GCA_964579695.1 of uncultured Caulobacter sp. Lineage (GTDB taxonomy): Bacteria > Pseudomonadota > Alphaproteobacteria > Caulobacterales > Caulobacteraceae > Caulobacter. The sequence goes on along the minus strand of CAZOHI010000002.1, from coordinate 38,017 downwards.
GTAAGGCGAGCGGCCCCAGAGGCTCGCGCCTAACGTGGCCTCGCGGCCGCGCTTCCTTCGCCGTCGGGGCGCTCAAAGGTCCTGAGATAGTCAGCCAGCGCCACGACCTCGTCTTCATCAAGCGGGAAGGCAGGCATTCGCGGGTGTAACATTCGCGAGCCCTCTTCCAGCGGCCTAGGAAAGTCCTTGATCATACCCTTCTCGAGCAGCTCGGCTAAGCCGCCCCCACCGTAGCGATAGCGGAGGCGTGCGAAGGGCGGCGCGTCTTCAAGGGGGCTCTTGCCTTCGGCGATGTTGTGACAGGAGGCGCAATGACGCTCCGCAATCGCCCGGCCGGCCGCCACCGAGGGGCCGTCGGCGGCGTTGGCCGAACCGGCAAGCAGCGCCGCCGCAGCCACAAACATCACTGACAGCTTCATTCGTCTCACCATGGCCGCCTGGGGAAAGGTGGCCGACCATGCCAACAGCTAGCCATGGGAGCAAGCTGGACCGGGGGATCCGAACCGGCGCTCCCCGCTTCCGCGTGGCGGCAAGAGCCGGTTTGTCCAGCCGAAGGAAGCGCCGGTTCGGGCGGGGTCCTTAAAGTCGCCCGTTCCAGCACGGTCCCAGTCCTAAGCGCCCTTCTGGGCTTGGCCGGACCGAACGATCAGAGCCCCGCCGAATACTGATAGGGCAGCCAACGCGAACCAGGTCAGGGCGTAGACCAAGTGCACGTTCCGAAACTGGACGACTGTAAGCCCTCCGACCGGGAAGCCGCCAGGGTTTGGGGCGGCGTCGGCGTCGACGAAGAATGGCGCGACCTTTGAGAGCTCCTGGGCCCGCGCGATGGCGGCGACGTCGCGCGAGTACCAGCGGCCGGCGCCGGGGTCGTTGGCGCGCAGGAACCCGCCCCTGGGTTCGGTCATCCGCAGCAACCCGGTGACAGTCACCTTGCCGATGGGCGAGCCGGCGCGGCGGATCGCGGGATCGCGCCGCGCCGGCGGGACGAATCCGCGATTGATCAGGACCACGCCGTTCGGCGTGCGCAGCGGCGTCAGCACCCAAAAGCCCGGTCCGAGGTCTGTGACGGCCTGCACGAGGGTCTCTCGCTCGTGCATGAACTGACCGGTGGCGCTTACACGCCGGTATTCGTCATCGCGGGCGGTGACGCCGCCCCAGGCGGCGGGGCCGGCCAGGGACACGGGCGGAGCGTGGATGCGTGCCTCGACGCGGCTGATGAGGTCGAGCTTCCAGGCGCGCCGTTCCAGTTGCCAGACCCCCAGCGCGCCAAAGCCGACCGCCAGGAGAAGACAGCTGACCGCAAGCGCTCTGGCGCTCAAGGCGCTGTCGGCATGCTCGCCGGCGTCATCGGCATCATGTTGCTGTTGAGGTGGTACATGATCCAAAGCGATCCGCTGATGACGATGGCCACCATCACGAGAGTGAAGATCAGGGCCATCAGGGTCCAGCCACCCTCGGCCCGGGTATTCACGTGCAGGAAGAAGATGGTGTGGACGACGATTTGCACAAATGCCAATGCGATGATCAGCGCCGCGGTCGCCTGGGCGTTGGCCAACGCCCCCGTCATCACCAGCCAGAACGGCACGGCCGTCAGTACCGCCGACAGGGCGAAGCCGATCAGGTAGCTCCGCCGCGAGCCGTGGCCATGGGTGTCGCCGTGGCTGTGCAGCGCCGGATCTAGGTTGACGTCGTGGGCGCTCATCGCAGGCTCCCGAGCAGGTAGACGAATGTGAAGACGCCGATCCAGACCACGTCGAGCAGGTGCCAGAACATGCCCAGGCAGACCAGGCGGCGCTTGTTTTCCAGGATCAGACCTCGGCGGCCGACCTGGACCAGCATGACGGCGATCCAGACCAGGCCGAAGGTGACGTGAAGACCGTGGGTGCCCACCAGGGTGAAGAAGCCCGACAGGAAGCCGCTTCGCTGGGGCGTGGCGCCTTCGGCGATCAGGTTGCCGAACTCGAAGAGCTCAACGCCGATAAATGCCATCCCGAACAGGGCGGTGATCCCCAGCCACGCTTGGACGGCGCGGGTGCGGCCGGCCTCCATGTCAATCATCGCCATGCCGTAAGTGATCGAGGAGACCAGGAGGAAGGCGGTGTTGAGCGCCACGAGCGGGAGTTCGAAGATGTCGCGCGGCCCGGGCCCGCCGGCGTAGCTGGTGCTGAGGACGCCATAGCAGGCGAACAGGGTCGCGAAGATGAGGGCGTCGCTCATCAGATAGATCCAGAACCCCAGCAAGGTGGCGCCGCCGCCCCCGCCGTGGTCGTGATCGTCTTTCTCGGCCAGGTAGAAGGTGGGCTCGGCCGTCATCTCTTCAGGGTGCGTCGTTGACATTCAGGCGCCCCCCGCCAGCAGGCGCGACCGCTCGCCCTCGGTCTGCGCCACCTCATCGCCGGGAATGAAGTAGTCCCGGTCGTAGTTGAAGGTGTGGGCGATGGCGTAGGCGATCAGCGCCACGAAACTGAGCGCGGCCAGCCACCACATGTACCAGACCATGGCGAAGCCGAGCACCATGGCCAGGCCCGACAGGATCACGCCGGCCCCGGTGTTGCGCGGCATGTGGATCGGACGAAAGCCTTCCACCGGCCGCTTATGGCCTCGGGCCTTCATGTCGTACCAGGCGTCGAGGTCGTGGATCACGGGGGTGACGGCGAAGTTGTAGGCCGGCGGCGGCGAAGCGGTCGACCATTCCAGGGTGCGGCCATCCCAGGGGTCGCCGGTGACGTCGCGCAGCTTGTGGCGGTTCTTGATGCTGACGGCGATCTGGATCACGAAGGCGAGGATGCCGACGAGGATGATCAGCGCGCCTATGGCGGCGATGACGAACCAGATCTGCAGACTGGGGTCGTCGAACTGCCGCACCCGCCGCGTCGTGCCCATCAGGCCGACGATATAGATCGGCGTCCAGGCCACCCAGTAGCCGATCACCCAACCCCAGAAGGAGACCTTGCCCCAGAAGGGATCGAGCTTGAAGCCGAACGCCTTGGGGAACCAGTAGGTCATGCCGGCGAAGAGGCCAAACACGACGCCGCCGATGATGACGTTGTGGAAGTGCGCGACCAGGAACAGCGAGTTGTGGAGGATGAAGTCGGCCGGCGGCACCGCCAGCAGCACCCCGGTCATGCCGCCGACCACGAAGGTGATCATAAAGGCGATGACCCACATCATCGGCAGCTCGTAGCGGATCCGCCCCCGATACATCGTGAACAGCCAGTTGAAGATCTTCGCGCCAGTCGGGATCGAGATCACCATGGTGGCGATGCCGAAGAAGGAGTTGACGGACGCGCCCGAGCCCATGGTGAAGAAGTGGTGCAGCCAGACCAGATAGCTGAGGATGGTGATGACCACGGTGGCGTAGACCATCGACGAGTAGCCGAAGAGGCGCTTGCCGCTGAAGGTCGAGGTGATCTCGGAGTAGATGCCGAAGACAGGTAGGACCAGGACGTAGACCTCTGGGTGGCCCCAGATCCACACAAGGTTCCAATACATCATCGGGTTGCCCCCGAGATCATTGGTGAAGAAGTTCATCCCGACGTAGCGGTCGAGCATCAGCAGCGCAAAGGCGCCGGTCAGCACCGGGAAAATAGCGATGGCCAGCACGTTGCTGCACAGCGCCGTCCAGGTGAAGACCGGCATCTTCATCATCGTCATGCCCGGGGCGCGCATCTTCAGGATGGTGGCGACCATGTTGATCGCCGACAGGGTCGTGCCGACCCCGGCTATCTGTAGCGCCCATAGGTAATAGTCTGGCCCTGTGTCCGGACTGTTCTGTAGGTTTGCCACGGGCACGTAGTTCAGCCAGCCGGCGCGCGAAAACTCGCCGACGAACAGGGACACCATCACCAGCAGCGCGCCGGCAACGGTGAGCCAGAAGCTGAGGTTGTTGAGGAATGGGAAGGCGACGTCGCGCGCGCCGATCTGCAGCGGCATGACGAAGTTGACGATGCCAACGATCAGCGGAATGGCCACGAAGAAGATCATGATCGTCCCGTGAGCGGTGAAGATCTGATCGTAGTGGTGGGCGTTCAGATAGCCCTCGCTGGCGCCAAAGGCGAAGGCTTGCTGGGCGCGCATCATCAGCGCGTCGGCGAAGCCGCGGAGCAGCATGATGATGCCGAGGATCATGTACATGATCCCGATCTTCTTGTGGTCGACCGTGGTGAACCACTCGCTCCACAGATAGCCCCAGAGGCGGTACTTGGTGACGGCAGCCACGATGCCGAGGCCGAGCAGCATCACCACGATGAAGGTGACGAGCAGGATGGGCTCGTGGACGGGGAAGGACTCCCACGACAGCCGGCCGAAGACGATCTTTGCGAGGTTCTCGAACATGGGAGCTCCGGCGCCTTTAGCTCAGCGCCCGGCCGGGCGCGCCCGACCTCGCCGGCAAGTCTAGGAAGGACAGATCGCGATTCTTCGGCGAGTCCGGCTTGGTGACCCCCGGTGTTCCTGGGGCGGGCGGCTTGGTGACGTTCGGCCCCGGGGTGATTTCGTGCGGATGCTTAAACAGTGCGCCTTCCGGCGGTGCGCCATGCGGCGGTGGCGTTACCCGGCCGGGCGGCGGCGCCGCGCCAAGGGCGCCGCCCATCCGATGCCCGTCGTGCGCCATCACGTCGCGCATGCACGGGGTTCCGGGGACGACGCAGCGGTTGAGGACGCGGTCGAAGAGGTCGGGCGCGACCGCCGCGAACCGCGCCACCGGCACCTTCTCGCTCGGCTTTTCGAGCGCCAGATACTCGGCGGTCTGCAGCGACCGTCCACCCGCCTTGGCCTCGGCCACCCAGCGGTCGAAGCCGGCCTGGTCGACGCCTCGAAGCTTGAAGCGCATGTCTGAGAAGCCGGCGCCGCTGTAGTTGGCCGAGAAGCCTTCGTACTCGCCCGGCCGGTTGAGCACCGCGTGCAACTGGCTCTGCATGCCGGGCATGGCGTAGATCATCCCCGCCATCGTCGGGGCGTAGAAGGTGTTCATCATATTGGTCGAGGTGATGTCGAAGCGCACCTGACGATCGACCGGCAGGACGAGCTCATTGACTGTGGCGACGCCCTGCTCGGGGTAGATGAACAGCCACTTCCAGTCCATCGCCACCACCTGCACCCGCATGGGGGCCACGGCGGGGTCGGTCGGCTTGCCGGCGGCGATGCGGTCCAGGGGGCGGAACGGGTCCAAGAGGTGGGTGCTCGACCAGGTCAGAGCCCCGAGCGCGATGATGATCAGCAGCGGGGCCGACCAGATCACCAGCTCCAGCGAGGTCGAATGGTCAAAGTGGGGATCGTAGGTGCCTTGGCCGCCTTTGCGGTAACGCCAGGCGAACACCACGATGAGGATCAGCACCGGCACGATGATCAGCAGCATCAAGCCAGTCGACACATAGATAATGTTGCGCTGTTGCAGGGCGACATCGCCTGCCGGATCGAGCACAGCGCGTTCGCAGCCGGCCAGCAGGCCCAACAACGGAACCAGCAGGAGCGGGGCGAGTCGTGCAGACGGCAAGCTTAAGCGCATAGGGAGGCCCGTCAGGCTGGTTCACTCTCTTGGATAGATGGGAGATTTGTCCAAAGTGGTAGCTAGCGCAATACAGCGACGGAGCGTTATGAATTTGGCGCAGGTTGACCCAGGATGTCAGGCCGTGAGGCGCTGAGGAGGACGCGAAATGGCCGGAACCGTCGCATCGTCGTCATCGACGCCCCTGGAGCGTGACGCCCGCCTGGTCTCGGCCAGGGAGCACCGCGTCGCTCCCGGGGAGATCGCGATTGGCGTCATTATCGGACGCACTAGCGGGTTTTTTTTTTTCGACTTCTTCGTCTACGCCATCGCCGCGGTTCTGGTCTTTCCGTCTGTTGTCTTTCCTTACACAGACCCGGTCACCGGCACCCTCTATTCCTTCGCGATCTTCGCCCTGGCCTTCCTGGGCCGCCCGTTCGGGACGCTGTTGTTCACGGCGATCGACCGCCAGCACGGCCGCGGCGTCAAGCTGACGATCGCGCTCTTCCTGCTCGGCGGCTCGACCATGGCCATCGCCCTGCTGCCAAGCTACCAGCAGGTGGGGGCGCTCTCGGCCGTGCTGCTGGCCACCTTCCGCTTCGGACAGGGCGTGGCGCTGGGGGGCGCTTGGGACGGGCTGCCCTCGCTGCTGTCGCTGAACGCCCCGCGGGAGCGTCGCGGCTGGTATGCGATGATCCCGCAGCTCGGCGCGCCCCTGGGCCTGTTGGTGGCGGCCGCGCTGTTCGCCTACTTCCTGTTGATCCTATCGCCGGCCGACTTCCTCAGCTGGGGCTGGCGCTATCCCTTCTTCGTTGTCCTCGCCATCAACGTCGTGGCGCTGTTCGCCCGCCTGCGGCTCGTGGCGACGCCGGACTTCGAGCGCCTGTTTGAGCGGGGAGAGCTCCAGCCCTCACCGCCCTTCGCCACGCTGTCCAAGCAATGGCGGACGATCGCACTGGGGGCTTTCGCGCCGCTGGCGAGCTTCGCCCTGTTCCACTTGGTCACGGTGTTTCCGCTGTCCTGGGTCACCCTGCGGGCGGGCGAGCAGCCGGTGCGGTTCCTGCTGATCGAGGCGGTCGGCGCCGTCGTCGGCGTCTTGGCGATCATGGCCTCCGGCGTGATCGCCGACCGGGTCGGCCGCCGGGCGGTCCTTGGGGTCTCCGCGGTGCTCATCGGCGCCTATAGCGGGTTTGCGCCGCAGCTCCTAAACGCCGGCCCGATCGGGGAGACAGCCTACATGCTGGTCGGTTTCGCCTTGCTTGGGCTTGCCTTCGGCCAGTCCTCCGGAGTGGTGAATAACAGCTTCCCGCCCCAATACCGCTACACAGGGGCCGCCATCGTCGCCAACTCGGCTTGGCTGATCGGCGCAGGCTTCGCGCCACTGGTCGCCCTATGGCTCGCAACCCGCTTTGGGCTGTGGTCGGTCGGGCTCTATCTGTTGTCGGGCGTCATCTGCACCTTGGCGACGCTGGTGATCAACCGCGATTGGGCGAAGAAGTCCGCCTGACGCCTTAGACGTCGCGCCGCCGGCTTCGGTTCGCCCGCGGGAGGGACCGTCTCCAATCAGGCCGACGGAGTGTTGCGATATGGATGAAGCCCCTTCCCACCCGCTGGAGGCCCGCGCCCCGACGGAGGGGCGGGCCGTCCGCGATCCGGTTTGCGGCATGACGGTCGATCCGCAGACCAGCCTGCACGTGGTCGAGCATGTCGGGCACGTCCACCACTTCTGCTCCGCCGGGTGCCGCGCCAAGTTCATCGCGGCGCCCGACCTCTATCTGACCCCCTCACTACCGGACGTTGCCCAGGTGTCAGCTTCGGGTTGGACCTGTCCGATGCACCCCCAAGTGCGCCGCGACCGGCCCGGCAGCTGCCCCCTGTGCGGGATGGCCTTGGAGCCGCTGGCTCCCGAGGCAGGCGACGGCCCCAGTCCAGAACTGGCCGACATGACCCGGCGGTTCTGGGTTGGGCTGGCGCTGACCGCTCCGGTGTTTGTCTTGGAGATGGGCTCACACCTGATCCCGGCGCTGCACCATCAGGTCCCGCCCAAAATCTCCCTCTGGATACAACTGCTGCTGGCCACGCCGGTTGTGCTTTGGGCGGGGTGGCCGTTCTTCGTCCGGGCGGGGGACTCGGTCCGCAACCGGCGGCCCAACATGTTCACCCTGGTGGCCATGGGCACGGGAACGGCCTGGAGCTACAGCCTTGTGGCGGCGCTGGCGCCCGGTCTCTTTCCGCCGACCGTCCAGGGCGCGGAAGGCACGGTGGCGGTTTATTTCGAGGCCGCGGCGGTCATCACCGTCCTGGTCCTACTCGGCCAGGTGCTGGAGCTTCGCGCCCGCGAGCAAACCTCAGGGGCGTTGCGGGCGCTCTTAGACCTCTCGCCCAAGACAGCCCGCCGCATGGAGGCCGATGGCCGCGAGGCGGAGGTGCCGCTGGACAGCGTCATGGTCGGTGATCGCCTGCGGGTGCGGCCCGGCGAGAAGACTCCGGTGGATGGCGTCGTCGAAGAGGGCCGGTCGTCCCTGGACGAATCCATGGTCACCGGCGAGTCGATGCCGGTGAGCCGCGGCGTCGGCGACCGGGTGATCGGCGGCACGCTCAACCAGTCCGGGGCGCTGGTGATCCGCGCCGAGAAGGTGGGTCAGGCGACTTTGCTGGCGCGGATCGTTCAGATGGTCGCCGACGCCCAGCGGTCCCGCGCGCCGATTCAGCGCATGGCCGACGTCGTTTCCGGCTGGTTCGTACCGGCAGTGATCGCCGTCGCGGCGCTGGCTTTCGCAGTCTGGACGCTCATCGGGCCCGAGCCACGCATGGCGCACGGCCTCATCGCCGCCGTCTCGGTGCTGATCATCGCCTGCCCCTGCGCCTTGGGGCTGGCGACCCCGATGTCGATCATGGTTGGGGTCGGCAAGGGCGCGGCCGCGGGGCTGTTGATCAAGAACGCCGAGGCCCTCGAGCGGCTGGAGTCGGTCGACACCCTGGTCATCGATAAGACCGGCACGCTGACCGAGGGTAAGCCATCGGTCAGGCAGGTGGTGACCCTGGCCTATAGCGAGGCCGAAGCGCTGAGCTGGGCTGCGGCGGTCGAGCGGGCCTCCGAGCATCCGTTGGCGAGCGCGATCGTCACGGCGGCGGAACAGCGCAGGCTGACGATCCCCGTTGCGCGCGACTTTGTCTCGCCGGCGGGGAAAGGGGCCATGGCGACCGTCGAGGGCCAGCCTGTGCTGGTGGGCAACGCCGCCTTCCTGAAGGAGCAGGGCGTCGACGCCGGCCCGCTCTTGCGTGAGGCCGAAGGTCTGCGCGCCGAGGGCGCGACGGCCATCTTCCTGGCGATCCAGGGACAGGTCGCGGCGGTCATCAGTATCGCCGATCCCATCAAGTTAACGACGCCGGAGGCGATCGCGCGTCTTCAGGCCGAAGGCGTCCGCATCGTCATGTTGACCGGCGACAACCGCACCACGGCGGTGGCCGTCGCGCGCTCGCTGGGCATCAAGGAGGTGGAGGCCGACGTCCTGCCCGAGGCCAAGAGCGCCATCGTTCAACGCCTGCAGTCCGAAGGACGGGTGGTGGCGATGGCCGGGGACGGCGTCAATGACGCGCCCGCCCTGGCGGCGGCCGACGTCGGAATCGCCATGGGATCGGGGACCGACGTGGCGATCGAAAGCGCCGGCGTGACCCTGCTGCACGGGGACTTGGTCGGCGTGGTCAAGGCCCGGCGCCTGTCTAGGGCGACGATGCGCAACATCCGCCAGAACCTGATGTTCGCCTTCGTCTACAACGCCGCCGGCGTGCCGATCGCCGCCGGCCTGCTCTATCCGGCGACCGGTTGGCTGCTGTCGCCGGTGGTCGCCGCGGCCGCCATGGCGCTGTCGTCGGTCAGCGTGATCGCCAACGCGCTGCGGCTGCGGGCGGTGAGGCTTTGATCGATAGCGTCATTCTGCCGTCCCTTTCGTGCGTTAGGATCAGCGTCTAGCTGGCGGCGATGCGGCAGAGGTCCCCGGCATGACCTTAGGAGGAGAACCCATGTCGATGATCCCGGTTGAGGACCTTCGGATTCTGATCACCGGCGGCGCCCGAGGCATAGGCGCGGCGACCGCCCGCCTCCTGGCCGAGGCCGGCGCGCAGGTGATGATCACCGATTTGCACGACGACGAGGGCCAAGCCCTGGCGGCGGAGGTGGGCGGAAGGGCCACCTACCGCCGGCTGGACGTGACTCAGCCTGACGAGTGGCGGGCGGCGGTGGCCGACGCGGAAGCCCGGTTCGGCGGTGTCAACGCCCTGTTCAACAACGCCGGGATCGTCGACTTCGCCGGTGTCGCCGACTGTACGCCCGAAGCCTTCCGCAACGTCCTCGACATCAATCTCTACGGCGTGTTCCTGGGCATCCACTTCACCACGCCGGCGCTGCGGCGTGCCGGCGGCGGCGTGATCGTCAACACCTCCTCGACTGCCGGCCTGCAGGGTTACGGCGGACTGGCCGCCTATGTGGCCAGCAAGTGGGGGGTGAGGGGTCTCAGCAAGGCCTCGGCGCTCGACCTGTCCGCCGACAATATTCGGGTACTGTCGCTGCATCCCGGCCCGATCCGCACACCCATGACAGCTGATCTGACCGACGAGACCGCCAGCGCCCAGCCCATCGCCCGGTTCGGCGAAGCCGAGGAGGTGGCCCGGATGGTCAGGTTCATGATCTGCGAGGCCAGCTATTCGACCGGCAGTGAATTTGTGATCGATGGCGGCGCGGTCACGGGCCCGATTCTGCCGACGCCGGCCTCCGGCGCCCCCGCCGAAACAGGACCGGGGTGATCAGCGCAAAATCGGCGAGGCAGCACTCCCCACATTAGGCAAGCGCTGCTTGGCGATGAGGTCGGTAGCGTCAGATGATGCCGTGCTGTTTTAACACCGCCTGCTCGTCGCCTGATATCCACCCAAAGACTTTGGGCTCCGCCTCTAGCCGCTGAATCAGGTAGTGGACGTCGAACTCGATTATGGCGTCGGGCTGATCCTGGCGAGCATAGATTGCTGTCCAGGCGACGTGAGCCACGCAGTGGTGCTCATTGATCGGCGAGATACGCAGGCCGCGCATGCGCATCTGCTTTGTTCCGATGGCGCGGTAGTGGGCGTAGCCCTGGGCCATGACCTGCTTGAGCCGCTCGTCGTTCTTGCCGGTCATCACGCCGGCCGGCGAGGCGGCGATGAACTCGGCGGCGTAGAGCGCCGCAACGACATCCATGTCGACGTCGCGATCTAAGGCGGCTTGGAACGCCCGCTCATATCGCTCGAACAGCTTCCTTACGCTCGTTTCCATCGTCGTCTCCATCAAGGCCCCGAACCGCACGAGGCCGCGCTTGCAGGGCGTCGCTGGCAGCGATTGCACGCCCTCGTAGATCGGCCCCGACGATCCGCAAAGCATGCGGCTTGGCGAATCCCGACTGCGCAGGCGGTCGCCCCGTTCCAACCGTGTCGTTCTGTCACCTCCGGGATTGCGCGTATTGACGTCCCGCCTCCTTAAAGATGTATAGAAGATACTTGTTTGGCCGCCCCGACCTGGGGCCGCCTTAAGTCGAGGGGAATTGCATCATGCCTGCTCCGCTGAGCGCCGCGACCATCGCCGTCATCAAGGCCACCGTGCCGGCCCTGGAGGCGCACGGCTTGGCGATCACCCAGACCATGTACGGCCATCTGTTCAAGGACGAGGAGATCCGCGAGCTCTTCAACCAGTCCCACCAGGGTCCGACCGGATCGCAGCCCCGAGCGCTGGCGGCCGCGGTGTTGGCCTATGCGCAGAACATCGACAATCTGGGCGCGCTCGCGCCGGCGGTGGAACGCATCGCCCAAAAGCACGTCGGCCTCAACATTCTTCCCGAACACTACCCCTACGTCGCCAACGCGCTGTTGAAGGCGATCAGCGAGGTACTGGGCGAGGCGGCCAGCGAGGAGATCCTAAAGGCCTGGGGCGAAGCCTACTGGTTTCTGGCCGAGCTCCTGATCGGCCGGGAGGCTGAGATCTATCGCGCGCACGCTGCGGCGCCAGGCGGCTGGGCAGGCTGGCGCGACTTCGTCATCGACCGCGTGGTGGCCGAAAGCGAGATCATCAGTTCCTTCTATCTGCGGCCGGCCGACGGCGGAACGGTGATCCGCCATCAGCCCGGGCAGTACCTGACCTTCAAGCTGAACCTCCCCGGCCGCGGCGTCGTAAAGCGCAACTACAGCATCTCAAGTGCCCCCAGCAACGATGGCTATCGGATCACGGTGAAGCGCGAGCCGTCGCCCGTTGACCGGCCGGACGCGCCGGCGGGTCTGGCCTCCAACTGGCTGCACGACCTGGCGGTCCCGGGAACCGTTCTTCAGGTGGCGCCGCCCGCCGGCGACTTCGTTCTAGCGGCGGGAGAGGGGCCGGTCGTCCTGGTCAGCGGCGGGGTGGGCCTCACCCCGATGGTGAGCATGCTGGAAACCCTGGCGCAGCAAGAAGCCGCCTTGCCCACCTGGTATGTGCACGGGACGCAGAACGGGCGGGTGCACGCGATGGCTGGCCGCATCCGGGAGCTGCAGGCCGCCAACGAGGAGATCCGCACCGTCCGCTTCTACGCTGAGCCTGATGTCGCCGATGTGCGTGGCGTGGACTACGACCACGACGGGTTCATCAGCGTCGACTGGCTCCAGGCCAACACGCCGTTCGAGGCGGCGGTGTTCTATCTGTGCGGTCCCAAGCCGTTCCTGCGCGCGCTAGTGCCCCAGCTCGCCGCCGCCGGCGTCGATAGCGCGCGCATCCGCTACGAGTTCTTCGGGCCGCCGGACGAAAACCTCGCCGCGTAAAGCGTGGGCTCGATCATGGCGGAGCATCGGCCTTGGCGTTCGATGCTCCGCCAGCCACCAACCATCATCCGATGAGGCCTGCGGCGAGGGGCGGTGCCAGGATCGGCCTAGACCTGCCGGACATCCCTGACCCCCGCCTACCGTCTCGGCGAGCGCTTCCGCCGCACTAGAAGACCAACAGCGGTGGCGACGGCGATCACGGCCAAGCACGGCCTCGACCGCTTCGATAACCTGGTCGAAGTCTGACCCGGTCATGGTGCCTGAGACCCTCAGGGCGACCACATGATCCGACGAGGGCAATACTTCCAGCATTTTGGGTCTCCCTGCAGGTCCTTTGAGCCAGCCAGTAGCGACCCTAAAACAACACCATCCAGACGGAGACCGCGGCGCCGGCTGTAAGCGCCAGTGCGCTCACGATAGTGAACCGCACAGCGAAGGCTCTGGATCCGAAGACCCAGCTGAAGATCACGCGCTGTACGGCGTTCGACATCAAGGCGATGAGAATCGCCGTCGCGGCGACCGCAGACGCCGCCCCGGTCTCGACGCTGCGCGCCATGGAAAGCGTGATCGCGTCGATGTCCACAAACCCTGAGATTGCGGCGAATACGTAGGCGCCGGCGGAGCCGGCTTCTCGTGCAATCCAGGCCCCGGCCAACGTGACTACGGCCAGAAAGACGCCAAAGCCGAATACGGTGCGAAGTTCGAATGGCACGCCCAGATCCTCCTGGGAGGAGCCCTCGACGGATCGCCGCACTAGGGCCAGGGCTCCGCCGCCGCCGAGGACCGCCGCCGCTGCGCAGGCCGGGGGGATCAGCAGCGGCGCCAACGCGGGTTGGAGGATCAGAGCCAAGCCAGTGGCGCGGAGCACCGACGCCATGGCCGCGAAGGATACGCCGGCGGCCAGGCCGCGTGCATCATCGACCTTACGGCTAAGCCGCGACATGGCCAGAGTGGTCGCGGTCGACGACGCCAGGCCGCCGGCGAGGCCCGCGAGGGGCGGCCCCTTGCCCGGTCCCGCGACCTTCAAGGCGATATAGCCCGCGTAGGATACCCCGGCCGTCAGTATCATGAGCAGCCATAGCTCGCTGGGATTGACCGCTCCGAGCGGATCGATGGGCCGATCCGGCAGCAATGGCAGCACCACGGCGGTCATCGCCAGCAGAAGCAGGGCCGACCGCAGTTCGATCCAGCTCAGGCGGGCGACGGCCCGATGCAGGTGCTCGCGGCTGGCGAGCAGAGCGGCGGTGACCACGCCGCCCGCGGCCGCAAGGCGGATATCGCCTTGAACCGCCAAGACCCCCAGCAGGAAGACCGTCATTGCGGCGACGACGCTGGTGACGCTGAAATCCCCTTCCGCAATGCCTTCTCGCAGGCTGAACAGCGCGAAGACCGCGGTGAGCAAGATTAGGCAGGCGATCCAGGGCAGGGGAGTTTCGGCCACGAGCGAGAGCACGCCGGACAGGCCGCCGAGGGACCCGATGAGCGCGAACGTCCGCACGCCGGCGGTTCGGCCGCCCTCGGGTTCGTCCCGCTGGCGCCAGCCGCGCTCCACGCCGACAATCAGTCCGACGCCCAGCGCCAAGCCGAGCCGGATCAGCAGATCGAGCGCGATCGGCTCCATCGTCAGGGAGAGCCGCGCAAGGACGTGGGACGCGGGATAGCGAAGAGCTTACGCCTGGCGCGGTCGTGCAGCGATTGCTGCGAACGCTGCCGGCTGCCAAGGCCGATTCCCATTAGGTCAAAGCTGGCCGTCCTCACCTGCCGCGCCGCTCCGGTTTACTGGTGAGCATACGAAGCACCTGTTCGCACCGATCTCGCAGGGCTTCTGGCGACGGCCGCTCAGCGAGCCAAGCGCCCAGCGCGTCGATCGTCTGTTGTTCCTGCGGTTTCCAACCGTCTGCGGCGGCCAGCGCAGTATAAATTGCGCGCGCTTGAACGCGCGGATCTGGTGCGCTGGACGATGAACGTCTCAGACGCTTGCTGGTCGTGAGCGCTTCGTTCCGGCTGACGGGCATCACCGGTGCCCGGGTCGGCGGCCAGTTGGCGGGAAAGCGGCCAACATCAAAGGCGCCGTCTGCAGTGGTGCCTTGCGCCGCGAGCCGCACGGTCACTCGGCCGCCGCCTCGAATGCAGAGCTCGGCCCGCCGTCACCCCTCACCCATGCCCTCGGCCGGTTTGTCGCCGGAGCCGGCTCGGACCTTGGCCTCGATCTGGGCGCCGACGCCTTCATCGATGTGCTTCCAATATTCGAGGGTGCGTTCCAGGACCGGCGAGCGGACGCCTCCCAGCAGGCTGCCGGCCACCTGATCGACCAGCGCTTCGCGCTCCGCCTCGCTGAAGACGTGACGCACCAAGGCTCGCGGTTGGGAGAAGTCGTCGTCGTCGCTATGCAGGGTGTAGGCGCTACGAACCATTGCACCGTCGGCCTCCCAGCCGTCAGCCACCGGGCCGGTTTGGTCCGCCCACGGCCGGCCAGCGCTGTTGGTGGCGTAGGTCGCCGCCGCCCCACTGTGCTCGTAGGCCATCTGACCGTCGAACATGTAGGTGTTGACGGGGACCTTTGGCTGGTTGACCGGCAATTGGTGGAAATTGGTCCCGATGCGATTGCGCTGGGCGTCGTTATAGGCGAACGCCCGGCCCAGCAGCATTTTGTCGGGCGATAGGCCGATGCCCGGTACGGTGGTCCCCGGCGAGAAGGCCGCCTGCTCGATCTGGGCGAAGAAGTTCTCCGGATTGCGGTCGAGCGTCATCGTGCCGACCCTGATCAACGGGTAATCGCCGTGCGGCCAGACCTTGGTCAGGTCAAATGGGTTGATCCGGTAGCTCTTGGCCTCGGCGTAGGGCATGACCTGTACCGACAAGGTCCAGCTCGGGAAGTCGCCCCTGCCGATAGCCTCGAACAGGTCGCGGCGGTGGAAGTCTGCGTCTGCGCCGGACGTGGCCGACGCCTCCTCGTTGGAGAAGAACGCCATGCCCTGGTTGGTGTGGAAGTGATATTTGACCCAGAATTTCTCGCCGTCGGCGTTGATCCACATGTAGGTGTGTGAGCCGTAGCCGTTCATGTGCCGCCAGGTACGCGGTAGGCCGCGCGGGCCCATCAGATAGGTGACCTGGTGGGCGCTCTCCGGATTGTTGCTCCAGAAGTCCCATTGCATGTGGTTGTCGCGCAGGCCTGAGTCCGCCAGCCGCTTCTGGCTGCGGATGAAGTGGGGAAACTTCATCGGGTCGCGCACGAAGAAGACCGGCGTGTTGTTACCGACGAGATCGTAATTGCCCTCGCTGCTGTAGAACTTCAGCGAGAAGCCGCGGACGTCGCGCCAGGTGTCGGGGCTGCCCTGCTCGCCGGCCACGGTCGAGAAGCGCGCCAGCATCTCGGTCGTGGCGCCCTTCTGGAACAGCGCCGCCTTGGTGTAGCGCGAGAGGTCTTCGGTCGTTTCGAACACGCCGAAGGCGCCCGAGCCCTTGGCGTGCGGTTGGCGCTCGGGAACCTTTTCCCGGTTGAAATGAGCCATCTGCTCGAGGAAGTGCACGTCGTGCAGCAGGACGGGCCCGTCGGGACCGATGGTCAGGGAGTTGCGATCGCTGGGCGCGGGCGCGCCCGTGCTCATCGTCGAAGCTCCCAGCTTCGCGTTTGCATCGGTCATATCGGCCTCCCTTGGTTCACACGCGCCGCCACTGTGCGCGCGAAGACGCCTTGCCTTAATCAAGATCAGGGCCGCGCTGTTATCGCTACGGGACGCTCAGGGCGGCCGCTAATCCCTCAGTCACCGTCAATGACCGCCCCGTTCTGCGCAGCACGATCTTGTCGCCGGGGGCGCTTCAAAGCAAGGCGTGCAGCAGGGGTTGGGTGAGGTATGTACCGCTCAGGTAATGATTTCGTCCTGGCTTCGTACGCCGAAAGAAGCTTTCCTGCCTGCGAAGTAAGATCCCGATGGCCGAACGCCTGCACCAGGTGCTGTTCGTCGTCGCCGCAATCACCGTGCTCGGCGCGGTCGCCGGCAGTCATGGCCTTTGAACTCAGCTGCCAGCGGTCAGCTGGCGGCCCGATCAGGCGCTGAGGCAGCTGCGCTCTGCTGGAGAAGGTCGCTGAGGATCTCCCGATTCTGCGTCAGGTCGGCGAGGGTGAACCCGTCCAGGACCGCGAAGAAGGCGTTCGACGCCTGCTGCAGGGCGTGCTTGAGCTTGCAGGCCGGGGAGATGGCGCAGTAGTTGGTCGTGGCTTCGAAACAGGGGACGAGCAGCGCGCCCTTTTCGGTGCGTCTCACGACATCGCCTAGGCCGATATCCTGAGGCGACCGCGCCAGGCGGATGCCGCCCTGCTGGCCCCGAACCGTCTCGATGTAACCGGCGACGCCCAGTTCATAGACCACCTTCATCAGGTGGTTGCGGGAGATGCCGTAGACGCCTGAGATTTCCCCGATGGTCGACAGGCGATCGGGGTGCAGCGCCGCGTACATCAGCACCCGTAGAGCGTAGTCCGTGTAGACCGTCAGCCGCATGCGTTCCCGCTTCCGCCAGGCTTGCCGGCGCCCCGCTTAGAGCAGCTTACCATGAGCGGGCCTCCTTCGCGCTGGTGCCGGCAGCTGCCGGTTAGTCGCCGCCGGCCGCTCTATCGGACTAAATGAGGCGAGCGAACCAGGCCCGTCTCCTGGCTGGATTGAAACAAGTAAGTTATATACATGTTTGGTCGTTCAGACCAGGAGGGTGTCGTGACTGCCGCCGAAAGATCCGCTTCTCGCGTTGGCCCAGGTGTGGCGGCGGGGGTCACCGAAGAGATGATCCACCAGGTCGTGCACGGCTTCTACGCCAATGTCCTCAAGGACCCCGCGCTGGCGCCGATCTTCAACCGGGTCATCGCGGAGGAGGCGTGGCCGGAGCACCTGGCCAAGATGTGCGACTTCTGGTCATCGGTGCTGCTGATGAGCGGCCGCTTCAAAGGCACGCCGATGGCCGCCCATGCCCGCATCGCTGACCTGCGGCCAACGCATTTCGCGCGGTGGCTGCAGCTCTTCCGGCAGACCGTCCAGGCGCTGTGTCCGCCGTCCGCGGCGGCGCTGTTCGTGGCCAAATCCGAGATGATCGCCCAAAGTCTGCAACTCGGCATGGCCGTCAGCCGTGGGGAAATCCCGCCGGCGATCGAGCGGCTTCGCGCTTGAGGAGGTTCAGCATGGAGCTGCCAGAGACGGCGAGGCCTTATCGCCGCACCGATGAGTTCACCGAAGCCACCGTCCCTGCGGGCCTGCTTAGGGCCCACACGACCAAGACGGGCTCCTGGGCGCTGATCCACGTGCTTGAAGGCCAGCTGGCCTATCGGATCGTCGATCCGCGGCGGCCCGCGTCTGAGACGATCCTCACACCGGAGGCCGCACCGGGGGTGGTGGAACCGACGATCCTGCATGAGGTGCAGCCGCTAGGCCCGGTCAGGTTCTATGTCGAGTTCCACCGTCTGGAGGAGCCTGCATGACGCGGCTTGGGAACTTGGCGGGCCGCTGGGCGACCCAGCTAGCATTGCTCTGGGCAGGGATCGCGATCGGCGTCGCCTTCGTGGCCACTCCGGCCAAGTTCCTGGCCCCCTCGCTTTCTCTGCCTGTGGCGCTCGAGGTCGGCCGGCACACCTTCCGCATCTATAACGCCCTCGAACTCGGCTTGGCGGTTGTGGCCCTCGGGTTGGCGCTCGGCTCGGCGGCGCGTCGGCGCTGGCTGCTGGCTTTCGCGATCCCCATCTTCGTGGTCCTCGCGCAGGCGCTGTGGCTTATCCCGGCCCTAGATGCCCGCGTGCTGATGATCCAGGCGGGCCAGACGCCGCCGCCGTCCCTGCTCCACGCCGGTTATATCGCCCTGGAGGCGGCGAAGCTTCTGGCTCTGCTGGGCGTGGCGCTCGTCGCCGATCCGGCCCGTGGACGGTCTTCGATGCGGCGCTCGACCTGGGCGAGCTCCCTTGGGCGGTCCTAGGCGCCAGTTCGGCGGGTTTTTCGCGGCGCTATCGCAGCCTGCCTAGGTAGAAGCACGCCGGGTTTTGTTTGATGCGCCAATTGGAGGGCGATTTGCTGAGCGTTGACGAGAAGTTGGAGCCTATCCTGGCGGAGGTGCTTAGCCGCAACGCCGGCGAAAGCGAGTTCCACCAGGCCGTCCGGGAGGTGCTCGAGAGCCTCGGCCGGGTTATCGCCAAGCACCCCGATTATGCCGATGACGCCCTGATCGAGCGCATCTGCGAGCCGGAACGGCAGATCATCTTCCGCATCCCCTGGGTCGATGACGCCAGCCAGGTGCAGATCAACCGCGGCTTCCGCGTTCAGTTCAATTCCGCGCTCGGCCCTTACAAGGGCGGCCTGCGCTTCCATCCCTCGGTGAACCTCGGGATCGTCAAATTCCTGGGCTTCGAGCAGACATTCAAGAACGCGCTCACCGGCATGCCGATCGGCGGCGGTAAGGGCGGGTCGGACTTCAATCCCCGCGGCCGTTCCGATGGGGAGATCATGCGGTTTTGCCAGTCCTTCATGACCGAACTGCACCGGCATGTCGGTGAGTATACCGACGTTCCGGCCGGTGACATCGGCGTCGGCGGGCGAGAGATCGGCTTTCTGTTCGGTCAGTACAAGCGGCTGACCAACCGTTACGAGGCCGGCGTGCTCACGGGCAAGGGCCTCGTCTACGGCGGCTCGCGGGCGCGGCGCGAGGCCACCGGCTACGGCGCGGTGTATTTCGTTGAGCGGATGTTGGCGACGCGCGGCGCGGTGATCGACGGCCGACGCGCGGTCGTCTCTGGGTCGGGCAATGTCGCCATCTACACCATTGAAAAGATTCGCCAGTTCGGCGGGATCGTCGTGGCCTGCTCCGATTCCAACGGCTACGTGGTCGACGAGGCCGGGATCGATCTCGACCTCCTCAAGGAGATCAAGGAGGTTCGTCGTGGGCGGATCGCCGAATACGCCGAGCTGAAAGGCGTGGGCGCCCGCTTTGTCGAGCAAGGCTCGATCTGGGACGTGCCCTGCGAGATCGCCATGCCTTCGGCCACCCAGAACGAGCTCACCGGCCGGGACGCCCGCACGCTGGTGAAGAACGGCGTGCTGGCCGTGGGGGAGGGGGCCAACATGCCCTCGACGCCCGAAGCGGTGCGCGTTTTCCAGGAGGCGGGCGTGCTGTTCGCGCCAGGCAAGGCCGCCAACGCCGGCGGCGTGGCCACTTCGGCGCTGGAGATGCAGCAGAACGCCTCGCGCGACAGCTGGACCTTCGAGCAGACCGAGGCGAGGCTGGCGGACATCATGCGCGGCATCCATGACCTCTGCGCCGAGACCGCGGACGAGTATGGCGCGCCGGGCGATTATGTCCTGGGCGCCAACATCGCAGGCTTCGTGCGGGTCGCCGAGGCCATGCGAGCGTTCGGCGTCATCTGACAAGGCGGTGAGGGGATCTCCCAAGCGCCGAACCCGGCAGGGGCCACAAGGTCTAGACGGTCTCGCCAGTAAAGAAGGCCTCCGGCGCACTCGGTGATCCGGTGGGGAAGGCCCTTCGCCGGCGCCATCCGGCGCGACGCCCAACGGCGTTCATCGGCGGCGCAAGCCTCGCCTTTGAGAGGCGGGTCCACAGGAATCGCTGAACGCGACACCGAGGGTGCCTGACGCCTCGGCCCCGGCGTGAGATGCTAGGAGCACGAAGAGGTCGTCCGTCTTGTCGAGCTATGTGATCTTCCTCGGCGTATCCGGCGCCGAGTACAGCTACATGCCGCTGGCCCGCGCGCCGCTCCTGAAGGGACGGAGCGGAAACTACGTGCTGGCGCGCCAAGGCGTTCACGGATGGGAGATCGCCTCCGCGGGGGAGGCGGCCGATCTCGGGCATGCGCCGTGGCCGTCACCCGGTCCCAATGAGACGGTCCTGATCAGGTTCAATGTCAGTCGGGCGGCCCGCGAGGCGGAGCTCGCGGACCTCGCCGCAGAATCGGCCATTCGACTCGGTCTCTCCTCGAGTTCGTCGAGTTCCAGGTCGATCTGGTGATCGACCTAAGGTCGACGCCGCGCTCTCAACGCCTTTCGGCCAATCACCAAGGTGTTGGCTAAAATATCGTCGCCATGGAGGGAACGGGTCCGTGGCGCCAGGCAGGCGCCGCGCAGGGTTTCCAGGACCCGCCAAGTCTCCATCTGACGGGCGCCGGCGGCGACGTTCCAGACAACCACACCACCCGGCGCCAGCGCGTGCGCAAGGCTCGCGCCGAACGTCGAAGTGAGCAGGGAAGAGGGGATCGTCATCTGATTAAAGACGTCGACCGCGATGGCTGACCATCTTCGCGTAGGCTGTTGCAGGAATTGGACGGCGTCGGCTTCCACACAGGTGATATCAGGCGGCATTTGAAACCATCGCCGCGCGATCTCGAAGGCGCCCGCCCAGTTGTCTACGGTCGTGACATCGAGGCCGGCCGCGTGCAGCAGCGAGGGAAGCGCGCCGCCTGCGGTCCCGAGGACAAGCACCGAGCCCTCCCTTGGCAGCGCTTCGGCCATCGCCGCGACATAGGCGAGATTGTTGCGGCCCGCCGCATCGATACCGGTGTAGAGCACCCCTCGATCGAGGTAGACCCGCGACCCATCCGCTCGACGCTCAAGAACCAGCACCCGCCGGTCGGCGTCCTCGATCTTGGCCAGAATCCTCATTACGGGAGCGTGGCCGACCACGCGCACCAAGAGGGTCGCCGCTTGAACAGCGCGATGGACGGCGCACTCCAACGAAACAAAGTCGTCCCTCTCAATGCAGACGCAACGAAGGAATCTGGACCGACGAGAACGATCCGAAGGCCTGCTCATGCATCGCGATTTTCACCGCCAACCGGCGCCATCGTGCTGCGGCCTCTCGCCAGGTCGCGGCCTCGGCCTTCCCGCGCAGTTCCGCCTCCGCGTCCGCCGCTTCCGCCATCTTGAGGCAGTAGTCGGATGCGGCCTTCACCTAGCCTTCCTCCCCGAGGGCAGGCGGCGCGATCCCTTCCTCCTCGTGCTCGCCTTCCTTGGCGAGTTCCGGATGTAGCCCGATGAGCTTCACGCGATAGGCCGCCATCTCCTCCCAGTCCGCGGCCATCTGCAAAAGGGTGGAGCGTTGGGCGTCAAGCTCGGCGCCCTTCGAAAGCGAGAGGCATTCCCGAGCATGAGCGCGGTATTCAGACGCCTTCTTCATCGTATCCAACCAAGGCCGTAGAACTGCGCCCTGCCGCCCGTGTGCGTCGGCCAGGTCGGTTTTGGAGGGTTCCCCACGAACCGCGCGCAGGCGCCACCGGGGTCAAGACGTTCACGCCACGATCCTCCTCAAAGCTTGCGAACGAACTCGGCGCGCAGAACCAACCCCTTGATGCTCTCGTGTCGGCAGTCGATCTCCTGTGCATCGCCGGTCAGCCGGATCGAGCGGATGACCGTCCCACGCTTCAAGGTCTGCCCCGCGCCCTTGACCTTCAAATCCTTGACCAGGGTGACGCTATCCCCATCGGCCAGCCTGTTGCCGACCGCATCGCGCACCTCAATGTCGGCCGCCGCGGCGGTGCGGCTGGCGGCGTCCGCCGCCGTGATCCATTCGCCGCTGGCGTCGTCATAGACGAACTCGTCGTCGGCCGTGCCCAATTTGCTCTCCTGTCCTCGTTAGGCGCTTCAACCGCGTGCGCCGCCGCGCCGCCGCGGACTCCACCAATGCCGCCTTGCTGTAGATGATGTATAAGCTATCAGCAACGCCGCTTGAGACGTGCTGTGTGATGTGCAAACTTCACGAGGCTGCGGTGTCGTTTCCGACGGGGTCGGACGGCGCCCTGCCGATTCTTCGCCATGCGACCCGTTTCCACCCCTCGTCCTGGTCATGCCCATCCCAAAGTCCCGCTCCTGGCCTAAACCCGTCCTGGCCGCCGACCCGCCGTCCAAAGGTGGGGAGAGCGCGCGAGCTCAGGGTGTTGTGCTTGATTTCCCAATCCCAGACCGCACGTCCACAGCCGACGTCCGCCGCGTCCAATCGGTGCTCTTTGTCTCTCTGACCGATGCGGTGCTGAGCCGAATGGCGGAGGGCCTGGCCCGCGGGCCGTTCGCCAACCTCGGACTCACCACCCATAGCGCTGGCCTTCACAGCCGACCACTGCACGCGATGGCGGCGACCGTCATGGCCGAGGCGGGGATCGAACTGCCTCCAACGCCCGGGGTCTGCGCTCGGCGCCTCGACCTGACCCAATTCGACGTGGTCGTGTCGATTGGTGTCCACAAGCTTGGCCTGGCCCGAGATCAACTGGCGCTGCGATGGATCGTGCCTGAGAGCCTCCACCCGGACTACGGCGTTTCAAGCACCAGCTTGCAGGGCCTACGCGATGACCTCACACGTCAGATCCACGGCCTCGCCGCCTTGCTGAGGGCGACCCATCGCCTTTGAGGCTACCCCGCAGCGATGCTCCGGCAGGATCTCCGGCGGCGCCGAACGCTGCGAGCGTCGCAAGGGTGACAATCCGCGAAACCGAATCGTCTAGACGGCAAATTTGAACAGGGCGGGTGAGGCCGACGAGCAGCGGCCCAACTACGGTCACCGCCCCCAGCGTCTGGAGCAGCTTGGTGGCGATCGCCGCCGAATGAATGGCGGGCATGATCAGCACATTCGCAGGCTCGCTGAGACGCTGGAACGGGTAGTTCGCCCAGGCGGAGGAATCGAGCGCGACGTCTGGCGGTATCTCCCCTTCGAATTCGAAGTCCGCGCGCCGGTTCGACATCAGGTCGACAGCCGCGCGCACCCGTTGTGACTGTTCGCCCCCCGGGTTGCCGAAGGTGGACGATGAGAGGAAGGCCACCCGCGGGACGTGCCCAAGTCGGCGTGCCGCTTCGGCGGCGGCGAAAGCGATCTCCACCAGCGCCTCAGCCGTCGGCAACTCGGTGATCGAGGTGTCGGCGATGAAGATCGTGCGACCGCGGGCGAGTACGGCGGACAGACCGATGATCCGCCCCGGGGCCAGCGGCAGAACCCGCGAGACCTCCAGCAGGCACTGGTCGAAGTTTCGCGTAACGCCGGTCACCATGGCCTCGGCATCGTTGAGCGCGACCATCGCCGCCGCGAAGCTGTTGCGGTCCTGATTGATCAGCCGTTGAGCGTCTCGTCTGAGCAGCCCGTCTCTTTGCTGTCGGGCATAGAGGTGGTCGACGTAGACGCCGTTGCGGTGTGAGAGCCGCGCATTCACGATCTCCATGGGGAAGTCCGAAAGGCCCAACCCCAGTTCCAGCGCTCGCGCGTGGATGAGGTCTTCGCGTCCGACGAGGATAGCCCGGCCGAGGCCCTGTCCGCTGAAAGCGTGGGCCGCCCGGATGACTGAAGGTTCCTCGCCCTCGGCGAAGACAACGCGCTTAGGTGGCGCGGCCCGCACCGCGTCGGTGATGCTCTGCAGGAAGGCCGCCGAGGGGTCGAGGCGCCGGCGCAACTCGGCGCGATAGGCGTCCATGTCGGTGATCGACCGGCGCGCGACCCCCGTACGCATCGCGGCTTCGGCGACGAAGGGCGGCACATACCAGATCAGCCGCGGATCGAAGGGGGAGGGAATGATGTAGTCGCGCCCGAACTTCAACCGGGGCCCCTGCGAGGCGATCGTCACCTCGTCCGGGACGTCTTCGCGGGCGAGCAGGGCCAGAGCCTGCGCCGCCGCGACCTTCATCTCGTGGTTGATGGATCGAGCCTGGACGTCGAGCGCGCCGCGGAAAATGTAGGGGAAACCCAGCAGATTGTTGACCTGGTTGGGGTAGTCCGAGCGGCCCGTCGCCATGATCGCATCCTGGCGTACCGCCTTGACCTGTTCGGGGGTGATCTCCGGATCGGGGTTGGCCATGGCGAAGATGATCGGGTTGGGCGCCATGGAGGCGACCATCTGCGGGGTCAGCACCCCCTTGGCCGACACGCCGATGAATACGTCCGCCCCGACGAGCGCCTCGGCCAGCGTTCGGTGCGACGTGTCGGTGGCGTGCGCCGCCTTCCATTGATCCATGCCCTTGGTGCGGCCGCGAAAGACCACGCCGTCGATATCGACCACGGTCGTGTTCTCCGGCTTTACGCCGAGCGCCTTCATCAAGGTAATCGACCCCAGTCCCGCGGCGCCTGCGCCGCAGAGGACCAGACGCACCTCTTCGATCTTGCGGCCGGTCACCGCACACGCATTGATCAGGCCCGCAGAGCAGATGATCGCGGTGCCGTGCTGGTCGTCGTGGAACACCGGCACGTCCAGGAGGTCCTGAAGCTCGGCCTCTATGCGAAAGCAGTCGGGACTGGAGATGTCCTCAAGGTTGACGCCGCCGAACGTCGCGCCGATGTGGCGCACCACCTCGATAAAAGCGTCCGCGTCGCGGGTGGCGACCTCGATGTCGAAGGCGTCCAGATCTCCGAACCGCTTAAACAGCACCGCCTTGCCTTCCATGACCGGCTTGGAGGCGAGCGACCCGAGATCGCCGAGGCCGAGTATGGCGGTCCCGTTGGACACGACCCCGACTAGGTTGCCCTTCGAAGTGTAGGCGTAGGCAAGGTCGGGATCGTTCGCGATCGCCAGCACCGGCGCGGCGACCCCTGGTGAGTAGGCGAGACTAAGGTCGCGCTGGGTGGCCATCGGCTTGGTCGCGGCGATCGCGATCTTGCCCGGCTGCGGGCTCTGATGGAATTCCAGCGCCTCCCGATCCTCCCGTGCGCGGCGGTCGTCACCAGTCATGGTCGGTCCTTGTCCCTGTATGCGGCTGTGCGATGGCCCAGAGCGCACCGATCACGGCGCCTTTGACGATCGGCAGGAAGAAGAGGATCAGCGCGGTCAGGGCCGGCAGGAGGGTCGCCAGCAACAGCCAGGCGGGCCAGGTCAGGATGAACGGGAACGCAAGCATCGGGGCGACGATCAGGTGGCCCACCAGCGGGATGGTGAAGTAGGGCGGGGCGTCGTCGGCGGGATATCGAGCGTTGTCGTGCCCGCACGTCGCGCACTGGGGCGCCACCTTGAGATAGGCGCGAAAGAGGCGACCTTTACCACAGTTGGGACAAGACCCCCGCGCCCCGCGCACGAGCGCCGAAGCGGCCTGACGACCGGGTGAGGCGCCATCCTCGACCGGATCGGGCGCCATCAGTCGGCGGCCGTGACCAGAAGGCGGTTGCCCTGCCCGAAGTCGTCGCTGATGGCGGCGGTGTCGAGGCCTGCCGCGGCAAGGGCCTTACGGACATCAGCCCAATCCGCACTGTCGAAGAGGCTATCGACAACATTGAGGACGGCCAGACCGCCCATGCGGATCAGCCGGGCGACGTCGCGCCAGAATGCGAGTGAGCGATAGGCCGGCGGCGTCACCTCGGAGTCCTGGATATCGACGAGAACCCCATCCACGCTGGCGCTTGGCGCTGCGCGCACATAGTCCCAGGCGTCAGCGACCGTCACGTTCAGGTCCGGCGGCGCCCTGAAGAACAGCCTGGCGAGCGCCTCGGCGCAGGGGTCGCAGTCGACCGCCTCGACGACGACGCCCTTGCGTCGCAGCAGGGTCGAGGCCATCCCGCCGCCGTAGCCAAGCACCAGCACCCGCCGTGCGCCATCCCGCACGAACAGGTCGACGGCCTCATCGATATGCCGGGCGAGGTTCCGCCCCTGCGCGTCTACCCGGGTCTGGAACGCGTCGCCCTTGCGGTAGCTGACCGATCCGTCCGCCCGATGCAGGTCCACAGCGACCTCGCCCCGATCCGTGGCGACGCGATGCAGGGCGATCATCCGGCCGTATTTCGCGGGGGCTGCGTCCCTTCAATCTTCACGGAGTTGGGGAGTGCGGCGCCTGACCGGGGCGAGGACCTACCACGGCGGCGGTTCACGCTCAGGCGCCCTCGTCGCGGCGCGCTTCGGCGGCGCGGTTGCGAAATTGAAGGGCGATCAGGATCGCCTTGAAGGGCCGTAGCGCGCCGAGCGTCATCAACCCCATCAGGGGCAGCCAAATGATCAACTGGAGCCAAACGGGCGGATGGAGGGTGAATTCCGTGAACAGGAGGCCGAAACAGCCGATGGCGCCGACGATGAGGAGAATGAACACCACGGGACCATCCCCGGAGTCGGCGCGCGAAAGGTCCGCGCCACAAGCCTCGCATCGGTCGCAGACCTTAAGGAACCCGCAGAACAACGCGCCTTCGCCGCATTGCGGACAGCGCGCCTTCAGTCCAGCGATCACAGGATTGGGCGTCATCTCAGCGCTCTAGGTTATTGGCGCTGACACGCGCCCCACGACGGATTTGAGGCTGAGCCGAACCGGAATCTCCGCGCACCCTCGTTTTGCTTTCTGAACGCTCAGATGTGATGGGTCAAGCATCACTATGCACATATAGTGCGTGGACCTTGCTGCAGAAAGTCGCTACAGCCCGCCCGGTCGCGCGCGTCGCGACGGCTTTACGTGGATATCAGACATGGACGGAGCCGCCATCAGCGCGCTTCGCGCGGAGATCTCGTTCCTGGAGGGAGAGACCGCGTTCGACGGATGGGCGGTGCAGTGCGGGGGTAAGATCGGACTTGTCGTCATGACCTCCTGGCGTGTGGTGTACGTCGACTTCGACCGGCGCCCCTGCGCCATGCCCATCGCAAAAATCCACCGCCTGCGCATTGAAACGCCGACCAAGGTTGAACTTCTGGCTTGGCACCAACGCCTTGCGCTTGAATTCGCCAGCGCCAGCCAATGCGCCGCCTTCCTCAACGTCCTGCGCCAAGACGGCGCCTGGCGGGCCGAGGTTCTCAAGTCTTCCGATCGTGAGGCGGCATGATCGCAGGCCTCTTGCTGATGTCCAAAACGTCACTATAGATCGGCCAATGATCACCGGCGCTCAAATGAAGGCGGCTCGCGCGCTGCTTGGACTAGACCAGAAGGACCTCGCCCAGCGCGCTGGGGTTTCGTTGCCGACGATTCAGCGGATGGAAGCGTCGGACGGCTCTGTCCGCGCCGTCGTCGATAGCCTCGAGAAGGTCATGACCGCCCTCAACGCCGCTGGCGTCGAACTGATAGGCCCTGGCGCGCGAAGCGAAGGGGAAGGACGCGGGGTCCGCTTGATCGAGCGGCGTTAAGCGTCCCGCGACGTCCCCGGCGCTGCGCTCGCAGCACATGTCCGATCCTCAGGCGCCTTCCTCCGCGACCGGCCGGCGAAGCAAGGCGAGGATCGCCGCAAGAACGCAGCCGGCGACGATGCCGCTCGTCAGGTCGTGCGCCAGAGTGACGCCGAAGGTCACCAGGACCACGGCCGCCGTCCGCCAGTTCTTCAGCAGCTGAATGAACTCGACCTTCTCGGCCATCGTCCAGCAGACCACCAACAGCACGCCCGCCAGGGCGGAGAGCGGAATGTAGGCCGCCAGCGGCGCGGCCACGATCATGAACACCAGCAGGAACACCGAGTGCAGTATGCCCGAAATGGGGCTGCGGGCGCCGGCGCGCACATTGGTCGCCGTGCGCGCGATCGTGCCGGTGACGCAGATGCCGCCGAACAAGGCGGATCCGATGTTCGCCAGGCCTTGCGCGACCACCTCCATGTTGGAACGGTGGCGGCGGCCGGTCATGCTGTCGGCGACCTTGGCCGAGAGCAGGCTCTCGACCGCGCCCAACAAGGTGAAGGACATCGCCGCGGGCAGGGCGCGAACGACCATCGGCAGGTCCAGCGGAGGCAGGGCGGGGCTTGGCAGACCGCGCGGAATGCCGCCGAAGCGGCTGCCGATCGTCTCGACCGGAAGGCCCAGGGCCCATGCCGCAAGCGAGGCCGCGGCGACCGCGATCAACATTCCGGGCCAGGTCGGGCGCACCCGACGCAGGCCCAGGATGACGCCCACGACGGAAAGCCCGAGGACCAATGCAGCGACATTGAGCGTCGACAGGGCGCCCCCGAGCGCCAAAAGCTTGGGGAAGAACGCGCCGGGTTCAGCGCCGCTCAGGCGGAGCCCGCCGAAATCCTTCAGCTGGCTGGCCGCGATGACGGCGGCGATGGCGCAGGTAAAGCTGACAGTGACGGCGTGCGGCATGTGCCGCACGAGAGAGCCTAGCCGAACGAGCCCAACGAGGCACAGGAAGATGCCGGAGAGCAGAACCGCGGTCAGCAAACCCATCAGTCCGAGACTTGCCGCCGTCGACGCCACCAAGACGATGAAGGCGCCCGCCGGCCCGCCGATCTGCACGCGGCTGCCACCAAGCACTGACACCAGGATTCCGCCGACGATGGCGGCATAGAGGCCCCGTTCCGGCGCCACGCCAGACGCCACGGCAATGGCCATCGACAAGGGGAGTGCGACCACGGCGACGGTGAGGCCCGCGGCGATATCGGCGCGCAGATCAGCGAGCCTGTAGCCGCTTTGCAGAACGGTCAGCAGCTTGGGGCGATAGAGATGTGAGGTCGAACGGCCGTCGGGCATTGGCGTTTCAATTGGAGTGGGATGAAAAGGGCCTCAGGCCGAAAGTCCTGCGGGCCGCTCGCGCGTAGACGGCAACCTGGTTCCCGGGCGCGTCGGATCCCGCAATCGCACGCCTCGGCCGCCAACAGGGCTGACGCAATCCTCGTTGATCAGTTCGACGCCATCGCGTTCCAGCGCGGCTACGACCTTGATCAGGGTGTCGACGACACCGCGCACATAGCCGTCGCTGGCTTCCATGCGCTGAATGGTCGGCAAGGAAACGCCCGAGCGCACAGCCAAGGTGCGCTGATCGATGCCGAGAAGCGCGCGCGCGGCGCGCAGTTGAGCGGGGGTTAGCATTATTGTGATATATGGAACATCACATTTGGCGTCAACAACCTCATTTTTGGTTTTCTAAGCGCTCATTGTGACGGTTTTGGCTTTGATTTTGGATGGGCCTCGCTGTTATCCAAACCAGCGCCCGCAGTCTGGGCGAAGTTTTGCCGGTCGGCGTCATTGGAGGTCGCGTGTCTCAGTCCCATCTTCTTTCGTCCCAGGCGCCGACCCGCCATCGCCGACTGGCTGCCTGGGTTCGCGAGATCGCCGCGCTGACGCAGCCGGGCGCCATTCATTGGTGCGACGGTTCGGACGAGGAATGGAACACCCTGACTGAGCAGTGCGTCGCGTCAGGAACCCTCCGGCGTCTCGACCCCGCCAAGCGGCCGAACTCCTTCTGGGCGGCGTCGGACCCGCGTGACGTGGCGCGGGTGGAGAGCCGGACCTTCATCTGTTCGGAGCACGAGATCGACGCCGGGCCTACCAACAACTGGTGCGCGCCCGCGCAGATGCGCGCGACCCTCGCCGATAAATTCGCAGGCTGCATGCGGGGGCGCACGCTCTATGTCGTCCCCTTCTCGATGGGCCCGATCGGCTCGGCGATCAGCGCGCTCGGCGTGGAGCTGACCGATAGTCCCTATGTCGTGCTGTCGATGCGGATCATGACAAGGATGGGTGCCGAGGCTCTCGAGGCCCTCGGCGAGGACGGGTTCTTCGTGCCTGCGGTTCATTCCGTGGGGGCGCCCCTGAACCGCGGCGAGGCCGATGTCGCCTGGCCCTGCAATGACGACAAATACATCGTCCATTTTCCGGAGACCCGGGAGATCTGGTCTTACGGATCGGGCTACGGCGGAAACGCGCTCTTGGGCAAGAAATGCTACGCCTTGCGGATCGCCTCGGTGATGGCCCGGGACGCCGGCTGGCTGGCCGAGCACATGCTCATCCTCAAGCTGACATCACCGCAGAACGCCGTCCATTACATCGCGGCGGCTTTCCCCAGCGCTTGCGGGAAAACCAATCTCGCGATGCTCCAGCCGACGCTTCCCGGTTGGAAGGCCGAGACCATCGGCGACGATATCTGCTGGATGCGTTTTGGCGACGATGGCCGGTTGCGCGCGATCAATCCAGAAGCGGGCTTCTTCGGCGTCGCGCCCGGCACGAGCCCGAAGACCAACGCCAATGCGCTCGGCAGCATGCGCGAGAACACCATCTTCACCAACACCGCACTCACGGCCGACGGCGACGTCTGGTGGGAGGGCCTGACGGCCGATCCGCCGGAAGGGCTGACCGACTGGCAAGGCCGCGCTTGGTCGTCCGATCTCGGCGCCCCCGCCGCCCACCCGAACGCGCGTTTCGCCTGCCCCGCCGCGCAGTGCCCGACCATCGCCGATGAGTGGGACGATCCGCAGGGCGTGCCGATCTCCGCCATCCTGTTTGGCGGTCGTCGCGCGACCACGGCGCCGTTGGTCACCGAAGCGTTCGACTGGGCGCATGGCGTTTTCCTGGCGTCCAATGTCGCCTCCGAGGGCACCGCCGCGGCCGAGACCAAGATTGGCGCCGTGCGCCGCGATCCGTTCGCCATGCTGCCGTTTTGCGGCTACAATATGGGCGACTATTTCAGTCACTGGCTGAAGGTGGGCGCCGCTACGGATGTCGGAAAGCTGCCCAGGATTTTCTACGTCAACTGGTTCCGCAAGGACGCCCAGGGCCACTTTATGTGGCCAGGCTTCGGCGACAATGTGCGTGTGTTGAAATGGGTGGTCGAGCGCCTTGAGGGCGTCGCTGACGCTCGGGACACGGCGATCGGGCGCCTTCCGACGCCTGGCGGCATCGACGCCACCGGCCTTGATTTGCGGGAAAGCGCCATGACGGCGCTCCTGGCCGTCGATGCGTCCGAATGGCGGGACGAGGTTGAGCGTATCCGTGAGGACTATGATTGCCTCGGCGACAGACTGCCCGAAGCACTACGCGCGCAGTTGTCTGCCCTTGAAAGGCGGCTGACGCCTCAGCCCGACGTCACGGCATAGAGGGCGCGCGCCAAACCGTCCCCACCCAGGACGTTCAGGAGACCCGGTCTGGAAGAGATCAGCATTGTCCTTGCCTTGCTCGCGGCGGTCGTTGTCAGCGGCACGCTCGCGCGGGCAACCCGCATCGCCCTCCCGCTGGTGCAGATCCTCCTCGGCGCTTGCATCGCCCTTTCGCCATTGCGGACGGTGACGCTCAATCCTGAGATCTTCTTCGTCCTCTTCCTCCCGCCGCTCTTGTTTCTGGATGGATGGCGCATCCCAAAGAGCGACCTGTTCCGAGACAAGGCGATCATCATCGAGTTCGCCCTCGGGCTGGTGGTGCTGACCGTGGTGGGCCTCGGCTTCCTGATCCATTGGATGGTGCCGGCGATGCCCCTGCCGGTGGCCTTTGCGCTGGCCGCCATCGTCTCGCCGACAGACCCCATTGCCGTGTCTGCGGTAGCCGCCAGGGCGCCGATCCCCAAGCGGATCATGCACATCCTTGAGGGCGAATCCCTTCTGAACGACGCCTCGGGGCTGGTCTGCATGCGATTCGCCGTTGCGGCCATGCTGACGGGCGCGTTCTCTCTGGCCGATGCGGTCGGCGCCTTCCTGTGGGTCGCACTCGGCGGAATCGCCGTCGGCGTGGCGACGGCGTGGCTGATCACCCGCATCAAGAGCTGGACCACCAAGCGGCTTGGGGAAGACACCGGCGCCCAGATCCTGGTGAGCCTTCTCATCCCCTTCGCCGCCTACCTGCTGGCGGAGCATTTCCACTGGTCCGGCATCCTGGCGGCTGTCGCCGCCGGCGTCACCATGAGCTTCACCGAAACGGGGCAGGTCATGGCTGTCACGCGGGTCAGGCGCACCGCCGTGTGGGACACGGTTCAGTTCGCGGCCAACGGCGCCATCTTCGTCCTGCTGGGCGAGCAGATGCCGACGATCGTGGCCGGCGCCGCACAGACGGTGAAGCTGACGGGCCATGCCGAGCCCTGGTGGCTGGGCGTCTACGTCCTGGTCATTGTCGGCGCGCTCGCGGCATTGCGATTCGCATGGGTCTGGACCTCCCTGCGTCTCACATGGTTCAGGGCAAAGCTGCGAGGCGCACCGAGGCCGAAGACGAGCAAACGGCTCGTCCTGGCGATGTCTCTGGCTGGCGTGCGCGGGGCGATCACGCTCGCGGGCGTTCTAACGCTACCGCTGGCGATGAACGACGGAAGTCCGTTTCCGGCGCGGGACCTGGCGATCTTCCTCGCGGCCGGCGTGATCGTGGTGACGCTGTTGGTGGCGACCTTCGCCCTCCCGCCCATCTTGCGCCAACTCGAACTCCCGCCCGAACCCGATGATCAGTCGAGGATCGACGCCGTGCGACTGACCGCCGCCGAAGCCGCCATTCGCGAGATCGAACGGGTCCAGCACCAACTGGCGGAAGGCCGACCCGACGCTCACCTGTTTGCGGATGCGGCTGGTAGGGTGATGGAGCTCTATCGACTACGGATCGAAGGGCGTCCGCTCGATACGGAGAGCGCTGACGAGCGCCGACGGACCGAAGAGATCGAACGTCAACTGCGCTTGGCGGGCCTGAGAGCCGAGCGCGACGTGATTTTCTCGGCTTCGCGTACAGGTGAACTCCAGGAAGAGGCGACGCGCCGGCTCGTCAGAGAACTTGATCTGCTGGAGGCGAGGTATGGCGCCTAGGGCGCGGTCCTCTGGACTTGAATCATCAGATTGCCTCTGAGGTCGTGCTCGAGTCTTGAAGCGAATGCAGGGAGCTTCACCAAGGAAGACGGCGAGGTCGTGCGGCCCGGAGGGCCATGGCTGCCTGTTGGCGACGTTGTTTGCTTTGCTGCGCAGGCCTATCGCGGCGGAAAAAGCGTAGGCAGGGCGCCATGCCACGGCCGCCGGTTCCAGGCGCTTCCCTTGCGGCTCAAGTCGTGCAGACGTAGCGTTGGCGAGGACTCCCGCTGACCCCATTAGAGCGAACCTTTCGTCGCCCAACAAACTGGACGGATGAGACTGCGCGATGCCTCGATGGCGACCTGAAGATCCGAAAGAGCGCGGCAACATGCTTCACGGTTCGATCTTCAACGGCCTGGCCACATCGGAACCTGTCGATGACTACTATCGCCAGGTCCTCGACGACCTGCCGGCCGCGATCTACGCCACCGACGCCCAGGGCCGGATCACCTACTACAATCAGGCCGCCGCGACGCTTTGGGGGCATCGCCCTACGATAGGTGAGAGCGAATGGTGCGGCTCCTGGAAGCTGTTCTGGCCCAACGGAACGCCGCTTGCCCATGGGGAGTGCCCTATGGCGATCGCCATCAAGGAAAGACGCGCCATCCGAGGCGTCGAGGCGATCGCCGAGCGGCCTGACGGTACGCGGGTGCCGTTCATGCCCTATCCGACCCTCCTGTTGAACGACACCGGCGACTTGATCGGCGCCGTCAACATGCTCGTGGACCTCTCCGACCGGAAGCGCGCCGAGGAGGCCACGCGGCGCATGGCGGCGATCATAGCTTCGTCGGCCGACGCCATTATCAGCAAGACGCTCGACGGCGTCGTTACAAGCTGGAACCGGGCCGCCGAGGAACTCTTCGGCTACTCCGCGGGTGAGATGATCGGCAGGCCGATTTCAATCCTGATCCCTCGCGACCGGCAGGACGAAGAACCGGAGATCCTGAACCGCATCCGGCGCGGCGAGGCCGTCGCCCCCTACGAGACCGTCCGCCAGCGCAAGGACGGCAGTCGGGTGGACATCTCGCTCGCAGTGTCGCCGGTGCTGGACGATGAGGGCCGCGTCACCGGGGCGTCGAAGATCGCCCGGGACATTTCGGAGCGACGTCGCGCCGCTGAGCAACAGGAGTTGTTGTTGCGGGAGATGGATCACCGAGTAAAAAATCTCTTTAACTTGGCCAGCGGCTTGGTCGCCCTGAGCGCGCGGTCGGGGAAGAGCCCCCAGGACTTGGTGTCATCGATCCAGGATCGCCTAGCCGCCCTGGCGAAGGCTCACAGCCTTGCGGCCTCTTCCGCTGTGGCAGGTGCGGGACCACAGGCGGGGACGACCCTGCATGCCCTGGTCCGCACTATCACCTCTCCCTATGAACCGGAGGGGGACAGTGCAATGCGGGTGACTCTTTCGGGGCCCGACCTGCCGTTGGGGGGAGGTCCGATGACCAGTTTGGCCCTGCTGTTGCACGAGTTCGCAACCAACGCGGCGAAGTATGGCGCCTTCTCAACAGACTCCGGCCGCGTCGACGTAAGCTGTCGACAACACGACGATCGGTTGGAACTACTGTGGGCGGAACGCGGTGGTCCGAGGCTCGGGCAGCCGCCCACCACGGATGGCTTCGGCGGCCGGATCACCCGTTCGACCATCGAGAACCAATTTGGCGGCTCGCTGTCCTACGACTGGCGACCCGAAGGGCTTGTCATTCGGATGGTCGTCCCCCGCAGCCGGTTGGGCGTCTAATGGGCACAGGTTGACCGCAGGGGCTTTCGCTGGCGGGGGCATTACCTGGCTTGCGCCGCATCTGCATGCTTGCGCCTGCATCTTCGGGACTCTGCCGGGCAGGGGTCGCAAAGGTTGTCGGCGGCACGCCCGGGGCGCTCGCGATCGCAAGCAGAATCGCAGCGACCATGGCGAGCAAGGGCGAGGCGGGGCACAGCCCAGACAGGGCGCGGCGCCGGGTTTTCGCCAGCAAAATCCGCATCGCAGGCCGGCTTGAAGCCTCGCAGGCGGCGCGACCGCTCGCCCCGCTGACGGAGGCGAGCGCCTAGCCTGCCTCCTTGTGGCCGACCTTTGTGACCAGGGTTGGCAGGTCGAGATCGAGGCGGAAAGGATAACCTTCCAGCCGCCTGGCATCGCCCGGGATGGCGAACAGAGCATCGACGACGTCAAAGCCCGGGTCCGCGCCGCCCTGCAGAGCGCCCGCCAGCGGCAACTGCGCGAGCCCGCCGTGCAGCAGTTCCTGGGCCGGATGGAGCGTCTGACCCTCCGGGGCGGCGCCAAAAGCTCGATCACCGATCTGATCGATGACGGTGCGGCGCTGGCGGCGGAGTTCCGGGCCATCCAGGCTTTGCCGGCCGAGGCGCGCCCGGCCGCCCTGAAGGCGATCGTCGATCCCGTGGTCGAGATTTGCGACGCCGGCGCGAAATGCTCGGAGACGGGCCTTCGGCTGATCGATGTCTGGCGCTACTTCCGCCACACCTGGGCTCACGAATACCGGTCTGTTCCCGGCCGACAGATGCTGATCCTGGTGCGCAACGCAGCGCGGCCGCGTCAGCCTGTCATGGGCATCGCCATGTTGGCCAGCCCGGTGATGCGGCTGAAACCGCGAGATCAGTGGATCGGCTGGCTCCGGGACGCGGCCGAGGAGCGCGTGCGGTCGGGGGTTTGGAACGCCGCCGACTTCGGGGCCGCTCTTCTTGAGCGGATCGACGCCTCTATCAATGTGGTCAGGTGGGACGATCTGGCCAAGCCGTCAGAGATCGCTGACCCGACCGAAACCGTGGCGCTTCGCCTGGAGCAGCGGGCGTCCGGAGCGACGTTTGCGCGCGAGCAGATGCTGCGAAGCCACTATGAACAGCACCGCTTGGCTGACGGTGGCGTAAGGCCGCACCGTGGAGAGCTAAAGTCTGCCCAGCCCGACTCCGACTGGCGGGCTGCGTCGGAAGACCTGCTGTTCGTGCGCAAACGGGCCGAAAGCCTGGCGCAGTTGCTCTTCGCCAAAGGAATGTTCCGGGGTGCCGGCTTGGCCAAGAAGCCTGCGGCTGCCCTCGAGCAGTTGTTCGTGACCCGAAGCGGCCAGCGGGCCTTGGACATCGCTCTCACGGAATTCCGGAAGGCCGGCCTTTCCAGCGAGGTGGCCGACGTCAGCATTTGCGGCGCCGTCCATCCTTACAATCAGCTTCTGGGGGGCAAGCTTGTCGCCCTGATGCTGACCTCGACCGAGGTGCGTGACGCCTACGCCCGCCGCTACGGCAGCCAGACCAGCGTCATCGCCTCCCAGATGGCGGGCCGGGCCATTCAGAAACCAGCCGCGCTGCGTATCCTGACCACCACCAGCCTCTATGGCGTAGGGTCGAGCCAGTACAACCGCCTGGTCCTGCGGGCCGCCGACCACCCGGGCCTGCCCTATGACATCAAGTGGGGGGCGATTGGGGAGAGCCTGACCGGCGGCTTCGGCACGCTCCACCTTGGCGGTGAGACCGCCGACGCCTTGCGCATTATGGCGCTCGCCCGCCACGACTCCCGCCGGGTCAACAACCGGTTCGGCGAGGGGACAAGCCCCCGCCTGCGACAGATTCGGGAAGGCCTGGACGCACTCGGGCTGAAGAGCGACTCAATCCTGCACCATGCGACGCCGCGGATCTTCTACGGTTGCGAACTCAACCCCGGGGCTCGCGAGGCCCTGCTCGGCCTTGAGACATTGCCCTCTGCGTCGCCGTCCGCGGCGGCGATCGCGGAGGCATGGCGCACCCGGTGGCTGGATGGGCGGGTTCGACGCGACATGACCCTGGCGGAACTTGAGCACCTGGGGCCCATGAGCGTCCGCGCCAGTCTTCAGCGAGCAGAGACAGGCCAACCGTCTTTGCCGATTGAAACCATCCCTACCTAGGTCTGATGGCCAGAATGTGGGCTCTCGTTGGCCCGGTTGGGGCGGCTCTCAGAGCCGGCGGGCGAGCGCGGGCGGGGCGTAGGCTTACGCCTCGCGCGCGCCGAGGGGAGGGGCCAGTCTGAGTTCGTCGCTGTCTAGGGCAGGATAGCCTTCGCGGCGGCGGATCACTACGTGGAGCGGCCCAGTGGCCAATCTCAGTCTTCGGGTGCCCGACGATTTGCTGGCCCGGTTCGATGCCGCCGCCGGCGGGCAGGGCGGTCGTGCGCCGACCTTGCGCCGCCTGATGGATCAGGCCGCGGCCGGGCCTCTGGCGCCAGGCGGAGGGCTCCCGGCGCGCCCCCTCAAGCTGACGGTTCGCCTCACCGCTGACGACGGCGAAGGTCTGGCGCGCGAAGCTTCCGGCATGGCGCTCACCCCGAATGGCTGGGTGGCCGCACTCGTCCGCCACCGCCTTCACGGCAAGCCGACCTTCCGGCCTGGCGAGACCGTCGCCCTGCTCGCCATCCAGGGCGAGGTGCGGCGGATCGGCGTGAACGTGAACCAGATCGCTCGGGCCCTGAACACCGCCGTCATGGAGGGCAAGGTCCTCGACCTGGAGATCGCCTACCTCGACGCCCTGCGCACAGAACTACGTGCGCACATGTTCACACTGCGCGAGGCGTTCGAGGGCAATCTCGCCTACTGGGCGGTCGAGCCGTGACCGACTTCCAGATGGTCCAGGGTTTCGAGGACGTCTGGCGTCCGCCTGTGAGGCAGCGGATCGTGCGGCCGCGCGCCGTTCTGCGGCCAGCGCAAGCCACCGGCGGCGGCGCTCGAGCGCGGCTGGAGCGCGTCGTAGCCCGCGCTCCCGAAGTTATGGTCAAGGTGACCGGTCGCACGCGGGACGGCGCGCATCTTCGTGCGCACCTCGAATACATCTCCCGCAACGGTCAGCTGGAGCTTGAGGGCGCCGATGGTGCCTTGATCGTCAGCCGCAGCGACGTAATGGACCTAGCGGACGAATGGGCCGCTGCGGCGCTCGTCGACAAATCTCGGCGCAAAAACTCGCCGGTCAGCCACTCGATCATCCTGTCCATGCCGGCCGGCACGAACGAGATCGCGGTGCGGGACGCCGCCCGCGCCTTTGCACACGACATGTTCGCAGGCCGGCATGACTACGTGTTCACACTGCATACCGACACGCCACGTCCACATGTTCACCTGTCCGTCTGTTCGCGTGGCCACACGGGCGAGCGGCTGAATCCTAAGAAGGCCGACCTGGAGCTTTGGCGCCAGACCTTCGCCCAGGCACTGCGTGATCGGGGCGTAGAGGCCGAGGCGACGCCGAGGCGAGCGCGGGGCGTGACCCGCAAGGCGGAGCGGACGCCGCTGCGGAAGATCCGGGATCGGGAGGAAGCCGGGCAGGGGCCGA
>CAZOHI010000001.1:100316-140863 GCA_964579695.1 uncultured Caulobacter sp. | reverse complement strand
GCCGATGTGGCCCGTCCACACCTGGCTGCCCGACGCCCACGTCGAGGCGCCGACGGCGGGCTCGGTCATCCTGGCGGGCATCCTGCTGAAGATGGGCGGCTACGGCTTCATGCGCTTCAGCCTGCCGATGTTCCCGGACGCCAGCGAGTTCTTCACCCCGCTGGTCTTCGCCCTGTCGGCCATCGCCGTTGTCTACACCTCGCTGGTCGCCTTCAGGCAGACCGACATCAAGAAGCTGATCGCCTATTCGTCGGTCGCCCACATGGGCTTCGTGACCATGGGCATCTTCAGCGGCAACGTGCAGGGCGAGCAGGGCGCGGTGTTCCAGATGATCTCCCACGGGGTGATCTCGGGCGCGCTGTTCCTGTGCGTCGGCGTCGTCTACGACCGGATGCATACGCGGGAGATCGCCTTCTACGGCGGGCTGGTGAACCGGATGCCGTGGTACGCGGCGGTGTTCCTGCTGTTCACCATGGGCAACGTCGGCCTGCCGGGCACCTCCGGCTTCGTCGGCGAAATCCTGACCATGACCGGCACCTATCAGGCTTCCACCTGGACGGCGGTCGTGGCGGCGACGGGGGTGATCCTGTCGGCGGTCTATGCGCTCAGCCTCTATCGCCGCGTGGTGTTCGGGGAGCTGACCAATCCACAGCTCGCCGCCATCACCGACCTCGACTGGCGGGAGATCGCGATCTTCGTCCCGCTGATCGTCTCGACCCTTTACCTGGGCGTCCAGCCGGACGTCGTCTTCAACATCACCGGCGCTTCGGTGGAGGCGCTGGTCGGCGCCTACCAGAGCGCCATTGGCGGGTAGAAGATGTTTGCCGCTGACCTCTCCCTCGCCGTTCCCGAACTGATCCTGGCCGGATCGGCGCTCGCCCTGCTCGTCTGGGGCGCGTTCGCCGGCAAGGGCGGACCGGCCCTCACCATCGCCGGGATCGCCGCCCTGGTCGCCGCCGCCGTGGCCGCCGTCGTCGGCCCCGACGGCGAAGCCTTCGCGGGCGGCCTCGTCGCCGACCCGCTGTCGACCTTCGCCAAGGTGGTCATCTATCTGGCCAGCGCCTTCGCCATTCCGCTGGGAGAGCGCTGGTTCGCCCGCAAGGGCGAGGCGCGGTTCGAATTCGTCGTTCTGATCGTCCTGGCCGCCCTCGGCATGGGGATGATGGCCTCGGCCCGGGACCTGATCTCGCTCTATATCGGGGTCGAGCTGCACTCGCTGGCGCTCTACGTCCTGGCCGCCTTCCGCCGCGACGACGCCAGGGCGTCCGAGGCGGGGCTGAAGTACTTCGTGCTGGGCGCGCTGTCGTCGGGCCTGCTGCTCTACGGGGCCTCGCTGATCTACGGCTTCGCGGGCTCGACCAAGTTCGCCGACATCGCGGTCGTGGTGGGCGCTGAAGCCTCGACGGGCGTGCTGTTCGGCCTCGTCTTCCTGATCTGCGGGCTGGCCTTCAAGGTCTCGGCCGCGCCGTTCCACATGTGGACGCCGGACGTCTACGAAGGCGCCCCGACCCCCGTCGTCGGCTTCTTCGCCGGCGCGCCGAAGCTGGCGGCCATGGTCCTGCTGGCCCGGCTGCTGACGGACGGCTTCGGCGAGGCGGCGGCGCAGTGGCAGCAGGTGCTGGTCATCGTGGCGCTGCTGTCGGTGCTGGTCGGCGCCTTCGCGGGGCTGGTGCAGAAGAACCTCAAGCGGCTGTGGGCCTACTCCTCCATCGCCAACGTCGGCTACGCGCTGATCGGCCTTGCGGCGGGCACGCCCGAGGGCGTCCAGGCCATGCTGGTGTTCATGGTCCTCTACACCATCGACGTGACGGGCTTCTTCGCCTGCCTCGTGGCGCTGTCGCGCGACGGCCGTCCGATGGAGACGATGGACGACATGGCGGGCCTGGTGAAGGAAAAGCCGCTGCTGGCGCTGGCCATGACGGCCTTCGCGCTGTCGGCGCTGGGCCTGCCGCCGCTGTCGGGCTTCTGGGCGAAGTTCTACGTCTTCAAGGCGGCCATCGACGCCGGGCTCGGCTGGGTGGCGGTGGTGGGCCTGGTCGGCTCGGTCGTGGCGGCCTTCTACTACCTGCGCCTGATCAAGATGATGTGGTTCGATCCGGCGCCGGGCGCGGTCGACAAGCCCCCGGTCGAGGCCAAGGCCATCGCGCTCGCCGCGGCCCTGTTCAGTTTTCCGGTCGTGCTGGTGGCGCTGGTCTGGCTCGACCCGCTGGCTCGCGCGGCGGCGGCCGGGTAGATGGCCCTGCCGCCCATCGAGGCGCTGGACGAGATCGACTCCACCAACGCCGAGGCCCGCCGCCGGGCGGAAGCGGGCGAGGCGGGTCCGGTGTGGATCACCGCCGCCCGCCAGACCGCCGGGCGCGGCCGCCGGGGCCGAAGCTGGGAGACGGGGGAGGGCAACCTCGCCGCCACGCTCCTGTTCACGACGGCCAAGCCGCCCGCCGAGGCGGCGCAGGTCTCCTTCGTCGCCGCGCTGGCGGTGGCGGACCTTGCCGACCGCTTCGCGCCCTCCAGCCTCGTTTCGCTGAAGTGGCCGAACGATCCGATGATCGCGGGGAAGAAGGCCAGCGGCATCCTGGTGGAATCCGGCCAGCGCGCGGGCGGCCTGTGGGTCGCCGTCGGCATCGGTGTGAACCTCGCCCGCCCGCCGGAAGCGGCCGAGCGTCCCGCCACCACCTTCGCCGCCCACATGACCGCGCCGCCGCCCAAGCCGCTGGAAGCGCTGGCCGTGCTGGCCGAAGCCTTCGACCGCTGGGCGCGGCTCTGGGACTCCTCGGGCTTTTCGGCCATCGCCCAGGCCTGGACCGCACGGGCGCACGGGCTGGGAGAGGCTTGCACCGCCAAGCTCGCGGATGAGACGGTCGAGGGCGTGGCCGAGGGGCTCGACAGCGACGGCGCCCTGAGGCTGCGGCTGGCGAACGGCCAGGTCCGGCGTATCACCGCCGGCGACGTGTTCTTCGGAGGCGCTTGATGCTGCTGGCGATCGAACAAGGCAACACCAACACCATGTTCGCCGTCCATGACGGCCAGGACTGGATCGCCCAGTGGCGCAGCGCCACGGAAAGCACCCGCACGGCGGACGAGTATGCGGTGTGGCTGTCGCAACTGCTGGCCATGTCGAACCTGAAGCTGGACGACCTCGACGGCTGCATCATCTCGTCCGTGGTGCCGCAGTCGATCTTCAACCTGCGCAACTTGTCGCGACGCTACCTGCGGGTCGAGCCCCTCGTCATCGGCGAGAACGCCGAACTGGGCGTCGAGGTGAGGATCGAAAAGCCGTCGGAGGCGGGCGCCGACCGGCTGGTCAACGCCATCGGGGCGCACATCGCCTATCCCGGCCCGCTGATCGTCATCGACAGCGGCACGGCCACGACCTTCGACGTGATCGGCGCCGACGGCGGGTTCGAGGGCGGCATCATCGCGCCGGGCATCAACCTGTCCATGCAGGCGCTGCACGACGCCGCCGCCAAGCTGCCGCGCATCGCCATCCAGCGGCCGGAGCGCAACCGCGTCGTGGGCACCGACACGGTCACGGCCATGCAGTCCGGTGTCTTCTGGGGCTATATCGCCCTGATCGAGGGCCTCATCACCCGCATCAAGTCCGAGCGCGGCGAGCACCTGACCGTGGTGGCGACCGGCGGGGTGGTGTCGCTGTTCGAAGGCGCCACCGACGCCATCGACCACTTCGACCCCGACCTGACCATCCGCGGCCTCCTCGAAATCCACCGCCGCAACCCCCATCTGGGGACCCGATGAAAGCTTCCAAGAACGACGAACTCGTCTTCCTGCCGCTGGGCGGGTCGAACGAGATCGGCATGAACTTCAACCTCTACGGCTACGGCCCGCCCGACGACCGCAAGTGGATCGTGG
Organism: uncultured Caulobacter sp.; assembly: GCA_964579695.1. Taxonomy (GTDB): domain Bacteria; phylum Pseudomonadota; class Alphaproteobacteria; order Caulobacterales; family Caulobacteraceae; genus Caulobacter. Next base: position 136,996 of record CAZOHI010000001.1, on the reverse strand, counting down.
TGGACCTGGGCGTGACCTTCGGCGACCAGACCACGCCCGGCGTCGAGGTCATCCTGCCGGACCCGGAGTTCATCGAGGAACATGCCGACGACATTCTCGGCATCGTCCTGACCCACGCCCACGAGGACCATATCGGCGCGGTCGCCTGGCTGTGGCCGCGCCTGAAGGCGCCTGTGTTCGCCACGCCCTTCACCGCCTTCCTGCTGCGCGAGAAGCTGCGGGACGCGAACCTGCTGGATCAGGTGGACATCACCGAGGTCCCGCTGGGCGGCGCGTTCGAGCTGGGGCCGTTCGGGCTGGAGCTGATCACGCTCACCCACTCGATCCCCGAGCCGAACGGCCTGGCGATCCGCACGCCGCTGGGCGTGATCCTTCACACCGGCGACTGGAAGATCGATCCCGACCCGCTGCTCGGCGCCGCCACCGACGAGGAGGCGATCCGCAAGCTGGGCGACGACGGCGTGCTGGCGATGGTCTGCGACTCGACCAACGTCTTCGTCGATGGCGTGGCGGGCTCCGAGGCCGACGTGCGCGAGGCCATGGTCAAGTTGGTCAGCGGCCTGAAGGGCAAGGTGGCGGTCGGCTGCTTCGCCTCGAACGTGGCGCGGATGGACAGCGTGATCCGTGCGGCGGAGGCGGCCGGGCGCCGCGTCTGCCTCGTCGGGCGCTCGATGCACCGGATGAGCGCGGCGGCGAAGTCCGTGGGCCTGATGGCCGACGTGCAGCCGTTCGTGTCGGAGAACGAGGCCGGCTTCTTCCCCGGCGACAACATCCTCTACCTCTGCACCGGCAGCCAGGGCGAGGCGCGCGCCGCTCTGGCCCGCATCGCCGAGGGGACACATCCGCACATCACGCTGGGGCAGGGGGATCACTGCATCTTCTCCTCCCGCGTCATTCCGGGCAACGAGATCCCGATCCGCAACCTGCAGAACAAGCTCGCCGACCGGGGGGTGCGCCTCTACACCGAGCGCGACCATCCCGGCATCCACGTTTCCGGCCACCCGTGCCGGGACGAACTGGCCCAGATGTACCAGTGGGCGCGGCCGCAGATCGCCGTGCCGACCCACGGCGAGCGCCGCCACCTGCTGGAGCACTGCGCCCTTGCCCGGGACCTCCAGGTGCCGATGGCGCTGGCGCCCCGCAACGGCGACATGGTCCGCCTGGCTCCCGGCCGCCCGGAGGTGATCGACGAGGTCCCCGCCGGGCGGCTGTACGTCGACGCGGGCGTGCTGACGCCGGAGAACGGCGAGGCGCTGAAGGAACGCCGCCACGCCTCGTTCAACGGCGTGCTGACGGTGGCCGTGGCGCTGGACCACCGGGGGCGGATCGTCTCCGGCCCGCAGGTGAGGGCGCTGGGCCTGCCGGGCGACGCCGACTATCCGCTGGAGGACGCTCTGGACGACCTGGCGGAAGATGCCGAACAGGCCCTCAAGCGCATCCCCGCCGAGGAGCGCGGCATCGACCAGACCGTCGAGACGGCGCTGTCGCGGGCTGTGAAGAAGGCGGCCTATCGGATATGGGAACGACGGCCCGTCGTGGAGACGACGGTGCTGAGGCTTTAGAGACGAGAAGAAGATGATCGGCAAACTGAACCACGTCGGCGTCGTCACGCCGTCCATCGACGAGGCGGTCAAGATGTACCGCGACGTCCTCGGCGCGACCTCCATCACCGACAAGTGGGCGATGCCCGAGCAGGGCGTGTGGGTTTGTTTCGTCAACCTGCCCAACAGCCAGATCGAACTGATCGAGCCCTATGGCGAGACGTCGCCGATCCACGGCTTCCTGGCCAAGAACCCCAAGGGCGGCCAGCACCACGTCTGCTTCGAGGTCGAGGACATCATCGCCGCCCGCGACGACATGAAGGCCAAGGGCGCGACCGTCCTGGGCGAGCCGCGCATCGGCGCCCACGGCACTCCGATCATCTTCGTCCATCCGAAGGACATGGGAGGCGTGCTGGTCGAGCTGATGGAAACGCCGAAGGGCGATCACCACTGATGCAGGTCGTCGCCGTCGCCATCGCCTTCCTGCTGATGGGCCTGGCCGCCTTCGTGCGGCCGGCGACCGTCGTGGCGATGATGGGCCTGCCGGCGACGACGCCCGACGCCCGCAACGAGGTCCAGGCCGTCTATGGCGGCTTCGGGCTGGCGGTCGCGATCACCCTGCTGGCGACGATGTGGTTTCCGTCCGTGCACAAGGGCGTCGTCCTGGCCGTCGCGGCGGCGCTGGGGGGCATGGCGCTGGGCCGCGTGATCGGCGCGCTGCGCGAGCGGCCCGGCCGCTGGCCTGTGATATTCTTCTTCGTGGAGGTCGCTGGCGCGGCCGTCCTGCTCACCGCCCTCTAGGAGGCGCACCATGGGTCCGATCACCGGTATCGCGATCTATATCACCATCTGGTGGACGATCCTGTTCGCCGTCCTGCCGCTGGGCAACAGGACCTATGCCGAGATGGGCATCGACCCGCCCGGCGGCGGCGATCCCGGCGCGCCGGTCAATCCGAACCTGAAGCGCAAGTTCCTGACGACCACCTGGGTCGCGGCCGTGTTGTTCGCCATCCTGTGGGTCGTGACCCACTTCGGCCTGATCAAGCTGTCGCCGCTGGCCGCCAGCCACTAAGGCCCGCCTTCTTTTCGCGTCTTTCATCGCAAAGCTTCGCGGGCTATCTCCAATCCCTGTCCACACGGGGAACCTCATGCGTCTGTCGCGCTATTTCCTGCCGGTCCTGAAGGAAGCCCCGGCCGACGCCCAGATCGTCTCGCACCAGCTCATGCTGCGCGCCGGCATGATCCGCCAGGAGGCGGCGGGCATCTACGCCTGGCTGCCGCTGGGTTTCCGCGTGCTCAGGAAGGTCGAGCAGATCGTCCGCGAGGAGATGGATCGGGCAGGGGCCGTCGAACTGCTGATGCCGACGCTCCAGCTCGCGGATCTGTGGCGCGAGTCCGGGCGTTACGACGCCTACGGCCCGGAGATGCTGCGCATCACCGACCGGCACGAGCGCGAACTCCTCTATGGCCCCACCAACGAGGAGATGATCACCGAGATCTTCCGGGCCTATGTGAAGAGCTACAAGGACCTGCCGCTGAACCTCTACCACCAGCAGTGGAAGTTCCGCGACGAGCGGCGCCCCAGGTTCGGCGTCATGCGCGGGCGCGAGTTCCTGATGAAGGACGCCTACAGCTTCGACCTCGACGAGGCGGGCGCGCGGCGGGCCTACAACCGGATGTTCGTGGCCTACCTGAACCTGTTCGCCCGCATGGGGCTGAAGGCGGTGCCGATGCGCGCCGACACCGGGCCGATCGGCGGCGACCTGTCGCACGAGTTCATCGTCCTGGCCGAGACGGGCGAGAGCCAGGTCTTCTGCCACCGCGACCTGGTGGAGATGGGCGCGCCGGGGCCGGACGTGGACTGGTGCGGCGACCTGCAGCCGCACGTCGACGCCCGCACCGGCCTCTATGCCGCCACCGACGAGATGCACGACGAGGCCGCCTTCGCCCAGGTGCCCGAGGGCGACCGCCTGTCGGCGCGCGGCATCGAAGTGGGTCACATCTTCTATTTCGGGACCAAGTACTCCGCGCCGATGGGGGCGAAGGTCACCGGGCCGGACGGCAAGGAGCATCTGGCGCAGATGGGCTCCTACGGGGTCGGGGTCTCGCGCCTGCTGGGCGCCATCATCGAGGCCAGCCACGACGACGGCGGCATCATCTGGCCCGACAGCGTCGCGCCGTTCGGGGCCGGGGTCCTGTCCCTGCGCCAGGGCGACGAGGCGGTCGAGGGCGCCTGCCGCACGGCCTACGAGGCGCTGGCCAAGGCGGGCAAGGACCCGCTGTGGGACGACACCGACGACCGGCCGGGCGCGAAGTTCGCCACCGCCGACCTGATCGGCCTGCCCTGGCAGATCATCGTCGGGCCGAAGGGCCTGGCCGAGGGGACGGTCGAGCTGAAGCGCCGGGCGAGCGGCGAGCGGCAATCCCTGTCGCTCGAAAGCGCCATCGCCAAGGTCTGCGGATGATCGGCAAGGCCGCGTCGCCCTTCGGCCTGTGGGAGCGCACGGTCGCCGCGCGCTACCTGCGGGCCAAGCGCAAGAACGGCGGCGTGGCGATGATCTCGGTCATCAGCTTCGTCGGCGTGATGCTGGCCGTCGCGGTGCTGATCATCGTCATGAGCGTGATGAACGGCTTCCGCAGCGAGCTGCTGGGCCGCATCCTCGGCTTCAACGGCCACGCCTACGTCACCGGCCAGCTCCTGTGGGCGCCCGACCGGGACGCGGCGGTGCAGCGCATCCGCGCCGCGCCCGGCGTCGTCCAGGCCATCCCGATGGTCGAGGCGCAGGCCATGGCGATAGGCCAGGGCCAGATCGCCGGGGCCATCGTGCGCGGCGTCTCGCCCCAGGACCTCACTCAGATCAGGATCATCTCCGGCAACATCCGGCGCGGCTCGCTCGAAGGCTTCGGCGAGGGCGAGTACGGCGGCGAGATGGTGCTGATCGGCGACCGGCTGGCCATGAGCCTGGGCGTCGGGCCGGGAGACGCCATCACCCTCGTCTCGCCCAGCGGCGCGGCCACGGCCTTCGGGTCCACCCCGACGGAGAAGGACTACACCGTCGGCGGCGTCTTCTCGGTCGGCATGAGCGAGTTCGACCAGGCCTTCATCTACATGCCGCTGGAGCAGGCCCAGCTCTTCTTCGGCCGCGATACGGCCGTCGACGTGATCGAGGTCAAGCTGGCCAACCCCGACCAGGCGGTGGCGCTCAAGGACGGCATCGCCAGGGCGGCCGGTCCCGGCGCGGTCGTCACCGACTGGACCCAGAAGCACCAGAGCTACTTCAACGCCCTGCAGATCGAGCGCAACGTCATGCGCCTGATCCTGATGCTGATCGTCGCCATCGCGGCGCTGAACATCATCAGCGGCCTCGTCATGCTGGTGAAGAACAAGGGGCGCGACATCGCCATCCTGCGGACCATGGGGGCCAGCCGGGGCTCGATCCTGCGCATCTTCTTCATGGCGGGTGCGGCGGTGGGCGTGCTGGGGACGGTCGTCGGCCTCGTGATCGGGGCGCTGTTCTGCATCTACATCGAGCCCATCCAGCGGTTCGTGGAATGGGCGACGGGGGCGAACCTGTTCAGCGCCGACATCTACTTCCTGTCCCATATCCCGGCGAAGATCGACTGGACCGAGGTGGCCATCGTCACCGGCTGGGGCCTGTTCATGAGCTTCGTCGCCACCCTGCCGCCGGCGTGGCGGGCCTCGCGCCTCGATCCGGTGGAGGCGCTTCGCTATGAGTGATCCGGTCCTGTCGCTGCGGGGCGTGACCCGCACATACGTCACCGAGGCCGGCGCGCTGGAGGTGCTGAAGGGCGCCGACCTCGACGTGTTCCCCGGCGAGATCGTCGGGCTGATCGGGCCGTCGGGCTCGGGCAAGTCGAGCCTGCTGCACGCGGCGGGCCTGCTGGAGAAGCCGGACGGCGGGAACATCTGGCTGTCGGGCACGGACTGTTCGGCGCTGCCCGAGCGCCAGCGCACCCGCGCGCGGCTGTCGGCCATCGGCTTCGTCTACCAGTTCCACCACCTGCTGCCGGAGTTCACCGCGCTGGAGAACGTGGCCCTGCCGGCCATGATCGCCGGAACCTCGCGGGCCAAGGCGCGGGCGCGGGCGCAGGAACTGCTGGCGGGCCTGGGCCTGGCCGCCCGCACCGATCACCAGCCCGCCCAGCTTTCCGGCGGCGAGCAGCAGCGGGTGGCCATCGCCCGCGCCCTCGCCAACCAGCCGCGCCTGCTGCTGGCCGACGAGCCGACCGGCAACCTCGATCCAGACACCGCCGCCGCCGTCTTTCAGTCGCTCTACGAACTGGTCCGGGGGCAGGGGGTTGCGGCGCTGATCGCGACCCACAACATGGAACTGGCCCGCTACATGGACCGCGTGTTCGCCCTCAAGGACGGACACCTCGAACAGCGGGTGATGTGACAGGCGCCTGACCGGGGGGAAAAGGGCATGAGTGCGATCACCGATCCGTTGGCGCTGCCGTGCGGCGCCGTGCTGCCCAACCGCCTGTGCAAGGCCGCCATGACCGAGGGGCTGGCCCCCGGCGGCGTCCCTGGCGATGACCTCGTGCGGCTGTACGAAGCCTGGGCGGACAGCGGCTGCGGCCTGCTGCTCACCGGCAATGTCCAGGTCGACTGGGGCAACCTGGAACGCCCCGGCAACGTCGTCATCGACCGCGAGCCGGACGCCGCCATGCGCGCCGCCCTGACCCGCTGGTCCGCCGCCGCCAAGTCCAGGGGCGCGGCCCTGTGGATGCAGATCAGCCACGGCGGTCGCCAGACGCCGATCCGCGTCAACAAGCATCCCAAGGCACCGTCCGCCATCGCCCTGCCGATCCCCGGCAGGATGTGGGGCGATCCCATCGCCCTGACCGAGGCCGAGATCGAGGACCTGATCGTCCGCTTCGCCCGGGCCGCGCGGGTGGCGCGCGAGACCGGCTTCGACGGCGTGCAGATCCACGGCGCCCACGGCTACCTGATCTCCCAGTTCCTCAGTCCCCGCGCCAACGTGCGGGAGGACCAGTGGGGCGGATCGCTGGAGAACCGCGCCCGCTTCCTGATGGAGGTGGTGAAGGCCACGCGCGCGGCGGTCGGCGCCGACTTCGCCGTCTCGGTGAAGCTGAACTCGGCCGACTTCCAGAAGGGCGGCTTCGAGTTCGAGGACAGCCTGACGGTGGCGAGCTGGCTGGCCGAGGCGGGCGTGGACCTGCTGGAGGTTTCCGGCGGCACCTACGAGCAGCCGCGCATGATGGACACCGACGGCCTGAAGGCGCCGGACCAGCCGGCCGCCGCCTCGACCCGCGCGCGGGAGGCGTACTTCCTCGACTTCGCCCGCGCGATGCTGAAGGGCCGCACGCCGCCGCTGATGGTCACGGGCGGCTTCCGCACGGCCTCCAGCATGAACGAGGCGCTGGCGGAAGGCGTGGCGATGATCGGCGTCGGGCGGCCGATGTGCGTCGAGACCGATGTGAAGGCGCTGCTGGCGGGCGGTGCGCTCGACCGCTGGGAGGACACCCTGCGCGTCGGCCCCGGCATCTTCGGCCCGGCCAGCCCGGCGCCGATCCTCAAGGCCGTCAACGCCCTGTCCGTGCAGGCGTGGTATTACCAGCAGCTTCGCCACATCGGCGCGGGCCGCCCCGCAAAACGCGACATGGGCGTGTTCGGCGCGTTCCTGGCGGAACAGCGCGACGACGCGAAGATCGCCAAGGCGCGAGGCTAGGCGGCCAGGCTCCACACCATCTGGAACAGCGGCAGACCGAGGCCCAGCCCCACGCCCATCCGGTTCTGGAAGCGGATCTGCTCGCTGGGATTGAACCAGAATTCCTCGAAGCCGCCCTTACGCACGCCTGGCGCGAAGGCGAAGTTTCGCAGGGGGCCGCCGCCCGGCAGGTCATCGAAAAGCAGGACCTGAAGGTCCGGGCTAAGTTCGATATGATCGAGAGGCAGGTTCAAGCGGCGGCGCAGCCGCACATGCCGGACCTTGCGATAGGCGTTCCTGCCGACGCCCTGGATGCGGATGGTGTCGCCCCATTTCAGGCCAAGGGCCTGCATGGTCGGGTGGCTCATCCATATCTCGTCGATGGCGTCGTCATCGCTGGTCTTGATCGTCAGGAGGGAGCCCCGGCCGATCCTGCGCCGAGACAAGCCCGTGACGACGATGGCGACCGTCAGAAAAAGCAGGGCCTCCGCTATCGCCACGGCCAGCCAGCCGCGCACGCCCGGCTCCGCCAAGGCCGCCGCAATCGCCTGGATATCCATCCCCCGCTCCCCCGACCGGAGATTGTCAACAACCCCAGCCTGTACCCCGAATCCCGAAAAGGGGCTACGGCCACGCTTGCCGCCCATCTTTCGCCAAAAGTGGCCGGTCCTTTCCCCCTTCAGTGTCCCCGGCCGAGAGTTCCCCCCCGCAAAATGGCTCGCCAGCTAGATTTCCCCGGTAAGTCCGGCGCTTCCTATCGTTACACGCGCCTGGAGGAGGGCCACCCGCTGTGGCCGAGCGGCGGCAACTACGTCTACGTCCGCGAGGACGGAGAGCGGTGCGACGTCGTCTATGTGGGCGAGGCCGAGAGCCTGTTCCGAGGCTATCACGACCACTGGGACCGGGCGCGCGAGGACCACGGCGCCACGGCCGTCTACATCCGCCTCAACGTGGCGGGCTCCGTGCGCCGCGCCGAGCAGGCCGATATCGCGGCCAAGCTCCTGCCGCCGATGAACGACAACCCCCAGCCTGTGGAAAAACCGCCCAAGCCGCCGCGCAAGGCGAAGCGGGCGTAAGCGTCCACAGCTTCGCTTGACGCCCGGAACAAAACCGGAATATAGAACAAAGAAGGAACTTGACCGGGAGGCCCACATGGCTCGTATCGCTCGTGAATCGCTGGCGCTTGCATCTGTCGCCGGCTTCGTCTGGATGATGTGCTCTGTGGCGTTTCTGGTGGCCTGAGTCGTTCGGGCCCTGATCGGAGGGGTGGATGGCCGACGGCGCGCAAGACGGGTTCGTCCACCTGCGGGTCCGCTCCGCCTATTCGCTGCTTGAGGGCGCGATCAAGGCCGACGCCATCGGCGTTCTCGCAGCGGCCGGGCGCATGCCCGCCGTCGCCATCGCCGACCGGGCCAACCTGTTCGGGGCCCTGGAGTTCTCCGTCGCCACCAAGGACGCCGGCGTCCAGCCCATCGTCGGCTGCGCCATCCCGGTGCGCGGGATCGGGGAGGGGCCGCCCGAGCGCTGGGCCCGCATCCCCACCATCATGCTGCTGGCCCAGAGCGAGGCCGGATATCTCAACCTCACCGAACTGTCGTCGCGGGCCTATCTCGACGTGGACGCGGCGGACGAGCCCCACGTCACCTGGGAGAAGGTGGCCGCTCACGCCGAGGGGCTGATCCTGCTGTCGGGCGGGCCGGACGGGCCGGTCGACCCGCTGTTCGCGGCGGGCAAGACCGCCGAGGGCGAGGCGGCGCTGGCCGAGATGCGGCGGGTGTTCGGCTCGCGCTTCTACGTCGAGCTTCAGCGCCACGAGCTGCCGCAGCAGGCGGCGGCGGAATCGGGACTGGTCCACTGGGCCTATCAGAACGACGTCCCGCTGGTCGCCACCAACGACGTCTATTTCGCCAAGCAGGACCTGGCCAAGGCGCATGATGCGCTGCTGTGCATCGCCGACGGCGCCTTCGTCGGCCAGGAGGAACGGCGGCGGGTCACGGACAAGCACTGGTTCAAGCCGGCGGCCGACATGCGGACGCTGTTCTCGGACCTGCCGGAAGCCTGCGACAACACGCTGGAGATCGCCCGCCGCTGCGCCTTCATGGTCAAGAAGCGCGACCCCATCCTGCCCAGCTTCCCCACCAGCGGCGGCCGGTCGGAAGCCGAGGAACTGGCCCACCAGGCGCGCGAGGGGCTGAAGCTGCGGCTGGCGGGTCTGTCGCTCGCGGCCCCGGAGGAGGACTACTGGGCCCGCCTGGAGCGCGAGGTCGGCGTCATCCAGTCGATGGGGTTCTCCGGCTACTTCCTGATCGTTTCGGACTTCATCAAGTGGGCGAAGTCGCGCGGCATCCCGGTCGGGCCGGGGCGGGGCTCGGGGGCCGGTTCGCTGGTCGCCTGGGTGCTGACCATCACCGACCTCGACCCCCTGCGGTTCGGCCTGCTGTTCGAGCGGTTCCTGAACCCCGAGCGGGTGTCCATGCCCGACTTCGACATCGACTTCTGCCAGGACCGGCGGGAGGAGGTGATCTCCTATGTGCAGGAGAAGTACGGGACCGACCGGGTCGCCCAGATCATCACCTTCGGCACGCTCCAGGCGCGGGCCGTGCTGCGCGACGTGGGCCGGGTGATGCAGCTTCCGCTGGGCATGGTCGACCGGCTGGCCAAGATGGTGCCGAACAACCCGGCCAACCCCGTGACCCTGGCCCAGGCCATCGACCTGGAGCCGCGCCTCCAGCAGGCCAAGCGCGAGGACGAGTCCGTCGCCGCCCTGCTGGAGACCGCGCTGCGGCTGGAGGGCCTGTTCCGCAACGCCTCGACCCACGCCGCCGGGGTGGTGATCGGCGACCGGCCGCTGACGGAGCTGGTCCCCCTCTATCAGGACCCGCGCTCGGACCTGCCCGCCACCCAGTTCAACATGAAGTGGGTCGAGAGCGCGGGCCTGGTGAAGTTCGACTTCCTGGGCCTGAAGACGCTCACCGTGCTGGACCGGGCGGTCAAGCACATGGCCAAGCGCGGGGCGGCCATCGACCTCAGCCTGCTGCCCTTCGACGACACGGCCTCCTATGAACTGATGGCGTCCGGCCAGACGGTCGGGGTGTTCCAGCTCGAAAGCCAGGGGATGCGCGACACCCTGCGCAAGATGCGCCCGGGCAGCCTGGAGGAGGTCACGGCGCTGATCTCCCTCTACCGGCCGGGGCCGATGGACAACATCGACGTCTTCGTCGACACCAAGTTCGAACGCCGCCCGATGGACGTCCTGCACCCCTCGCTGGAGCCGGTGCTGAAGGAGACCTACGGCGTCATCGTCTACCAGGAACAGGTGATGCAGATCGCCCAGATCCTGGCCGGCTACAGCCTGGGCGAAGCCGACCTGCTGCGCCGGGCGATGGGCAAGAAGAAGAAGGAGGAGATGGACCAGCAGAAGGCCCGGTTCATCGCCGGGGCCACGGAGAAGGCCGTCCCCGCCGCCCAGGCCGACGCCATCTTCGAGCTGGTCGCCAAGTTCGCCGGCTACGGCTTCAACAAGAGCCACGCGGCGGCCTACGCCCTGATCGCCTACCAGACCGCCTGGCTGAAGGCGAACGCGCCGGTCGAGTTCCTGGCGGCCTCGATGAGCCTGGATATCTCCAACACCGACAAGCTGGCGGTCTTCTACCAGGACGCCAAGCGCTTCGAGGTGAAGGTCCGGCCGCCGGACGTGAACCGCTCGGGCGCCGATTTCGAGGTGGAGGACGGCGAGGTGCTCTATGCCCTGGGCGCCATCCGCAACGTCGGCCTGGCCGCCATGCAGCACCTCGTGCAGGTGCGCGAGGAGGGCGGGCCGTTCCGCGACCTGTTCGACTTCGTCGAAAGGGTCGATCCCAAGCAGGTCAACAAGCGGGCGCTGGAGAACCTGGCGCGGGCGGGGGCCTTCGACAGCATCCACAATAACCGGGCGCAGATCGTCGATTGCGCCGACACCCTGATCGCCCACGGCCAGAGCCTCGCGGCTGAGCGCGCCTCCTCGCAGGTCAGCCTGTTCGGCGACCAGGGCGACGCCGCCCGGCCACGCCTGAAGCGCACCGAGGCCTGGACCCAGACGGTGCAGCTCGACGAGGAACTGGCCGCCGTCGGCTTCTACCTCACCGGCCACCCCCTGGAGGACATGGTGGAGGTCCTGCGCCGGCGCCGCACGGTGCTGCTGGCCGACGCCCTGGCCCAGGCCGAGGGCGGCGCGGAGGCGTTCCGCATGGCGGGCGTGGTGCGCCGGCGCCAGGAGCGCGCCTCCCAGAGCGGCGACCGCTTCGCCTTCGTGTCGCTGTCCGACCCGACCGGCGAGTACGAGGTGCTGTTCCCGCCCGAGGCCCTGCGCAAGTGCCGCGACGTGCTGGAGCCGGGCAAGGCCGTGGTCATCAAGGTCCGCGCCAAGGCCAGGGACGGCGAGGTCCGCTTCTTCGGCGACGACGCCGAGCCGGTGGAGAAGGCGATCGAGGGGATCGCGGCGGGCCTGCGGGTCCACGTCTCGCCGCGCTCGATGGAGATCGAGGCGCTGAAGAAGCGCCTGCTGCCGGCCGAGAGCCAGCGGGGCGGGGAGGTGATCCTGGTCGCCGCCATCGGCCAGGGGCGCGAGGTCGAGGTCAAGCTGCCCGGAACCTACAGCCTCGACGCCTCGTTGCGCGGGGCGTTGAAGACCGCGCCGGGCGTGGCTTTCCTGGAGGACGTCTGATGAGCACTGTCGAGGGCGGCTGCCACTGCGGCGCGGTGCGGTTCACCGCGACCGGCGATTTCGACGACGTCATGGAGTGCAACTGCTCGCACTGTTCGAGGAAGGGCTTCCTGCTGGCCTTCGTGCCGCGCGAGGACTTCCGACAGACGGCGGGCGAGGGGGCCGTGACCGAATATCGCTTCAACACCCACAGGATCGCCCACATGTTCTGCGCCGCCTGCGGCGTGCAGCCGTTCGGCCTGGGCAAGGGGCCGGGCGGGGCGGACATGGCGGCCGTCAACGTCCGCTGCGTGGACGGCGTGGACCTGGACGCGCTGAACCGCACGCCGGTGGACGGGCGGAGCTTCTGAGCCCTGCGTGGTTCGAGACGCGGACCTGAGGGTCCGCTCCTCACCATGACGAATGCCGAGTTCGTCTAGAACCACGCACCGCCCTTTTCCCTTGCTTTTCCGGCCCCTGACGCCTACATCGCCCGCCATCTCACACGCGAGGCGTTCGGCTGGCTGCGGGTCAATCCCCGCTTCTCGCCGTTCCGGTCCCCCCTAGAGACGTTTTGGGGGGGAATAGCCTTGCGGAGGAATGAACCGGAAGAAGGAAAAAGGTTCTATGGCGCTTCCCGAATTCTCCATGCGTCAGCTCCTGGAAGCTGGCGCCCACTTCGGCCACCAGACGCACCGCTGGAACCCGAAGATGGACCGCTACATCTTCGGCTCGCGGTCGAACATCCACATCATCGACCTGTCGCAGTCGATCCCGCTGCTTCACCAGGCCCTGGTGAAGGTGCGCGAAGTCGCGGCCAGCGGCGGCCGGGTGCTGTTCGTCGGCACCAAGCGCCAGGCGTCGGAGCCGGTGGCCACGGCCGCCAAGCGCTGCGCCCAGTACTATGTGAACCACCGCTGGCTCGGCGGCACCCTGACCAACTGGCGCACCATCTCGGGCTCGATCGCCCGCCTGCGCGAACTGGAAGGCGTGCTGGACGGCGACGGCAGCGGCCGCTCCAAGAAGGAGCTGCTGACCCTGACCCGCGAGCGCGAGAAGCTGGAACTCAGCCTCGGCGGCATCAAGGACATGGGCGGCATCCCCGACCTGATGTTCGTGATCGACACCAACAAGGAGTCGATCGCCATCCAGGAAGCCCGCAAGCTGAACATCCCGGTCGTGGCCATCCTCGACACCAACTGCGACCCGGACGGCATCACCTATCCGATCCCCGGCAACGACGACGCCGCCCGCGCGATCCAGCTTTACTGCGACCTGATCGCGGATTCGGTGCTGGACGGCCTGGCCGCCGGCCAGTCGGCCTCGGGCGTGGACCTGGGCGCGGCGGTGACGCCCGCCATCGAGCCGGCCCTGCGCAAGGCCGCTCCGGCTCCGGCGCCTGAAGCGGCCCCGGCCGCCGAGGCTGCTCCCGTCGCCGAGACCGTCCCGGCGGCTCCCGAAGCGGCCCCCGAGGCCGCCCAGGAAGCCACCGCCGAGGCGCTGGAAGCAGCCGCCGAGGAACCGGCGGCGTCTTAAGACCTACATGCGGCCGGGCTACGGGTCCGGCCGCTCACCTGTTTTGAACCTGGAGGACAAGCCATGGCGGAGATCACGGCCGCGCTGGTGAAAGACCTGCGCGAGAAGTCTGGCGCGGGCATGATGGACTGCAAGAAGGCGTTGCAGGAGAACGACGGCGACATCAACGCCGCCATCGACTGGCTGCGCACCAAGGGCCTTTCGAAGGCCGCCAAGAAGGCCGACCGCGCCGCCGCCGAGGGCCTGGTGGCCATCGCCGTGCGCCCGGAAGCCGGCGGCTCCGTCGCCGCGGTCGTCGAGCTGAACGCCGAGACCGACTTCGTGGCGCGCAACGAGCTGTTCCAGAACGCCGCGCGCAAGGCGGCCCACGCCGCGCTCGACGTTCCCGCCGACGTGGAGGCCATCAAGGCCGCCAAGACGGCTGACGGCGAGACGATCAATGACGTCGTGACCAACCTGATCGCCACGATCGGGGAGAACATGATGCTGCGCCGGGCCGCGCGGTTCGAAGTGAACAAGGGCGCCATCGGCGCCTACGTCCACAACGCCGTCGCCCCGGAACTGGGCAAGATCGGCGTGCTGGTCGCGCTGGAAGGCGAGGGCGACCAGGCCAGGCTGGCCGACCTCGGCCGCAAGATCGCCATGCACGTGGCCGCCACCAACCCGCTGTCGCTGTCGCCCGACGACCTCGACCCGGCGGAAGTGGAGCGCGAGCGCGCGGTCCTGACCGAGAAGGCCCGGGAGGACGGCCGTCCCGAGAACATGATCGAGAAGATCGTCGAGGGCCAGATCGCCAAGTTCCAGCGCGAGGTCGTGCTGCTCAAGCAGGCCTTCGTGATGAACCCCGACCAGACGGTCGAGCAACTCGTCGCCGACACCGGCAAGGAGCTGGGCTCGCCGATCACGGTGAAGGGCTTCGTGCGCCTGGCCCTGGGCGAGGGCGTGGAGAAGAAGGCCGACGACTTCGCCGCCGAAGTCGCCTCGATGACCGGCGGGCAGTAGAAACCCCTCCCTTCCCCCTGGATGGGGGAAGGGCCGGGGATGGGGGTGGGAGCCTCTCCGGATATGGCTCCGCCTGAGTGAAGTCGTCAGGCGGCGCCACCCCCATCCCAAACCCTTCCCCCATCCAGGGGGAAGGGCTTTTTTGTGTGCGCCCTTGGTCTATGTTGCGCCGACGACTCGAAGGATCCCCGGATGACGCGCAAGCCGCCCCGCTACAAGAAGATCCTGCTGAAGGTCTCCGGCGAGGTGCTGATGGGGGACACGTCCTTCGGCATCGACATGAAGACGGTCGCGAACGTCGCTGAAGACATTAAGGAAATCGTGGCCCACGGGGTCGAGTTGTGCCTGGTCATCGGCGGCGGCAACATCTTCCGCGGCCTGGCGGGCGCCGCCCGGGGCATGGAGCGGTCCAGCGCCGACTACATGGGCATGCTGGCGACCGTGATGAACGCCCTGGCCATGCAGGACGCCCTGGAGCGGATCGGCGTGGAGACCCGCGTGCAGTCCGCCATCCCCATGGACGCGGTGGCCGAGCCCTACATCCGCAGGCGGGCCCAGCGGCATCTGGAGAAGGGCCGGGTGGTGATCTTCGCGGCGGGGACGGGCAACCCCTACTTCACCACCGACACGGCGGCGGCCCTGCGGGCGGCCGAGATGGGCTGCGACGCCCTGTTCAAGGGCACCAGCGTCGACGGCGTCTACACCGCCGATCCCAAGAAGGACAAGAACGCCCAGCGGTACGACCGGCTGACCTATCTGGACGTGCTGGCCAAGGACCTGAAGGTCATGGATGCCTCGGCCATCAGCCTGATGCGCGAGAACGGCATCCCCATCGTCGTCTTCTCGATCCGCGGACGCGGCAACCTGCTCAGCGTACTGACCGGTAACGGCGTTCACACGACTATCGCCGAAGATACCCGCGACAGCGATCAATAGAGAGAGCCGAAGAGCCATGGCCACCGCCGAAAAGCCCGTTCTTTCAAAGTACAAGGACCGCATGGACAAGGCCGTCGCGGCCCTGAAGGAGGAGTTCGCCTCCCTGCGCACGGGCCGGGCCAGCGCCGGCCTGCTCGACCAGGTGCTGGTCGAAGCCTACGGCTCCTCCGTGCCGATCAACCAGGTGGGCGCCGTCTCCGTGCCCGAGCCGCGCTCGATCAGCGTCAGCGTCTGGGACCGGGGCCTGGTGGTGTCGGTGGAAAAGGCCATCCGCGCGGCGGGCCTGGGCCTGAACCCCGTGGTCGAGGGCCAGAACCTGCGCATCCCGGTCCCGCCGCTGACCGAGGAACGCCGCCGCGATCTGGTCAAGGTCGCGGGCAAGTATGGCGAACAGCAGCGCATCGCGGTCCGCAACATCCGCCGCGACGCCATGGACGACCTCAAGAAGGCCGAGAAGGACGGGGTCATCAGCCAGGACGAACAGAAGCGGATGGAAACCGAGGTTCAGAAGCTGACCGACGAGGCCGTCAAGCGCGTCGACGAGGCCTTGAAAACCAAAGAACAAGAGATCATGCAGGTTTAGCCCCCTGTATTGAGACGGAAAGGTTCATGGCCCCCACGCCACTGCACGTCGCCATCATCATGGACGGCAACGGCCGCTGGGCGAAGCGTCGCGGGTTGCCGCGCACGCTGGGCCATCGCGAGGGGGTGCAGGCCCTCAAGCGCACGGTCGAGTCCGCGCCCGACTGCGGCGTCGAGACCCTGACCGTGTTCGGCTTCTCGACAGAGAACTGGTCGCGCCCGATGGCCGAGGTCTCCGAGCTGATGGGCCTGCTGAAGGCCTATGTGGAAAGCGACCTCGACCGGCTGGCGCGCGAGAAGGTGCGGGTGCGGGTGCTGGGCCGCCGCACGGGGCTGAAGCCCGACATCCTTGAGATCATCGAACGGGCCGAGCGGCGGACGGAGAACAACGACCGCTTCCTGCTGCAGGTCGCCTTCAACTACGGCGGCCGGGCCGATATCGCCGACGCCGCCCGCAAGTTCGCCGAGGAGGTGGAGCAGGGCAGGGCCCGCGCCGCCGACCTCGACGAGGCGCGGTTCGAGGGCTTCCTGTCGACGGCCGGGGCCTCCACCCCCGACCTGATCGTGCGCACCAGCGGCGAGCGCCGCATCTCGAACTTCCTCCTCTGGGAATGCGCCTACGCCGAACTGGTCTTCCAGGACGTGCTGTGGCCCGACTACGGCCCGGATCATCTGAAAGCCGCCGTCGCGGAGTACCGCACCCGCGAGCGGCGATATGGCGGGGTCACGGCCGATGACGTCCTCGCCGCCGGCTAGGCGCTTCGACTGGACCAACCTCGGGATCCGGGCGGCCTCGGCGGTCGTGCTGATCCCGACGGTGGTGGCGGCTGTCTGGTTCGGCGGCTGGGCGCTGCTGCTGGTCATCGCCGTGTCCGTGGCGCTGCTGGCCATCGAGTGGGGCGCGATGAGCGCCCGCACCGCGCCCAACCGCGTGGCGGCGGCGGTCACCGTGTCCGTCCTGGCCGCGGTGTTCACGGCCTATCACGGCTATCTGGAACTGGCCTGGGTGGTGATGCTGGTCGGGGCGGCGGGCTCGGCGATCATGGCGCGCGGCGTGGCCGAGCGGGCGGTCGATGCGGCCTACGGCGTCATCTACATCGCTCCCGCCTGCATCGCGGTGATCTGGCTGCGGTCGATGCCGCAGGGGATAAGCTGGACCATCATGCTGTTCGCCGTCACCTGGGCGGCGGACATCTTCGCCTTCCTGGTCGGCAGTGCGCTCAAGGGGCCGAAGCTGTGGCCGCGCTTCTCGCCCAACAAGACGTGGTCCGGTTTCTTCGGCGGGCTCCTGGGCGCGATGGTCACGGCGATGCTGGTGGCGACCTATTCCGACGCCCGGCTGCTGTGGTGGACGGCGGCGCTGGTCGGCCTGGCGGGCGGGTTCGCGACCATGGCCGGGGACCTGTGGGAATCGATGCTGAAGCGCCGGTTCGGGGTGAAGGATTCCGGCGACCTGATCCCCGGCCACGGCGGTCTTCTCGACCGGGTGGATGGGCTGATGTTCGCGGCCGTCGTGATCGCCGGGGCGCGGCTGATCCATTACTGGGGATGGGCGCATTGACCCGCAGCGTGACGGTTCTGGGCTCCACGGGCTCGGTGGGCGTCTCCACCCTCAGCCTCTTCGAGGAGTCCGGGGCCGAGGTCGAGATCCTCGCCCTGACGGCCGGCAAGAACGTCGCACGCCTCGCCGAGCAGGCCCTGCGCTGGCGGCCCAAGGTCGCGGTGATCGAGGACGAGAGCCTGCTGCCCGGCCTGCGCGACCGGCTGGCGGGTTCGGGAATCCATGCGGCGGCCGGTCAGGACGCCATCGTCGACGTGGCGGGCATGGGCGCGGACTGGGTGATGAGCGCCATCGTCGGCGCGGCGGGCCTGGCCCCCACCCTGGCGGCGGCGCGGGCCGGTTCGGTCATCGCCCTGGCCAACAAGGAGAGCCTCGTCTGCGCGGGTCCCGCCCTGCTGGAGGCCGCCAAGGCGGCGGGCGGGCGGGTGATTCCCGTCGATTCCGAGCACTCGGCCATCTTCCAGGTGCTCAGCCCCGTCTGCCCGGAGCGGGTCGCGCGCCTGATCCTGACGGCTTCCGGCGGACCGTTCCGCACCTGGGACAAGGCGCAGATGGCGGCCGCCTCCCCCGAACAGGCCGTCGCCCATCCGAACTGGAGCATGGGCGCCAAGATTTCGATCGATTCCGCCACCATGATGAACAAGGGCCTCGAGATGATCGAGGCGTCGTACCTGTTCGCCACCCCGGCGGAGCGTATCGAGGTCCTGGTGCATCCACAGTCGGTGATCCACAGCATGGTCGAGTACGTGGACGGCTCCACCCTGGCCCAACTGGGGCCGCCGGACATGCGCAGCCCCATCGCCTGCGCCTTCGCCTGGCCCGACCGGCTGCCGTGGCCGGCGCCGCGCCTGGACCTGGCGGCGCTGGGGCAACTGACCTTCGAGGAGCCGGACCCCGACCGGTTCCCCGCCATCGGGCTGGCCCGCGCGGCGCTGAGGCGGGGAGGGAACGCCCCGGCCGCCATGAATGCGGCGAACGAGGTGGCGGTGGCCGCCTTCCTTGACCGCAGGATCGGCTTTCTCGATATTGCCGCCGCAGTTTCTGAAACCCTCGACCGCATGAACGGCGATGGGGATCTGTCCGGGGGGGCGAGAGGCGACGCGCTAGAGAACGCCATAATGACCGACGAGAGTGCGCGCCGTGTCGCGGCGCAGGTCCTCGAAGGCTTCCGACGCCCCCAATGAAGACGGTGAGGAAATAAGGTTCGCCCATGCTCGGCTTTGCGCAGACTGCGCTGATCTACGCGGTATCGTTCCTGTTCGTGCTGACCTTCGTGGTCACGGTGCACGAGCTGGGGCACTTCCTTGCCGCCAAGAGCTTCGGCGTGGCCGTGGAGCGCTTCTCCATCGGCTTCGGCAAGACGCTGGCGAGCTGGCGCGACAAGTCGGGCGTGGAGTGGCGCATCGCCGCCCTGCCGCTAGGCGGCTACGTGCGTTTCGCGGGCGACGTCAACGACGCCAGCGTGCCTGACCAGAACGACCTCAAGGCCATGCGCGAGTGGATCGAGTACGAAGAGGGCAAGGACGCGGTCAAACGCTACTTCCACTTCAAGCCGCTGTGGCAGCGGGCCATCGTGGTCGCCGCCGGGCCCATCGCCAACTTCCTGCTGGCCACCGTGCTGTTCGCCGCCCTGATGATGACGGTGGGCGAGGTGGTCTCCTCCGCCCGGGTCGCCCAGGTCATGCCGGGCACCGCCGCCGAGCGGGCCGGGTTCCAGGCCGGGGACGTGGTCCTCAAGGCCGACCGCCGCCGCATCGCCAGCTTCCAGGACCTCCAGCGCTACGTCATGCTGCGCGGCGGCATGGAGATCGACTTCACCGTCGAGCGCGCCGGCCGCACCATCGAGCTTTCCGCCACCCCAGTCCGCGAGACCGTCACCGACCCCATCGCCGGGGAGCAGGAGATCGGCCGCCTGGGGATCGCCAGTTTCGGGGACCCGGCCGAGGTGCGCCGGGTGCGCCACCTGAACCCCATCACCGCCGTCGGCGCGGGCGCGGCCCGCACCTGGGAGGTGCTGGACACGACCGTCTTCTACCTGGGCCGGCTGGTCCGGGGCGAGGTCTCGGCCGACCAGCTCGGCGGGCCGATCCGCATCGCCCAGGCGTCCGGCGCGGTTGCGCAGGTCGCCTCGGAAGGCGCGCCCGATTTCGCCACCACCATCCTGGCCGCCTTCGTCGGGCTGCTGGGCCTGACGGCGATCCTGTCGGTGAGCGTCGGGTTCATGAACCTGCTGCCGGTGCCGGTGCTCGATGGCGGGCACCTGCTGTTCTACGCCTATGAAGCCGTGGCCCGCCGTCCCGTGGCGGCCAAGATACAGATGGCCGGATACCGTGTGGGCCTTGCGTTGCTGCTTGGATTCATGCTGTTCGCCACCTGGAACGATCTACAGCGCCTGAGCGTGTTCAACTTCCTCGGCGGGCTGTTCTCCTGAACGCGCGCCAAGTCCCGAACGGTTTGACCCTATGAAGAACTCCCGCGCTTCCGGCGCCGCGCTCGCCCTGCTCCTGGGGACCACCTGCCTGACGGGGACGGCGTTCGCCCAGGACGGCGCCGCGCCGCCCGTGGTCGAGGCTCCCCCGCCGGTGGTCGAGGCGCCGCCGCCCGCGCCGAGTGCCCAGGCCGCCGTGGTCAGCCAGATCGTCGTCCAGGGCAACGAGCGGATCGAGCAGGGGACGGTGCTGTCCTACCTGCCCATCCAGCCCGGCGACGTGGTCGACTCGGCCCGCATCGACCTGGCGCTGAAGACCCTGTTCCGCACCGACCTGTTCGCCGACGTCCGCATCGAGATGCAGGCCGGCAGCCTGATCGTGACCGTGGTCGAGAACCCGATCATCAACCAGGTGGTGTTCGAGGGGAACTCGGCCCTCAAGGAAGACAAGCTGAAGGACGAGGTTTCCGTCCGTCCGCGCGGCATCTTCACCCGCTCCAAGGTGCAGCAGGACGTCCAGCGCATCATCGAGCTGTACCGCCGCTCCGGCCGCATCGCCGCCAGCGTGACCCCCAAGGTGGTCGAACTGCCGCAGAAGCGGATCGACCTGATCTTCGAGATCGACGAGGGACCCAAGAGCGGCGTCCTCGACGTGGCCTTTCTCGGCAACGAGGAATTCTCGGACAACGACCTCGCCGACACGATCGTGACGGACGAGAGCAAGTGGTACAAGTTCCTCTCGAACAACGACAATTACGACCCCGACCGCATCGAGTACGACCGCGAGCAGCTGCGGAAGTTCTATCGCAACCGGGGCTACTACGACTTCCGCGTCGTCTCCTCGGTGGCCGAGCTGGCGACCGACAAGAACGGCTTCGTCGTCAGCTACACGCTGGACGAGGGCGAGATGTACCGCTTCGGCAAGGTGACGGTGGAGACCGAGCTGAAGAAGCTCGACGGGACCATCCTCGCCCAGCTCCTGCCCATCCGCGAGGGCCAGGTCTACCAGGACCAGCGGATCGAGCAGGCGACCGACACCCTGACCTTCGCCGCCGGGGCCGCGGGCTTCGCCTTCGTGGACGTGCGGCCGAGGTACGTGCCCAACCGCGAGACCAAGACCGTCGACGTGATCTTCCAGGTCCGCGAGGGGCCGCGCGTCTACGTCGACCGCATCGACATCATCGGCAACACCCGCACGCTGGACTATGTGGTCCGCCGCGAGATGAACGTGGCCGAGGGCGACGCCTACAACCGCGTGCTGGTCGACCGCTCGCGCAACCAGATCCGCGCGCTCGGCTTCTTCAAGAACGTCGAGATCGAGGAGATTCCCAGCGCCGCCCCCGACCGGACCTCCCTGCGGGTGAAGGTCGAGGAGCAGCCCACGGGCGAGCTGTCGTTCAGCGCCGGCTACTCCTCGGTCGACCAACTGGTGCTCGACCTCGGCATCTCGGAGCGGAACTTCCGCGGCCGGGGCCAGAGCGTGCGGGCCCGCGTCTCGGCCGGTTCCCTGCGCCAGCAGGTGGACTTCTCCTTCACCGAGCCGCGCTTCCTGGGCCGCGACCTGCGCGCGGGCCTCGACCTCTATTCCTACCGCTACGACTTCAGCCAGCAGACGGCGTTCGACACCCGCTCCATCGGCGGCGGCGTGCGCCTCGGCTTCCCGCTGACCCAGAACGCCTCGATGAGCCTGCGCTACACCCTGCGCGTGGACGACGTGGTGGTGGCCGACGCCTACTGCACGCCCGTCGTGATCTCGCCGGTGCTGTGCGACCAGCGCGGCTCGAACGTCACCTCGATGATCGGCTACGGCCTGCGGGTCGACCGCCGGAACGACCCGATCCAGCCGACCCGCGGCTTCTACGTGGACCTGAACCAGGACCTCGCCGGCTTCGGCGGCGACGTGAACTACATCCGCACCGAGACGGGCGCGGGCTGGTACTGGGGCTTCAACAAGGACTTCATCTTCAGCGCCACGGGCACCGCCGGCTACATCGAGGGCTGGGGCGGCGACGCGGTGCGGATCAACGACCGCTTCTACAAGGGCGGCAACACCTTCCGCGGCTTCGAGACGGCGGGTATCGGCCCGCGCGACATCTCCCGCCGCGACGCCCTCGGGGGCAAGGCCTACGCGATCGCCTCGGCCGAGCTGACCGTGCCGACCTTCCTGCCCGAGCAGTACGGCATCAAGGCCGCCCTGTTCGCCGACGTCGGCACCCTCGGGATGCTCGACGAGGAAGACAAGACCAACGACTTCGGCCAGGAGTTGTTCTACGTCCGTGACGACCTGTCGTTGCGCGGCGCGGCGGGCCTGTCGGTCTTCTGGCGCTCGCCCATGGGACCGATCCGCTTCGACTTCAGCCGTGTTTTGGCCAAAGAAGACTACGACAAGACCGAAACTTTCCGGTTCTCCACTTCCACAAGGTTCTAAGAAAAATGACCATTCAGAAGTTCGCCGGCGCCGGCGCGGCTGCCGCCCTGGTCTTCGCTTCGACGGCCTTCGCCCAGACCGGCGGGGCCCCGCAGACCCCGATCACCCACGGCGCCGCCCTGACGGGCGTGTGCATCTTCTCGTCCTCGCGCGCGGTGGCGACCTCGGCGGTCGGCAAGCACGTCGGCACGCGGATGCAGCAGATCGTCACGCAGGTGAACTCGGAACTGACCACCGAGAAGACCTCCATCGACACCGAGGCCAAGGCCATCGAGACCGGCCGCGCCACGCTCGACCAGAACACCCTGGAACAGCGCGCCGCCGCCCTGCAGGTCCGCTTCAACGCCTGGCAACGCAAGGCCCAGCTTCGCCAGCGCGAAGTGGAAGCCACCGAGCAGAAGGCCTTCCTGCGCGTCGCCCAGGAGATGGACCCGGTCGTCAAGCAGGTCTATCAGCAGCGCGCCTGCTCGATGCTGCTGGAGCGTGAATCGGTGATGCTGGCCAACCCCGCCATGGACATCACCGACGCGGTGGTTGCGGGCGTCAACGTCAAGATCCAACAGTTCGCTTTCGACCGCGAGCGTCTGGACCAGCAGCCTGCGGCGGGCCAACCTCGCCCGACCAACTAAGCCTGACTCGCGGCGCCGGCGCGGGTCTCAGTACAGAGGGACCCGATGCCGGACCCGCGATTCTATGAGGCTACCGGGCCGCTCGGCGTCGCCGAGATCGCCCGCCTGACGGGCGCGCAACTGGCGCGCTCCTCGGACCTTTCGATCAGCGAGGCCGCGCCGCTCGCCCGGGCGGGGCGGGGCGCGGTCGCCTTCCTTTCCGACCGCCGCTACGTCGACGACCTCGCCGCCACGCGCGCGGGGGCCTGCTTCCTCGCGCCCGCCTTCGCGGACCAGGCGCCGGAGGGCTGCGCCGTCCTCGTCACGCCCCTGCCGCAGGCCGCCTGGTCGGCCGCCGCCGCCGCCCTTCACCGGCCGCGCGGCTTCGGCGCCGGCCCGGCCATCGATCCTTCCGCCGAGCTGGAGGACGGCGTCGTCGTCAGCCCCGGCGCCGTGATCGGGCCGGGCGCGAAGGTCGGACGCGGGACGGTGATCGGCCCGAACGCCTCCATCGGCCCAGGCGTGGCCATCGGTCGCGATTGCCGCATCGGTCCCAACGTCTCCATCGCCTTCTCCCTGATCGGCGACCGGGTGCAGGTTCTGGCGGGCGCGGTGATCGGCGAGGCGGGTTTCGGTGCGACGGCGGGCGCGCAAGGGGTGATCGACATCCCCCAGCTCGGCCGCGTGATCCTGCAGGACAGCGTGACGGTGGGGGCGGGAACCTGCATCGACCGGGGCGCCTGGGACGACACGGTGATCGGCGAGAACACCAAGATCGACAACCTGGTCCAGATCGCCCACAACGTGACCATAGGGCGCAACTGCGTCCTGGCGGCCCACACGGGCGTCTCCGGCTCCACCGTGGTGGGCGACGGGGTGCAGATGGGCGGCCGGGCGGGCATCGCCGACCATGTGAACATAGGCGACGGGGCCCGCGTGGCGGCCGCCGCGGGCGTGATGAAGGATATCCCTGCGGGCGAGACCTGGGGCGGCTCTCCGGCCCGGCCCGTCAAGCAGTGGATGCGCGAGACCGCGTGGCTGATCCGCAGCGCCGCGCGGCGGGGGGACAAGCAATGAGCGAAACGGCGAACGTCGACTTTGCCGAGATCCTGGCCCGCATTCCCCACCGCTATCCCTTCCTGCTGGTGGACCGGGCCGAGGACTATGTGGCCGGCGAGTCCATCGTCGGCATCAAGAACGTCACCTTCAACGAGCCCTTCTTCGCCGGCCACTTCCCCGGAAATCCGGTGATGCCCGGCGTGCTGATCGTCGAGGCGATGGGACAGACGGGCGCCGTCCTGATGTCCCGCAGCCTGGATGTCGACGTGGAGGGCAAGACGATCTTCTTCATGTCCATCGACAACTGCCGGTTCCGCGCGCCCGTGCGGCCCGGCGACGTGCTGCGCATGGAGGTGAAGGTCATCCTGCACCGCCGCGGCATCTTCAAGTTTCACGGCGAGGCCAGGGTGAACGGCAAGACCGCCGCCGAAGCCGACTTCGCCGCCATGCTCGTGGAGACCGGCTGATGGCCGTCACTATCCATCCCACCGCCCTGGTGGCCAAGGGCGCGCAGCTCGAGGACGGGGTCGACATCGGCCCCTTCTGCATCGTCGGCGAGGCCGTCACCCTGGGCCGCAACGTGCGCCTGACCTCCCACGTGGTGGTAGAAGGCGTGACGACCATCGGCGACGACAGCATCGTCCACGGCTTCGCCAACCTGGGCGGCCCGCCGCAGCACCTGGCGCACAAGGGCGAGCCGACGAAGCTGGTCATCGGCCCGCGCAACATCATCCGCGAGCATGTCACCATGCACACCGGCACCGCCCAGGGGCTGGGCGTGACGACGGTGGGCGCGGACGGCCTGCACATGGTCGGCAGCCACGTCGCCCACGACTGCATCGTCGGCGACCACGTGGTGCTGGCCAAGGGCGCGACACTCGGCGGCCACGTCGTGATGGGCGACTACGTCTTCATGGGCGGGCTGGCGGCGATCCACCAGTTCAGCCGGGTCGGGCGCTACGCCTTCATCGGCGGGCTGGCGGCCGTGACCAAGGACGTCATCCCCTACGGCTCGGTGTGGGGCAACCATGCGCACCTGGAGGGCCTGAACCTTGTGGGCCTCAAGCGCCGGGGCTTCCCGCGCGAGACGATCAGCGCCATGCGGGCGGCCTATCGCCTGATGTTCGCGGACGAGGGCACCTTCCAGGAGCGCCTGGAGGACACGGCCCAGACCCACGGGACCGTGGCCGAGGTGATGGAGATCGTGGACTTCATCCGCGCCGAGGCCAACCGCCCCATGTGCCTGCCCGAACGCGAGGTGTGAGCGTGGCGGTGAAGCTCGGCATCATCGCCGGGGGCGGCTCGCTTCCCGCCGAGGTGGCGGACCATTGCCGCACCGCCGGCCGGGACTATTTCGTCATCCGCCTCAAGGGCTTCGCCGACGAGGTGATGAAGGGCCATCCCGGCGCCGACGTCGGCCTGGCGCAGCTCGGCAAGTGTTTCAAGCTGCTGCGGGCGGAGGGCTGCAAGGCCGTCTGCTTCGCGGGCCAGGTCGACCGGCCGGACTTCACCAAGCTGGCCCCCGATCTGCGTGGGCTGAAGGCGCTGCCGGGCGTCATCCTCGCGGCGCGCAAGGGGGACGACGCCCTGCTGCGCCGGGTGCTGGAGGAGTTCGAGAAGGACGGGTTCGCCGTCGAGGGCGCGCATGAGGTCGAGGGCTCCCTGACCCTGCCCGCCGGGCCGCTCGGCCGCCATGCGCCGCTGGGGGCGCACCGGGCCGACATCGACCGCGCCCTGCTGGTCGCCCGCGAGATCGGGCGGTTGGACGTGGGGCAGGGGGCCGTGGTCTGCGACGGCCTGGTCCTGGCCGTCGAGGCGCAGGAAGGCACCGACGCCATGCTGCGCCGGGTCGCCGACCTGCCCGAAGCCATCCGCGGCACGGCCGAGGATCGCCGCGGCGTGCTGGCCAAGGCCCCCAAGCCGATCCAGGAAACCCGCATCGACCTGCCGACCATCGGCGTCGCCACCCTGCAGCGCGCCGCCCGCGCGGGCCTCGCGGGCGTGGCGGGCGAGGCGGGCCGCCTGCTGGTCGTGGACCGGGCGGCGGTGATCGAGATGGCCGACGAACTGGGCCTGTTCGTCTACGGCGTCGAGCCGTGAAGGTGATGCTGGTCGCGGCCGAGGCGTCGGGCGACAGCCTGGGGGCCGGGCTGGCGAAGGCGCTGCGCAGGCGGCTGGGCGAGGCGGTCAGCTTCGTCGGCGTCGGCGGGGAGAAGATGGCCGCCGAGGGGGTGAAAAGCCCCTTCGACATCGCCGAGCTGTCGATCCTGGGCATCTTCGAGGGCCTGCGCGCCTATCCGCGCGTGCTGGCGCGGGTGAAGGACACGGCCGCCCTGGCCGCGCGCGAACAGCCGGACGTGGCGGTCCTGATCGACAGCTGGGGCTTCACCCTGCGGGTGGCGGCGGCCCTTCGCCGCGTCTCGCCGGGCACGAAGATCATAAAGTACGTCGGCCCGCAGATATGGGCCTCGCGGCCGGGTCGGGCCAGGACGCTGGCGGCGGCCGTCGACCACCTGCTGTCCACCCAGCCGATGGACGCGCCCTTCTACGCCCCGCTCGGCCTGCCGGTGACGTTCGTCGGCAACCCGGCGCTGGCGAAGGACTTCGGCGCCGCCGAGCCCGCCCGTCTGCGCGCCCATATCGGCGCGGGGCCGGACGATCCCATCCTTCTCGTCCTGCCCGGCAGCCGCCCTGGTGAGGTCGCCCGCGTCCTGCCGCCGTTCGAGGAAGCGGTGAGCATCCTGAAGGCCCGGCGTCCCGGCCTGCACGTCGTCGTGCCCGTGGCCGCCACCGTCGCCGAGACCGTGAAGGCCCAGGTCGCCGGCTGGCCGCACCGGGCCACCGTGATCGAGGACGAGGCGTTGAAGGACGACGCCATGGTCGCCGCGACGCTCGCCCTGGCATGCAGCGGCACGGTGACGACGGAACTGGCGCTGGCCGGAACGCCGATGGTGGTGGCCTATCGGTTGGGGGCGATCACCTACGCCATCCTCAAGCGCCTGATCCGCACGCCCTACATCACCCTGTTCAACATCGCCGCCGGGCGCGAGATCGCGCCGGAGATGATCCAGGACGACTGCACGGGCGAGAAGCTGGCAGGGAAGCTGGCCGAGCGGCTGGACGACCCGGCCCTGCGCGCCGCCCAGGTCGCGGCGCAGGACGAGGCCCTGGCCCAAATGGGACGCGGCGGCCCCGATCCCTCGGAAGCCGCCGCGCAGGCCGTCCTGAAAGTGATGGCGGGGACCTAGCCCCGCTTCTCGACCGGCACGAAGTCGCGCTGCGGCGCGCCGGTGTAGAGCTGGCGCGGGCGGCCGATCTTGCGGGCGGGGTCCTCGAACATCTCCTTCCACTGGCTGATCCAGCCGGCGGTGCGGGCCAGCGCGAACAGCACGGTGAACATGCTGGCCGGGAAGCCCATCGCCCGCAGGGTGATGCCCGAATAGAAGTCGATGTTCGGGTAGAGCTTGCGCTCGATGAAGTAGGGATCGTTGAGGGCGATCTTCTCCAGCTCCATCGCCACGTGCAGCAGCGGGTCGTTGATGCCCAGCTCGCCCAGCACCTCGTGGCAGGTCTTCTGCATGACCTTCGCGCGCGGGTCGAAGTTCTTGTAGACCCGGTGGCCGAAGCCCATGAGCTTGTACTTGCGGTCCTTCACGCCCTGGACGTAGTCCGGGATGTTGTCGACCGTGCCGATGGCCTCCAGCATCTCCAGCGCTTCCTGGTTGGCCCCGCCGTGGCTGGGGCCCCAGAGGCAGGCGATGCCCGCCGCGATGCAGGCGAACGGGTGGGCGCCGGACGAGCCGGCCAGCCGCACGGTGGAGGTCGAGGCGTTCTGCTCGTGGTCGGCGTGCAGGATGAAGATGCGGTCCATCGCCCGCGTCAGGATCGGGTTCGGCTTCCAGTCCTCGGCAGGGACGGCGAAGCACATCCGCAGGAAGTTCTCGGAATAGCTCAGCTCGTTGCGCGGCGAGATGAACGGCTGGCCCATGTGGTACTTGAAGGCCCGCGCCGCGATGGTCGGCATCTTGGCGATCAGGCGATGGGCGCTGATCTGCCGCTCGCGCGGGTCGTCGACGTTGATCGAGTCCGCATAGAAGGCCGACAGGGCGCCGACCGCGCCGGTCATGATCGCCATCGGGTGGGCGTCGCGGCGGAAGCCCTGGAAGAACTGGTCGAACTGCGCGTGCAGCATCGTGTGGTAGGTGATGACGTGCTCGAACTCGGCGTACTGCGCCGCCGTCGGCAGCTCGCCGTGGAGCAGCAGGTAGGAGACCTCCAGGAAGCTGGACTGGTCGGCCAGCTGCTCGATGGGATAGCCGCGGTGCAGCAGCACGCCCGCGTCGCCGTCGATGTAGGTGATCTTGCTTTCGCAGCTCGCCGTGGAGGTGAAGCCGGGGTCGAAGGTGAACACGTCGGCGTCGCCGTAGAGCTTGCGCACGTCCACGACGTTCGGACCGATGGTGCCCTTCAGGATCGGCAGGTCCTGGTCCTTGCCGTCGATGTTCAGCGTCGCCTTCTCGGTCATTCCGGTCCCTCTCTCATACGGTCGTGCGGTTTATAGCGGCTCAGTGTGTCAGGGAAAGCGCGTCGTCCAGTCGGCCGAGGCTTTCGTCGCGCCCCAGCGCCGCCAAGGTGCGTCCCAGGTCAGGCGACGGCGAGCCGGCGGTCAGGGCGCCGCGCAGGGGCGGGCCGATCTTGCCGAAGCCGACGCCTTCGGATTCCGCGAACGCCTTGAGCAGGGCCTCCAGCGCCGCCGCGTCCCAGTCGGCCGCGGCCGCCAGTCGCTCGCGCAGGCGTTTCAGCCGCCCGACGGTCTCCGGCGCCAGCAGCGAGCGGGCCTTGTCGTCCAGCGCCAGCGGTCTCGTATGGAACAGGAAGGCGCACTGGTCGGCCAGCTCGACGATGGTCTTGCCGCGGTCCTTCAGCAGGCCGATGGCGGCGTCCAGGCGGGCGCGATGTTCGGGCGACAGCTCGGTCTTCAGCGCGGCGGCGACCAGCCCGGCCAGGCGCGCGTCGTCCGCCTGGCGGATGTAGTGGCCGTTCAGGTGGTTCAGCTTGTCCCAGTCGAGCCGGGCCGCGCCCTTGTTGGCGTCGGCGATGTCGAACCACTCGGTCGCCTGTTCGTCGGAGAAGATCTCGTCGTCCCCGTGGCTCCAGCCCAGCCGGGCGAGATAGTTGCGCAGGGCCTCGGGCAGGTAGCCGAGGTCCTCGAA
Organism: uncultured Caulobacter sp.; assembly: GCA_964579695.1. Taxonomy (GTDB): domain Bacteria; phylum Pseudomonadota; class Alphaproteobacteria; order Caulobacterales; family Caulobacteraceae; genus Caulobacter. Next base: position 107,728 of record CAZOHI010000001.1, on the reverse strand, counting down.
ATCGCCGACCGCCTGCGCGCCGTGGCGCTTGGACAGCTTGGCCCCGTCCGGCCCATGGATCAGCGGGATGTGGGCGAAGCGCGGCTCGCGCCAGCCCATGGCGCGGTAGATCAGCGTCTGCCGCGCGGCGTTGTTCAGGTGGTCGTCGCCCCGGATGACGTGGGTGACGCCCATGTCGTGGTCATCCACCACCACGGCGAGGTTGTAGGTCGGCGCCCCGTCCGAGCGCAGCAGCACGAGGTCGTCGAGGTCGCGGTTCTTGAACGCCACGCGCCCCTGTACGAGGTCTTCCACCACCGTCTCGCCGTCCTTCGGCCCCTGGAAGCGGATCACATGCGGCTTGGACAGGTCGCCGCCCTCGCGGTCGCGCCAGGGTGAGCGCAGGGCGTGGCCTGCCTTGTGGGCCTTCTCGCGCTCGGCGGCGGTCTCGTCCAGGGTCATCCAGCAGCGGTAGGCGCCGCCGCCGGCCAGCAGTTCCTCGACCACCGCGCGGTGGCGGTCGGCCTGGGCGTGCTGGAAGACCGGCGGCTCGTCGGCCCGCAGGCCCAGCCAGTCCAGGCCGTCGAGGATCGCCCGCACGGCGGCCTCGGTGGAGCGCTCGCGGTCGGTGTCTTCGACCCGCAGCAGGAACTTGCCGCCGCAGTGTCGGGCATAAAGCCAGTTGAACAGCGCGGTGCGGGCGCCCCCTATGTGCAGATAGCCGGTGGGGGACGGGGCGAAGCGCGTGATGACGGCGGGTGTGTCGGACATCGAACCTGGGGGAGGGGAGGAAGCGCGGCCTCTTAGCACGCCCTTTCGCGTGGGTCCTAGCCTCGCGGCCCTGATGGGCGAGGTACGGGCGCAAGCCGCGCGCTGGACGCTGTGGGCTCCGGTCGCGTTCGGCTTCGGCGCCGCTTTCTACATCACCGCCCGATCCGAGCCGCCCGTGTGGCTGGTGGCGGCGGTGCTGGCGGCGGCGTTCGCGCTTCAGAGGCTGCGGCGCGGGGTGCTGCTGACCCTGCTGGCCTTCGCCGTGGCGGGCGGGGCGGCGGGCAAGCTGCGCACGGAACTGGTCCGCACCCCCATCGTCCCGGCCGCCGATGGTCCGCGCACGGTCGAGGGCTGGGTGGTCGACGTCGACAGCCGCGAGGCCGGGAAGGGGCGGTTGCTGATCGCGCCGGTGCGGATCGGAGGGCTGGCGGCGGAAGACACGCCCAAGCGCATCCGCGTGACCGTGGCGCCGGAGGCTGTGCTGGGGCCCGGCTCGTCGGTGCGGATGCGCGCCATCGTCGGCCCGCCGCCGCCGCCCGCCAGCCCCGGCGCCTACGACTTCGCCCGCGATGCGTATTTCGACGGGATCGGCGGCGTGGGCTTCGCCCTGGTCCAGCCGTCGATGGTGGCGCTGCCTGAGGCGCCGTGGAGGGTGCGGGCGGCGATGGCGGTCAACGCCGCGCGCTGGAGCCTCGCCCGGCGGATCGTCTCGCGCATGGGCCAGGAGGCGGGCGGCATCGCGGCGGCCATGACCACCGACCACGAGGCCTGGATCACGCCGGAGCAGACCGAGGACATGCGCGCCTCCGGCCTCGCCCACATCCTGTCGATCAGCGGCCTGCACATGGCCATCGTCGGCGGCTTCACCTTCGCGCTGGCCCGGCTGCTGATCGCCGCATGGCCGTGGTTGGCGCTGCGGGTGAACGGCAAGAAGGTCGCCGCGCTCGTCGGGTTGGCGGCGGTGGCGGGCTATCTGGTCATCTCCGGGGCGCCGCCCCCGGCCGAGCGGGCGGCGATCACGGCGGCCGTCGCCTTCATGGCGGTGCTGGCCGACAGGCGGGCGATCACCCTGCACGCGCTGGCGGTCGCGGCGTTGATCATCCTCGCCCTGCACCCGGAGGCGGCGTGCGAGCCCGGCTTCCAGATGTCCTTCGCCGCCACCACGGCGCTGGTGGCGCTGGCCGAGGCGTGGCCGAGGGCCGTGCGGGAAATCTCCGTCCCCTGGCCGATCAGGGCGGCTCAGGCGACGGGCGTGTGGATCGCCCTCAGCGTCGGCGCGAGCCTGGTGGCGGGGGCGGCGACGGGGCCTTTCGCCATGCAGCACTTCAACCGCGTCGCGACCTTCGGGCTGGCGGCGAACCTGGCGGTCGCGCCGCTGTCGTCGTTCGTGATCATGCCATTCCTGGCGCTGGGCGCGGTGCTGGAGCCGCTGGGGCTCGGCGCGCCGTTCCTGGCGGTGGCGGGCTGGGGGATAGACGCGATGGCCTGGGTGGCGGCGCAGGTAGCGCAGGCTCCCGGCTCCCAGATGACGGTCGCCAGCGCGCCCGCCGTGGCGCTGCCGGTCAGCTTCCTGGGCATACTATTGCTGTGCCTGTGGCGAGGGCGCCTGCGCTGGCTTGGCCTGCCGATGGCGTTCGCCGTGCTGGCGTGGCCAAGGCCCCCCGCGCCGGACATCTGGATCGAGGCGTCGGGCGCGGCGGCGGCCGTGCGCTCGGGCGGGGAGGCCGTCCTGCTGCGCCCCGAAAGCCGCCGGTTCGCCGCCGACCTGTGGGCGAGACGGCGCGGGCTGGAGCCGGTGGAGGACGGGGCGCTCTACGACTGCAACCGCACCCGGTGCCTGCCGAAGGAGGGGGCGGTGCTGGCGGGCTGGTGGGGGAGGAAGCCGCCGACGCCGGAGCAGATGGCGGCGCTGTGCGCGCGGGCGGAGGTCGTCGTGGTGCGGGCTACGGCGCCGGGGTGCGCCGGAAGGCTGGTGATCGACGCGAAGGACCTTGAGCGCGGGGGCTCGGCGGAGGTGTATCGCGAAGAGGGCGGCTGGCGGATCGTCTGGGCGCAGGACCTGCGCGGAGTGAGACCTTGGAGTTGAGGAGAGGATGCTCCCCCTGCGGAGGAGCTGTCGGCGTAGCCGGCTGAGGGGGCAAGCGTGGGATGAAGATCCTAGTGATACCGCCGGATGAGCCCCACCAGCTTGCCCTGAACCTGAACCTGGTCCGGGCCGAAGATGCGCGTCTCGTACTGTGGGTTGGCGGCCTCCAGCGCGATTGACGCCCCCTTGCGGCGCAGGCGCTTCAGGGTCGCTTCCTCGCCCATGACCAGGGCCACGACGATCTCGCCGGAGTTGGCCGTGGCGGTCTTGCGGATGACCACATAGTCGCCGTCGAGGATGCCGGCGTTGATCATCGAATCGCCCTGCACCTCCAGCACGTAGTGTTCCCCGGCGCCCAGGATCGTCTCGGGCACCTGGATGCGGTCGCGCTCGTGCTGGATGGCCTCGATGGGCGTGCCCGCCGCGATGCGGCCGAGGACCGGCAGCTCGCGGGAATCGTTGGCGGCGTCGCCGGCCGGAGCGGGGGGGCGCGAGCCCTCGACCACCTTGGGCTGGAAGGCGCCGCGCCCCTTGGCCGGGGCGGCGGCGGTCGCCTGCTGCGGCAGCTTCACCACCTCCAGCGCCCGGGCCCGGTGCGGCAGGCGGCGCAGGAAGCCGCGTTCCTCCAGCGCCGTGATCAGCCGGTGGATGCCCGACTTCGAGGCCAGGTCCAGCGCCTCCTTCATTTCGTCGAAGGAGGGAGAGACGCCGCTCTCCTTGATCCGCTCATGGATGAACATGAGCAGCTCGTGCTGCTTGCGCGTGAGCATCTAGGACCTCGCCGATATCTGCGGAACAAACCGCAAACGTTGACGATGTTCTCTAGGTGTTCTTCGTTAACGTCAAGTGAAAGCGAGCAGGGCCCTAGCCGCGGCGGCCACGTCGTCCTGCCGCATCAGGCTTTCGCCGACCAGCATGGCGGCGGCGCCGGAGCCCTCCAGCCGGGCGGCGTCGGCGGCGGTGAAGATGCCGCTTTCGGTGACGAGCAGGGCGTCTTTCGGGGCCCTGGCCGAGAGGCGCTCGGTCACGGCGAGGTCGACGTGGAAGGTGCGCAGGTCGCGGTTGTTGACGCCGACCAGGGTCGCGCCGAGGCCGCCCGCCCGGTCCATCTCGGCCTCGTCATGGACCTCGACGAGCGCGTCCATGCCCAGCCTTGCCGCCTCCGACAGCAGGTCGGCGGCCAGCGAATCGTCGACCATCGCCAGAATCACCAGGATGGCGTCGGCCCCCAGCGCCCGCGATTCGGCGATCTGCCAGGGATCGACCATGAAGTCCTTGCGCAGGGCGGGCAGGGCCGCGGCCTCGCGCGCGGCCGTCAGATACGAATCATCGCCCTGGAAGCTCGGCCCGTCCGTCAGCACCGACAGGCAGGCCGCGCCTCCGGCCTCGTAGGCCCTGGCGAGCGCGGGCGGGTCGAAGTCGGCGCGGATCAGGCCCTTGGACGGAGAGGCTTTCTTGATCTCGGCGATGAGGGCCAGGCGTCCCGGCGCGTGGGCCTGCTCCAGCGCGGCGCGGAAGCCGCGCGGCGGAGAGGCGGCGGAGACGTCCACGCTCGACCGGGCGGCCTTGCGGGCGGCGACGTCCTCGCGCTTGTAGGCGGCGATCCTGGCCAGGATGTCAGCCATTGGTCACCTCGACCAGCTTGTCGAGCGCGGCCATCGCCTTGCCGCTGTCGATGGCCTCGGCGGCTTTCTCGACCCCCTCGCGCAGGGTCTCGACCGCGTCGGCCACCAGGAAGCCGGCGGCGGCGTTGAGCAGCACGATGTCGCGATAGGCGTCCTTCCGGCCGTCCAGCAGGGCTCGCAGGGCGGCGGCGTTGTCCTCCGGCCCGCCGCCGGTCAGGTCGGCCAGCGCCGCGCGCGGCAGGCCCACGGCCTCGGGCGTCACGCGGAAGAGGCGCACGGCGCCGTCCTTCCATTCGGCGACTTCCGTCTCGCCCGTGGTGGTCAGTTCGTCCATGCCCTCGCCGTGCACGGTCCAGGCGCGCACGGCGCCGAGGGCGCCCAGCGCGCGGGCCAGCGGCTCGACGAAGCGGGAAGAGGGCACGCCCACCACCTGCCGCCGCGCGCCCGCCGGGTTGGTCAGGGGGCCGAGCAGGTTGAAGACGGTGCGGAAACCCAGCTCCGTGCGGATCGGGATCACGTGCTTCATCGCCGGATGGTGGTTCGGCGCGAACATGAAGCAGATGCCCGCCTCGTCCAGCGCCTTGCGCTGAAGCTCCGGCCCGGCCGCCATGTTGACGCCAAGCGCCGTCAGCACGTCCGACGAGCCGGAGCGGGAGGAGGCCGCCCGGCCGCCGTGCTTGGCGACCTTCCGCCCCCCGCCCGCGACCACGAAGCCGACGGCGGTGGAGATGTTCAGCGTGTGCAGCCCGTCGCCGCCGGTGCCGCAGACGTCCACCACCTCATAGGGGTGTTCGAGCTTGGTCGAAGCCTTGCGCATGGCCCGCGCGCAGGCGGTCAGTTCGCCCACCGTCTCGCCGCGCATCCGCATGGCGGTGACGGCGGCGGCGACCTGGGCGTTGGTCGGCTCCCCGCGCAGGCAGGCGGCGAAGAAGGCCTCGGCGTCCTCCTCCGACATGGTCGCGCCGTCGGCCAGCCGGGCCAGCAGGGGCTTGAAGGCGTCGCTCATGGTCAGGCGCGCTGCACGCCGGCCAGGGCCAGGAAGTTGGCCAGCAGGTCGTGGCCGCCCTCGGTCGCGATGCTCTCGGGGTGGAACTGCACGCCGTGGATCGGCCGCGTCTTGTGCTGGAAGCCCATGATCTCGCCGTCGTCGGTCCAGGCGGTGACTTCCAGCTCGTCCGGCAGGGTCGCACGATCGACGGCGAGCGAGTGATAGCGCGTGGCGGTGAACGGGTTGGGCAGCCCGGCGAAGATGCCCTTGCCGTTGTGGTGAATCCGGCTGGTCTTGCCGTGCATGATCGACTTGGCGCGGACCACGTCGCCGCCGAACGCCTGGCCGATGGCCTGGTGGCCCAGGCACACGCCCAGGATCGGCAGGTCCTGCGGCGCATCGCTCAGCAGCGGCAGGCAGATGCCCGCCTGGTCGGGGGCGCAGGGGCCGGGCGACAGCAGCACGGCCTCGGGCCTCAGGCCCACGGCCTCGGGCACGCTCAGCGCGTCGTTGCGGCGCACGAGCGTCTCGGCCCCCAACTCGTTCAGGTAATGGACGAGGTTGTAGGTGAAGCTGTCGTAGTTATCGATCACCAGGATCATGGCAGCGGTTCTAGGCGCTGGCGGCGTTTGCGCCAAGGGGCCATGCTCGGCGAATGGCCGTGGCTGATTCCGCACTGGACGCCGAGGAGCTTGCGAGGGCGCGGGCGTTGCTCGCGCGGCCGGTGGAGGAGGCGCGCCTGTGGCCGACCGTGGCCGCGGCGGCGTTCGCGGCGATGGCGGCGATGGCGCTGGCGACGTCGATGGTGCTGGCCCCGCCCGTGACGACGACGCATTTGCCTGCGGAGCGGTTGGGGAACTGAAGCCCCTTCTCCTCACCCGTTTACGGGGGAGGGGGAGTTAGGCGCTCACGCGAACCGCCACGCCTCTTCCGCCGCGCGCTTGAGCGCCCGCGACTTGTGCAGCGTCTCGTCGTACTCGGCGTCCGCGTCGCTGTCGGCGACCACGCCGCCGCCGGCCTGCACATAGAGCATCCCGTCCTTCACCAGCCCGGTGCGCAGGACGATGCAGGTGTCCACCGACCCGTCGGCGCCGAAGTAGCCGACCGCGCCCGCATAGGCGATGCCGCGCTTTTCGATCTCCAGCTCGTCGATGATCTCCATCGCCCGGACCTTCGGGGCGCCGGACAGGGTCCCGGCGGGCAGGGCGGCCATCAGCACGTCCACCGGGTCCAGGCCGTCGGGCGCGTCGCCCTCGACGTTGGAGACGATGTGCATCACGTGGCTGTAGCGCTCGATGATGAAGCTGTCGGTCACCCGCACGGCCGGGCGGCGGGCGCCTGTTTCCGGCGGCGCGTTGCGGCCTTCCTCGCGAAGGCGCGCGACCCGGCCGACATCGTTGCGGCCGAGGTCGAGGAGCATCAGGTGCTCGGCCCGCTCCTTGGGGTCGGCCAACAGCTCCTGCTCCAGCGCGAGGTCCTCCTCGGGCGTGGCGCCGCGCGGGCGGGTCCCGGCGATGGGGCGGATGGTGACCTTGCCGTCGCGCAGGCGCACGAGGATTTCCGGGCTCGACCCCACCAGATGGAAACCGTTCATGTTCAGGTAGAACAGGAAGGGCGAGGGGTTCGTCCGCCGCAGCGAGCGGTAGAGGGCGAAGGCGTCCAGGCCGAAGGGCGCGCGGAAACGGTGGCTCGGCACCACCTGGAAGATGTCCCCCGCCGCGATGTAGTCCTTCGCCTTGGCAACCACGTCGGCGTAGTCGGCGCGGCTGACGGGGGTGGTGAACTCCACCGGGCCGGGATTGGGCTGGGGCGCGTCGTGGGCCAGCGGCGTGCGCAGGTCGGCCATCACCGTCTCGATCCGCGTGCGGGCGGCCTCGTACGCCTGTCTCGCGGGCGCGGAGGAGGGCCGCACGGCGGTGACGATGATGATCTCCTGCGCGATGGCGTCGAACACCGCCACGAT
>CAZOHI010000001.1:0-100216 GCA_964579695.1 uncultured Caulobacter sp. | reverse complement strand
GCACGGCGGTGACGATGATGATCTCCTGCGCGATGGCGTCGAACACCGCCACGATGGACGGCCGGGTCATCACCGCGTCGGGCAGGCCCAGCGGGTCCGTGTTGACGTGGGGCAGCTTCTCGGCCAGCCGCACCATGTCGTAGCCCAGCGCGCCGAATACCCCGGCGGCCATCGGCGGCAGGCCCTTGGGCAGCTCGATCCGCGAGCGGGCCACGAGGTCGCGAAGGCTGTCGAGCGCGCCGCCCGCCTGGGGCGTGAAGTCGCCCGCCTCGATGGCGGCGTCCTCGGCGATCTCGGCCTTGTCGCCCCGGCAGCGCCAGACGAGGTCCGGCTTCATGGCCACGATGGAGTAGCGGCCCCTCCAGGCGCCGCCTTCGACGCTCTCGAACAGGAAGGCGTAGGGCCGCCCGTGGGCGATCTTCAGATAGGCCGAGACCGGCGTCTCCAGGTCGTCGACCAGCCGCGTCCAGACGACCTGGGGCCGTCCCGCGTCATAGGCGCCGGTAAAGTCGTCCAGCGACGGCTCCAGGCTCACTGCTCGGTCTCTTCGGTCTTGGCGGGCTGGCCGGGGACCTGCTTGGGATCGACGCCGAGCGCCAGCCGGGCCTTGTCGAGGTCGGTGCGGACCTTGGCCTTGGTGCGGGCGTATCCGGCGATGGCGCCTTCCACGTCGTTGAACAGGGCCTCGGAAAGCTGGGCCTGCTGGGGCGCGACGAGGCCCGCGACCGTATCCGCCTTGGCGGGGGTGACAGCATCCACCCTGGCGACGGCGAAGCCGAACTGCGGGTTCTGGGCCACGAAGACATCGCCCTTGGGCGCGCCGAACGCCTTGATGATCATGTCGCGGCCGAGGGCGGCGTACTGCTGGGCGTTGGCGCGGCTGATGCCGGGGACGGTGGTGACCTTGGCGCCGGTCGAGGCGGCGACGGCGGCCAGCGTCTCGCCCTTGCGGACGCGCTCGGCCAGGGCGTCGGCCCGGGCCTGCATCCGCTCGGCCGTCTTGCGCAGGATGTAGACGCGGGTGAGCTGCGGCTTGACCTCGGCCAGCGGCGGCAGGGTGGGCGGGATCACCTTCTCCACCCGCACGGCGTAGTACTCGCCCTTGCCCAGGTCCTCGATGTCGCTCTCGCCGCCCACGGGCAGGTCGAAGGCCACCTTCAGCAGCTTCTCGGGCAGGTTGCTGGCCTCGCCCTTCTGGTCCTGGCCCTGGGCGGTGACGGGGGGTAGGGTGGCGGCGGGCACGCCAGCCTTCTTCGCCGCCTCCGTCACGCTGTCGCCCGTGCCGTGGGCGTCCTCGTACGTCTGGGTCAGGGCGTAGACCTTCTCCACCGCCGCGTCGGTGCGCAGTTCCTCCTCCAGGGCCGGGCGGATGTCGGCGAGGGTGACGGTCTTGCCGGGCGTGACCTTGACCACCTTGACGACCGACAGGCCCAGCTCGCCCTGGATCGGGCCGCTGACCTGGCCTTCCTTCAGCGAGAAGGCCGTGTCGGCCACCTTGCGGTCGACGATCGCGCTCTTGGGGCGGTCGGCATAGATCACCGGGTCGGCGCCGACGGCCTTGGCCGCGGCGGCCGGATCGGCGCCCTGGACAAGCTGCTGCTGGATGCGGGCGGCTGTCGCGGCGTCCTTGGCCGGGATCTGGGCGACGGTGCGCAACTCCGGCTGCGACAGCGAATCCTTGCGGAAGTCGAAGCGCTTCTGCAGCTCGGCCTCGTCGATGGTGATGCCCGCCTCCAGCGCCTTGGCGCTGAACCGCACGATGGTGAGCTGGCGGTATTCCGGCCGGGTGAGCTGCCCGGCGTTCTCCTTCATGAAGGCCGTCAGTTCGGCGTCGGTCGGCTCCTTGGGCTGCTCGACGCCGCGCGGGTCGATCAGGAAGAAGGAGATGTCGCGCCCTTCCAGCGCATAGGCCGCGCCCACGGCGGCGTAGGCTTTCGGCGGCTTCAGCCCCGTGGCCAGGGCCGACAGCAGGTGGCGCTGGCCGATATCGTCGCGGATCGTCCGCTCGAACGTCTCCTTGGTGTACTGCCTCTCGGCCAGTCGGGAGGCATAGAGGTTGGCGTCGAACTTGCCGCTGATCTGGTCGAAGAAGGCGGGGATCTTGGCGATCTCGGCCGCGACCTGGGCGTCGGAGACGCGCACGCCCACCCGGTGGACCAGTTCGGCGATGGCCTCGCGGGTGGCGACCATGTCCAGCACCTGCCGGTCCAGCCCGCGCTCGATGGCCGTCTCCATGGGGATCGGCTGGCCGCCGCGCTGTTCGATGGCTTCCTTGCGGGCGTCGAACTCGCGCTTGAACTCGGCGGTGTTCACCTCGCGCGATCCGGCCTGGACAACGGTGTTGGCGCTCATGCCGGTGAAGACGTCGCTGATGCCGAACACGGCGAAGCTGATGATCAGCAGGCCGATCAGCAGGGCCGCGACCCAGGATTTCGCAAAGCGGCGGAACAGGGTGATCATGGACGGAGACGAACCTTGCGCAGGACGCGGCGCGGGCGCGCCGTCCACGCGGTATAGTGGACGGCCGTCCGCCCCCGCAAGCCGCGCGAGGGTGACAGCGCCGCCATCATGCCTTAGGCGCGGGTGGCTTCATTCCCATCCGCAGAGGCTTGCCCGTGACAGCACCCCGCCCCCTGATCGCCGGAAACTGGAAGATGAACGGCCTGGCCGCCTCGCTGGACGAGGCGCTGGCCGTCGCGGCGGCGCTCGAGGAGAAGGCCCCGGCCTGCCGTGTCGCCATCTGCCCGCCCGCGACCCTGGTGCGGCTGATGGCCGACCAGCTCGCCGGGCGCCCGGTCGGCGTCGGCGGCCAGGACTGCCGCGCCGAGGTCTCGGGAGCCTATACCGGCGACGTGTCGGCGCAGATGCTGGCCGACGCGGGCGCGGCCTTCGTCATCCTGGGCCACTCCGAGCGCCGGGCGGGCTACGGCGAGACCGACGCGCTGGTGGCCGCCAAGACCGAAGCCGCGCTGCATGCGGGCCTGGAGCCCATCGTCTGCGTCGGCGAGACGCTGGAGGAGCGGCAGGCGGGGGACACGCTGGCGGTGGTGACCGGGCAGGTGAGGGGATCGTTGCCCGAGGCCCTGCGCGGCAAGGACTTCGCCGTGGCCTACGAGCCCGTCTGGGCCATCGGCAGCGGCCTGACCCCGACCCTGGAGCAGATCGAGGAAGTCCACGTGGCGATTCGCGCGACCCTCGCCGAGCTATTCGGCGAGGACGGCGCTGGCGTGCCGATCCTCTACGGCGGCTCGGTGAAGTCCTCGAACGCGGCGGAAATCCTCAAGGTGAAGGATGTCGGCGGGGCGCTGGTCGGCGGGGCGTCGCTGAAGGCGGCGGACTTCCTGGGGATCATTGAGGCGGCCTGACTTTGCACGGGGGGAGATTATGAGGCTGTGGTTGGCGGCGAGCCTGGCGCTCGCAATGGCGTTTTCTTCGCTGTCCGTTCGCGCGGCGGAGGATGAGCCGAAACTTTCCCCCATGCACCAGACGGTCGTGGACGGCGCCGCCGACCGCGTCCGCACGCTCATCGCGCAAGGCGTTTCGGTCGAGGAGCGGGGCCAGAAGAACGTCACGCCGCTGATGATGGCCGCCCAAGGTGGGCGGGTCGACGTCATGAAGGTGCTGCTGGAGGCCGGCGCCGATCCCAAGGCCACGCGCGACAACGACGTCACCGCCCTGCACCATGCCGTCGCGGCCCACGGGGACGAGGCGGCGAGGCTGTTGATCGCCGCGGGCGGGGTCATCGACGCCAGGACCGCCAGCGGCCTTACGCCTTTGCAGGCCGCCGTCGCCGCGCACAACTGGGACGCGGTGGGGGTTCTGCTCGCGGCCGGGGCCGATCCCCTTGCGGCGTCCAAGGGCAATCTGATGCTGGTGACCGCCCTGTCGGTGCACAAGAGCAGCGACGAGGACCTCTGGCCGCCCCTGGACGTGGAGCTTGCACGGAGGCTCGTGGCCAAGGGCGTGGTCCTGGACGCCCGCGACGAGAAGAACCGGTCCCTGGTCCACCTCGCGGCCCGGCTCCATAACGCCCCGCTGGTGCTCTACCTGGTGGAGCAGGGCCTCAAGGCGGACGAGGCGGACGCCGACGGCGTCACGCCGCTGCTCGCCGCCGCGAGCCCGGCCTCCATCGAGGCGCTGATCGAGGGCTTTCCCCTCTTGACGGCCATGAGCGACGTCTCCGGCGTCGACGGTCGGGGCCTGAAGCGCAGGCTGCGGACGGTCGGGTCGCCGGTCCTGACCGGCAAGGATATCGCCGGGCGGCTCCAGGCCCTGATGACGGCGCGCCGCGGGACGGTGGAGGCGCTTCTGGCGGCTGGAGCCGATCCGGCCGCCGCGACGCCCAAGGGCGACACGGCCCTCAAGTACGCCGCCCTCAACGACGACGCCGGGACGGTGGAAGCGCTGGTCAAGGGCGGGGCGGACCCGAACGTCGTGCTGGGCAACGGCCTCACGCCGCTCCAGGCCGCCGCGCAGGCCGCCAACCTCGACGCGGTCTCGGCGCTGCTGGCGAACGGCGCCGAAGTCGACCTGCGCAACGCCAAGGGCGAGACGGCCCTGATGCGCGCGGCCGTGGGCGGGGGCGACAGCCAGACGGTCGGACTGCTGCTGGCGGCGGGCGCGGCGGTCAACGCCGCCAACAACGATGGCGAGACCCCGTTGATGTACGCCGTCGGGGCGGGCGAGGGCTTCCTGACCCTGCTCTACAAGACCAATCCCGAGATGGCGCCCGTGGTCGAGCGGCTGCTCGCCGCCGGGGCGGATCCGACGTTGAAGAACACGGCGGGCAAGACCGCCGCCAAGCTGGCCGGAGCCAAGCCGAAGTACAAGTCGGCCCAGAAGCTGTTGCGCTAAAGCTCCACCGCCCACAGGCGCCAGTCCCTGCGCTCTCCGTCGCGGTCGATCTGGCCGCGGACGTAGCCGAGCTGCTCGAACCCCAACCGGCTCAGCAGCGCCTCCGAGCGATTCTCCCCGACCTGCGAGCGGGCCGTCAGTCGGCGGAACCCACGCGTCGCCGCAAAGCCAACCACCGCCGCCATCGCCTCGGCCGCATAGCCCGCCCCGCGTGCGTCGCGGTGGAGCATGACGGCGATCTCGGCCTGGTGGCGGCGCTTGTCGCATTCCGTGACCTGGGCCCAGCCGATCAGCACGCCGTCCGCGCGGATCGTCCAGTAGAACATCTCGCCCGAGGCGGTCGCGGCCGCCTGGGCGGCGACGGCCAGGTTCACCTCGTCCGGGTCCTCGACGCCGTCCGTCTCCAGGTGCGCCATCACCTCGTCGTCGCTCATCAGCGGATAGAGGTCGGCGCCGTCCGATTCGCTGAACGGCGTCAGGACCAGGCGTTCGGTTTCTAGAATCATGGACTTGGCCCGGGGGTGTGGCGTCCCCAGCTATGGCGCGGCGGGCTTCGCGGTGCTAGAGGGGCCGCTTCATTTCGCCCAGGGTTCGGCCAAACATGCTGCTCGGCATCCTCCTGACCATCCACATCCTCGTGTGCATCGCCCTGATCGGCGTGGTGCTGCTGCAACGCTCCGAGGGCGGGGCGCTGGGCATGGGCGGCGGGCCGACCGGCTTCATGACCGCGCGCGGGGCGGGGGACCTGCTGACCCGCACGACCTGGATCCTGTTCTCGGTCTTCCTGCTGCTGAGCATCGCGCTGACGCTGCTGGCCGGGCGCGAGCGGTCGTCCTCGTCGGTCACCGACCGCCTGACCATCGATGCGCTGGACGCCAGCAAGCTGAACCAGGCCCCGGCGCCCGCCGCCCCGGCCGAGGAATCCGCCCCGCCGCCGGTCTCGGCGCCGGAGCCGATGCTGCGCCTCCCCAGCCAGGCCCCCGCCACCAACGACCCGCTGCAATAAGCCTGTGCATATCCTGTCCAGCGTACCGCGCCGTTGGCCCGAATCAGGGCTAACCTGACCCCCCATGACCCGGTACATCTTCATCACCGGCGGCGTGGTCTCCTCTCTTGGAAAAGGCCTCGCCTCCGCGGCGCTTGGCGCGTTGCTGCAGGCTCGTGGCTACAAGGTCCGGCTGCGCAAGCTCGACCCGTACCTCAACGTCGATCCGGGGACGATGAGCCCCTATCAGCACGGCGAGGTGTTCGTCACCGACGACGGGGCCGAGACGGACCTCGACCTCGGCCACTACGAGCGTTTCACCGGCGTGTCGGCGACCAAGGCCGACAACATCACGACGGGCCAGATCTACAAGACCATCATCGAGAAGGAGCGGCGGGGCGACTACCTCGGCGCCACCGTCCAGGTGATCCCTCACGTCACCAACGAGATAAAGCAGTTCGTCCTGTCCGACCCGGGCGAGGGCGTCGACTTCGTGCTGGTCGAGATCGGCGGCACGGTCGGCGACATCGAGGGCCTGCCGTTCTTCGAAGCCATCCGCCAGCTCGGCAACGACCTGCCGCGCGGCAGCACCTGCTACGTCCACCTGACCCTGCTCCCGTTCATCAAGACGGCGGGCGAGATGAAGACCAAGCCGACGCAGCATTCGGTGAAGGAGCTGCGCTCCATCGGCATCCAGCCCGACGTGCTGCTGTGCCGCTGCGAGCAGCCGATCCCGCCGGAGGAGAAGCGCAAGATCGGCCTGTTCTGCAACGTGCGGCCGAGCGCGGTCATCCAGGCGATGGACTCGTCGTCCATCTACGCCGTGCCGCTCGACTACCACCGCGAGGGGCTGGATTCGGAGGTGCTGAACGTGTTCGGCATGACCGACGCGCCCAAGCCCGACCTGTCGCGCTGGCAGGACATCGACGAGGTGATGACCAACCCCGACGGGGAGGTCACGGTGGCGGTGGTCGGCAAGTACACCGTCTTAAAAGACGCCTACAAGTCATTGATTGAAGCGCTGATTCACGGCGGACTTGCCAACAAGGTGAAGGTCAACCTCGACTGGGTCGAGAGCGAGGCTTTCGAGGGCGAGCCCGGCGCGGCGGCCGCGCGGCTGGAGGGGGTGCACGGCATCCTCGTGCCCGGCGGCTTCGGCGAGCGGGGCGCGGAGGGCAAGATTCGCGCGGCCCAGTTCGCCCGCGAACGCAACGTGCCCTACTTCGGCATCTGCTTCGGCATGCAGATGGCGGTCATCGAGGCCCTGCGGAACGTCGCCGGCGTCGAGGGCGCCTCGTCCACCGAGTTCGGCCCGGCCAGGGAGCCGGTCGTGGGCCTGATGACCGAGTGGGTCCAGGGCAACCAGCGGGTCGAGCGCCGCGAGGGCGACGACCTGGGCGGCACCATGCGCCTGGGGGCCTATGACGCCGTCCTGACGCCGGGTTCGCGCATCGCCGACATCTACGGCGACACGGCGATCAGCGAGCGCCACCGGCACCGCTACGAGGTCAACATCGGCTACGGTGAGAAGCTCGAATCGACGGGCCTGAAGCTGACCGGCCGCTCGCCCGACGGCGTGCTGCCCGAGATCGTCGAGCGCCAGGACCACATCTGGTTCGTCGGCGTCCAGTTCCACCCGGAACTCAAGAGCCGCCCCTTCGCCCCTCACCCCCTGTTCGCCAGCTTCATCGCGGCGGCCAAGGAGCAGAGCCGGTTGGTGTAGGCCGTATGTCGGGTTAGGATCGAGGGATGAAGGTCGAGCTTACCCCCGCGCTGGAAGAAATGGTCCGCCAGAAGGTGGATTCAGGCCTCTACCTCGATGAGGGCGAGGTCGTGAGGGACGCGCTCCGCCTCTTGGGCAAACAGGACCGAATCGACGAGCGCAAGCTCGAGGAGCTTCGGGAATCCATCCAACTCGGCATCGATGACTATGAGGCTGGACGCTTCATCACCCTGAAGACGCCTGAAGAGATCGACGCCTTCATGGAGTCCCTGTGAAGGAGCTACGGCTCACAGCCCTGGCTCATATCGACCTGACGGACATCGAAAAGCGCTCACGAGAGGCTTGGGGTGAAGCGCAGGCCGCCGCCTATCGCCAAGCGATCGGACAGCGCCTGCACAGGATATCATCGCGACCGGCGGTCGGCGTGAACTGCGGTCATGTCCTCGCCGGTTTGCGGCGCATGAGCACTGGCAGCCACATCATCTTCTATGTCGAGCACGAGGACTTCGTTCTTGTCGTGCGCGTTCTCCATCAGCGAACGGACTACCGCGCCCATCTGCAAGGCTTGCCGGGCGCCGACACTTAGGGCATAAGCCGCGGCTTCCGATTCACCGCCTGCGAGCAGAGTTACTCCGATGGCCGTTCCTAAACGCAAAACATCGCCCTCGCGGCGGAACATGCGCCGCTCGCACCATGCGCTCGGCCCGAACTCCTACGTGGAAGACAAGGACACCGGCGAGCTGCGCCGTCCGCACCACGTCGACCTGAAGACCGGCATGTACCGGGGCCGTCAGGTCCTGACGCCGAAGGAAGACTAAGCCTTCCGATCCGTTCGGATCGCGATGAGCGCGCGGGTTCCGGCCCGCGCGCTTTTTCGTGCCTAGCCTTGCGTCCTCGCCCTGGCCTGCACGGCCGCGCGGCGGGCTTCGACGGCTTCCGGCGTGACCTCGCGATTGTGGCGGGAGGAGCGCTTGTGCTCGATCTTCAGCCCCTTGCGGAACGACCGCTCGAAGCCGTCGTCGATGAGGCGCTTGTAGAAGGTCAGCGTCTCGACCGGGATCGTCGCCATGTCGGCGGCCAGCTTCTTGGCCGTGGGCAGCAGTTCCGCCGCCGGGACCACGCGGTTGACCAGGCCCCACTCGTAGGCCGTCTTCGCATCCAGGAAGTTGCCGCTCAGCGACAGTTCCTTGGCCCGGTAGACGCCGATCAGCCGCGACAGCTTCTGCGACAGGCCCCAGCCCGGCATGATCCCGACCCGGGCGTGGGTGTCGGCGAAGCGGGCGTTCTCGGAGGCGATCAGCACGTCGCAGGCCAGCGCCACCTCGAAGCCGCCGGTGATGGCCACGCCGTTGATCGCCCCGATCACCGGCTTGGCGCACAGCTCGATGGCCTTGACCGGGTTCTGCTCGGCGCCCTCGGCGTTGGCCGCGCTCATGGCGTTGGGATCGGAGCCCAGCTCCTTCAGGTCCAGCCCCGCCGTGAAGGCCCGCTCGCCCGCGCCGGTCAGGACGACGGCGCTGACCTCCGGGTCGTCGTTCAGGGCGACCATGGCCTCGTACAGCTTGGCGCGCATGGCCTTGGACATGGCGTTCATGGCTTCGGGGCGGTTCAGGGTGACGACGGCGACCGGGCCGTCCTTCTCGATCAGCAGCATGGGACCTCCAGCGGTTGCGGATTCTTCCCCGCACCGCTAAGCCACCCGCGCCGAAAAGGGGAGCCTCATGACCGAGATCGTCGACATCATCGCCCGCGAAATCCTGGACAGCCGGGGCAATCCGACGGTCGAGGTGGACGTGACCCTCGAAGACGGCGCCTTCGGCCGCGCCGCCGTCCCCTCCGGCGCCTCGACCGGCGCCCACGAGGCGGTGGAGAAGCGCGACGGCGAGAAGGACCGCTATCTCGGCAAGGGCGTGCTCCAGGCCGTGGCCGCCGTGAACGGTGAAATCTTCGACGCCCTGTCGGGTTCGGACGCCGAGGACCAGCGCCGGATCGATTCGCTGCTGATCGAGCTGGACGGCACGAAGAACAAGTCGCGCCTCGGCGCCAACGCCATCCTGGGCGTCTCGCTGGCCACGGCCAAGGCGGCGGCCCAATCGGCGGGCCTGCCCCTCTACAAGTACGTCGGCGGCGTCTCGGCCCGCGTGCTGCCGGTCCCGATGATGAACATCATCAACGGCGGCGCCCACGCCGACAACCCCATCGACATCCAGGAGTTCATGATCCTGCCGACGGGCGCGGCGACCTTCTCCGAGGGCCTGCGCATGGGCGCGGAGATCTTCCACGGCCTGAAGAAGGCCCTGAAGGACGCCGGCCACAACACCAACGTCGGCGACGAAGGCGGCTTCGCCCCGGGCATCGGCTCGGCGGAAGAGGCCCTGGCCTTCATCGTCAGCGCGGGAGAGAAGGCGGGCTACAAGGTCGGCGACGACTTCGTGCTCGGCCTGGACGTGGCCTCCACCGAGTTCTTCAAGAACGGCAGGTACGAGCTGGAAGGGGAGGGCAAGACCCTCGATCCGGCCGGGATGGTCGACTACCTGGCCGACCTCGTCGCCAAGTTCCCCATCGTCTCCATCGAGGACGGCTGCGGCGAGGACGACTTCGAGGGCTGGAAGCTGCTGACCGACAAGCTGGGCGGCAAGGTCCAGCTCGTCGGCGACGACCTGTTCGTGACCAACCCCGAGCGCCTGTCGATGGGCATCGGCAAGGGGCTGGGCAACTCCATCCTGGTGAAGGTCAACCAGATCGGCACCCTGTCCGAGACCCTGGACGCCGTCGATATGGCCCACCGCGCCGGCTACACCGCCGTGATGAGCCACCGCTCGGGCGAGACCGAGGACGCGACCATCGCCGACCTCGCCGTCGCCACCAACTGCGGGCAGATCAAGACCGGCTCGCTGGCCCGTTCCGACCGGCTGGCCAAGTACAACCAGCTCCTGCGCATCGAGGAGCAGCTCGGCGACCAGGCGATCTACGCCGGACGGGGCGCTCTGAAGCAGCGTTAGCCGCCCATTAAACATAACGGTCCAAGTCTCGGGCGTTCCTTGTGGAATCGCCCATGCTCGCCCGCGTCCAACCCTACACGCTGACCGCCATCCTGCTGGCGTTGATCGCCTACTTCGCCTTCCACGCCCTGACGGGCGAGCGGGGGATGCTGTCGGCCGACCAGCGGGACGTGGTGCTGGCCCGGCGGCATGCGGAACTGACGCATGTGCGCGCACAGCGCATGGACCTCGAAGCCCGCGCCCGTTTGCTGCGCAACGGCAGCCTGTCGGCGGACCTTCTGGAAGAACGTGCGCGTTCCCTTCTAGGCTTCGCCGATCCCAGGGACTATGTGATCCGCATCACCAAGCCCTGACGGCGGACCTTCCCCCCAGGTCCGAGGGCGACGAAGACCGCCACCAGAGCGGCCGCGAGAGGACGAAACATGGCGCGTGCGCGGAAGGGTCCTTCCCCCAAGGACAACTCCAACAACAATGACCGGCTGCTGTCCTGGTATCGGGACATGCTGCTCATCCGGCGGTTCGAGGAACGGGCCGGACAGCTCTACGGCATGGGGCTGATCGGCGGCTTCTGCCACCTGTACATCGGGCAGGAGGCGATCGCCGTCGGGATGCAGTCCGTCAAGCAGGACGGCGACCAGATCATCACCGGCTACCGCGACCACGGCCACATGCTGGCCGCCGGGATGGACCCGCGCGAGGTCATGGCCGAGCTGACCGGCCGGGCCGGGGGCTCGTCCAAGGGCAAGGGCGGGTCGATGCACATGTTCTCGACCGAGACCGGATTCTACGGCGGCCACGGGATCGTGGGAGCGCAGGTCTCGCTCGGCACGGGCCTGGCGCTGGCCAACAGCTACCGGGAGAACAAGTCCGTCAGCTTCACCTACTTCGGCGACGGCGCGGCCAACCAGGGGCAGGTCTACGAGAGCTTCAACATGGCCGAGCTGTGGAACCTGCCGGTCGTCTATGTGGTCGAGAACAACCAGTACGCCATGGGCACCTCCATCGAGCGGTCGTCGTCCGAGACGCGGCTGCACAAGCGGGGCGTATCGTTCAACATCCCCGGCGAGGAGGTCGACGGCATGGACGTCGAGGCTGTCGCCAGGGCCGGGAAGAAGGCCGCCGACCACGCCCGCTCGGGCAAGGGGCCCTACATCCTGGAGATGAAGACCTACCGCTACCGGGGCCACTCGATGAGCGACCCGGCCAAGTACCGCACCAAGGAGGAGGTGGACGAGGTCAAGAAGACCCGCGACCCCCTCGACCACCTGCGCGAGCGGCTGACGGCCACCCAGGACGACCTGAAGGCCATCGACGCCGAGGTGAAGAAGATCGTCGCCGACGCGGCCGAGTTCGCGCGGACCTCGCCGGAGCCGGAGCCTTCCGAGCTGTACACGGACGTCTACTTGGAGGCGGCCCGATGAGCGTGGAAGTGCTGATGCCGGCCCTCTCGCCCACGATGGAGGAGGGGACCCTCGCCAAGTGGCACGTCAAGGAAGGCGACGAGGTCAAGGCCGGCGACGTGATCGCCGAGATCGAGACCGACAAGGCGACCATGGAGGTCGAGGCCGTGGACGAAGGGGTCGTGGAGGCCATCCTCGTCGCCGCCGGGACCGAAGGCGTGAAGGTCAACGCGCCGATCGCCCGCCTGAAGGGCGAGACGGATGCAGGCGAGACAAAGGAAGACAAAAGCGCCCCTTCCGATACCGCGAAGGCGCCCGCGCCCGTTGAGAAGGCTGACGAATCCGCCGCCGGCGACCCCGAGAAGCAACCCCCCGAGACAGCCGATACGAAGCCCGAGGGCGAGGGCCCCGCGCCCGTCGTCCCCGCCGAGCCCGCCTTTTCCGGCCCGACGGTGAAGATCACCGTCCGCGACGCCCTGCGCGACGCCATGGCCGAGGAGATGCGCCGCGACGAGACGGTGTTCCTGATGGGCGAGGAGGTCGCCCAGTACCAGGGCGCCTACAAGGTCAGCCGGGGCCTGCTGGACGAGTTCGGCGAGCGCCGCGTCATCGACACCCCGATCACCGAGCACGGCTTCGCAGGGCTCGGCGTCGGCGCGGCGATGGCGGGGCTGAAGCCCATCGTCGAGTTCATGACCTGGAACTTCGCCATGCAGGCCATCGACCAGATCATCAATTCGGCCGCCAAGACGCTCTACATGTCCGGCGGCCAGATCAGGTCGTCCATCGTCTTCCGCGGTCCGAACGGCGCCGCAGCCCGCGTGGGCGCCCAGCACAGCCAGGACTACAGCGCCTGGTACGGCCACGTGCCGGGCCTGAAGGTCGTGGCGCCCTATGACGCCGCCGACGCCAAGGGCCTGCTCAAGGCCGCCATCCGCGACCCCAACCCCGTCGTCTTCCTCGAACACGAGATGATGTACGGCGTGGAGTTCGAGATTCCCGACGTGGAGGACTGGGTCGTGCCCATCGGCAAGGCCAAGGTGCGGCGCGAGGGCGACGGCGTGACGCTGACCGCCCACTCCCGCATGGTCGGGCTGGCGCTGAAGGCGGCCGAGGAACTGGCCAGGGACGGCATCGAGGCCGAGGTCGTGGACCTGCGCACCATCCGCCCGCTCGACATGGAGACGGTGCTGGAAAGCGTGAGGAAGACCAACCGCCTCGTCACCTGCGAGGAGGGCTGGGGCCCGATGGGCGTCGGCGCCGAGATCGTGGCGCGGGTGACGGCCGAGGCGTTCGACTACCTCGACGCCCCGCCGCTGCGGGTTCATCAGGAGGACGTGCCGCTGCCCTACGCCGCCAACCTGGAAGCCCTGTCGCTGCCCTCGGTCGACAAGATCGTGAAGGCGGCCAAGGAGGTCTGCTACCGATGAAGGCCCATTCCGGCGGCTGCCACTGCGGCGCGGTGAGGTTCGAGGCCGACCTGCCGGCCGTGGTCGAGGCCCAGACCTGCAACTGCTCGATGTGCGCGAGGGTCGGTTTCATCCACGTCATCGTGCCCGAGAGCCGGTTCCGCCTGACGGCGGGCGAGGACAAGATCACGACCTATGCCTTCAACACCGGGACCGCGAAGCACACCTTCTGCTCGGTCTGCGGGGTGAAGGCCTTCTACCGCCCGCGCTCGAACCCGGACGGATGGTCGGTGAACGCCCGCTGCCTGGACGACACGTCGGGCCTGGACCTGCGCATCGCGGCCTTCGACGGCCGGAACTGGGAAGCCCACGCGGCCGACCTCGCCCATCTGTCGCGAGAAGACGCATGACCGACATCCTGATGCCCGCGCTGTCTCCGACGATGGAGGAGGGCGCCCTGGCCAAGTGGCACGTCAAGGAAGGCGACGAGGTCAAGGCCGGCGACGTGATCGCCGAGATCGAGACCGACAAGGCCACCATGGAGGTCGAGGCGGTGGACGAGGGGGTCGTGGAGGCGATCCTCGTCGCGGCCGGGACCGAGGGCGTGAAGGTCAACACGCCGATCGCGCGGTTGAAGGGCGACGGCGACGCGCCCCCTCAGTCGGCTGCGCCGACAGCTCCCCCGAAGGGGGAGCATCCTAAGCCAGCGCCGACCAAGGATCCTCCCCCTCCGGGGGAGGTGGCCCGGAGGGCCGGAGGGGGCAAGGACGCAACCCGCACCTTCGCCTCGCCGCTGGCCCGCCGCCTCGCCGAACAATCCGGCCTCGACCTGAAGGCCCTGAAAGGCACCGGCCCCCACGGCCGCATCGTCAAGGCCGACATCGAGGCCGCCCGCGGCAAGGCCCCCGCCGCCGCCCCGCAAGCCGCCCCCCGCCAGGCCCAGAGCCTGGAACAGCTCGGCATCGCCCCCGGTAGCTACGACCTCGTCCCCCTCGACGGCATGCGCAAGGTCATCGCCCGGCGGATGACCGACAGCTTCCGCGACGTGCCGCACTTCCCGCTGACCATCGACCTGGAGATCGACGCCCTCCTGGCCGCCCGCGCCCGCATCAACGCCCTGCTCGAAAAGGACGGCGTGAAGGTCAGCGTCAACGACCTCGTCATCAAGGCCGCCGCCGTGGCCCTCAGGCGTGAGCCGGAGGCCAACGCCAGCTACACGCCCGAGGGCATCGCCCTGCACCACCACGCCGACGTGGCGGTGGCCGTGGCGGTCGAGGGCGGGCTGATCACCCCCATCGTCCGGGCCGCAGAGACCAAGGGCCTCGCCCAGATCGCCACCGAGATGAAGGACCTTGCCGAACGGGCGCGGGGCAAGAAGCTGAAGCCCGAGGAGTTCCAGGGCGGCACCTTCACCGTCTCCAACCTCGGCATGTTCGGCATCAGGTCCTTCGCCTCGATCATCAACGAGCCGCAGGGCGCGATCATGAGCGTCGGCGTCGGCGAACAGCGGCCGGTGGTGAAGGACGGGCAACTGGCCGTCGCCACGATGATGACGGTCACGCTCACCTGCGACCACCGGGTCGTGGACGGGGCCATCGGGGCGCGGTTCCTCAGCGTCTTCAAGACCTTGATCGAGGAACCTGCGGCGATGCTGGTATGAGCGATTTCGATGTCGTCGTGATCGGCGCGGGCCCCGGCGGCTATGTCACGGCCATCCGCGCCAGCCAGCTCGGCCTGAAGACCGCCATCGTCGAGCGCGAGGCGCTGGGCGGGGTGTGCCTGAACTGGGGCTGCATCCCGACCAAGGCGCTGCTCAAGAGCGGCGAGCTCTTCGAGCAGCTCGGCCACCTGGGCGACTACGGCCTGAAGATCGAGGGCGCATCCTTTGATTTTGCTGGCGTTGTCGACCGCTCGCGCAAGGTCGCCAAGCAGCTTTCAGGGGGCGTCGCCTTCCTGATGAAGAAGCACAAGATCGAGGTGATCGACGGCGAGGCGAAGCTGGAGAAGGGCTCGCCCGCGCCGAAGGTGATCGTCGGCAAGCGCACGATCCAGGCCAGGCACGTCATCCTGGCGACCGGCGCGCGGGCGCGGACCATCCCCGCCATCGGGCTGGAGCCGGACGGCGAGCGCGTCTGGACCTACCGCGAGGCCATGGTCCCGAAGGCCGCCCCGAAGTCGCTGATCGTCATCGGCTCGGGCGCCATCGGCATCGAATTCGCCAGCTTCTATCGGGCCTTGGGCGCGGAAGTTACGGTGATCGAGGCCATGGACCGCATCCTGCCGGTGGAGGACGAGGAGGTCTCGGCGGCCGCCCGCAAGGCGTTCGAGAAGCGCGGCCTGAAGTTCCGCGTCGGGGCCAAGGTCCAGAAGCTGTCGAAGACCAAGACGGGCGTTTCAGTCGCGCTCGAAGGCGAGACCCTGGAGGCGGCGGTCGCCATCGTCGCCGTCGGCATCGAGGGCAACGTCGAGGGGCTCGGCCTGGAAGCCCTGGGCGTGAAGCTCGACCGGGGCCACGTCGTGAACGACGCCCACGGCAGGACGAACGTCCCCGGCCTCTACGCCATCGGCGACGTGGCCGGACCGCCCTGGCTCGCCCACAAGGCCAGCCATGAAGGCGTCCACTGCGTCGAGGCCATCGCCGGGATCAAGGCGCCGAACTTGTCGGCGCCCATCCCCGGCTGCACCTATTCGACTCCGCAGATCGCCTCCGTCGGCCTGACCGAAGCCGCCGCGAAAGCGGCGGGCCACGAGGTGAAGGCCGGGCGCTTCCCCTTCCGCGTCAACGGCAAGGCCATCGCGGCGGGCGAGACCGAGGGCTTCATCAAGACGGTGTTCGACGCCAGGACCGGGGCCCTGCTCGGCGCCCACATGATCGGGGCGGAAGTGACGGAGATGGTTCAGGGTTTCGCCATCGCCCTCACCATGGAGGCGACGGAGGAGGACCTGATGGCGACCGTCTTCCCGCACCCGACCCTCAGCGAAGCGATGCACGAGGCCGTACTCGATGCCTACGGCCGCGTGCTCCACCTCTGAGGGGGCTAGGCTCGCTTCCTCAGCAAGGCGTCCAGGCTCCACGGGCCGGGGCCCGAGAAGACGAAGTAGAAGAACAGGAAGCAGTAGATCACCGCCAGTTCGCCGCCGTTCAGGATCGGGTGGAAACCCTTGGTGGCGTGAGCCATGAAGTAGGCCACGGCCATCATGCCCGAGAGGATGAAGGCGACCGGGCGGCTGAGCAGGCCGACGAGCAGCAGCCCACCGCCGACGACCTCCAGGCATCCGGCGGCCAGCAGCATCGGGGGAAGCGGATCGGGAGCGCCCTCCATGGGAGAGGGGAAGCCGAACAGCTTCATCAAGCCATGCTGCATGAACGCAAGCGCAGCGACGATACGCAGGACGCTCAGGACGCGCGGCGCCCAGATGTTCAACCTTTCCACAGCTTCTCCCTCCTCGTTTACGCGGCTCTGGCCTCCGTTTCGGCCATCCGCTGGATCGCGACATAGTCGGTCTTGCCGGTGCCCAGCACGGGCACCTCCGGCACCTTGAGAATCTTGCGCGGCACGGCCAGCTCCGGCGCGCCGATGGTCTGGGCATGGGCCACGAGCGGCGCCACGTCGGCGCTGGAGCAGTCGGTCACGAGGACCAGCTTCTCGCCCTTCTTGGGGTCGGGCATGGAGATCACCGCATGCCGCCCGTCCGGCCACACCGCCGATGCGAGGTCCTCGGCCGCCGTCAGGGAGACCATCTCGCCGCCGATCTTGGCGAAGCGCTTCACCCGGCCCTGGATGGTGATCCAGCGGTCGTCGGTCATGGTGACGACGTCGCCGGTGTCGTGCCAGCCGCCGGGCGGCGGCTCGGTCCGGCCGTCCTCCATCAGGTAGCCGGACATGATGTTGGGGCCGCGCACATAGAGGCGCCCGCCCTTGGAGATGCCCTCAACCGGCTCGATCCGCGCCTCCATGCCGGGCAGCAGGCCGCCGACGGTGCCGACGCGGTTGTCGTCCGGCTTGTTGACCGCCACCACGGGCGAGGCCTCGGTCGCGCCGTAGCCTTCCAGCAGCGGGATGGGGCCGAAGCGCTCCCGGATCAGGTTGTGGGTTTCCTCGCGCACCTTCTCGGCGCCGCAGACCACGAACTGCAGGCCGGACAGGTCTCCCGGCTCGGCGGCCCTGGCGTACTGGTTGATGAAGGTGTCGGTGGCGAACAGGATCGACGCCTTGCTCTCGCGCACCAGCCCCGGGATCTGCTTCACGTGCAGGGGCGAGGGGTACTCGAACGCCTTCATCCCCGTCAGCAGCGGCAGCAGCACCCCGCCGGTCAGGCCG
Organism: uncultured Caulobacter sp.; assembly: GCA_964579695.1. Classification (GTDB taxonomy): domain Bacteria; phylum Pseudomonadota; class Alphaproteobacteria; order Caulobacterales; family Caulobacteraceae; genus Caulobacter. The sequence goes on along the minus strand of CAZOHI010000001.1, from coordinate 82,521 downwards.
AAGCAGTGGAAGGTCGGCAGCGGGTTGAACACCACCCAGTCGGGGTCCAGCTCGATGTGGGCGGCGATCTGCGTGACGTTGGAGACGAGGTTGCCCTGGCTCAGCACCACCCCGCGCGGCGCGCCGAAGCTGCCGGAGGTGAACAGCACGACGCCGGGGTCCGCATGCTTCGTCTCCACCCGGAAACGCCGGGGGAATTTCTCGGCGGCGAGCGCGAACAGCTTGTCGGGCAGGCCGATCTTCGCCCGCACGTCCTCGAGGTAGATGACCTCGCACTGCTCCTCCAGGGCGTCGACCACGTCGTGCAGCTTGCCCTGCTCGATGAAGCGGTGGGCGGTCAGCACGCGCTTGACGTCCGCCGTCTTGCAGGCGGCCCGCAGGTTGCGCAGGCCCGAGGTGAAGTTGAGCATGGTAGGCACGCGCCCGAAGGCGTGCAGGGCGAAGAAGGTCACCACGACCCCGGCGCTGGAGGGCAGCAGGACGCCCACGTGCTCGCCCGGCCTGGTGACGGCGGCGATCTTGCGGCCGAGCGCGAACGCAGCCCGGATCAGGTCGGCATAGGTAAGTGGATTACGTTCCTGGTCTTCCAGGATGGGCTTCTTGGCCCCGTAACGATCACGGGCGTCGAGCAACGCGTCGAATACCGACCGCTCGCCTTCCCGCGCGTCATAAGCCCGCGGCATGCAGGTGAAACTCCCCGGGTGTTTCCCGCCGTCATTCTGGTTAGCGGACTCTATAGCTCGGCTTGCGGCTTGAAAAGATGTGTCACAATTGGTGAGCGGACCGCGCCTCGATCCCTTCCTTGACGAACGTCGAGATGGCCTGGATCCAGGGAATGCGCGATTTGTCGCGGGCGGCGGGGTTCGACACGCACCATGCCACGGCCGGGCAGGGAGCGCCGAGCGCCAGGACCGGCCCCTTCACCGCATCCAGCCCCGCCCGCGCCGCGTCCGCCGAATCGAGGAAGGCCGCCGTCCAGGCCAGGCTCGGACCGCCCATGCGCAGGTCCGGGTTGGCCAGTTGCCAGTGGCGCTGCACGCTCATCGTCGCCTTGCGGTCCCATCCCCCCGACCCCGGCGCGTTCAGCCAGCCCAGGCCCAGGCGCCGCGCCCAGACGGCCCGCCCGCGGTGTTCGCGCATGGCCGGATCGTCCAGCACGGGGGATGAGAGGACGAGGCCGTCCGCCGCCAGCCCCTGCTCCACGGCGCGCAGGGCGACGAGCGCCCCGACGCCATGGCCGACCACCACCAGCGGCCTGTCGCGGATCACCACCCGCTCCATCGCCCGCACGGCGTCGACATCGGGGTCGAAGCTGGGCGCGTGGCCCAGGTCGCGGAACGGCGAGTAGCGGCCCGATCCCCCTTGACCGGCCCGCTCCAGCACCCAGACGGTGAAGCCGCGCCGGTTCAGCTCGGCCACCGTCTCGAACCACGCCTCGGCGCTTTCGCCGTAGCCGGTCAGGATCAGGACCTGGGCGGACGGCGTGACCTTCGTCGTCGCCACGCCGTACCGTTGGGCCGGGGCCTTGCCCGCCCGCACCAGGCCCCAGGCCCAGCCCTCGGGCGGATAGTGGTTGGGGGACAGCGCGGGCGGAATGCGGCTGTCGGTGAACGGCGCCGGGTCGTCGCCCGGCCCGCATGCGGCCAGGGTCAGGAAGGCGAGGGCGGCGGCGAGAAGGCGAAGGGACAAGGCGTTGCTGAATCCGGGGGCGTCCTGTCCAGGATGACGGATAACGCGGCCGTGCGGAATCCTCGTCACTTGATCCCGCTTCGCGAAAAGCCGATCTAGGCCGCATGGTCACCGTGATCGACACGACGAAGGCCCGGCCGCGCCACCCGGAAAAGCAGGCCCGCCCCGACACCCCCATCCTGCGCAAGCCCGAGTGGCTGCGGGTGCGGGCGCCGGGCTCGGCGGGCTACAACGAGACCCGCGGCATCGTGCGCGAGCACGGCCTGACGACCGTCTGCGAGGAGGCGGCCTGCCCCAACATCGGCGAGTGCTGGAGCCAGAAGCACGCGACGATGATGATCATGGGCGAGATCTGCACGCGGGCCTGCGCCTTCTGCAACGTCACGACCGGCCTGCCGGGCCCCCTCGATCCCACCGAGCCCGCCCGCGTTGGCGATGCGGTGGCGAAGATGGGGCTGAAGCACGTCGTCATCACTTCGGTCGACCGCGATGACCTGGCCGACGGCGGCGCGGCCCACTTCGCGGCCGTGGTCACGGCGATCCGCGCGGCGGCGCCCGGCACGACCGTCGAAATCCTGACCCCCGACTTCCTGCGCAAGGCGAACGCGGCCGAGACGGTCATCGATTCCCGGCCCGACGTCTTCAACCACAACCTGGAGACCGTGCCGCGCCTCTACCTGAAGATCAGGCCCGGCGCCCGCTACTACGCTTCCCTGCGCCTGCTTGAGCGGGTGAAGGAGCGCGACCCCTCCCAGTTCACCAAGTCCGGCGTGATGGTCGGCCTGGGCGAGACCAAGGAAGAGGTGATGCAGGTGATGGACGACATGCGCTCGGCCGGCGTCGACTTCATCACCATCGGCCAGTACCTCCAGCCGACCCGCAAGCACGCAGCCATCGACCGGTTCGTCACGCCCGACGAGTTCTCGGCCTATGAGGCCATCGCCAGGGCCAAGGGCTTCCTGATGGTCTCGGCCAGCCCGCTGACCCGCTCGTCGCACCATGCCGGCGAGGACTTCGCCCGCCTCAAGGCCGCCCGCGAGGCCCTGGGGGCGTGAGGCACGAGCTGAACCACGTCCTGCCGTACACGCCCGCCCAGCTTTTCGCGCTGGTGGGCGATGTGGAAGCCTATCCCCGGTTCGTGCCGTGGGTGACGTCCATGCGCACCTGGAACCAGCGCGAGCTGTCGCCCGGCGTCGACACCCTGGACGCCGAGGCCCAGGTCGGCTTCTCGCTGCTGAAGGAGCGGTTCGCGACGCGGGTGACGCGGGATTCCACGGCCGACCACGTCCGCATCGACCTGCTGCACGGGCCGTTCAGGCATCTGACCAGCAACTGGCGGTTCACGCCGGAGGGCGAGGGGGCCAAGCTCCACTTCGACATCGACTTCGCCTTCAAGTCCCGGCTGCTGGAGACCCTGCTGGCGGCGAACTTCCAGTACGCGGTGGACAAGCTGGTCGCCTGCTTCGAGGCGCGGGCGCACGCGCTCTACGGCGCTACAGCGCGTCCCGCAGCATCTGCAGCGCCGTAGCCACGCTGGCGAGCTGCACGGCGTTGCGGTCGGCCAGCTCGAACATCTCCATCCGGTGGGCGATGCCCTTGCGGGCGCCGGCGGTGGCGAAGTGGACCGTGCCGACGGGCTTCATGGGCGTGCCGCCGCCGGGGCCGGCGACCCCGGTGACGGCGACCGCGACGTGGGCGCTGGCGGCGGCGAGCGCCCCTTCGGCCATCGCCCTCGCGACCGGCTCGGACACGGCGCCGTGGTCGGCCAGCAGGTCGCCGGGCACGTCCAGCACCTCCTGCTTGGCGCGGTTGGAGTAGGTGATGAAGCCGCGTTCCAACACGTCCGACGCCCCGGCGACCGAACAGATGGCGCCGGAGACGAGGCCCCCCGTGCAGCTCTCGGCGGTGACGATCCGCAGGCCCTTGCCCCGGGCCTCGTCGATCAGCAGGCGGGCGAGGGTGTCGATCTCGATGGAGAACATTCTGGGGCTCCGGGCGGGTCTAGCCAAGGCGGCGGCGAGCAGCCCAACATCCCCGGCCCCGTTGTTTCAAGCCGAATCGAGTCCATGACCACGGCCAAGCCCGCAACGTCGCTGCTGTTCGTGCTGGCCGCCTTCTCCGGCGCGGCGCTGATCTTCTTCGTCCAGCCGATGGTCGCCAAGCTGGTGCTGCCGCTGCTGGGCGGGTCTCCCGCGGTGTGGAACACCAGCATGGCCTTCTTCCAGGCCGCGCTGCTGGCGGGCTACGGCTATGCGCACCTGCTCCAGAAGCTGCCGTCGGTGCGGACGCAGGCGATGGTGCATGTGGCCGTGCTGCTGGTCGCGGCCCTGGCCCTGCCGCTGAGGGTCACGGGCCTCCTCGGCGATCCGGTCCCGGAGCAGCCGGCGCTGTGGCTGCTGGCGGTGCTGGCCGTCTCCATCGGCGCGCCGTTCGCCGCCGTCTCGGCCACCGCGCCGCTGGTTCAGGCGTGGCACGCTCGCGTGTTCCGGGGGCAGGCGGGCGAGCCCTACGTCCTCTACGCCGCCAGCAACCTCGGCAGCCTGATCGCGCTGCTGGCCTATCCCATCGTGGTCGAGCCGACCGTGAGCCTGGCGGGCCAGCGATACGGCTGGAGCACGGCCTATGTCGTCTTCGTCCTGGTCATGGCGACCCTGGCCCTGACCGCCTCTCGCGGGGCGGCGGCGGTCGACAAGCCCGTGGCGACCGGAACGGTGGGCTGGAAGGACCGGATGCTGTGGCTGGCGCTGGCCGCCATCCCGTCCAGCCTGATGCTGGGGGTGACGGCGCACCTGGCGACCGACGTGGCCTCCGCGCCTTTCCTGTGGGTCGCGCCGCTGGCGCTGTACCTGCTGACCTTCATCATCGCCTTCCAGACCCGGCCCGCCATCCCGCTGGCCTGGGCGCTGCTGCTGCAGGGGGCGGCGCTGCCGTTCTGCGCCTACCTGTTGCCGCTGGGCGGCGGCATCGCGTTGCAGTTCGCGGTCCACCTCGGCTGCTTCTTCCTGACGGCGCTGGTCTGCCACCACACCCTGGTGGCGCGCAGGCCCGACCCGGCGCACCTGACCGAGTTCTACCTGTGGATGTCGCTGGGCGGCGTGGTCGGCGGGGCGTTCAACGCCTTCGCAGCCCCGGTGATCTTCAACAGCGTCATCGAGTATCCGCTGGTGCTGGTCCTGGCCTGCCTCGTGCGGCCCTGGGGCAGGGGCAAGCTGACGACATGGGAGGTCGGGGTGGTGGTGACCGGCGTGCTGGGCGCGGCGGTCTCCATGATCCTGGTCCACAACCCGCCGCAGAAGATCCTGACCTTCGACGCCTTCACCTTGCTCAAGGGCGTGCTAGTCGCCGCCGTGGTCGCGGCCTTCATCGTGCGGCGGCGGGGGCTGGTGTTCGCAGGCATGGTCGCGGTGCTGTCGCTGGCCGCCGACGCGGCGGGCAACCGCAGCGACGTCATCGCCTCCGAGCGCAGCTTCTTCGGCGTGCTGCGCCAGAGCCGCACGACGGTCGCGGGCCTGGGCGGCGAGGTGCGGATGCTGGCCCACGGCACCACCCTGCACGGTGCGCAGGCCAAGGACCCCCGCTATCGCTGCCGCCCGCTGACCTACTACGCGCCGGAGACCCCCATCGGGCAGGTCTTCGTCACCGAGCGGAAGTTCAAGCCCGCCATCGAGGTCGCCGCCGTGGGGCTGGGGACCGGGGCGGTGGCGGCCTACACCCGTCCGGGCGACGTGCTGACCTTCTTCGAGATCGACCCCCTCGTGGTGCGGCTGGCCAGCGACCCGAAGGTGTTCAGCTACACGACCGAGTGCGCCAGGGGCCGCATCGACTACATCCTGGGCGACGCGCGGCTGACCCTGACCCGCGAGCCGAAGGACAAGTTCGACATCCTGCTGGTCGACGCCTTCTCGTCGGACGCCATCCCCGCCCACCTGCTGACGGTCGAGGCGATGCGCACCTACCTGTCGCGGATCACGCGGGACGGGGTGATCGTCCTGCACCTGTCCAACCGCCACCTGAACCTGACCGGGCCCGCGCGGGCGGTCGTTCGGGAGGCGGGCGGCTATGCGCTGCATAACTACTACGAGAAGGGCTACTACAGCCCGAACCTGTGGGAGTCCTCGCAGGAGGTGATGATCGTCGCCCGCACGCCCGCCGTGCTCGACGCCTATCACGCCGCGCCAGGCTGGCAGATCCCCAACGCGGCGCCCGTGCGGCCCTGGACCGACGACTACACCAACCTCGTCGGCGCGCTGGTGGCCCGTCAGATGGAGTAGGGGGTCTCCACCGCCACCGTGGCCTGCGCCGCCAGCCCTTCCTCGCGGCCGGTGAAGCCCATGCCCTCGGTCGTGGTGGCCTTCACGCTCACCCGGTCCAGCGGCACGCCCAGCAGTTCGGCCAGCCGCGCCCGCATGGCCGCCCGGTGCGGCTTGATCTTCGGCCGCTCGCAGACGAGCGTCACGTCGGCGTTGATCACCGCGCCGCCCCTGGCCTTCAACAACTCGACGGCATGGATCAGGAAGCGGTCGGACGAGGCGCCCTTCCACTGCGGGTCGGATGGGGGGAAGTGGTCGCCGATGTCGCCCTCGCCGATGGCGCCCAGGATGGCGTCTGTCAGGGCGTGGAGCCCGGCGTCGGCGTCCGAATGGCCGACCAGCCCCCGGTCGTGGGCGATCTCGACGCCGCACAGCCATACCGCCTCGCCCGGCCCGAAGCGGTGGGCGTCATAGCCTTGGCCGACGCGGGTCATGCGGGGAGCGAGCCGTTCGGCCATCGCGAAGTCCTCCGGCCAGGTGAGTTTCATCAGCATCGGGTCGCCGGGCGCGAGGGCGACGTTCTCCATCACCGAGGCGTCGTCCGTCGGCTCGCCCTGGTATGCCTCATAGGCGGCCATCAGCGCCCCGCGCCGGAACGCCTGGGGGGTCTGGATGCGCCATAGGCCGTCCCTGGGAGCGAGCGTGCCGTCGTCGCGCCGCAGGGTGTCGGCGACGGGCAGGGCGGGCACGGCCCCGTCGGCCGTCTCCAGCGCCGCCAGCAGCACCTCGACATGGGCGCGGGTGACGAAGGGGCGGGCGGCGTCGTGGACCAGCACCGGCTCGTCCGCCGGGCCGTCGATGGCCGCCAGCCCGGCGCGCACGGAGAGGGCGCGGGTCGCGCCGCCGGTCACCGTCTTCACGCCGTCCAGCGTGACGCCCTCGGGCACGACGACCACGACCTCGCGCGCCCCGGCGCTCCTCAGCGCCTCCAGCGACCAGTCCAGCACCCGCCGCCCGGCCAGCATCCGCCACTGCTTGGCCTCGCCCGGCCCTGCACGTGAGCCGCTGCCGGCGGCGACGATGATGGCGGAAAATCTCATGGCGGGTTGTTTAGAGCCGCCCGGCCGCTTCTTCCAGCTTTACGGCGTCGCGCAATGTGCCTAAAAAGAGTGCGGTCGGGGTGACTAAGAAATGAGCAAGATGCTCGACATTGGCGGTGTGGAAGTGCCGGGACGGGTGTGGATCGCACCCATGACCGGCGTATCCGACCTGCCGTTCCGCAAGGCGGCGGCGCGGCTGGGGGCCTCCTACGTCGCCACCGAGATGGTCGCCTGCGCCGAGTTCGCCCGAGGCCGTCCCGACGCGGTGCGCCGCGCGGCGGTGGGCGAGGGCCTGCCGCTGATGGTCATCCAGCTCGTCGGCCGCGACCCCCAGTTCATCGCTCAGGGCGCGCGGCTGGCGGCGCAGGCCGGGGCGCAGATCATCGACCTCAACTTCGGCTGCCCGGCCAAGGAAGTGACGGGCGCGGCCTCCGGCTCGGCCCTGATGCGCGAACCGGACCTGGCCGAACGGCTCGTGGCCGCCGCTGTCGATGCGGTGGACGTACCGGTGACGGTGAAGATGCGCCTGGGCTGGGACGACGCCTCGAAGAACGCCCCCGAGATCGCCGCCCGCGCCGAGGCGGCTGGGGCCAAGGCGGTCACCGTCCACGGCCGCACCCGCTGCCAGTTCTACAAGGGCGTGGCCGACTGGTCCGCCGTGCGGGCGGTGAAGGAGGCGGTATCCATCCCCGTGCTGGTCAACGGCGACATCGTGGATACGCAAACCGCCGCGGAGGCCCGTCGCCAGTCCGGTGCGGACGGGGTGATGGTCGGCCGAGGCGTCTATGGCCGCCCGTGGATCGCGCGGACCATCGAGGACGGCGCTCCCGAACCCGACATCGACGCCCGGCTGGGCATCGCGCTCGACCACTTCCGCGACAGCCTTTCCTTCTACGGCGACCGGGTGGGGCTGCGGATGTTCCGCAAGCACCTCGCCTCCTACATCGAGGCCGCGCCAACCCTCGATCCGCGCGAGGCGAGGGGCCGCCTGTGCCGGCTGGACGAGCCCCGGGCCGTCGAGGACGCCCTCACCGCACTCTGGAGAGACGCCGCATGAGCGGGCGCTACAAGTCCCTGCGGGCCGACGCGGCCGAGACGCTGAAGGCCGCCGCCTTCGACCTGTCGCCCGAACCGGCGATGGTGGTGGACGGCGCCGGGGCCCTGGTCGCCGTCAACGAGGCGGCCGAGGCGCTGTTCGGCCAGGGGCTGGCGCTGCTGGCCAGGGGCCACTTCCGCGCCGCCCTGCCGCCGGGCTCGGCGCTGGTGTCGCTGCTCAACCGCGCCCTGCACGAAGGCGCCCGGGTCCGCGAGCACGGCGTCGAGATCAGCCTGTTCGGCCACCCGCCCTTCGAGGCGGACGGCGCGGCCGCGCCCCTCGGCGACGGCTCGGTGCTGCTGACCCTGCACATCAAGGGCGGAGCGCTGGGGGTCGAGCGGACGGCCGATCCAGCGGGCCTGCGCTCCGTCGTCGGGCTCGGCCGGATGCTGGCCCACGAGATCAAGAACCCGCTGGCGGGCATCCGGGGCGCGGCCCAGCTCCTCAAGACCGGGGCCGCCGCCGAGGACGCCCCGCTGGCCCAGCTCATAGTCGACGAGACCGAGCGCATCCGCCGCCTCGTCGACCGGATGGAGGCCTTCTCCGACGACACCACGCCGGTGCGCGCGGCGGTCAACATCCACCAGGTGCTGGACCGCGTGCGGGCGCTGGCCGCCAACGGCGTGGCCGACGGCCTGTTGCTCCGCGAAGCCTACGACCCCTCGTTGCCGGCCGCCTATGGCGACGAGGACCAGCTCATCCAGATCTTCCTGAACCTCGTGAAGAACGCCGCCGAAGCCGCCCATTCGCGCGGCGACGGGCGCGGCGAGATCGTCGTCACCACGGCCTGGCGCCCCGGCGTGCGGGTGCGCGGCTCGGACGGTTCGACCTTCAAGGGCGCGCCGTTGGAGGTGCGGGTGCAGGACAACGGGCCGGGCGTCTCGGCCCACATCCGCGAGCACCTGTTCCAGCCCTTCGTCACGTCCAAGACCCACGGCGCGGGCCTCGGCCTGCCGCTGGTCGCCAAGCTGGTCTCCTCCCACGGGGGCCTGATCGACTTCGAATCCGAACCGGGGCGCACGGCGTTCCGGGTCCTGCTCCCCGTCGCCCCCGGAGACGCCGCGTGAACGCCCAATCCTCAGGTTTCCAGGCCAACGCCAACAAGAAGATCCTGATCGCCGACGACGACGCCTCGATCCGGCTGGTGCTCAGCCAGGCCTTCACACGGCTGGGCTATCAGGTCCGCGCCACGGGCAACGCCACGACCCTGCTGAAATGGGTGTCGGACGGGGAGGGGGACCTCGTCGTCACCGACGTGGTGATGCCGGACGAGAACGTCTTCGACGTGCTGCCGCGCATCCGCAAGGAGCGGCCCAAGCTGCCCATCATCGTGATGAGCGCCCAGAACACCCTGCTGACGGCGGTCAACGCGGCGGATGCGGGGGCGTTCGAGTACGTCTCCAAGCCCTTCGACCTCGACGACATGACGTCCGCCGCCAAGCGCGCCCTCGCCCGACCCGCCGACGCCGAGGCGTCCAAGGCCCAGGCGAGGGCGCTGAAGGACGAGCGCCTGCCGCTGATCGGCCGCTCGGCGCCGATGCAGGACGTCTATCGCACCATCGCCCGGCTGGTCGGCGCCGACCTGACGGTGCTGATCCTGGGCGAAAGCGGCACCGGCAAGGAGCTGGTGGCCAGGGCGCTGCACGAGCTGGGACGTAGGCGCGACGGCCGCTTCGTGGTCATCAACCTCGCCGCCGTGCCGCGCGAGCGGGTCGAGACCGAGCTGTTCGGGCGCGGCGAGGGCGACCTCGGCAAGCTGGTCGAGGCCGACGGCGGCACCCTGTTCCTTGACGAGATCGGCGACATGCCGCTCGACGCCCAGACGCGCCTGCTGCGGGTGATCGACGGCACCGAGCCGGCGCTGAACCCCAAGACCGGCCGCCGCCCAAGCGTGCGGGTGATCGCGGCGACCAACCGCGACCTGCGCGGGCTGATCCAGCAGGGCCTGTTCAGGGAAGACCTGTTCTTCCGCCTCAACGTCGCTCCGGTGCGCCTGCCGCCCCTGCGCGACCGTACGGAGGACATCCCCGACCTCGCCCGCGCCTTCCTGCTGCGGGCGGCGCGCGAGGGCCTGCCGTCCAAGACCATCGACCAGGGCGCGTTGGAGCGGATGAAGGCCCATAGCTGGCCCGGCAACGTGCGCGAGCTGGAGAACCTCGTGCGCCGCGTCTGCGCCCTCTATGCCGAGGACCTGATCAGCGCCCGCATCGTCGAGCGCGAGCTTCAGGACCACACCCCGGCCCTGCCGGGCGAGGAGGGGCCGGTCACCTTGGCGACCTTGGTCGAGCGCCACCTCTCCAGCCACTTCGCCGACCAACCCGACGGGGTCCCGCCGCCCGGCCTCTACGACCGGGTGCTGGAGGAGGTCGAGCGGCCGCTGATCCAGCTCACCCTGGCCGCCACGCGCGGCAATCAGGTGCGGGCGGCGGAAATCCTCGGCCTGAACCGCAACACCCTGCGAAAGAAGATCCAGGACCTCGGCGTGGAGATGACCCGCGGGAAGCGGTAAGTTTTTCCCTTCTCCCTTCGCGGGACAAAGGGAGGTGTGGAGCGGCAACATAGGTGTTGCAGATGTGGCGCAGGCGCCACTAGGCTGCGCGCGTCATGAGTTCCCTCGCCACCGAGGCCGCCCCTTCAGCGCCTGAGACCGGGTGGCGACGGCTGCTGGAGTCCCGCTACGTGCTGGGCGGCGGCTATGCGCTGGCGGCGCTGCTGACGGCGGCGGGCGTGGTGCTGGCGTCCTCGCCGCCGGAGACGGGCCCCATCGGTCCGGCCAGCCAGGTGATGCTGGTCATCCTCGGCTTCAACCTCGTGCTGATCGTGGCGCTGGCGGGGCTGGTCGGGCGCAGGGTGCTGCAGCTCATCGCCGCGCGGGCGACGGACCCCGGCGCCAGGCTGCACCTGCGCTTCGTCTCCCTGTTCGCGCTGGCCGCCGTGGTGCCTGCGGTGATCGTGGCGCTGTTCTTCGGCGTGCTGGTCACGCGCGGGGTCGAAGGCTGGTTCAGCGAGCGGGTGCGGACCGTGGTCGAGAACTCCGCCACCGTCGCCCGTTCCTACGTCGACGAGCAGACCGGCTACATCCGCGACCACATGTTCCTGATGGCGGGCGACCTGAACCGCGCCGCCCCGGCGCTGGAGACGACGCCGGTCACCTACGGCCACTTCCTGGCCTATCAGGCGAGCTACCACGCCTTTCCGGGGGTCTATGTCCTCGACCGCGACGGCCGGGTGCTGGCGCGGGCCGAGACGGCCGACCCGCCGCCGTTCCTGGCCCCGCCGAAGTCCAGCTTCGACGCCGCCGACGAGGGCGACATCTCCATGCGCCCGTTCGAGAGCGCCGACCTGATCCGGGCGCTCTACAAGCTCAAGGCTTATCCCGACGCCTACCTCTACGTCGCCCGCCCGGTGGACCGGGGCATCCTGAACCACCTGCGCGAGACCGAAGCCTCGCTCAACGCCTATGGCGAGAGCGCCAAGAACCGGGCGCGAATCCAGACGGCCTTCGCGCTGACCTATCTCGAAACGGCGCTGCTGGTGCTGGTGGGAGCGATCTGGCTGGGCATGGCGGCGGCGGGGTCCATCGCCGCCCCCGTCGCGCGGCTGGTGCAGGCGGCGGGCCGCGTCTCGCGCGGGGACCTGAACGTCAGCGTCGGGGCCGATGGCGACCCTGAGGAGATCGCCGTCCTGTCCCGCGCCTTCAACCAGATGACGCAGGACATCCAGGAGCAGCAGGCCGCCCTGAAGGCCGCAAGCCTCGACGCCGAATCCCGCCGCCAGTTCATCGAGACCGTGCTGCTGGGCGTCAGCGCGGGCGTGCTGGGCGTGGACGGGCAGGGCCGCGTCTCGGCCGCCAACCGCCAGGCCGCCGCGCTGCTGGGCCTCGCCCCCAGCGTCATCGGCCAGCCGCTGGACAAGGCGGCCCCGGAACTGGCCGCCATCGCCGCCCAGGCCGGGGACACCGGCATCGACGTGGAGGAGGAGGTGGACGTGGTGCGCGGGTCCGAGACCCGGCGCCTTCGCGTGCGGGCCAGCGGGGCGGGCGACGAGGGGCTGGTGCTGACCTTCGACGACATCACCCGGCTGGTCTCGGCCCAGCGGAACGCGGCGTGGCGTGACGTCGCCCGCCGCATCGCCCACGAGATCAAGAACCCGCTGACCCCCATTCAGCTCTCGGCGGAGCGGCTGCGGCGCAAGTACCGCAAGGAGATCACCAGCGACCTGGAGACCTTCGACCGCTGCACCGAGACCATCGTGCGGCAGGTCAGCGACATCGGCCGGATGGTGGACGAGTTCTCGTCCTTCGCCCGGATGCCCGCGCCCAAGTTCGCCGAATGCGACGGCGCCGAGCAACTGCGCCAGGCGGTGTTCGCCCAGCGGGTCGCCAACCCCGACCTCGTCATCGAGATGGAGGAGCCGACGGGCGAGTATCCACTGGTCTGCGACGTGCGGATGATGGGCCAGGCCCTGACCAATGTGCTGAAGAACGCCGCCGAGGCCGTCCACGCCAGGGGCCACGCCCCCGGCGAGGGCCGCATCGTCGCCCGCCTGGCCAAGGAAGGGCAGGGCATACGGGTCGAGGTGGAGGACAACGGCGTCGGCCTGCCGGCCAAGGATCGCGACCGGCTGACCGAGCCCTATGTGACGACGCGCGAGAAGGGGACGGGCCTGGGGCTCGCCATCGTCAAGCGCATCGCGGAAGACCACGGCGGCGAACTGCGGCTGGGGGATGCGAAGAACGGCGGCGGCGCGAAGGTGACCTTGTGGTTCCCCGTGACGCGCCGCGCGGACGAGGGCGCGTCGAAGCGCTCCGAGACGATCGAAGAGGGGGCCCATGGCGGCTGACGTACTGGTAGTCGACGACGAAGCCGATATCCGCGAACTGGTGGCCGGCATCCTTTCGGACGAGGGCTACGCCGTCCGAACGGCGGCCGATTCCGAGAGCGCGCTGGCGGCCATCCGCGCGCGCAAGCCCGCCCTGCTGGTGCTCGACATCTGGATGCAGGGCGGCGGCATGGACGGGCTGGAACTGCTCGACCTCGTCAAGGAGCTGGACGCCGACCTGCCGGTGCTGATGATCTCCGGCCACGGCAACATCGAGACGGCGGTCAACGCCATCAAGCGGGGGGCTTACGACTTCCTCGAAAAGCCGTTCAAGTCCGACCGCCTGCTGCTGCTGGCCGAGCGGGCGCTGGAGGCCAGCGGCCTGCGGCGCGAGAACCGCCGCCTGCGCACCCAGGCGCTGGCCCCGGACGGCTTCATCGGCAAGTCGCCCGCCGCGCAAAGCCTTCGCCAACTCATCGCCAAGGTGGCCCAGGCCAACAGCCGGGTGCTGATCAGCGGTCCGGCGGGCTCGGGCAAGGAGCTGGTGGCGCGGCTGGTCCACGACGCCAGCCCGCGCGGCAAGGGGGAGTTCGTCCCCATCAGCGCCGCCGGGATGGCGCCCGAGCGCATGGACTCAGAACTGTTCGGCGAGGAAGGCGAGGGCGGCCGCCCGCGCAAGATCGGCGTGTTCGAGCGCGCCCACGGCGGCACCCTCTACCTCGACGAGGTGGCCGACATGCCGCGCGAGACGCAGAGCCGCATCCTGCGGGTGCTGGTCGAGCAGCGGTTCCGGCGGGTCGGCGGCGACAGCGACGTGCAGGTCGACGTGCGGGTCATCTCCTCGTCCTCCCGCGACCTGCGCGAGGAGATCGCGGCGGGCAGGTTCCGCGAGGACCTGTTCCACCGGCTGAACGTGGTGCCGGTGCGGGTGCCGGGGCTGGCCGAGCGGCGGGACGACATCCCCGAGCTGATCGGCTACTTCATCGAGCTGATCTGCGACGCCACGGGCCTGGCCCGGCGGCGGCTGGGCGAGGACGCGCTGGCCACGCTCCAGGTCAATCCATGGCCGGGCAACGTGCGCCAGCTTCGCAACACCGTGGAGCGGATGCTGATCCTGGCCGCGGGCGAGCCCTCCGACGTGATCACCGCCGACATGCTGCCGTCGGAAGGCGGGCAGGGCGGCCAGGCGGGCGCCATCGGGGCCGAGCGGATCATCGCCCTGCCGCTGCGCGAGGCGCGCGAGCTGTTCGAGCGGGAGTACCTGAACGCCCAGATCCTGCGTTTCGGCGGCAACATCTCGCGCACGGCGGCCTTCATCGGTATGGAGCGCTCGGCGCTGCACCGGAAGCTGAAGTCGCTGGGACTGGCGGGGGCTCGCGGCGGCGAAGACGAGGAAGAGTAGATGTCGCGCTGGGCCTATGTGAACGGCCGGTTCGTCCGCCACGCCGACGCGGCGGTGCATATCGAGGATCGCGGCTACCAGCTCGCCGACGGCGTCTACGAGGTCTGGGCCGTGATGGACGGCAGGCTGTCTGACGCCGAGGGCCACTTCGCGCGGCTGGAGCGCTCCCTCGGCGAACTGCGCATTCCCCGGCCGATGAGCCGCAAGGCGCTGGAGCTGCTGCTGCGCGAAACCGTCCGCCGCAACAGGGTGCGCTACGGCATCGTCTACCTCCAGGTCACGCGCGGGGTCGCCCGGCGGGACCATGCCTTTCCCACGGCTCCCGTGCGCCCGGCGGTCGTGATCACGGCCAAGGCCCTCGACCCCACCGCCGCCGAGGCCAAGGCGGCGGGTGGCATCGGCGTCATCACCACGCCGGAGAACCGCTGGGGCCGCTGCGACATCAAGACGGTCGGCCTGCTGCCCAACGTGCTGGCCAAGCAGGCGGCGCGCGAGCGGGGCGCGTTCGAGGCGTGGTTCGTGGACGACGCCGGGATGGTGACGGAGGGCGCGTCGTCCAACGCCTGGATCGTCGACGCGGACGGCGTGCTGCGCACCCGCGACACCCAGGCCAACATCCTGCGCGGCGTCACCCGCCACACCCTGCTGGAGGTCATCGCCAAGGCGGGGCTGAAGGTCGAGGAACGGCCCTTCACGCCGCAGGACGCCAGGGACGCGAGAGAGGCTTTCGTGACCGGCGCAGGCGCCCTCGTCATGCCGGTCGTGTCCATCGACGGGGCGCCCATCGGCGGCGGCAAGCCCGGCCCGGTGGCGACGCGCCTGCGCCGGCTCTATATCCAGGCCGCGACCGCCGAATAGCCTTGCGGGCCAAGGGGCGGGCGCCGTAGCGTTCTCCTCGCGTGTGTGGGGGGCCTTCTGCTCTCCGACTGAATATGAGAGGGCGAACCCCCGATGAGCGACAAGAAGCAGAACCTTCAGGACACCTTCCTGAACAGCGTGCGGAAGTCCAAGACCCCGCTGACCATCTTCCTGGTGAACGGCGTGAAGCTGCAGGGCGTGGTGAGCTGGTTCGACAATTTCTGCGTGCTGCTGCGCCGGGACGGCCAGTCCCAGCTCGTCTACAAGCACGCCATCTCCACCATCATGCCGGCCCAGCCCGTGCAGCTCTATGAGCCGGACCCTGCCCAAGACGACGATTGAACAAGTCCGTAGACCGTAGCGCGCCCGTCCAGCGGGCGCTCGTTCTCCATCCTGTCCGGGCGTCCGACGACGCCCGCGATCCCCAGGCCCGGCTGGCCGAAGCCGCCGGGCTTGCGATGGCGCTCGACCTCGTGGTCGCGGAAACGGCGGCCATGCCGCTGCGCGGCCGCACGCCCGCTACCCTGTTCGGCAAGGGCAAGGTGGAGGAGATTCGCGTCATCTGCGAGGTCGAGGAACTGGACGTCGCCGTGGTGGACGACCAGCTCACGCCCGTCCAGCAGCGCAACCTCGAAAAGGCGTGGCAGGTGAAGGTCATCGACCGCACCGGCCTGATCCTCGAGATCTTCGCCCGCCGGGCCCGCACCCGCGAGGGCCGGTTGCAGGTGGAGCTGGCGCGGCTGGCCTACGAGCGCTCGCGCCTGGTGCGGACCTGGACCCACCTGGAGCGGCAGCGGGGCGGCTTCGGCTTCCTAGGCGGTCCGGGCGAAACCCAGATCGAGGCCGACCGCCGGATGCTGGCCGACCGCATCGGGCGGCTGAAGAAGGAGCTGACCGAGGTGCGCCGGACCCGCGGCCTGCACCGCAACGCCCGCAAGAGGACGCCGTACCCGACCATCGCGCTCGTCGGCTACACCAACGCCGGCAAGTCGACGCTGTTCAACCGGCTGACCGAATCCGGCGTGCTGGCGCAGGACATGCTGTTCGCCACGCTCGACCCGACCTTGCGCGAGGTGAAGCTGCCGGGCGGACGGCCCGCGATCCTGTCGGACACGGTGGGCTTCATCTCCGACCTGCCGCACGAACTGATCGAAGCCTTCCGCGCCACCCTGGAGGAGGTGCAGGAGGCCGACGTCGTGCTGCACGTCCGCGACATCGCCGGCCCCGACACCGACGCCCAGAAGCGCGACGTGGAGGCGGTGCTGGCCGAACTTGGCGTCACGCGCGACGCCGGGCGCACGATCCTGGAAGTCTGGAACAAGGCCGACCTCGTGCCGGAGGACGACCGCGAGGTCCTGGAAGGCGCCGCGCGGCGGGCTGACGCGGCGCTGGTCTCGGCCGTGACGGGGGAGGGCTGCCAGGCCCTGCTCGAACGCCTAGGCCGGCTGGTGGACGATGCGCCGCAGGTGCATGTCGTGCTGACGGCTCATGACGGCGAGGCGCTGGCCTGGCTGTATCGCAACGGCCGCGTCACGGGCCGCACGGACGAGGGCGATCACGTCCATATCGACGCAAGGCTGGACGCCCAGGCCCTGGGCCGGTTCGAGCGGCTGTTTCCAGCGGCGGCGCTGGAGGCGGGATGACGTCCTTCCCCCGCGCGGAGAGAAGGATTACCGCAGCGTCCTGATCGCCTTGTCCAGCGACCCTTCACTCTGCGCGTAGTCGCTCCAGGCCGTCACCTTCCTGACCGTCCGCATCGTGTAGCGCTTTGGGTCGAGCCCGGCCTTCACCTGCGTCCACTCCACCGGCATCGACACCGTGGCGCCCGGCCGCCCGCGCGGGGACAGCGGCGCCACCGCCGTCGAGAGCCGGTCGTTGCGAAGGTAGTCGAGGAATATCCGCCCGCCGCGCACCTTCTTGGCCATGTTGATCGTGTAGCGTTCCGGCGAATCCGCCGCCATCTGGGCGCAGACCTCCCGCGCGAACGCCTTGGCTTCTGGCCAGCGGAGCTTGGTCTTGGCCAGCGGCGTCACGACATGCAGCCCCTTGCCGCCGGTCGTCTTGCAGAAGGCGGCGAGACCCAGCGCCTCCAGCCGCTCCCTCACCTCCTTGGCCGCCTTGATGACGTCGCCGAACCCCAACGCCTCGTCGGGGTCGAGGTCGAAGACGAGGCGTCCGGGCGTCTCCGGCTCCCACGGGCGGCAGTTCCAGGGGTGGATCTCCACCGCGCCCACCTGGGCCAGCGCCGCCAGCCCTTCGATCCGGTCGACCTGCATGTAGGGCTTGTGGTCGCCGATCACCGGGACCTGCTCGATCAGCGCCGAGGCGCCCTTGCCCGCGTGTCGCTGGAAGAACCGCTCGCCCTCGATCCCGTCCGGCATGCGGATGATCGAGACCGGGCGGCCTTCGATATGCTTCATCAGCCACGGCCCGACCGCTTCGTAATAGCGGGCGAGTTCGAGCTTGCTGATCTTCTCTTCGGGCCACAGCAGCTTGGCCGGGCTGGAGATGGTCACGCCCATCACCACGTCGCCGCCCGCCGGTTTCGCCAGCTTCGTCCCGACGGGGGCAGGGGCTTCCTCGCTCACCTCGGCGGCGGGCTTGTCCTCGCGCAGGCCCTTGAACGAAGCCTGCCGGATCGAGCCGTCGCCCGTGAAGCCCGCGAACGCGATCTCGGCCACCAGCTCCGGCCTGGCCCAGTGCATGTTGGCCGCCTTGCGGGGAGAGGAGACCTGGAACGGCGACTTGTCGGTTTCCAGCGGCTTGAGCTTCGCCATCAGCCCGGCCGTCTTGTCCTTGCCGAAGCCGGTTCCGATGCGGCCGACGTGGACCAGCTTGCCCTCGCGGTAGACCCCCGCGATCAGCGAGCGGAAGGCCGAGCCCGTCGTCGTCCAGCCGCCGATCACCACCTCCTGGCCCGCCCGGCACTTGGCCTTGGTCCAGGTCTCGCCCCGGCCGGAGCGGTAGGGGGCGTCGAGCTTCTTGGAGACGATCCCCTCCAGCTCCATCCGGCAGGCCGACTGCAGCACCGCGTCCCCGGCGGTGATGAAGTGCTCGACGTAGCGCAGCCGCTTGCCGCCGTGCTCGTCCAGCAGCGCCTGGAGCCGCGCCTTGCGCTCGGAGAGGGGAAGGGCGCGCAGGTCCTCCGCGCCCTCGAACAGCAGGTCGAAGGCGAAGAAGATCAGGTCGCCGGTCCTGCCGTCCGACAGCGCCGCCTGGAGCCCCGCGAAATCAGGCGAGCCCTTTGGGTCCAGCGCCGTCGCCTCGCCGTCGATCAGGCAGTCGGGGAGTTTCGCCGCTTCGGCCACGATCTCCGGGAACCTGTCGCTCCAGTCGAGGCCCTTGCGGGTGCGCAAGCTTGCCTTGCCGTTATGGATGCGAAGCTGCACCCGGTAGCCGTCGAACTTGATCTCGTGGCCCCAGCCGCCGCCTCCGGGCGGGCGGTCGACCAGCTTGCACAGTTGCGGCTCGACGAACTCGGGGAAGTCCTTGGAATTCCACACCGCCTTCGCCGCCCGTCTGGCCTTGGTGACGAAGGGTTTCGGCGCCTTGCCCTTGCCCGCCGCGATCTCCTCCATCTTGCGCCCCGAGGCGACGGAGAAGGCGTTGTCCTCCAGCAGGGCGTCGGAGTCGCCGGCATGGGCGAATTCATCCCGGTGCTTGATGAGCAGCCAGTTGTCGCGCTTTTCCCGATCGCGCCTCGGCATCCGCACCAGCACCCACGAGCCTTTCATCCGCTCGCCGTCGAAGACGACCTTCAGCTCGCCCTTCTTCAGCCCCTTGGCGACGTCCATGCCGTCCTCAGGCTCCCAGAAGCCGCGGTCCCACAGCATCACCGTGCCGCCGCCGTACTGGCCCCTGGGGATGGTCCCCTCGAAGTCGCCGTAGTCGAGGGGGTGGTCCTCGACCTCCACCGCCAGGCGCCGGTCGGCGGGGTCGAGCGAGGGGCCGCGCGTCACGGCCCACGACAGGAAGACGCCGTCATGCTCCAGCCGCAGGTCGTAGTGCAGGCGGGTGGCGGCGTGCTTCTGGATCACGAACCGCCGCCGCTGGGACACGGGCGCGGCCGCCTCGCCGCTGGGCTCGGCGGTGACCTTGAAGTCGCGCATGGCGCGGTATTTCGTGAGGGTCCTGGCCATGGGATGAAAATCCGGGGCCGGGGCGCAGGTTCCGCGCTAAGGTGTGCGCCGGGGTGAGGTGCAGGGCCGTTGCTCAACCGCGTAGAGTTTTCATTGCCGGAAGCGATGAGGACCCGGCTGGCCGAGGGCCGCCCGGTCAGCGCCCTGCTGGAAAGCTGGGAGGCGCTGGAATCGGCCGCCGTCCGCGAGCCCGAGGCCCTGACCGAGGTGCTGAACGAGGCCGCGCGCCTGGGCGTGTCGGAAGCCTTCGCCGTCGTCGCGCCCGCCGCCGCGTTCGGCGCCGCCGTGGTCGGGGCGGGAGGCGAGGTGTTCCACGCCGACGAGACCTTCCGCGCCTGGTTTGGCAGCCCCGCCGACAGTGCGGCCTGCCGGCGGCTGGTGAAGCTGGCGGCGAGGGGCGGGCAGGCGTCCGGCCTCGTCGAGGCGCTGGACGGCGCGGTGCTGGCGGCCAGCGCCGGGACGGCGGCGACCTCGTCCGGCTGGCCGTTGCCCCAAGGCGCGCGGGACAGCCTGGCCCGCTCGCCCCGGCGCATCGTCCTGCTGGGCTTCGCGCCTTCGCGCACCAGCGACCTGGCGGCCCGCGCGTCGGAAGCCTTCGGCCTGACGCCGCTGGAGGCGCGGGTGGCCGAGGCGATGCTCGACGCGCCCGACATCCAGGCCGCCGCCGAGCGCATCGGAGTGGGGCGCGAGACGGCCCGCGAGGCCCTCGCCAAGGCCATGCGCAAGGCGGGCGCGAAACGTTCCCCCGACCTCGTGCGGCGGATGATGGACCTGATGTGCGGCGACCACCCCGCGCCCCTGGACCTGGCCGAGGTGCTTGCCCTGGTGTTCGGCGCCACTCCCGCCGAGGCCCGCACCGCCGCCAAGTTCGCCGAGGGCCTGACCGCGCGCGAGGTCGCCCAGGCGCTTGGCGTCAAGGAAGGCACCGTCCGGGGGCAGGTCAAGGCGGTGTTCGCCAAGACCGGCGTGGGCAAGGCCAAGGACCTCGTGCGCATCGCGGCGGAAGCCGGGACGCTCGCCTCCATCGCCGCCGCCGCCGAGACGGCGCCCGAGCCCGGCGGCGTGGCCGGGCGGCTGCGGGTGGCGCCCGCGGCGGACGGGCGACGGGTAGCCTTCTGGGACTATGGCCCGCATTCGGGGCGGGTCCTGTTCGTCACCCACGGCACCATCACCGGCCGCACCCTGCCGCCCGCCCTGGTGCGGGAGCTTCAGGCGCGCGGCTGGCGGCCGGTCGTCCCGCAGCGGCCGGGCTTCGGCCTGACCGACGCGGCGAAGGACGGCTACCTCGCGGCGGGGGCCGACGACATGGCCGTGATCCTGGACGCCCTGCGGGCTGGCGAGGCCCGGTTGCTGGTCCGCGACGACGGCGCGGCGGTGGGGCTGGAGTTCGCCCGCCGCCATCCGCGCCGCGTGGACGAGGGGGTGCTGGTCAACCCGCGCCTGCCGGGCCGCCGGGTGCGCAGCCCCCAGACGCGGATGGGCGCCGTCACCCGCGCCTTCCTCGTGCGGCCGGAGATCATCGGCGTCTTCGCCGAGATGATGCGCCGCCAGACCCGCACCGACCTGATGCGCGACATCGTCCGCCAGTCGGCCAGCCACGTTCCCGCCGACATCGAGGCGCTGTCGCGGCCCGGTGTGCTGGACGCGATCGTGCGCGACATCCAGGCGATGGCCGCCCGCAGCAGCCGGGGCTTCGCGCAGGAGCAGGCCCTCTACGCCACCGACTGGACCCCGCCGGAGAGCGCGGGCGGCAGCCGGTGGACGGTCGCCGAGTGCCGCCCGCTGCTGCTGCCCGGCGCGGAGCGGGCCTTCGGCGGCCTGCCGAACGTGCGGTTCACGGAAATCGAGGGCGCGGGCCTGCTCTCCTACCTCTCGCACCCGCAGGCGGTGGCGGCCCTGCTCGACCCGCACTAGATTACGGTCTTCCTGGGGGAGGCGACTATGGGCGGGTTCCTGATCTACGGCGCGACCGGCTACACCGGCAAGCTGACGGCGAAGCGGGCGAAGGAGCTGGGCATGACCCCGGTCCTGGCCGGGCGCAGCGAGGCCAGGCTGCGGGCGGTCGCCGAGCCGCTGGGCTTCGAATACCGGGTCGCCGACATCGACGATCCGAAGGCGCTGGACGCGGCGCTGGCCGGGATGGACGCGGTGCTGCACATCGCCGGTCCCTTCTCGGCCACCTCGCGCCAGATGGCCGACGCCTGCCTGCGCAACAAGGCGCACTACCTCGACATCACCGGCGAGATCGCGGTCATCGAGGCCCTGGCCGCCCGCGGCAACGAGGCCGCCGCCGCCGGGGTGATGCTGCTGCCCGGCGTCGGGTTCGACGTGGTGCCCAGCGACTGCCTGGCCGCCCATGTCGCCGCGCGCCTGCCGGACCTGACCTCGCTGACGCTGGCCATCGGCGGCCTCAGCAAGGCCTCGCGCGGGACGCTGAAGTCGAGCATCGAGAGCGTCGCCAACCCGGTGCGCGTGCGGCGGGACCGGGAGGTGACCACCGTCTGGCCGCCCCTGCGCCGCGCCTTCGACTTCGGCTCAGGTCCGCGCCCGTCCATCGCCGTCGGCTGGGGCGACGTGGCCACGGCCTACCGCTCGACCGGGGCCGCCGACATCACCGTCTATTTCGAGGCCATGCCTCAGCTCGAGCAGATGGCTCGGATGGGGAACTTCACCCGCTGGCTGCTCAGCCGCGGCCCCATCCAGGCGCTGCTGAAGGCGGGCATCGACCGCATGCCCGAAGGCCCCACCGACGCCGAGCGGGCCGAGGGCAGGGCCGTGCTGATCGGCGAGGCGGTCATCGCCAAGGGGGAAAAGAAGGTCTCGCGCCTGACCACTATCGAGGCCTACACCCTGACCGCCGTCACGGGCCTGGCCATCGTGCAGCGGGTCCTGGACGGCGGCGCGAAACCCGGATTCCAGACGCCTTCGCTTGCCTTTGGGGCCGACTTCATCGCCCAGTTCGACGGTTGCTTCTTCGAAGACCTCTAGGAGGACACGATGATCCGCAAGGCGAAGGCTGTCTGGCGCGGGACCGGCCGCGATGGGACCGGGGCGCTGACCACAGATTCCGGGGTGCTCAGCGAGGCCAACTACGGCTTCAAGACCCGGTTCGAGAACGGGCCGGGGACCAACCCGGAGGAACTGATCGCCGCCGCCCACGCGGGCTGCTTCACGATGGCGCTGGCCTTCCAGCTCCAGACGGCGGGCTTCACGCCTACCGAACTGGCCACCGAGGCCGCCGTGACGCTGGAGCCGGAAGGCCAGGGCTTCCGTATCAGCCGCTCGGCCCTGACGCTGCGCGCCGAGGTCCCCGGCATCGACCAGGCGAAGTTCGACGAACTGGCCCGCAACGCCGAGAAGAACTGTCCCGTCTCCAAGGTGCTGAACGCCGAGATCACGCTGGAGGCGACGCTCGCCTGATGGCGCCGACGGTCTTCGACGCCCTCAACGCCCTGCGGCCCCGGCTGGGCGTCAGGACCACGCGCGATCTCCCGTACGGCGAGGGCGAGCGCGGCCTCCTTGACGTCCACGCGCCGAAGGGCGGGGAGGGGCGGCCGGTCGTCGTCTTCTTCTACGGCGGCGGCTGGGACAGCGGACACCGGCGCGACTACGGCTGGGTCGGCGCGGCCCTGGCGCGGCAGGGCTTCGCGGCCGTCGTGCCCGACTACCGCATCCACCCGCATGCCCGCTGGCCGGACTTCCTGGAGGACGCGGCGAAAGCCGTCCGCTGGGCGCGCGACAACGCAGCCCGCTTCGGCGGCGACCCGGACCGCATGGTGCTGATGGGCCACTCGGCTGGGGCCTACAACGCCGCCATGCTGGCCGTGGATGGATGCTGGCTGGGCGCGGAGGGCATGGACCCCACCTGCGACCTGCGCGGCTGGATCGGCCTTTCCGGGCCCTACGACTTCCTGCCCCTGCGCAGCGATGTCCTGAAGGCCATCTTCGGCCCCGAGGACCAGTGGCCGCGCACCCAGCCGGTGAGCCACGTCACGCCCGGCGCGCCGCCCGCGCTGCTGATCACCGGCGACCGCGACAAGGTCGTCCTGCCGCGCAACACCGACCGGCTGGCCGGGCGCCTGCACGAGGCGGGCGTCGAGGCGCGGGTCGTCCACTATCCGAAGCTGAACCACCCCGGCACGGTCGGGGTGCTGGCCGCGCCGCTGCGCTTCGCCGCCCCGGTAATGGCCGAGGCGGCGGCGTTCGTCAGGACTGCGACTGGTCCCGCAGGTAGGGCTCGACCGTCCCCTGCAGCTTGAGGGTCATCGGCTGGCCCTTGCGGTTCAGCGTCTTGCCCACGGCCACCCGGATCCAGCCCTCGGAGACGCAATACTCCTCGACGTTGGTCTTCTCCTCGCCCTTGAAGCGGATGCCGATGCCGCGTTCCAGCAAGGCGGCGTCGTGGTGCGGGCTTTCCGGGTCGTTCGACAGGCGGTCGGGCAGGGTGTCGGTCATCGGGATCCTCGAAGTTTCGCCGCCGGGCTACCGCTAAATCCGCCCGGACGCTAGTCGCTGACGGCGTAGACCACGCCCGTCGACAGGTCCTGGACCTGATCCACGACGGCGCCGTTCCAGTGGTAGGAGAGGTGACGGCCCTGGGCGGGCACGCCGACCACGTCAGGGTGGAAGGCCGCTACGCAGGTCCCGCCGGGCTGGCGGACGCTGGGATAGACCACCCCGTCCGAGCCCGCCTCCCGCAGCGTCCGGGCCATGGCCTGGCCGGCCTCGTAGTTGTCCGGGTCCAGGCATTTGCCGAAGCCCTCGCGCAGGTCGTGCAGTTCCGCGTCCAGCGTCCCGACCAGCTCGCGGAAGTGCGACGTCCAGCCGGGCGGCTCGTCGGTGGCGGCCATGAACCGCTGGTGGTGGTGGATGGTCTCGGCCAGCGCCACCTCGAAGGCGTCGCCCGCGTAGTAGGCGCCGAACGTCCCGTCCGCGAACCGCGACGGCCAATCGGCCGAGGCATGGGTGAAGGGCGCCATCACGTATGACGCGCCAGGCCCCGCCACCCGCCGCTCCGGCGCGACCAGTCCCAGGCGGCCGATGGATTCGGCGAACCTGGGGTTGGTCTTGATCTCGGCCGAGGCCAGCGCGTCCCAGTCGGCCGGATCGGCGATGTCCTCGAACAGGTTGATGGGCGGGAACCGCGACCGGATGATCCGGTGCGTCCTGGGCCAGGCGACGCGGACGGCCTTCGGCGCCCCGCCCGTCACCCGCGCCCCGCGTCGAGGAAGCGGCGGACGCGCACGATGTCGGTCAGCTCGCCCTGCATCATCACGTCCAGCGCCGACAGCCCACCGAAGGCCGCGTTCGGCCGCCCGATCCAGGCGTAGCCGCGCTCCGGCTCGGTGAAGATGATCCGCAGGGCCTTGTGGATGCCGATGAGATTGGACAGCCGCGTCTTCAGGTCCCGCCCGATCCGCCCGATCTCTCCGGCCTTCCAGCGGCTATAGGTCCGTCGCGGCAACTCGCCGAGCAGCTGGCAAGCCTGGGCCTCCGTCAGGCCCCAGCGGTCGAAGAGGTTGACGGCCGCCCGGGCCATGGCCTCGGCTTCCGCGTCCGTGATGACGACGCCCGAAGGCTCGTGGGAGGGGCTTGTCAGGCCGGTGGCGATCTGGGTTAGTTGAACCATTTGGCGCAAAATGACATCAAACACGCCATTTTGCAAGTGGGGCCAGGGCCGCGGCGCGCGAATGCGCTCAAGGAAGCCTGCGTGGCGGGTCACACCCCGCCGTCCGAACTGCGGTGGCTGGTCGAGAAAGCTCGTGGCGGCGCGATAGCCGCCTTTCGCCTACATCCGCTCGCCGGGCAGGCGGCTGGCCTGCTCCACCCAGGCGGCGATCTGGGCCTCGTCGAATGGGTCGTCCTCGTGGATGTCGAGGTAGCGCACGTTCTTCTGCTTGGACGGGCCTGGCGGGGGCGGGTTCAGCGACGCGCCCTGGAAGAACGCCACCTTGATGTATCTCGTGAAGCAATGAAGGCTGAGGAACCAGCCTTCGCCCGCCATCCCGTACATCGGCGAGTTCCATTTGACCGCCTTGGACACGCCCGGGACGGTGCGTTCGATGAGCGCGTCCAGGCGGCGGCCCACCTCGCTTTTCCACCCCGGCATGGCCGCGATGTAAGCCTTCACGGGGGCGTCGCCATAGCCCTTGGCGATCTGCGGATTGCCGCCTGAGAGAAGCACCGGCTCCGCAGAGGTGTTGGAGGGGGGCTTGGCCATCGCGTCATCTCCCTATGGCGGGACCCATGTCTACTCCATAGTCTTCCAAATTGAACCTGCACGTTCGGAGGCGTCCAGCTTGCGCAGATCGATGACGTGACGGACGCGGTTCTCGCCGGCGCCTACTCCGCCGCGGCGATCCTCTCGCGGTCGGGGCTGATGACGACGCCTTCGCGCTCCATCATGCGACGCCACGTGGCCAGCGCCTGGCCCACGACCTGGTCCATGTTGTAGTAGCGGTAGGTGGCCAGCCGTCCGGCGAAGGTGACGTTGCGCGCCTCCAGCGCCAGCGCTTCGTACTTCTTGTAGAGCGCCTGATTCTCCGGGCGGGGGATGGGATAATAGGGATCGCCTTCCGCACACGGGTATTCGTAGCTGATCGACGTCTTGGAGTGGGTCTGCCCGGTCAGGTGCTTGTACTCCGTGATCCGGGTATGGGGCACGCTTTCGGAAGGATAGTTGATCACGGCGACGGGCTGGAACCACTCGCGGTCCAGGGTCTCGTGCCGGAACTGCAGACAACGATATGGCAGCTTGCCGTAGCGATGGTCGAAGTATTCGTCGATCGGACCGGTATAGACGAGATGGTCGTAGACGATCTCATCGCGCACGTCCTCGAAGTCGACGCCCAGCATCAGCTCGATGTTCGGATGGTCCAGCATGTTCTCGAACATGTGCGTGTAGCCGTCCAACGGCATGGCCTGGAAGCTGTCCTGGAAGTAGCGGTCGTCGGTGCTGGTCCGGGTCGGCACCCGGGCGGTGACGGACTTGTCCAGCTCGGAGGGGTCCATGCCCCACTGCTTGCGCGTGTAGCCGCGGAAGAACTTCTCGTAGAGTTCGGTCCCGACCTTGGAGACCACGACGTCGGCGGAGGTGCGGATGGTCTCCACCGGCTCGGCGCGGCTGGCCAGGAAAGCTTCCGCCGCTTCGTCGGATTGCAAGTCCACGCCGTAGAGCATGTTCAACGTGGTCCGGTTGATCGGCATCGGCACGAGCTGGCCATCCACCTCAGCCAAAACGCGGTGCTCGTAGGGTCGCCACCTCGTGAAACGCGACAAGTAGGCGGCGATGTCGCTGGAGTTGGTGTGGAAGATGTGCGGTCCGTACTTGTGGATCAGCACGCCCGCTGCATCCTTATGGTCGTAG
The DNA here is from genome assembly GCA_964579695.1 of uncultured Caulobacter sp. Taxonomy (GTDB): domain Bacteria; phylum Pseudomonadota; class Alphaproteobacteria; order Caulobacterales; family Caulobacteraceae; genus Caulobacter. The sequence goes on along the minus strand of CAZOHI010000001.1, from coordinate 55,800 downwards.
GCGTTGCCGGCAATGTGCGGACGGCGGTCGACGAGCAGCACGCGCTTGCCCGAACCGCGGGCCAGCCGCTCGGCCAGCACCGAGCCGGCGAAGCCGCCGCCGACGATCAGGTGGTCGAAGGGTTTGCGCCGGCTGGCCGGACGGATGGCCGGGCTGCTCACCGGCACGGTGATGGCCGGAGCGGGGCGCCGGGCGATCACCCGTTCGATCAGGCCGGCCATCTGCGACTGGGTATTCTCCCAGGACAGCTCGGCCAGCACCTTGTCGACGCTGTCGAGCCATTCGCCTCGTCCGACGGGAAGCGCCAGCGCCGCTTCGCACTCGGCGACGAACATCTCCGGCGTAGCGGCGATGCGCACCGCCTCCAAGTCGCCGTAGTGGCGGACGACGTCGGCGATCGGGGTCGAGACTACAGGCTTGCCGCCCGCCAGGTATTCGGGCGTCTTGGTGGGGCTGATGAAGCGGGTGGAGTCGTTGATGGCGAACGGCATCAGGGCCACGTCCCACCCGGCCAGGTATTCCGGCAGGTCCTCGTAGCCCTTGGCGCCGAGGTAGCAGATATTGGGCCGGTTCGGCAGGTCGGCGGGATCGATCTTCACCACCGGCCCCACGACCACCAGGTTCCAGTCCGGGCGCGCATCGGCGACGGCGGTCAGCAGACCCAGGTCCATGCGCTCGTCCACCACGCCGTAGAAGCCGAGGCGCGGATGCGACAGGCGCGCCTGATCGGCGGGCTCCCCGGTGATCGTGCGGGCCCGGCCGAAGTGGCGGCGGTCGACGCTGGACGGGAACGGATGAATGTTCGGGTGGGCGTGCTGCTTGGCTTCATAGAGGCTGTAGCCGCCGGTGAAGACGACGTCCGACTCGGCCATCAACTCCTTCTCGAGGGCCCTGAGTTCCGGCGGGGCGAACTTGAAGTTGGCCAGCTCGTCCATGCAGTCGTAGACGGTGCAGGCCGCCGCCAGGTGCCGCGAGAAGGGCAGCATCATGGGCGTGTAGTACCAGCGCACCAAGTCGCCGTTCTGGTCCGCCAGGAAGGCGTCCAGCAGGCCGCGCAGGGCGTCGTCGCGGGCGGTCGCGCCCAGGCCCTCGGGCAGCAGGGGCGTGACGACGGTGACGCCGCTGTCGGAATCGTCCTTGATCTCCAGGCTGGCTGCGACGTCGAGGGGGGCGGGAAGGGGCTCTTCCCAGAAGATCACCCGCGCGTCCCGTGCGAAGCGTGTCATCAGGTGCTGGGGTCTTTGGAACACGAAGTTCCAGCGCAGATGGGAGAAGCAGAGCAAGACGCGCGGAACGGTTCCCTTCAGGCGGAATTGCGGAGCCGGCGACGCCATACGGCCGGGCGGAAGCGGAAGCCACTCGTTATGCAAAGCTGTCACCCTGGGCTGGAGAAGTCCGGGGCTTTAACAGTTGGGGGTTGTAAAAGGTTCCGCAAAATCAATGTCGAGGAGCCGACGTTACCGAAAGGGAAGGCGACGTGTGGCGGGAAATATCAACTATACCAATATTATTCTATGATCTGAAGTATTGATGAGGCGGTGGAGTCAGGTTCCAACAGTTCCAAGTTTGCCTGAAGCCAGGGCGGGTGGCGCCTTTTCGCCATAGCGCTGCGCCCGATGCCATGCCGTTGCATCCGCAACGATCTGGTTCAGAGATGACCTGCGGGCCGCCCAAGACAACAGCGCCTTCGCTCGCGCGGGGTCGGCCACCAGCGTCGCCGGATCCCCGGCCCGGCGCGGGCCGAGGGAATGGGGGACGGCGCGGCCCAGCGCCGCCTCGACCGCCTGGATGACCTGCATCACCGAATAGCCGTGCCCGGTCCCGACGTTCGCCGCTTCGAACTGGCCGGCGGCCATGTCCACGGTCAAGGCGTCGACATGCGCCTGCGCCAGGTCGCAGACGTGGATGTAGTCGCGCAGGCAGGTGCCGTCGGGGGTGTCGAAGTCCTGCCCGAAGACGGTCAGCGGCTTGCCCTTGCCCAGTCCGGCCGCGATGGTCAGCGGGATCAGGTGGGTCTCCGGGTCGTGGGCCTCGCCGATCAGCCCGGAGGGATCGGCGCCGCAGGCGTTGAAGTAGCGCAGCGCCACCGCCGACAGGCCGAAGGCGGCGCAATGGGCGCGGATCATCCGCTCGCAGGCCAGCTTGGTGTCGCCGTAGGGGCTGGCCGGCTCCTTCGGCAGGTCCTCGGTCAAGGCCGCGCCCTTCGCCTCACCGTAGACGGCGGCGCTGGAGGAGAACACCAGCCGCGAGACGCCCGCGTCCTGCATGGCCAGCAGCAGGCTGGCCGTGCCCCCCACGTTGACGTCGTAGAAGAGGTCCGGCCGCGCCACCGAGCGCCCGACCTCGATCAGGCTGGCGAAGTGGATCACCGCCTCCACGCCGTAGTGGGTCATGGCGGCGCGCAACGCCCGCGTATCGCGGATGTCGCCGTGGACGAACTCGCCCCACAGCGCCGCTTCCCTGAAGCCGGAACTCAGGTTGTCGAAGACGACGGGCCGCCAGCCGCCTTCATGCAAGGCCTTGGCCGTGTGTGCGCCGATATAGCCGGCGCCTCCGGTAACGAGCACCGAGCCCTTGGAACGTGATGCGATGGTCATGCCGCCTAATCGCAGCGGACGCGTCTCGGTTCCCTTGCACAGGTTAATGGGGGAACTGCCTTGGCCGAGCCGGCGTTGGGCCTTCGCGTCCGACGTGGGCGCCGGCTGGGTTCAAGCGGCATGCGGCGTCTGGAGTTGTGGGGCGGTCACGAGTGCACGGTGAACCGGGTGGGCGAGCGGTTCATGGACCAGACCCGTCTCAGCGGCCACCACGACCGGATCTGCGACCTCGACCTCTTCGCGGACCTCGGAGTGACGGCGCTGCGCTACCCCGTGCTTTGGGAGCGGACGGCGCCCGAGCGGCCCGACGAATACGACTGGACCTGGAGCGATGCGCGGCTGTCGCGCCTGCGCGCGCTGGAGGTCAGGCCCATCGTCGGCCTCGTCCATCACGGCAGCGGGCCGCGCTACACCAGCCTTGTGGAGGACAGCTTCGCGCCGGGGCTGGCGCAGTTCGCCGGCGCGGTGGCGGAGCGCTATCCCTGGGTGACGGACTGGACTCCCGTGAACGAGCCGCTGACCACCGCGCGGTTCTCGGCCCTCTACGGCCACTGGTATCCGCACCTGCAGGACGAGGCCCTGTTCTGGGTGGCGCTGCTCAACCAGATCGATGGCGTGCGGCTGACGATGCGGGCGATCCGGCGGGTGAACCCGGCCGCGCGGCTGATCCAGACCGAGGACCTTGGCCGCACCTTCGCTACCCGCGCCGTGGCCCATCAGGCCAGCTTCGACAACGAGCGGCGCTGGATGACCTGGGACCTGCTGTACGGGCGGGTGACGCCGGATCATCCCATGTGCGAGCGCCTGGAGCGGTTCGGCCTGGCCGACCGGCTGGCGGCCATCGCCGACGATCCGTGCCCGCCGGACGTGATCGGGGTGAACCACTACCTGACCAGCGACCGCTTCCTCGATCACCGGCTGACGCGCTACCCGGAAGGCTGCGGGGGCGGCAACGAGTTCATCCGTTTCGCCGACGTCGAGGCGATCCGGGTGCTCCAGCCCGCGCCGGACGGCCTGGAAGGCGCCCTTCAGGAGGCCTGGAGCCGCTATGGCCGCACGCTGGCGGTGACCGAGGTCCACAACGGCTGCACCCGCGAGGACCAGATGCGCTGGACAGCCGAGGCGTGGACCGCGGCCCTGCGCCTGCGCGAGCGAGGGGTCGAGGTGGAAGCGGTGACGAGCTGGTCGCTGCTGGGCTCCTACGACTGGAACAGCCTGCTGACCCGGCCCGCAGGACACTACGAGTGCGGCGCCTTCGACCTGCGCGGCGGCGTCCCGCGCCCCACGGCCATGACGGCGATGCTCAAGGGCCTTTCCGATCCCACCGCAGAATCCCATCCGGTGCTCGACGCGCCCGGGTGGTGGCGGCGTGACATCCGCCTGGGGCATCAGCCGGTCTTCCGGACGGTCGACTATCCGGAGCCCCGCCGCGAATGGAGATGCGGCCAAGGCGGCCGACGGCCGCTGCTGATCGCCGGCGCCACCGGCACGTTGGGCAAGGCCCTGGCGCGGGCCTGCGAGTGGCGGGGCCTGGACTATGTGCTGACCGACCGCCACCAGCTTGCCCTCGACGACGAGGCCGCCATCGCCCGCGCGATCGACCGCCATGCGCCATGGGCGGTGATCAACGCCACCGGCTGGGTGAAGGTCGACGAGGCCGAGACCGACCCAGGCGGGTGCCTGCGCGCCAATGCGGAAGCCGCCGTGGCGCTGGCGCGGGCCTGCCGCGAGCGGGACCTGCCGGTGGCGAGCTTCTCCAGCGACCTCGTCTTCGACGGCCGGGCAGGGCGTCCGTATGTGGAGAGCGACGCTCCCGCGCCCCTGAACGTCTACGGGCGCAGCAAGGCCCGGGCCGAGCGCGAGGTGCTGGCGCTGGGCGGAAAGGCCCTGGTGATCCGCACGGCCGCCTTCTTCTCGCCCTTCGACCCGCACAACTTCGCCGCCTGGGTGGTGCGTAGCCTTGCCAGAGGCGAGACCGTCGCGGCCGCCGAGGACCTGGTGGTCTCCCCTACCTATGTGCCCGACCTCGTGGGCGCGGCCCTCGACCTGCTGATCGATGGAGAGACGGGCCTGTGGCACCTCGCCAACCAGGGTGAGACAAGCTGGGCCGATTTCGCCTTCAGCCTCGCCGCCCTCCTGGGACTGGACGCGCGCCTGATCGCGCCCACGCCTTGGAAGGCCCTGGGCTGGGCCGCCGAACGTCCGGTCCATGCTTCTCTGACCAGCGAGCGGGCCCTGATCATGCCGACGCTGGAAAGCGCCATGCGCCGCTACGCCGAAACCTTGCGCGAGGCCGAGTTCGAGGCCGAAGTGGATGCGCCCGAGGCCGTGCCGGCGCTCTCCTAGCGGCGCAGCGCCGCCGCGGCCTGCGCCGCCGCCCGCGCCTTCTCGCGCGTCTCGGCGGCGCCCTGGCCGGGGCGATAAAGTTCCCCGCCGAGGCCGAAACCGCGCACGCCGGCTTCCCACCAGTCCGCCATCGTGGCGGGCCCGACCCCGCCCACCGCCCAGACCACCACCTCCGGCGGCAGCACGGCCTTGAGCTGGCGGACGTGAGCGGAACCGAAGCTGACGGCGGGGAACAGCTTCAAGTGACGGGCGCCGGCGTCGATGGCCTGGAAGGCTTCGGTGGGCGTGGAAAAGCCCGGCGCGGGGTCGAGGCCCAGCTCCACCGCCCGGCGGATCACCGGTTGGCTGGTGTTGGGCGAAACGATGATCCGCCCGCCGGCGTCCGCCACGGCGTCCACCTTGTCCGGCGACAGTACGGTGCCCGCTCCGGTGGCCATGCGGCCCGCGAAGGCGTCGGTCAGGCGGCGGATGCTCTCCAGAGGGCAGGGCGAGTTCAGCGGAACCTCGACCGCGCGCAGGCCGCCATCGTGCAACGCCTCGCCTATGGCCACGGCTTCTTCCGGCGTCACACCCCGGATGATGGCCACGACCGGGCAGATGGCCAGGGCTTCGTCCAACGTCATGGCGTTCTCCCAAGATGCAGGGCCGTGAGCCCGGCCAGCGCCGCCGCGTCGCCATCATGACGCTCGGCCGCAACGCCTCGCCGGGCCAGGGCGCGCTCGTACCATCGGCAGAGGGAGGCTTCGCCCAGCAGGACGACGGGGCCGTTCACGCGGGCGTCCAGCAGGCCCGGCGCGGCCGCGATCTCCGCTCCGATCAACAGGCCCGAGAGGTAGGAGGGCGTGGTCTCCATCGGCGCCCCGCCCGCCGTCACCCGCGAGCGGGCGCTGAACAGCCGCACGGCCAGGGCGCCGCCGTCGCCTGCCGCATCGACCCCGGCGTCGAAGGCGGCCTCGTCGTCGGGCGGCGACCGGCTTTTCAGGACGCTGTGGGTGCGCAGCACGGCAAACAGCTCGCCGGTCATGGCGGTGACGAAGCGGACGATGCGGCCATCCTCGACCAGCACCCATTTGGCGTGGGTGCCTGGATGGCAGAGCAGATGGCGGCCGTTCAGCCGCGCCGGGTCTCGCCGCAGCCAGCCGAACACCTGGGTCTCCTCGCCGCGCATCACGTCGGGCGCCTCCGTGACGCCGGGCCCCCGCAGGCCGGGAACGATCCGCACATCCTCGGCCACGGCGGCGAGCGCGCCGCGCAGGTCGTCCAGCGAAACGGGGCAGGGCAGGTAATCCACCGCCTTCCAGCCCAGGTTCGAGCCGATCATGCCGCACAGGATGGCGGGTAAGCTTTCGGCCTGGAGGGCAGGGCGGACCTCGTCCCGAAACCGCTTCGCCGCCTCGCCGGGTTGAAGCCGCGAGACGCCAAGGGGAAAGTCCCGCTCGCGCAGCACCGCCCCGTCTTCGGCCACCACCCAGGCGCGAAGGTTGGTGGTGCCCCAGTCGCAGGCGAGGAAGGCGCTCATCAGGTGCGCCCACCATCGATGACCAGGTTCTGGCCGGTGATCATGGCGCTGTCGTCCGCCGCCAGGAACAGGGCCAGCCGGGCGACGTCGGCGGGCTGGATGCGCCGCTTGAGGGCGACCTGCTCCATCCATTCGGCCTCGGCTTCGGGCGTCAGCCACAGCGCCAGCTGGCGCGGCGTGACCACCCAGCCGGGCGAGATGGCGTTGACCCGGATGGCGTCCGGGCCCCACTCGCGGGCCAGCGACTTGGTCAGGGCGTTGACGGCGCCTTTCGCGGCGACGTAACCGGCCATCTCAGCCGGTCCTAGCAATGCATTGATCGAGCTGAGGTTTATGATGGACCCGCCGCCCGCGTCCCTCATCATCGGATAGGCGGCGGTGGAGGCGACGAAGGTCGGGTCGAGGTTGACCGCCAGGCCCTTGCGCCAGATCGTCGGGCTCGTCTCGGCGGCCGCATGGCGCGTGTCGTCGGCGACGTTGTTGACCAGCACCGTGACGGGGCCCAGCACCCGCGCGGCGTGCTCGATGGCGGCCTTGAGCGCCTCGGCGTCGGTGACGTCCACACGCCGGAACCAGGCGCCGTCCAGGCGGGCGGCGAGGGCTTCCCCCGCCGCCTCGGCGATGTCCACGAAAGCGACCTTGCAGCCCTGGGCGTGGAAAGCCTCCACGATCGAAGCCCCGATGCCGGAGGCGCCGCCGGTGACGAACACCACGCGACCGGCCAGGCTGGGGTAGGCGGCGTAGTCCATCAGTGCGACTCCCGCGTCACGTCGGCGCTGCTCTTGCCGACGAGGAAGTCGAGGTCGCAGCCCTGGTCGGCCTGCATCACGGTGTCGATGTAGAGGCGATACCAGCCGCGCGTGAAGTCGGAGGGGGCGCGGGCGGCCTCCCAGGCGGCGCGGCGGCGGGCCAGGTCCGCCTCGTCCGCCAGCAGGTCCAGGCGCCGCCCCGGCCCGTCGAGGGCGATGAGGTCGCCGTCCTGCACCAGGGCGAGGGGGCCGCCGGCCTCGGCTTCGGGGGAAACGTGAAGGATCACAGTGCCGTAGGCCGTGCCGCTCATCCGGGCGTCGGAGATGCGGACCATGTCGCGAACGCCCCTGGCCAGCAGCTTGCGCGGCAGGGCCATGTTGCCGACCTCCGGCATGCCCGGATAGCCCTTCGGTCCGCAGCCCTTCAGGACGAGGATCGAGGTTTCGTCGACATCGAGGGACGGGTCGTCGATGCGAGCCTTGTAGTCCTCGATGTCCTCGAAGACGATCGCGCGGCCCGTGTGGGTCAACAGCGACGGGCTCGCCGCGCTCGGCTTGAGGATGGCGCCGCGCGGGCAGAGGTTGCCATGCAGCACCCAGACGCCGGAGGAGGGGCCGATGGGGGCGTCCATCGTGCCGATCACCTCGCGGTTCCAGCATTCGCCGCCCGCCGCCACCTCGCCCAGGGTGCGCCCGGAGACGGTGAGCGCGCCGCCCCGCAGCACCGCACCCAGTTCCTTCAGCACGGCGGGTACGCCGCCCGCGTAGCAGAACTCCTCCATCAGGTACTTGCCCGACGGCATGAGGTTCACGAGCAGCGGAACCTCGCGCCCCAGCCGGTCGAAGTCCTCTAGGGACAGCGCCACCCCCACGCGCCCGGCCAGCGCCAGCAGGTGGATCACGGCGTTGGTCGAGCCGCCGATCGCCGCATGCATCAGGATGGCGTTCTCGAACGCCTGGCGCGTCAGGATCTGCGAGACGCGGACGTCCTGCTTCACCATCTCCACGATCCGCATGCCGGTGACGTGGGCCAGCGCCCTGCGCCGCGCATCGACCGCCGGCAGGGCGGCGTTGTGGGGCAGGCTCATGCCCAGCGCCTCGACGAGGCTGGCCATGGTCGAGGCTGTGCCCATGGTGTTGCAGACTCCGGCGCTGCGGCTCATGCCGCTCTCGGCCTGCATGAAGTGGGCGAGTGTCATCTCGCCGGCCCGCACCGCCTCCGACAGGCGCCAGACGTCGGTGCCCGAGCCGATGTCGCGGCCCTGGAACTTGCCGTTCAGCATCGGGCCGGACGAGACCACGATGGTTGGCAGGTCGACGCTGGCCGCGCCCATCAACTGGCCCGGCGTGGTCTTGTCGCAGCCGCCCAGCAGCACCACCCCGTCGATGGGGTTGGCGCGGATGCTTTCCTCCACCTCCATGGCCAGCAGGTTGCGGAACAGCATGGCCGTCGGCCGCATCTGGGTCTCGGGCAGGCTCATGGCCGGGAATTCGATGGGCAGCCCCCCGGCCTCCCAAACGCCGCGTTTTACATGCTCGGCCAGGTCCCGCAGGTGGACCTGGCAGGCGACCAGTTCAGACCAGGTGTTGCAGACGCCGATGACGGGGCGGCCGTCGAACAGGTGCTCGGGCAGGCCCGTCCCCTTGATCCAGCTGCGGTGGATGAAGCCGTCGCGGTCCAGCTTGCCGTAGCTGCGCGTGCTGCGAAGCGGCTTCTTGTCGGTCACGGCTGTCTCCGGGTTCGCCCTTACAACCCGCGTCGGGCCGCAAGGTTCAGCCCGCGAAGGCCGGCAAGGCCAATCCTTTCACGCCGGGCTCGAAGGCGAAGAGGCTCCCGGCCAGCGGCTGGCGCGCAAGGACTTCGTCCGGCAGCCCGTCGCGGGCGCTGGTGATGTAGAGGATGGAAAGGTCCGGGCCGCCGAAGGCGCAGCTCGATGGCTGCTCAACCGGCATGGGGACGATCCGGTCGATCCGCCCGTCCGGGGCGTAGCGCACCACCCGCCAGGCGCCCCACTGGGCGTTCCACAGATACCCCTCCGCATCGACCGCCGAGCCGTCGGGCGAACCCTCCTCGGTATGGGCGAAGACCCGGCGGTTGCTCAGAGCGCCGTCCGTATCCAGGTCATAGGCGTAGATCGTCTGCTCGGCGGAGTCGGCCAGGTAGAAGGTGCGCCCGTCAGGGCTGCTGGAGACGGTGTTGGCGATGGATATGGCGTCCGCATGGACGTCGCAGCGGCCGTCGGGGTCGTAGCGGTAAAGCTTGCCCGGCCGCTTGCCGCCGTCGTCGTCCATGGTGCTCCACCAGAAGCGCCCTGCGCCGTCGATCTTGCCGTCGTTGGTGCGGAATCCCGGTTCCAGGCCGACCGGCAGGCGCACGGTGAGCACGCCGCTTTCCACGTCGAAGTCGCAGACACCGGTCTCGGCGGCGACCAGCAGGCCGCCGTCCCGGCGCACGGCGGCGGCGCTCGCGCGCACCGGCAGGTCCCAGGACCCCGCCTCGCCGTGCGACAGCCAGAACAGCCGCCGCGCCTTGATGTCGAACCAGTAGAGGCGTTTTGCCGCAGGATCCCAGCAGGGACCTTCACCCAGCCGGTTCTGGGCGCGAAATACGCATGAAACCTGCAATTTCCCCTCTCCGCAGCAAGCGGGAGTGCGACAACAAGGCAGGCTGCGTTTTGGTTCCATTCATAGTGGATGCGCATAACATACGTTGCATTGAGCGATGAGTCGGGGAGGCCCCCGTGGCCCAGATCAGCTACTCAGACATCTTCTCCATCGTCCACGAGCGTGGCTACGATGAGGATATCCAGGCGGGCGATCTCGTTCGCGTCGGCGCCAACCACTTCCCGCACTTCACGGTCATGGCGCTGGTGGGGGACAAGGCCTGGGTGCGCAACGTCCAGAACGGCGCCGACGGCATCACCAGCATTGACCGCTGCCGCAAGATCAACGGCGCGCCGGCGCTCTAGGCCCGGCAACAATCCCGCTCCAGTTCCGTTGTAGGCGAGGGGTCGCCTGCCGCGGGAGGACGCGCCATTTCAGCCTTTATGTTCGCCACGGGGATCGAGAACTCGATTCCCCGTATCAAGAACGGCCGCCAGCGTGTGGACCAGATGGAGTCCTGCGGCCACTATCGCTTGTGGAGGACCGACTTCGATCTCCTGGAGGAGATAGGGATCGAGTTCCTTCGGTACGGGCCGCCGCTACACACGACCTTTCTTGCCCCCGGCAAGTACGACTGGGAGTTCGCCGACGTCACCTTCGCCGAGCTGAAGCGGCGCGACATCGTGCCTATCGTCGATCTGTGCCACTTCGGCGTGCCGGACTGGATCGGCGACTTCCAGAACCCCGACTTCGCCATCCACTTCGAGGCCTATGCCAGGGCCTTCGCCGAACGCTTTCCCTGGGTGCAGCTCTATACCCCGGTCAACGAGATGTTCATCTGCGCCCTGTTCTCGGCCAAATACGGCTGGTGGAACGAGGAAGGGACGAGCGACAGGACCTTCGTTCGGGCGCTGACCAACATCGTCAAGGCCAACGTCTGCGCCATGCGCGCCATCCTCGAAGTGCGGCCGGACGCCATCTTCATACAGAGCGAGTCGTCCGAGTACTTCCACGCCGAAAATCCGAAAGCCATCAAGCCGGCCGAGATCATGAACTCCATGCGATTCCTCTCGCTCGACCTGAACTATGGTCATCGGGTGGACTCGGAGATGTACGAGTACCTGATGGACAACGGCATGAAGCTGGAAGAGTACCATTTCTTTCTGGGCAACAGCCTTCGCCACCACTGCATACTGGGCAACGACTACTACTGGACCAATGAGCACCGGGTGGCGGCCGACGGCAGCACCCGCGCCGCCGGGGAGATCTTCGGCTACTGCGAGATCACGCGCCAGTACTACGCCCGCTATCGACTGCCGGTGATGCACACCGAGACCAACATCGTCGAAGGCCCAAACGGCGACGAGGCCGTCAATTGGCTTTGGAAGGAGTGGGCCAACGTCCTGCGGGTGCGGAACGATGGCGTTCCGACGGTCGGCTTCACCTGGTATTCGCTGACCGACCAGATGGACTGGGATACGGCCCTGCGCGAGCAGAACAACCACGTCCATCCCGTCGGGCTCTACGACCTCAATCGCCAGATCCGGCCGGTCGGACTGTGCTACCGGCAGCTCATCCGGGATTGGCACGAGGTGCTGCCGACCCAAAGCGTCTGCCTCAACGTGCCCATCGTGCGGCCCTCGGAGTATCGGGACCGCATGGCGATGCGGCAGCAGGAAAACGCTGTAAAGCTGCGCGCGTCGGAGCTGGCGGGTGACATCAACTGACCTGCCCCTGATCGGCGGCGCCCCCGTGGTCCGGCTGCGGGCCGAGGGCGGTGGCGAGGCGCCGGGCTTCATCAGCGCCGATGTGGCGCCGGGGCGAGGGATGCTGTTGCTCCAGGCGCGGGCGCGATTCCCTGGTCTCGGCGAGATCGACTTGCTGGCCACGCCGCCGCTGGGCGAGGCCGCCCGGCTGTTGGACGGGGGTCAGGGCGACGCCTTCGGCAATGCCGCCTTCGGGCTGGGCGCGGCCGTGCTGCTTCCTTACGCCAACCGCATCCGCGGCCGGGTGCTGGACGGCCTCCCCGAGATTGAAACGCTGGTCCTGGGCCGCACTGTGCGCCTGCCGCGCAACTGGGGCGGCAAGGCTGCCGGCGCCGAGCAGTACGCCATGCACGGCCTGGTGCTGGACCGGGCCATGGACCGGCTGGAGCGCGCCACGGCGGAGGGTCGCGACGCCCTGCTGGGGACGTTGCAGGCGGGCGGCTTCGGCGGCCGATGGCCGGGGTCCCTCGACCTGGCTTTCGAGCTGGCGTTGGAGCCTACGGCGCTGAGCCTGACCATCGAGGCGCGCAACGTGGGAGCCGCGCCCACGGCTGTCGGCATCGGCTGGCATCCCTGGTTCGCCCTCCCCAGCGGCGACCGCAGTCAGGCGCGGCTGCGCCTGCCCGCCACGGCCCGGGCCGTGGTCAACGACTATGACGAGGTGCTGCCCACCGGCGATGTCGTCGCCGTCGCGGGCACGCCCTACGATTTCTCGGCCTCGGCCGGGCGGACGCTGGGAAGCCTCTATCTTGACGATTGCTTCACTGGCCTCGTCGCGCGGGACGGACGCGCCACCGCCGAGATCGCCGATCCCGCCTCGGGCGTCGGCATACGCATCGGCGCCGCCTCGCCGTCCGTTACCGCCTTCCAGGTCTACGCACCGCCGGACCGGGCCGTCGTGGTGGTCGAGCCCCAGTTCAATCTGGCCGATCCGTTCGGCGCCCAGTGGCGGGGGCGTGACACCGGCATGGTCGTGCTGCAGCCAGGCGCGGCCACCGCTTACTCGGCGCGCCTTGAACTCTTCGAGGTCAGAGCCGCCTGAGACGGGCTTGCAGATGCATCTCCACCTGTTTCGCCAACTCGCGGGAAATGCATTGGACCTGTATCCCGATCAGCTGGAGGTGGGCATAAGCGTCCGAGGCCACGGTCGATCACCAGGCGAGCGGGCCCCGATAACTTGGTGGAAAGCTTGGAGCGTTACCTCCTAGTGCTGGCTTTCCGGCATCTTCACGACAAGGCCGTCCAGCTCGTCGGTGACCTTGATCTGGCAGGAGAGGCGGCTGGACGGCTCGACGTTCTCGGCGAAGTCCAGCATGGATTCCTCCATGGCCGAGGCCGCGCCCGTCTTGTCGCGCCAGGCCTCATCCACATAGACGTGGCAGGTCGCGCAGGCGCAGGCCCCGCCGCAGTCGGCGTCGATGCCGGGAACGTTGTGCTTGATGGCCCCTTCCATCACGGACATGCCGGGCTTCACGTCGACGACGTGCTCGGTTCCGTCGTGCTCGATGTAGGTGATCTTGGCCATGACCTGCTCCGTCAGACGGGATCGTAGGGGAAGACCGAGGCCGACGGCCCCAGGTCGGTGAAGTCGTTCCTCATCGCCGGCAGCGCCTGGTCGATGATCGAGCGGGGGCTCCAACCCTCCAGGCGCGCCAGGGACTTCACGGGGCGGGGCTGGCTGAACAGGACCAGCTCGTTGCCCCGCACCGCGAAGATCTGGCCGGTGACGTCCCGCGCCTCGGGGGCGGCGAGGGCGACGGCGAGTTGGGCGACCTGATCGGCGCGCATGCCGGTTCGGAAACGCTCTACGCGCTGGGCCGAGGCTTCGTCGGTGACCGGGATGGTGGCCACCATTCGTGTCCAGGCGAAGGGCGCTATGATGTTGGAGCGGACGGCTTTTAGCGCCCCTTCCATGGCGATAAGGCGCGACAGGCCGGCCACGCCGAGCTTGGCGGCGCCGTAGTTCGCCTGGCCGATGTTGCCGATCAGGCCGGTGGTGGACGTGAAGTGCACGAAGGCGCCGTCGCCCTGGCCGCGGAAATGCTCGATAGCCGCCCGAGAGACGTTGAAGGCGCCGCGCAGGTGGACTTCGACGACCGCGTCCCAGTCTGCTTCCGACATCTTGTGGAACATGCCGTCGCGCAGGATGCCCGCCGGATTGATGATGGCGTGCAGGCCGCCGAAGGTGTCGATCGCCTGTTCGACCATATGCCTGACGGCCGCGAGGCTGGTCACGGTTTCGGAGTTCGAGGCCGCTTCGCCGCCCGTGGCGCGGATTTCGGCCGCCGTCGCTTCCGCCGCCGAGGCCGCGCCGCTGTCGTCGCCCCTCAACGAGCCGCCCAGGTCATTGACCAGCACCTTGGCGCCTTCCTGCGCCGCCAGCAGGGCGCATTCACGGCCGATGCCGCCCGCGCCGCCGGTCACCAGAACGACTTTTCCGTCGAGAACGCCCACTGTTGTCTCCTTATGTTGATCGGGCGCGGGGGAAAGCAAGAAGGCTCCCGCGGGGTTGCGGGAGCCTTCGAGTCTACGCGCACTGCCGGTTGGTATCGCCCGGCGTCAGAACTTGTAGGTGAGACCGACGCCGAACATGCGCGGCTCGCCGTAGATGGAGCCGGTCACGCCGATGTTCGACGCCACGTCGTCGTTCGACCGGGTGATGGGGTGGCGCGTCTCGGTGATTCCAGAGGCTGGACGGTCGGTCGCCTCTCCCGTGGCTTCGCAACCCTGCTAATCAGCCATCACCGCCGAGCAGAAGCTCTAGAATTTATAATGGTTTATGGCGGACAGGGTGTCCGTTCAGACCATATCACGGCTATTCACGGAACGTCACGCGACATCACGCTAATCCATTGAAAAATATGATGAATTTTCTTTACCTCAAAAGATTGTTGAGTATCCTCAGGGGCCTGTGACACGCCCTACGCATCGTCTGCTGCTGGGGTGGATGCTGCAAATGCTGGGGTCGAATGGCACGAACGATAGGTAGGTTGAACGCGAAGACGGTGGCCGGTGCGCTTCGGCCAGGCCGCTATGGAGATGGGGGCAATCTCTATCTTCTAGTTACAGCCGCCGGCGCACGGCGATGGGTGCTCATCTACCGTTTCGGCGGTCGCCAGCGCGAGATGGGGCTGGGCGCGCTCGCCGATGTCACCCTGGCCAGGGCGCGAGAGAAAGCTGCGGCAGCTCGCGCCTCGTTGGCGGACGGTGTCGATCCTCTGGCCACTCAGGAAGAGCCGCGTCGAGTCCCCACCTTCAAGGAGTTCTCCGAAGAGATCATGGGTTCCCTGCTGCCTGGATTCTCGAACGAGAAGCACCGCAATCAGTGGACCATGACGCTTCGGACTTATGCTGCGCCCCTGCACGCGAAGCGATTGGATGAGATCGTCACCCAGGATGTTCTGGACGTGCTCAAGCCGATCTGGATCAAAATCCCGGAGACGGCGGATCGCACCCGTCAGCGTATAGAGCGCATACTAGACGCTGCCGAGGCCGCAGGGTGGCGCCCCAACGGGCTCCGCAACCCGGCGTCTTGGAAAGGCAATCTGAAGCACCTCTTACCGGCGCGTCGCGCGTCTGGGACGAAACATCACGCAGCTATCCCGTACGAGAGCCTTCCGGCCTTTGTTGCCGCGCTTCGCCAGCGGCAACGCTGGAGCGCCTGGGCCCTGGAGTTCACGATCCTTACCGCTGCTCGGTCGGGAGAGGTGCTGAAAGCGACATGGCCTGAGATCGATTTCGAGCGCCGAATCTGGACGGTGCCTGCAGGCCGCATGAAGGCCAAGAAAGAACACCGAGTAGCGTTGAGCGACAGGGCTATAGAACTCCTGTCCGAACTTCAGCCCGCTTCAGGCGAGGGCATCGTTTTCGCTTTGGGCCGGCACGGCAAAGGTCTGTCGAACATGGCGATGACCATGCTCATGAGGGACATGACCGCTCACTACATCACAACACCGGATGGACGACGTCCCGCGACAGTTCACGGCTTCAGGTCCTCCTTCAGAGACTGGGCCGGGTCGGCCACAGACTTCCCTAGGGAACTCGCCGAAGAGGCCCTTGCTCACACCGTGGGAAACGCGGTGGAGCGGGCCTACCGTCGTGGAGACGCCCTTGAAAAGCGCCGGGTGATGATGAGTGCGTGGGAGACCTTCCTGAGCGGCAAGCAAGAGGAGGCTGAACGTGACGCCGCATAGAGCGAATGTGAACAATCCCCAGCCTGCCTTGGCGGGAGGGTCCAATAGTCAGCTCGAGCTGAATCTCGTTGTGCCACCTTCGATGGCAGAACTGAACGAAAGGGCCGCCCTCCTCAGAGGCGAGCTTGCTGCGGTACATCGCGAACGCAGAGCGCGCCAAGAGGTCAAGGCTCCTCGTAGGCCGCGATCTCGACGCTACTCGGATGCTCAAATCATCGAGGCCTTCGACAAGGTCGTCAAGGTCAGCGAGCGTGAGTATGGCGCTGTGAAGGCGACTGCCAGCCAACTCCGTGTCTGCCCAAGGACGGTTCACCGGGCGCTCAACAATCGAAAGTGGGACATTTAAGCGGATTTTTCCCCTGCTGTCCGTGTCGTGACGGGAATCTCGATGGATCAATTCCAACGGAGATCCATCATGAAAACCCGAGCACTACAGTTCTTCCACTCGCCTAAAGACGTCGCACAGCGCTTCAGCGTTTCGACCAAGACCATCTATCGCTGGGTCGATTCCGGCGCACTGCATGCGCACCGCTTCGGGGCTCAGCTCCGCATCTCGGAAGAAGACATCCAAGGGTTCGTCGCCGCCAAACGTCGGTGAGACGGCTGCCCTCGTATGTCCGTGAATTTCCTCACATAACCGAGACATGGCCGTAACTGCACACCGAGATCAATCCAAAAATTTGATATGCAGTTTCGACCAATCGCCACCCCTGACCAAAGGAGGCCCCTAATGGGCATCGCTGGCCAACAGCTCAACCTGTTCGACTTCCCTATGCCCCCCCGAGCGCCCGACGCCTCCGTCCGGGCATCACGCACTAGGTGCTCGCTTCAGCGGCCGCAGCTCATTCCTAGAGGTGAGGCGAAAGCCTCGAAGGAGAAGCCGAGTACCAGCGCCAAAGCTGCTCCGCCGACGATCTCGTCCCTGAACGACGTTCTGGAAATTGTCGTCAACGCGCGCGCCGATGTCTCCCAACGCGACGCAATCGCTTCGGCGGTCCGAATGGTGGGGAAGGCGATCAGTAAGCCTCTTGATCGGATTCCGGCCGAGCCGATCAAGCTGGCTCCCCTGCTCGGCGAAGTGTCGCTGGCCACTATCGGCATGAAGCCCGAGCGCTGGAGCAGAATTCGTACGCATCTGCGGACGGCGCTTACGTTGGCGGGGATCGATGTGTTGCCTGGGCGCGATGTGTCGGGTCTAGACCCCGCATGGGAGAGGCTGGCCGCCACCATCCCCGACCTTCGGCGGCGAAATGGGCTCTCCCGCATCATGAGCTACTTCTCGCGCCATAACATTGGTCCGGACCAGGTTCGGCCCGCCCACTTCGATCAGTTCCAGCAGGCCCTGGTTCATCAGAGCCTGCATGCCAAGCCGGAGGTGCTCTATCGGAAAATTTTGGCGTTGTGGAACTCGGCGGCGGAGGACATCGAGGGTTGGCCGCCGAAGGCGCCGCCACCTACCAAGGACACGCGCTGTTACTCATTGGAGTGGGACGCACTTCCCGATGGTTTCCAGCGCGACGTGGAGGCCTACCTAACAGCTCGAACTGACGATGACCCCTTCGCAGAACATTACGCTCGGCCACTCAGCCCCTCGACGGTGAGGGCGCGGCGTCTCCATCTGCGTCAACTCGCAAGTGCGCTGCTCGATTCTGGAGAGGTGTCGGCGTCGGAGCTTACCGGGCTCGACGTCCTTCTGCTGCCGAGGAACGCCGAGATTGCGCTTCGGAGGCTCATGGAGCGCGATGGCAGCAAAGTAGTCTTTCAGCGGGGCACCCAAACCCGGACGCTCTTAGCGACGGCAAAGTGGATGCGACGACCAGCAGGCGAAATTGATCGGCTCGCGCGTTTCGCGCAGAGGCTGACGCCCCGTCGCAGTGGTATGGCCCCGAAGAACCGAAGGCGCCTGCGCCAGTTTGATCTGCCAGCCAACTTGGAGGCTCTTCTGACCCTGCCGCAGAGGGTCTTGGCTGAAACCCTCCCAGAGGAGAACGTCGACCGCGCTACGGCTCAGCGTTTCATGTGCGCCATCGCCGTCGAACTCCTCACTGTCGCACCGGTGCGAATGAAGAATTTGGCCGCCCTGGAGCTGGACCGGCACTTTCGGGCTACGAGAAGGGGCCGAGAGGAGGTGGTGCATATTGTCATTCCTTCCGAGGAAACGAAGAACGGCGTTCCTTTTGAAACCCCACTTCCTCGTAAGACGGCCCGGATGATCTCCGTCTATGTCGAGAACTACCGCCCGCAGCTCGGCGGCGAACGAAGCAACCATCTCTTCCCCGGCCGAGACAAGCCCGGCCGCTTGCCGGGCAGCCTCGGAAATACGATCTCGAAATTCATTCTCCGCGAGACGGGCTTGCAAATGCACCCCCACCTGTTTCGCCAGCTCGCCGGGAAAATGTACCTGGACCATCACCCCGACCAACTGGAGGTGGTCCGTCAGTTCCTGGGTCATAGGCGATCCGAAACCACGGAGGGGACGTATGTCGAGTTCGAGGTGGCGCGGGCCCATGCGCGCTTCCTTGAGATGTTGTGTGCCCGCCGAGCCGCGGCGACGTCTCATTCGCCTAAGCGCGCGTCCGGCAGGCGGAAAGCCCTCAATGCCTAGGGTTGTTCCTCCCGAACGGCGATGTTGGCGGCCATCCGAATGGCCTGCCACCGATCTTGCCGCCTGGCAGAAGGCCCTGCGTCCCACTCATCCTCTGGATGAGGCAGGCGGTGAGGCGGCCCATCTGCGTCCTGAGACGGTCAGGCTCTATGAGAACGCTTACGGCCGATGGCTATCCTGGCTTTGTCACCATCGGCAACTGAACCTGGATGAAGCGCCGAGTGAGCGGGCCACCCATGATCTCGTACAAGCCTACTATCGCAGCTTAAGGGCCGATGGGTTGGCCGACTTCACGGTTACGAACTTCCTGGGTGGTCTAGCTTCGGTTCTAAAGGCTATGGAGCCCGGCGGGCAGTTTGAATGGATCCGTAAGGCGGCCAATAACGTCCGCCGATCCGCGAAGCCGGCCAAGGACATCCAAGAGCGTCTTCGCCCGCCGGAGGATTTGCTCAGTCTAGGGGAGGCCATGTTGGCCGAAGCCGAGAGTGGACGCTTCCGGAGAGACCGGGACCGGGCACTCTTGGCCCGTGATGGGCTCATCATCAGCTTGCTGGTTTGTTGTCCCCTTCGCGCCCAGAACTTCTCGGGAATCAGGTTGAACGAGCATCTCGTCAACGAGGGAGGACGTTGGAGCCTACGGTTTGCTCCACAAGAGACGAAGAATAGCCGCCCATATGAGGCGCCGTGGCCAGACAATCTAGTAGAAAGTCTGGAGCGCTATCTCTCCGTTCACCGGCCGGTGCTTACCCGCGGCCGAACGGAAGATGCCTTGTGGGTGACCCAAGGGGCCAGGCCGATGCGCGAAGGAGACCTTTACGATCGCGTCGCCTTGCACACGCGAATGGAATTCGGAGTGTCCACGAACCCACATTCGTTCAGACATATCGCAGCTACCGCGATTGCCACGGACGATCCGGAAGGGGTGGCTGGGATTGCAGGGGTGCTCGGGCATGCCTCCTCCAAGACGGGGGAGGTTCACTACAACAAGGCCAAGGCCATTGAGAGCGGCCATCGATACCAGCAAACGGTAGAGGCGATCCGCAGCAATTATAGGAAACACAAAAGAAAAGGAGTTTAGGATAGCATTAAAGACGAACAGATGGTGCTTCCTATAATCTAAAAATCTCTCCGTAATATTGATCTGTTTGCGGATTAAAGGGGGCGCATGGTGACAATGCTTGGGCGTTCTCCTCTCGGCGACGCCTCAATTTCCCCAACGATCAGTGGCGCTGGCAGGCTAACGCTAACTTGTCTCCGGCAAGGAGGCTGGGTGGACCTTGGCCTGGGGAGGGGACATGCAGCCGACCTCGTACAAGCGTCATTGCTTCCCATCGGAGGTGATCTCCTCGGCGGTGTGGCTCTATTTCCGGTTCACCCTGAGCTTCAGAGATGTCGAGGACCTGCTTGCCCAGCGCGGCATCGAGGTAAGCCGCGAGACGATCCGCTGCTGGGCGCTGAAGTTCGGGCCGCTGATCGTGGCCAACCTGAAACGAAGGCGCGAACGTCCGACGGGCCGCTGGTATCTGGACGAGATGGTGGTGAGGATTCGTGGCCAGCGCATGTTCTTCTGCGCGGTTGATGACGAGGGCGAGGTGCTGGACGTCCTCGTCCAGAAGCGCCGCAACAAGGCCGCCGCCATGAAACTGTTTAGGAAGTTGCTGTCCTTCTCACCCCCCGGTCGACCTCACGGCGCCCTTCATTTTCCGCCGTTGCTGGCCAAGGCCCAGCCCGCCCGGACCTGGCCCAAGAACAGGTCGCGGCCCTGCACCAGTTGAGCGCGGGCGGCGTCGGTTCCGCCTGTGGCCCGGCGGTCTCCATAGCGGCGGCGCAAGCCCTCGGCGGCCTCTCTGAAGTTGGTATAGGCGGCGTCGTTACGGCCAAGGCGCAGCTCGATGAAGCCCAGATTCCCCAAGGTGCTGAGCAGGTCGCGTGATGGCGGGCCCGCGCCCTGGGCGATCCGTTCCCGTGCAGCGGCGTCGCGATAGAGCGTGACGGACTCGGCTGGACGGCCGAGGTCGTCCAGCGCCGAGGCGAGGTTGTGCTGCGCCACCAGGGTGTCGCGATGATCCGGTCCAAGCACCGTCTTTCGCCGCGTCCACACGGCGCGTTGCAGCGCCTCGCCCTCTGCCGCACGACCCTGGGCGGCCAGAGTCTGGGCGAGGTTGGCTTGGCTGGACAGGGCGGACGGATGGTCAGCGCCCAGGACCGCGACCTGGCGGGCCAGGGTGGTGCGGAAGATCGCCTCGGCTTCCGGCAGGCGGCGCACATACATAAGGAAAGTGGCGTAGTTGGCCGCCGCCACCCATTGCTCGGGATGGTCTGGCCCCAATACCCGCTCGCCCGTGTGCCACACCCGCTCCATCAGCACGAGCGACTCGTCCTCGCGCCCCTGGCTCTGCAACAGGCTGGCGACGTTGCTGGTGCTGCGCAGGGTGTCGGGATGTTCGGGGCCGAGGACGCGCTCTCGACTTGTCATCACCAGGCGGGCCAAAGCCTCGGCTTCCGCGTCGCGACCCTGCCCCTGAAGCATTAGGGCCAGGTTGTTGCCCGCGTTGAGGGTCATGGGATGGTCCTCGCCGAGCCGTTCGCGCCTGACGCGCCAGGCGTGTTCCAGAAGTGGCAGGGCCTCGGCGGTCCGGCCCTGGGCATAGTAGATCTGGGCGAGGTTGACCTCGTAGGTAACCGCCGACAGGCCGTCCTCACCCTGCTGGCGACCATGGGCGGCGAGCGCGTCCCGGATCAGGACCTCGGCTTGACTGAAATCACCAGCGTTGAGCAGGACGATTGCTAAGTTGCCCTGCGCGATCAGCGTCGCGCGGGCGTCCGCTCCGAGGACGCGCCTGCGGCCTTCCAGGGCGGACCGGTGCATGGCGATCGAATCGTCGTACCGGCCCAGCTCCAGCAGGGCGCTGCCCAGGCTGTCCTGGAGCCGCAGGGTCTCCTGATCGTCAGCCCCGCCGCGCGCCAGGGATGCGGCGAGCGCGGTGCGGAGCAGGGCCTCGGCCTCGGCGGGGCGGCCCAGGTCGCGCAGGGCCTCGGCCCACTCTCGGGCGGCGGCCTGGGTGCGATACCGCTCCGGCCCGTCGATCCGTAGGCGAGCCTGGTGGACCTCGCGAAGCACGGCCTCGGCCTCGCTCATCCGGCCCAGGGCCAGGAGTATGACACCACGGTTCTTGCGCGCGCCCAGCGTGCGGTAATCGTCGTCGCCGTAGAGGCGCCGGTATAGCGCCAGGGCTTGGTCGGTGCGCTCCAGCGCCTCGGCGGGCTGGTCCAGCGCATACAGGGTCTCGCCCAGGTCTTGCGCCGCCTCGGCCAGGCGATCCGGGTCGGCCTGTGGATCGGCGGCTGTCACCGCCCAGACATGGCGATGCAGGGGTACGGCCTCGGCCGGGCGTCCCGCGTCCTTGAGGATCGTGCCCAACCAGCCCTCGGCCAGCAGGGTCGCCGGGGCGTCTGCGCCGAGGCTGTCGCGGCGGGCCGTCCAGACCCGGCGTTGCCACGGTTCGGCCTCGTCGTGGCGGCCCGCGTTCCACAGGGTGAGCGCCAGGTCGCTGGCGGCGCCGAGGGTGTCCTCGTGGTCGGGGCCCAGGCGGCTGAGATTGGCCTCGTGGACCAGCCGGACGTAAGGCTCGGTCTCGTCGGCGCGGTCCAGCGCGCCCAGAACGTGGATGAGGTGCAGGGCGGTCTGGACTGTGTCCGCCGCGTCCGGCGCAAGCTGTCGGCGCTCGGACAGGATCGGCTCCAGGATAGCCAGAGCCTCTTGATGGCGCCCGGCCCGGGCCAGCGCGCCGGCATAGAGGTCGCCTGTCGGCAGGGTCTGATCGTCGTCTCGCGCAAGGCGCTGGCGGGTCGCAAAGGCCGCACCGAGCAGCGGCGCGGCATCCGCGTAACGTTCGAGCGCGAACAGCGTCAGGCCCAGGTCGGCCTCGGCGGCGGCGCGTGGCAGGCTCGCGCCCGGCGGCAGCAGCGCCAGCCGTTCGCGGATCAGCGCCTCGGCCCGGGGCAGGTCGCCCGCGTCATAGGCCTCGTCCGCGGCCTTGGTCAGGTCGGTGATCGCCGTCTCGGCGGCCGCTTGGGTCGGGGCTGCGACGGCGGCGGGCGCGGCGCCCGCCCCGCTGGTGGCCAGAAGCGTGACCAGCACTCCGAGAACGAGCCTCCTGTCGGTCCTTACCATCGTCGATGACGCTCCACGTGTTTCGGACGGCGCGCTAAAGCACTTCGCCCTTCGCGCTCACGCGCAGCGGCTGGCCGGGCTCTTCCCGTTCGACCGACCCTCCCGTGGGGATGACGTCGGCAAGGGCGAAGATGGCCAGTTGCCCCAGCCCGCCGGATTCCGGTCCCTGCGGCTCGAAGTAGACACCGCAGGTCTCGTCGGTGACAACGCCCAGGACATAGCCGCGCCGCCCGCGATCCTCCACGTCGTCGCAGGTCTGGGCGATGACGACACGGTCATACTGCTTGAGCACAAGCGTCACCTTTCGTGGGCCCAGGCCCATCCGGCCTCGATCTGGTCGGTGAAGACCGGCTTGTCGGCCAGCAACTGGCTGGCGGCGGCCTCGGCCTTCTGGATGCGACGGTCGCGATAGCGCTGCTGCATGGCGACAGCCGCCTCGCTCAGAGCGAGATAGGCGCCGGGCCTGTCGCCCAGATGAGCCCGCGCTCGCCCCAGGATCCTGCGTGTGGCGATGTTGTTGGTCAGCAGGCGTTCCGCCGGATCGCTGGCCTCTCGTTGCCGCCACCGCGCATCGGTGTTGGCGGCCAGTTCTTCGGCCTCGCGCCATCGCTCCTCGGCGGCGAAGCTGAGGGTGAGGTTGGTGGCCGCCAGCAGGGTGGCCGGATGCTCCGCGCCCAGCACCCGCGTGTTCTGGTCGAGGACCTGGCGTTCCAGTGCTTCAGCCTCCGCACGCCGCCCAAGCTTGACAAGGGTCTGGGCGCGATTTCCCAGCAGGCTGATGGTCAGGGGATTGTCGGCGCCGAGCACCGTGACCATCAACTGGTAGCCCGCCGCCTGGACTTCCTCCGCCTGGGCCGGGTCGGTCTGGCTAAGGGTGGTCGAATAGTTGTTGAGCAAGGCCAGGGTCAGCGGATTGGCGGCGCCCAGCCCGGCCAGCGCGTCCTGATAGGCGTCACGCTCCATGACCAACGCTTCAGCCACCCGATCCTGGGTGTAGATCGTACGCGCCAGATTGGATCTTGCGGTCAGGGTCCAGGGATGGGTGGGCCCGATAACCGCCTCATAGGCCAACGCGACCTGACGCTGGAAGATTTCGGCCTCGGCGTAGCGGTCCTGCCGGTGGATATCGACCGCCAGATTGCCCAGGGAGGAAAGCGTCAGCGGGTGGCGCGGACCAAGCGTCCTGGCGCGCGCGTCGTAGGTGGCGCGATCCAGGCTCTCGGCCTCCTTCAGGTCCCCCGCCTCCAGCAACACCGCAGCCAGGTTGCTCTGGAGGACCAGGGTGTCGGGAGCGTCCGGCCCGATGGTGGTCTTGTAGAGCGCCAGAAGCTTGCGCCCCTCGGCTACGCCTTCCGATGCCTGTCCCGTTTTGCCGAGCACGCTCACCAGGGTGGCTTGGGCGTCGAGGGTTTCGGGGGCGGTCGGGCCGAACCGCCGGGCGGCGGCCCGATAGGTCTCCCGCGCCAGCGCTTCCCCCTCGACCAGCGAGCCTGACCGCGACAGGCCGATCGCTAGGCCCTGCGCGCCGCGCAGCGTGCCGGCCCCGTCGGGACCGTAGAGCCGCTCCAGACCGGCGTAGAGGTCGCGCATCATAGGCAGCGCCTCGGCCTGATGGCCCGCGTCGAACATCGCGGCGGCCAGGCTGCTTTGGGCCCGCAAAACCTCGATCGAGCCCGCGGGCCGGATCTTGCGGTAGCGGTCCAGGACGTCTCGGTAGATGGCGATCGCCTCGCCGGACTTTCCCTGTTCGCCCAGCAGACCCGCGATCCGGGTCCGCAAGTCGAGGACGGACTCGGCGTCGTCGCCCTTCGTGCTGACAGCGATCGCCAGGGCCGCCTGATAGGCCGTTGTGGCGGCCCCGTGACGGCCCTCGGCCGCCAGAACCTGGCCAAGCCCTAGACGGGCCTCACCGGTCTCGGCCGCGCTGTCGCCCCTGGCGCGGACCAGGTGTTCGACAAGGTCCTGCCAGGCCGCGATGGCCTCCTCCTTGTCCCTGGCTTCCTGCAGCACCGTGGCCAGGCGGAACTCGGCTCCCAAAGCGACGTCGCTATCGGCCCCCTCGGCGTCGATGGCGGCCTGCAGGCCGCTCCTCGCCATGGCCGCCGCGCCAGCCTCGTCGCCGGCCAGGGCCAGCGCCAGGGCCAGATCGGCGTTGGCCGCGAGGGCGGCCCGGTCGCCGAGGCCTCTCGCGCCGACGCGGCGGTCATAGGTTTCCCGCGCCAGTGCGACCGCGTCCGCGAAGCGCCGTTGCGCCAGCAGCGCCTTTTTCAGGCTCGCCCGGGTCACGTCGCTTTCCTCGGAGTCCAGCCCGGTCCGGGCGGCTACCCGCTGCAAGGCAAGGCGCAGATAGGATTCCGCGTCGGCGGGTCGTCCGGCGTCGAGCAGGAGCAAGCCCAGCAGGTAGGCGGACGCCGCACGTTTCCCATCGTCGTCGCCCTGCCGCTCGAAGGTGTCGTAGCTGGCCTGGGCCAGGACGAGCGCGTCCGGTCCGCGGCCGGACTGATCGTGAAGCAGCTTGGCCAGTTCGAACCGCACGGCGTTGGCCTCCGGCGCGTCGGGACCTAGCGCATCCTGCCGCACCGTCATCACGCGCCGAAACAGGGCCTCGGCCTGCTCGGGCTCTCCCGCGTCGCGCAGAACCTCGGCCAGCTCGACCTCGGCGGCCAGCGCTTCAGGCCCGTCCTGACCGTCGGCGCGCCTCCTGGCGTCGAGCACCGCGCGAAAGAACGGTTCGGCCTCCGCATGGCGTCCCTGCGCGTCGAGCAGTATCCCAAGGTTATGCCGAACGCTGGCGGCGCCGGGATCGTCCGGCCCCAGCACATCGCCGATCCGCGCGAGCAGTTCGCGATAGACCGCCTCCGCCTCGCGCGCGTTGCCTGCACGGGCCGCCGAGAGCGCCGCGCTATTGCCTGACAGGAAGGTCTCGCGCGCGGTCGGGGCGATGCGCTTTCGCCGAGCATAGGCCTCGCCATACAGCGGACTGGCGGCCATTGGATCCCGGTCGCCGACCAGTTCGGCCCACAGATCAAGCGCCTCGATGGCGTCAGGGGCGTCGGGGCAGAGCGCGGCGTCGAGCGCGGCCGACCCCAGGGCGGCGGCGGCTTCCGCCCCCGCAGCGTCGCCGCCGGTCCTGCTCGTCTTCGCCAGCAGCACCCAGCTGTCCCCGGCCGCCTTACTCAGCGGCCCATGCAGCCGCGCTTCCCCTTCGGCGAAGGTCCGCAGCAAAGCCAGGCCCTCGGCGAACGGCGCGGTCCCCACGTCGTAACGCTGATAGAGCGTGAAGCCGAGGTCATAGACCGCCTCCTGGGTTCGAGGGTGGTCAGGTCCCAGTTCCGCCAGGGCCTGATCGTGGATGCGGCGGAATATTGGTTCGGCGGTGGCGTAGTCCCTGGCGGCGTAGGCGGCCTCGGCCTTCGCGTTCAGCCCCTCGAATGCCTCCGGGACCTCGCGCTGGGCCGTCGCCTCGACTACGGGCGCGGGCGCGCAATCGGCGGCCATCGCGCCGCCGCCCCAGAGGACTGGCGTGCTCGCCAGCAACAGCGCCGCCATCGTCCCCGACACTCTGAGCGCTCCGCCCACGGCCTCAGACGCCCCGGCTTTCGCCCACCAGCACGAACGGTGCCCAGAAGCGCGGCTCGACGAACGCGGTCTCGGCCTTCACCTTCTGGATCGCGTGCTGGAGGGCGATGGCGCGGCTGGTCGATCCGCCGTCGATCTCCCCGAACATCTTCACCATCAGCTCTCGCGTGGCCTTGTCGTCGACCGACCAGTGGCTGACGAGCAGCGACTTGGCCCCGGCGTAGAAGAAGCTGCGCGCCAGTCCGGACAGGCCGTCGGCGCCCAGCGTGCCATCGGCGCGGGCGGTGTTGCACGCCGACAGCACGACGAACCCGGCCTGGAGATCGAGCGCCGCCGCTTCCGAGGCGGTCAGCAACCCGTCGTCCTGCGCCGAGGCGGCGCTGGCCAACGGCGGCGTCATCACCAGTCCCGGCTCTCCCACCGAGCCGCTTTCGCCGCCCATCAGCGCGTGGGTGGCGAAGTGCAGCACGGCCGCGCGGCGGATGTCGGGACTGGTCTTGACGAGGGTCTCGGTGAACTGGTCGCGGGTGCGCACAAAGGCTCCGCGCTTCTTGAACAGGTCCGACAGGGCGTCGATCTCGGATTCCGCGCCGGGCAGGGGAGCAAGCGCCCGCAGCTTGTCCGGATCGGCGAGGAGGCCGTTGGAGTATTTGTCCCAGCCCTCGGCTCCGCGGCTTTCCCCGTCGCCGCCTCCGCCCAGGGTCGGGCCGCCGACGCCCGCATAGGCCAGGGTCGGTCCGGTGTCTCTTCCGCCGACCGTGCGGGCGGCGCCCACGCAGCCGCGATGGGGCGTGGCGGCGGAGAAGCAGCGCAGGGTGCGCAGCGACGAGATGGCGGGCAAGGTGACCAGGGCGTATCGGTCGATCAGCCAGGCCGTCTCGCGCACATAGGCCCGGTCGTTGTCGGCCCCCTGCGGCGGGGTGGTGACCAGAACGGAGAAGGGCAGGGATTGCAGGGCGCCGGTGGTGGCGATGAACACCACCTTCTTGTCCTTGAATACGGGCTCCAGCGGCGCGATCAGCTCCTGATAGAGCTTGAAGGCTGTCTTGCGGTCGAATCCGGCCGGTCCCTGCGAGGCGGGGGGCGGCGCGGATGCGGCGCCCGCCATGCCGATCGCCCCGCGCGTGGCTGTGTCCGGATCCAGGTTCCTGCGCAGGGCCTGGACGGCGGCGGTGACCTCGTCATCCGTCATCGACGAACGCGCCCAATCGAAGCCGCTGCGGGTCACCGCCCAGATATAGGTCCCGTCCGGCGCCGGGACGATCAGCAGCACCGCCTCGTCGTCGTCGAGAAGGGCCTGGGTCTCCGCGGCCTTGAGGGGCAGGGGCCGCGTCAGTTCGGCATAGGCCGGGAACTTGTCGTCGATGACCTTTTCGTGCGTGTCCAGTTCCAGGGCGAGCGCCGATTCCTGCTCGCGCAGGGCCTTGACCCTGGCCCTCTGGGCCACGGCCTCGACACTGGCCCCGCCGGCCTCCGTCGCCTGCTGGATCTGTTTGCGCAGGGCGTTGACCTGAGCGAGCAGGGCCTCGCGCTGGCGGACCATCCCGGCAAGCTCGCCCTGGCCTTCGCCCAGACGGGCGCTGACGTTGGTCATGGCGTCCGCCGCCGCCGAGACCACCGCGCTCTGGGCGGCCTCATAGGTCTCCTCGCGCAGCTTGGCATACTGCTGCGGGGTGACCGCGGCGGGGGCGGGCAGGGCCAGCAACAGAAGGGCGACGGCGGCGGCGCCGCTGGCGCACAGGCGCAGCCGACCCGTAGCGATCGAGCGATGCATGGCGTAACCCCCTAACGGTCCCCTGCCCATCCGACGGCGATTGGCGAGCCGACACAAGACCTGTCGCGCCGCGTCATCGGGCGGCTCCCGCGATGAGGCGGCCGCCCGCTCTGTCCCAGGTCAGGGCCCGCGCCTCGCACGGCTTGCCGTCCTCGCACTGTGGTCGTTCGGACAGCGTCGCGGGCCGTGTGCTGATATCCAGCAGCGCCATCCTGTCCGACGCGCTCTCGTAAGCCAGCCGGAAGGCCCCGGCCTCGGCGCTGGCCCAGACAAGGAAGCCGGGGCGCGGGGTGTTGTCGCATGGCGTGCTGGGGAAGCCCAGCCAGTCGCGCAGCCCGTCCCCGTTCACGTCCGCTATGGAGCTCAGCACCGCCTCGCGCTTGTCGAAGCCGCTGTCGTCGGGCAGGGCGCAGACCTGTCGCTCGGCCCGGGCCCAGTCGGCGATGACGCCCACGGTGTTTTCCGGGTTCTCATCCAACGGGGAAAACCCGCCGCCGTTCAGCACGGTCCTGCCGTCGCTGGCGGGGCGTTCGGCGAGGCGGCGCGCGGCGGGGTCCCAGGTCCATGCGAAGCGGCACTCCGCGCCGCCGTTGTCGCAGAAGGTGTCGTGGACCCAGGCCTCGACCCGGGTCTCGCCGCCCACCGTGCTCAATGTCAGGTCCAGGACCTGCTGGTCGAAGGCGCGGACATAGCCGTCCTCGGTGCTGACATAGAGCCGCTTCGGGCAGCCGCCGGTGCCGCAGAAGGCTCCTATGACCGCCTTGTCGAAATCCATCAGCCAGTCGGGCTTGCCATCATGGGAGATATCGACCTCCGAGAGCATGCCCTTCGGGACCGTCCTGACCACACCAGGGCGATTTACCGGGTCGTCGGGGTCTGTGTAGAATTCGTTGATCTCCGACAAGGCCAGCCAGACCAGACCCTCGGGCGGCTGGGCGACGGGCGCGCAGGCGCCGGTCGCCGCCACGAGGAAGAGTGCTGCTGAGATTGAGAGGCGCCGCATCGGTCATTTTTCCATGGGGCGCTTCGGACCCGCCAAGTTTGCCGCCCTATCCAACGCGGCGGGGGGCTTGGGAGCAACCCCGCCGAACGCCGGTATGGCCGCTTGTCAGGAAACTTAAGGCTGGCGGCGGCGTAGGATTTCGAAAGTCGACATTGGCCGGACGCCGACCCAGGATGGCGCATGGCTCAGCTTCCCGAACCTTTCCGCCTGCGCATCGCCCTTGAGGCGGGATCTGGCGTTTGCCTATGGGCGGCCAATCCGCCCGTCCACGCGCGCTTCGGCTATGCCGTCAGGGTGGATGACCTGCCCATCGGCGCTGACACCGCCGCGGCCATCACGGTCCTGATCGCGCGGCATGACGCCGCCGCCGACCCGGATTTCGATCCCGAGGGGCTGACGGGACCCACCCTGTTCGGCGGCGAGCCCGCCGCGCGGCCCTTCGCCGACGAGATCGAGGCGCTGCGGCGCCGGCTGCAGGACGAGCTGGGGCCAGACTTCCTGGTCGAGCATGACTTCGAGCCCGACGCGGGACCGGCAGTGTTCAGCTGGAACCGGCGATGGACGCTCAAGGCCGCGGTCTTCAGCCTGCCGATGGCCGCGTTATGCCTTTGGTTCACTTACGTCCTGGCGTTCGAGGGCTTTGGCGACTTCGGCGGTTCGCACCGCGCGATCCTGGCGGCGATGTTCGGGGCGTTCGGCCTGTTGTTCCTGGCGAGCGCCGTGACCTACGCCCTGGCCAGCCGCGACCCCTCGCCGGTGGTGGTGATCGACGCGGCGGGTGTGCTGGACCGCCGCCTGTCGCGCGCGGCCACGCCGTGGGACCGCATCGAAAGCGTCACCCCCATCCAGAACGGGGGGCAGCTGATGCTGGCGCTGAACCTCGACCGGCCGAAGACGATGCCCCTGCCGCGCAATCCGCTGTGGCGGATCAATCGCCTCAGCGCGCGTCTGATCGGCCAACCGGAGTTGGCGGTCAAACTGACCGGGCTTGCCGCCGACCTGCCTGGGCTGCTGGCCGCCGTGACCCGCCGCCGGGGTTGATCGGCCGACTGGCGTTCGGCGAAGCGGACGCTAAGGTCGCTGCGGGCGAAGAGACGCGGCGGGGCGGAATCGGAATGAGCAGCCAGTCGGGCGAGAACAAGGCCGTCGGCGTAGGCGACCTGGGACTGGGCTTGGCGCTCAGCGACGCCGTGCAGGGCGACGAGGTCGATCCCTCCGCCGTCGCGTTGATGGAAAAGCAGGTCCGGATGCTGGACCTGCAGATGGTCAATCTGCGCCGGGAAATCCGGCAGCTCGGCGTCAAGTTCCTGCGCGAGCGCCTGCACGCCGGGTTCGAGCTGGCCATCGCCGCCCTGGTGATCGGAGGCGTGGCGAGCCTGGGCGTGATGGCCTGGCAGGCCAGCCGCGCCGACGGCCTGGCGATCCGGGCCTTCGCCGTACCAAACGAACTGGCGGCCAGGGGCCTGACCGGCACGGTGCTGGCCAGCAAGCTCTCGGACGGGCTGGGCCAGATCGATGCGGTGACCAGTTCGGTGCGGGCGGGCGGTGCGATCCGGGCGGTGCGCCGCCAGGAGGTCAAGGTCGCCATCCCCAAGACCGGCCTGTCGCTCGGGGATGTCCAGGCGCTGCTGCGCGGGTGGCTCGGCCATGAAACCGAGGTGACGGGCGAACTGGTCAAGGACGGCGACCTCGTCAGCGTCACGGTGCGGGTCGGCGACCGCCCCGGTGTTACTTTGCAAGGGCCGCTGAAAGACCTGGACCAGCTCATCCGCGGAGCGGCCGAGCAGGTGCTGGCCGCCACCGAGCCTTACCGGTACGCCGTCTATCTCGGCGCCCAGGACCGTCGTCCCCAGGCGCTGGCCGTGGCCGAGTCCCTGGCCGGCGGGGGCGCATCGACCGACCGAGCCTGGGGCTATGCGCTCTGGGGCCGTCTGCTGGCGGCGGAGGGCGATTTCGCCGGGGCCTCGGCCAAGGCGCGCCGCGCCATCTCCCTCGATCCCGATATCGCCGCCGCGCACGACAACCTGGCCGCCGCACAGCGCCTGTTGGGCCATGACCAGGCGGCGCTGAAAGCGGTGGATGGCGCGCTTACGGCCCTGAGGCGGCAACGGCGTCAGATGGATCGAGCAATGGGTCCGGTTCGACTGGCCACGGCCGAAGGGCGGGTGATGGAAGCGCAGGGCGATTTCGGCGGTGCGGCGCAACGCTATGAGGAGGCCTCACGACTGGGCGGTTTGGCCCATGCCAGCCAGGCTGCCGCTTCCTTGCCTCGTGTCCTGGCGATGGACCACGACATCGGCGCCGCTCGCCGCGCGCTGGCTGAGCTTCAGGGCCAGTTGGCCGAAGACGCCCTGCCCGACGCGGTTCCCGTGCCCGGCCTGGTGGCGCTGGCGGCGGGCGACTGGGCGCAAGCGGAGCGCGACCTGCGCAAGGCCGACGCCACCGCCCAGATGTTCGGGGCGTCCGGCGCGACGGTGCGCGCCACCCAGGTCACGCCATATCTGGCCCTCGCCCAGGCGATGAGCGGCCAGATCGAGGCCGCCCGGGCCACTATCAGCTCCTCACCCGCCGACTGCTATGCCTGCGCGCGGGTGCGGGCCATCATCGCCGGACGGGCGGGCGAGCGCGCCGAGGCCGAGCGCCTGTTCGAACGCGCCGTCGCCCTGGCCCCTTCTCTTGCGGCGGCCCATCTCGACTGGGCCCGGATGCGGCTTGCGGCGGGCGACGCCCCCGGAGCCATCGAACAGGCGCGCGCCGCCGCCCGGTTCGCCCCAGCCTGGGCCGACCCCATGCAGGTCTGGGGCGAAGCCCTGGCGCGCTCGGGCGAGCCACGGCAAGCCGCCCGGCGGTTCGCCAAGGCCGCTCGCCTAAGCCCGGCCTGGGGTCTGCCCCTGTTGCGGCGCGCCGAGGCCGTCGAGCGTCTGGGCGCGCACGACGAGGCGGCGCGCCTGCGTCGCGCGGCGGCGGGCCTGTGGCTGACCGCCGCCGAGCGGGCAGAACTTCAGAAGGGCTAGGGCGCGCGTGTCGTCAGAAGACTTAACTTGTCCTGCCGCGGCCGACCGGCATCGTTGGCGCATGGAACCCGTCGCCCGCGCCGCCGTCATCCTCGCCGTCTCCGCCGCAGGGCTCGGCGCCTGCCATCAGGGCCCGCCCGTCGTCACCCCGCCGCCGGAGATCGTCCGCGCTGCGCTGGAGGACCTGGGCGAGGGCGGCAGGCCCGCCGCCGCGCCGCTGCCCGGCATGTTTCATCGCGTGGACATCACGCCGGACGGCGAGCCCGACTGGGTGGTCGACTTTTCCGAAGACCAGACCTGGTGCGGCAGCGGCGGATGCCGACAGGTCATCTACGTCAGCCAGCCGGATGGCGCGCATGGGGCCGTCTTCGATCAGCAGACCCGCGAATGGGCGCTCACCCGCTCGGGCTCCGTTGCGATGCTAGATGTCGAAGTCTATGGCGGCTGGTGCGGCCAAGCCGGGGTCGCCGAATGCCGCTTGCGGTTCGTGTGGGACGAGGCAGAGGGCCGCTTCACCGAGGCGCCGAACGGCGCGGGCGTCACCCGACTGCGGGGGCCTCTGTACCAGCCGCTCGAAGATGCGTCCCACCTGCTGGGGCGAGGCGCGGTCCAGACCGCGTGCGCCGGCAAGGCGCGGCCGGGACCGGACCTGAAGGCCAATACCGTCCCTGACCTTGACGGTGACGGTGTGCGCGATGTCGTCCTGCACGGTGACGCCGATCCTCAGGCCACGGTCCTGGTTTCGTCCGCCGGGTTCGCTCCCGTCATGGCGCTTGCCGGCGCCGAGTATGAGATCGACATTGCCACCCGCCCGGCGAGACTTTGGGCGCTGGCCCCCGGTGCTGGCTGGGACAAGGGGCTGGTCGCTTACGGCTGGAACAGAGCGGCCTGCCGGTTCGAGGCGTCGGTCCCGTGACCCTCGCTGCTCGCCTTATCGCCCTGGGCTTTGGTCTGCTCGGCCTGTGGATGTTGGTCACCCGGGGTGACGCAGAAAGCTGGCGCATGGGGCTGGCCGCGCTGCTGTTTAGCAGCTCGGTGGGGCTGGCCGACGTTGGTCTGCGCGCCCAGCGCTGGGATGTCGCGTGCGGACGGGCGCGGCGTCGGGCGGGGTCGACGACCTTCGGCCCCTGCCGTTCGCGCCTCGGCCTGATGGCCTTGTCGGTTCTCAGCTTTGGAGCGGTACCGCCGCTGATCGCGGGCGGCCTCCTGAACTGGCCCAGCCTCCTGCTGTCCGGGCCGCTGGTGCTGGCGGCCCTGGTTCTGGCGGCCTGGGCGCTCGATCCTCGGCCGGTGGTCGTCATCGACGCCGGGGGCGTCAGGGACCGGCGCATCATGCGCCGTCCCGCGCCGTGGCCAGCCATCACCGCGACCGACGAGGAGGAGGGGCTGGGAGAGGTCTTCATACGATGCGATGGCGCCGCCGCCTTCGCCCGGGAGGGGCCGCTGGTCGCCCATGGCCGCAGGCCGGACGGCTTCCTGATTCAGACAATGCTGTTGGATGGCGACGCCGACGACTTGGCGGCGGCCCTGGCCGCCTCGCGGCCGATCTGAACCGATGCGGCTATCAATCGGGTGCGCCGCGCCGATAAACCACGCTACGGTTGGAACGGGGAGGCCGAAACGATGGCGAGAGTCCTGAATTGGCGCGCGTTGGCCGCTGCGGCGGTGATCTGGGGGAGCGTGGCCCTGTCGCCCGGCTGGGCCCAGCCGCCCCTGACGCTGGCCCAGGTGTCCGAGGCGGCGGAACGCCAGGACCTGCCGACCCTGAAACGGGCGCTGGACGACCCTCAGCTTCTGGTCTCGATAGAGGCGCTGGACCCCGACGCCGCGATCGATCTGCAACTGTCGATCGCGGCCGCTTTCGAGGCCGCCGGGGAGAAGGCCCTGGCGATCCGGGCCTACGACAAGGCGGTGGCCAGCATCGCCAGGGCCCATGACGGCCACGACGACCTGACCCAGGTCGAACCGCTCCGCCGTTCCGCCGCCCTGCGCCGCGAGCTCGGCGACCTGACCGGCGCGGTCGCCGATATCGACAAGGCCTACGGCATCGCCATGGCCGCCAAGCATTCCTCGCTGATCGAGGTGCGCGGCGAATATTCCGCCATCCGCGCCGCCTTCTCCCTGGCCAACCCCGGCAAGGCCCTGCCGGAGGACTATCACCCGCGAGGTGGCGAGCCCGGCGGCTATGATGTCGTCGAGGTGTTCTATGCCACCCACCGCCAGGCGACCGGGGCGCCGGACCCGATCAACTATTTCGGGGGCGATCGCGGACCGCTGGCCTACGGGAAGGCCTACGTCAGCGTCCCCCGTGACCGGCCGGCGGGCAGCCTGCCCAAGCCCAGCTTCTGGCGGGCCGAATTCCGTCCCGATCCCAATCGCCACATCATCCTGACCAACGTCAAACCCGTCGGCTCTCGCGACGCCTTCTTCGACGAGGTCCACGAGCGCGTGGCCGGATCGGGGCGCAAGGAAGTCTTCGTCTTCATCCACGGCTTCAACAACAGCTTCCAGGCTGGGGCCGAGCGCGCCGCGCAACTCGCCGCCGACCTGTCGCTGGACGGCGCGCCGATCCTCTATTCCTGGCCCTCCAGAGGCAGCGTCCTCGCCTACAAGACCGACGAGGAGGAGGCCGAGATCGACAGCCAGATCGCCGATCTGGCCGCCTTCCTCGACGACGTCGCAAAGCGCACCGGCGCGGCCCGCGTCCATCTGATCGCCCACTCGATGGGCAACCGCTTCCTGATCAAGGCCCTCAACCGCCTGGCCGAGCTTCCCGAGCCTGAGCGGCCCAGCTTCGACGAGGTCGTCCTGGCCGCGCCCGACGTCGGCGTCGACGATTTCGACAGGCGCTGGCCGCAAATTCGCGCCATGGGCAAGCGGTTCACGCTTTACGCCTCGAAGCGCGATAGGGCCCTGCTCATCAGCGGCGAGATCCACAAGATGCAGCGTATCGGGGACGCCCGAAAGGTGGTGGTCTCCGACGGTCTTCAGACGGTCGAGACCACGGCCGCCAGTAGCGGCCTGCTCGGCCACACCGATTTCGCGGGCACGGCGCTCGACGATTTCCGGGGGCTGATCTGGTACAGCCTCACGCCCGACAAGCGCTGCGTGCTGCAGACCGACCAGGTGGGCGGCCAGACCTTCTGGGTGTTCGCCGGCGCCGGGGCCTGCCCGGAGAGCGAGTTCCGCGAGGCGGTGTCCCTGGCCCGGTCGTCGGGATCCCCCGCGGCTGCGGCAGAACGGGTCCAGGCGATGATCGCCGAGCTTTCCAACTCCGCGGTTTCAGCTTCGGACGTGTCCCTGTTGCGCAACGTCCAGCGCCTGTTGCTGGGTTTCCCGGCCAGCGTCGTCGAGGCGGCGGGGGGCAGGCCCTGAGGCCTCCGCCCCGCCACGACGGCAGGCATGAAAAAGCCGCGGCCGCCGTGAGGTGAGCCGCGGCTCCTGTCATCCCATGCGGGCCCTGGCCCGCGCGGGCTTAGTTGGTGACGAAGACGGTGTCGCTGTAGACCGAACCGTTGTTGATCACCTGCAGGGTGAAGTTGCCCGTCCAGGCCGGGGTCCACTGGCAGGCGGGGGTGTAGTCGTTCAGCACATCCTGGCAGACCAGGTTGCCGTTGTTGTCATAGACCTTCATGTCGATGTCGGTGTCCCCGTCGCCGTTGGCGACGGCGATGGCCTGCTGACCGGCGACCGCGGTGCCCGACCACGTCCAGACCGAGCGGGCCGGGATGCGGATGACCGAGCGGCGAACGCCGCCGACGAAGCCCTTTTGCGCGGAGGCGCGGACTTCGGCGATCTGGGTCAGGATGGCTTCGTCGCCGCGGGCCAGGCCCTCGGCTTCGTCCAGCAGCGAGGCGGCCGTGGTTTCCGGCTTGGCCGTCTTGGCGCTGGCGTCGGCGACGCCGCCCGTGGTGACGCCTTCGATCTCAGCGGCCTGGGCGCCGACGTCGTTCAGCATCTTGGCCGACAGGATGAGGGCCTGGGGGTCGGACTTCTCGCGGCCGTAGGCGGCCAGGCGATAGGCGGTTTCCAGTTTGGCGGCGCCGCTGACGCCGGCCGAGACCTCGGTCTTGGCTTCCGGGACGGCGGCGGTCGAGGCCGGGGCGGCAAAAGCGAAACCGGCCATGGAGACCGCGACGGCGGAGACGCCGACAATGAGAGTGTTCTTTACGCCAGACATTCGGGGACAACCCTTCCTATGTTTTCCGCGCGGCGCGTTTCGGCCTTGCGATACCCGTGATCTTTTTCATGGATATCGGATCGGTCATAGTTACGAAATCTGACGACAGCGCCCTGGTCGGGCCTTGCCTCAGGGGCGCGGCGCCAGCAGCCAGCTGTAGCTGAGCACGCCGGAGGAGCCGATCGACTGGCCCACCGAGCCTGACCTGGTGCGGCCGTCCAGCACTCCGTCCATCAGTTCCGCAAAGCCGCGCGCCCGGCCTTGGGCGAAGGCCTGGTCGCTGCTGCGGGTCGTCGTGGCCGTCGCTCCGCAGCCAAAGTCCGTGGCCGCGCACTGGGCGAGATTGGAGTAGTCGGCGTGGATGCGGATTGCGGGATCGGCCTGGACGACGATGAATGCGATGTTGGAGACCGCCGGGGTGGGGTCGTCCGTCGGATCGAACTGCCAAGCATAGACGCCCGTCGAACCGGGATCGAGACGCACCCCATAGACGGGGTCCTTCAGCGCCCCGACCGCGCCGGTAGGCTGGATGACCAGCCCCGTGACGTCGGCTCCTGTCCGGGCCTCGTTCCGCAGCTTGATGTAGACCGCGTCGCAGGGATGGAGCCTGGGCGCGTCGGCGCTGGTCCAGCCCAACTCCGCCGGGCTGGAGAGGCCGGGGGGGAAGGCGCGGTCGGCGGTGAACTCCGGCGCGGGGGCGCAAGGCCGCCCGTTCTGGCCCGAGCCGGGCGGTGCGAACCAGATCCGCGTCTCGACCGCCAGGCCGGCGGCGGGGTCGGCGGAACGGTCTTCGCCCTTAGGCGCCGCATTCATCGTGGCCACCACCCGCTCCAGCTTGGCGGCGCGGACGGTGCGCGACAGGGCGTCCCCGACCCGCTGGCGGATGAAGCCGCCGGGATCACGGGCGGACGAGGCTTCCTCCAGGGGGATGCGGCCGATGGCCGACCCGGCGACGCCCGCCGCGGGAGACCGGCTCAGCACCAGCACATCGTCCTCGAACGTCATCAGGTAGTCCGCTGACGTCCCCGACGGCTGCAGGCGCACGCCGGCCGCCTCCACGTTCAGGGCGTCCATGGCCGTCAGGGCGGCGGCCTGCGCGGCCGTCGGCGCCGCCGGAGCCGCAGGGCGGGCGACGTCGAAGCCGAACTGGGCGCCGTTCTGGACCAGCCGGGCCACCAGATAGGCGGACCAGCCGAACCTGCCGCCCGACGCCGTGCGCACGTCACTCCAGCGTTCGACCGGGATGTCGCCATAGCCGACCGGGGTCAGCCGCGCCGTCCCGGCCCCGACGCTTTCGACCTTGCCATAGAGGATCACGGCTTCCTGGCCGCCCTTGTTCAACTGCACTTCCGACAAGGCGACGATCGAGCCCTCGGCCACGCCCTGCAACGCGCCTGCGTTCAGGGTCAGGTGGTCGAAGGACGACGCCTGCGGCTTGAACACCGTCCAGGCCGTGGAGCCCGCATCCCCGGCCTGCCCGAGCACGGGTTTGTCCAGGTCGCCCTCGAACTCCGGGGTCGAGGGAACGTTCTGGGCGCTGTAGCCGACCTGCACGCGGGTCGCGGCCTCACGGTAGGTCCTGACCGAGGGGTCGGAGAGCGCCGCGGCCAGGTACATGGTCAGCACGCCATCGGGCTTGCGCTGGTCGCGCGGCAGGTAGACCGGGCCCAGGACCTGGTCGGCGCGGGTGTCGGACGCCGCCGCCATGAAGGCCACGAAATCGCCGCGTCCGCCGCCGGAAGCGGCCACCTCGACCCGGCGCTCACGCTGGCCGCCCCTTCCCTTGAAGGCCTCCATGGCGGCGGTGGCGGCTGTGTCGATGGCGGTTCGCGGAATGCCCAGCAGGCCCTGGAAGTCGATCCCGGCCGGGGCGTTCGCCGAGCCGCGCACGGAGTCGCCGCTGTGGCAGAAGTCGCCGATGAAGACGACGTCGGCGCCCTTGGCGCGGATCTGGTCGATCCACGCGCCGATCTCGTCGTCGAGGATGGCGTTCTCGACCCGGTCCTTGCCGCCTGTCCACAGGCCGTGGTCGACGGGGATGAAGATCTCGTCCAGCCCGTCGGCTTCGAGGTCGCCCTGCTGCGGCTGCTGCGAGCCGTGGCCCGACAGCAGGATGACCACCTGGTCGCCCTTGCCCGCCTTGGCGGCCAGGGCCTGGATGGCGCCCGCGATGGCGCCGCGGGTCGGCGCGCCTGCGACCGTGACCCCGGCGGGCAGGGCATAATCCGCCTGTTCGGGGCGCTCTATCAGCAGGGTGACGTTGCCCGGCTTGGCGCCGCGCGACACCAGGCTCTGGGCGATCAGGATGGCGTCGTTGCGCGCGCCCTTCAGGTTGACGCGGTCTGCCTGGGTGTCGCCCGCGTCGCGCAGGGCCTTTTCGAGCCGGGTATAGTCGGACGCCCCGACCAATACCGAGTAAACCTCGGCCGCGCGGGAGGGCGCGGCGCCCAGGGACAGGGTCGCAGCGGCGGCGACCGCTATCAGCATCTTGGGCATGGCGGGTTTCCTGGTCATGGGAGGGAAGCGGGCAGGGTGAGGCGCACGCGCAGTCCGCCCTCCGCCCTGTTCTCGAGGGTGACGTCCCCGCCGTGGCGGCGGGCGACGCTGGCGGCGATGGCCAGCCCCAGGCCGTGACCGCCCCCGGCCCCCGCGCCCTCGCCGCGCACGCCGGGCTGGATGGCCCGGGCGAGCAGGTCGGCGGACATGCCGGGCCCCGTGTCTTCGACCAGCACCTCGACGCTTTCGCCAGCGCGGCGCGTGCGCAGGGTGATGACGCCGTGGGGCGGCGTGAACTTCACGGCGTTGCCGATGATGTTGTCGAGGGCGCGCAGCAGCAGAGACCGCACGGCCATCACCTCGACCGCCTCGCCGAGTACGGTGAGGCGCACGCCCTTGGCCTCCTCGGCCAGGAGGGCGTGGTCCTCGGCCGCCTGCTCGGCAAGAGCCTTGAGATCGAAGAAGCTGGTTTCCCCGCCCTGGCCCGCCTCGACCTCTCTCAGCCAGAGGAAGTCGTCGATCACCCGGCCCAGGTCGCGAAGGTGCTGGGTGGCGAGGTCGAGGTCGGCGTTCCGGCTCGGCGCCAGGGCCTCCCTCACGGCCAGGAGGCGCGTCTGGATGCGATTGAGCGGCGTGCGAAGGTCGTGGGCGATTTCGTCGGAGACGTCGCGCATGCCTTCCACATAACGGCCCACCCGGTCGAGCATGCGGTTGACGTGGCGCGACAGCACGCCGAACTCGTCGGCGCGATCAGGGTCGGGTGCGCGGGCCGACATGCGGCCTGCCTCGACCTGCTCGCAGGCTTCGGTGATGGCGCGCAGGCGCCGGTCATAGCCGATGGAGAACACCCAGCCGATGGCCGTCCCCGCCAGGATCAGGCCCAACAGGGTGAGCCCGCCGATGCGCAACACTCGCCCCGACAGGGGGTCGGCCCGTTCGACGCGGCGGCCAACGAGTAGCGCATCGCCACCGGCGAAGCGATGGACGGCGGCGACAGCCTCGCTTCCATCGGCAAGGCGCAGGCGGACGAGGCCCTGGCCGAACGGGCGCAGATCCGCGGGCCAGACGGACTGGGACCCGCTGACGGCCGATCCGCGGCGGTAGAGGAAAACGCGGTCGCCGCGACCGCCGGAGACGGCGCGGAACCTGGCGACCTCGGCGGTCATGTCGGCCGGGCCGTGGCTGGCGGCCTGGCCTGCGAGGCCCCGGACCACGGACGGGGCCTCCGCCCCGGCAATCTGGCGGGCGAGCTTGCCCTCGATGAAGGCGTCCATTTCGGCGCGCGCCGCCGCACCGGCCCGCTCGCGGCGCAGGTCGCGATCCAGCAGCAGGGCTCCGCCCAGCGCCGCGCCAGAGGCCGCCACGGAGAAGGTGACGAGCCAGGTCGTCAGGAATGACGGCGTGCGCATCAGTCGCCGCCGCGCAGGTTTCGCAGCATCAGGCCCTGGTTGCGGATCGAGATGATGAGCGGGCGCGCCGACAGCGGCACGACTGACGGCCCCGCCGCCTCGGCCGCCGCCTCCAGCCGCTTGCGCAGGCGCGAGGCGTGGACGTCGATGCGGTTCTCGAACTCCTCGGGCTGGAAATTGTATTCCGGCCAGCAGCGGTCCCAGATCATCGAGCGCGTGACCGGCATGCCCAGGTTCTGGGCCAGCAGGGTCAGGATGGCGAACTCGCGCCCGGTCAGCTTCACGGCCCGGCCCGCGAGCACGACCTCCATCGCCGAGGGGCGCAGCGTCAGCGGGCCGTTGCCCAGCACCTGGGCGGGCTCGCCTTCCTGCGCCGACACCCACGCGGATCGCCGCAGCAGGGCGGCGGCGCGGGCCAGAAGCTCCATGTCCGACACCGGCTTGACCAGATAGTCGTCGGCGCCGGCCATCAGGCCCTCCAGCCGCTGGCGGTCGACGCCCAGGGCGGTCAGGAACATGGCCGGGACCGGAGCCCGGCCCGCGAGCGCGTCGCGACGACGGATGCGCTCCAGCGCCTCGCGGCCGTCGATGCCGGGGGTGTTACGGTCGAAGATCAGCAGATCGAACGCCTGGTTAGCCGAGGCCTCGACCGCCTCGAGCCCGTTAGTCAGCCATACGACCTCGCGGCACCCGCCCTGGGACAGGGCCGCCTGCATGGCCGCGCCGACCGCCGCATCGTCCTCAAGAAGCAGCACACGCCGTCCAGCACAATGCGCCCCGAACGCCTCCAGGACGTCGTCGTCAACGCTACCACCTACGGTCACGAACCCACCCCCAAGCTGGACTCATTAGAAGTCGCGCGGCGCATCTAGAACAGCCCAAAAACGGAATCGCTCACCCGCCCCGGCGGGCGCTTCGCGGCCGCCGCCCGTGTCAGGGGCAGCACCAGATGGCGCGGCGGGTCGCCGGGGCGCTCGATCCTGAGGAGGGCGACCTGGGCCTGGGCGATCCGCATCAGGGCCAGGGCGTCGGCGGCGCTGGCCGGTCTGCGCCCGTTCACGGCCCACAGCCTGTCCCCGGCCCTCAGGCCATAAAGGGCGGCCGGGCTGTCCGGCATGACCGACAACACGGAAACGCCGCCGTTCCAGTCCGAAGGGCCGAGCCTCAGGCCAAGGTCGAGCGGCGCCTCGGCGGCGGGGCTCCTGGCGGAACGGACGGCGGCGCTGGGCGCGGGATCGCCCTCCAGCGTCACCATCGCCGTGGCCTCGATGCCGTCGCGGACATAGCGCACAGTCGCCGTGTCGCCGGGCTTCGCCTCCAGCAGCGCCATGGTCAGATCGCGGGGAGTGGCCACGGCCACGGCCCCCACCCCGACGATCAGGTCGCCGATGGCCAGGCCGTCCCGCCGCGCCGCCCCGCTGTCTGTCAGGCCATCGACGATCAGGCCGGCGACCGGTGCGCCTATCGCCGCGGCCACGTCGGCGTCGGCGGCGGTGACCGACAGGCCCAGCCGGCCGCGCTCTATCCGTCCGTCCCGCGCCAGCCGCGCCAGGGCCGGGCCCGCCACCTCGGCCGGGATGGCCAAGCCTATGCCTATATCGAAAAGGGTGTCGGACGGAGTGGCGGTGTTGATCCCGATGACCCGACCGGCGGCGTCGAACAGCGGGCCGCCAGAATTGCCGGGATTCAGCGCGGCGTCGTGCTGCAGCAGGCGAACCGGATATGTCTCGTCATAGAAGCGGTCGCGGCCGGAGATCACCCCGGCGCTGACCGAGAAGGCGTAGCCCATCGGCGCGCCGATGGCCCAGACGGGCGCGCCCTCGCGGGCCTCGCCACTGTCGCCCAGGCGCGCGAAGGGCAGGGGGGCGCCCGTGTCGATCCTCAGCACCGCCAGATCGAGCGTGGGGTCGGCCCCCACCAGCCGCGCCGGAAATCGCCGGCCGTCATGGAGCCGAACCGCGAAGGCGCTGGCGCCTGAAAGGACGTGGGCGTTGGTGGCGATGAGCCCCTCGGCGGCGAAGATGAAGCCCGCCCCTCCGCGCGGCTCGGCCATTTGGCCGGGGCGATATCCGCCGGGCGCCGCAGGAGCGAGCCGCCCGCCGAAGGCAGCGCCCGGAGACCTTTCGGTCTCGACCTGGACCGTCACCTCCAGGGCGCGGGCGATTCGCGCCTCGGATGACCAAGCGGCAACTGCGGGGTCGGACTGGATGCCGCAGATCAAGATAACGAGGCCCAACAGGCGGATGAACAAG
Organism: uncultured Caulobacter sp.; assembly: GCA_964579695.1. Classification (GTDB taxonomy): domain Bacteria; phylum Pseudomonadota; class Alphaproteobacteria; order Caulobacterales; family Caulobacteraceae; genus Caulobacter. The sequence goes on along the minus strand of CAZOHI010000001.1, from coordinate 13,540 downwards.
ACGGCGACTCCCATGCGGCGCGTCCGGCGTCATCGCGTCTGGCGTCCTCGATCTCCACTGACGTTTTCTGACGTTGCTTCGTAGGGATTCGACATCTGGCGCGCAGCTAGAACCCGGCTAATGTCCCACCCCCGCCCAGACAGGCGGGTTCGAAGGATGGGGGCGACCGTTTTGGGCAGGTTCAAGTCTGTGGTTCTCGGGGGCGCGTGCGTGGCCCTGATGTCCGGTGCGGCCATGGCGCAGAGCGCTACGCCGGAAGTGGCGCCGGCCCTGGCGGCCATCCTGGACCCGCAGCGAGGGGTGCTCACCTTCCAGCCGCAGATTGGCGCCTCGCTGGCGTCGGTGGTGCGCGTCGTGACCCTCGAAGCCGGCTCGGACGGCCGCAAGCAGGTGACGGGCAACGGCTCGGGCGTGATCTACGACGCCGCCAACGGCCTGATCCTGACCAACAACCACGTGGTCAAGGACGCCAGCAACTGGCGGATCGAGTTCCTCAACGGCCGCTCGGCCGAAGCGACGCTGGTGGGGGCCGATCCCGATACCGACGTGGCGGTGCTAAAGGTCGATGTCGCGGGCCTGCGGCCCATCGAGGTGGCCGATTCCGACCAGATCCAGGTGGGCGACCTCAGCTTCGCGGTCGGTTACCCCATGGGCCTGGACCAGACCGTGACCATGGGCATCGTCTCGGCTGTGGGACGTTCCAACGGCGACGGCATCGAGGACTACATCCAGACCGACGCGCCCATCAACAGCGGCAACTCGGGCGGCCCGCTGCTGGACAGCCGCGGGCGTTTGGTCGGGCTAAACACCGCCATCGTCTCGCGCAACGGCGGCAACGTCGGCATCGGCCTGGTCGTGCCCGGCCGGATGGCCCTGGAGGTGGCGCGCCAGCTCCAGCTCTACGGACAGGTCAAGCGCGGCAAGCTGGGGGTCACGGCCGATCGCCTGACCCAGGAGCAGGCCGACGAGGCCGGTCTGGCGGAGCCGGTCGGCGCGGTCCTGGCGAGTGTCGACGCCCGCTCCGCCGCCGCCAGGGGCGGCCTGCGCGCGGGCGACATCATCCTTTCGGCCAACGGCCGGCCGGTGCGCAACGACGCCAGCCTGCGCGCCGCCATCGCGGTGGTGGAGGCAGGGGCCAGCGTGCGGCTGGAGTATGTCCGGGGCCGCCAGCGCGCGGTGACGGATGTCATCCTCGACAGCGCCGCCACCCAGGTGGCTACGCGGCCGCCGAGCGCGGCGCCGGCGGCGCCCAGCCATAGCGTGGGAATGCGGTTGCGCGACATCGCCTCGGGCGATCCCTATCCCTCCGAGGCGAGGGGCGCGGTGATCGACGAGGTCACGGATGGTTCTCCGGCGGGCCAAAGGGGCCTGCAGCGCGGCGACCTCCTCGTGGCAGTGGGTGACCAGCCGGTCGCCTCGGCGGCGGGGGCCAAGAAGGCCATCGAAGCGGCCCCGGGCGCCCTGCGGCTGCTCATCGCCCGGGGCAACTCCCTGATGCAGGTTGTGATCGGTCGATGACGGATGTCAAAGAGGCATCGTACCGGATTCGCGAACGCGGAGGAGGATAGGGGCTGGAAACAGATCGAGGCCGCGCGGCGGGGAGACCCGAACCGCTAGATCCGGCTGGAAATATCAGGGATCGGAGGGACCTTTATCGGTCAGTTCGAGCGCGATCCCCATCCCATGCAACTCTACGTGCTGCGCGTCTGGGAACTGCGAGACCTAAGCGTTCCGGCGCCCTAGCCGAGTTCGCCGTTGAGGTCCGCGATGGGGGGCGGACGTTGGGCCTCGGAGAGCGTTAGTCCCCTACAGGCAATCGCTTCTGGATCAAGGAAGTGCAGTGACTGGCCCAAAACGTCATGTGGTCTGTTCGCAATTCCCTGAACAATGCGTACGCGGGCAACAGGTATTTGGTTTGATAGGTTTCGGCGTCAACTTGCCTACGGATCATGCCCTCGCCCTTCCAGACATGCGCGACATTCGCAAATTGCGCCTGGGCATCCGTCTTGCCTTGGTCCATCATTTTAACCGCCATGAATGTCATCACAGATGAACAAATATCTGCGGTCACTGGACTGTCTTCGGCGGGAAGGTTGCGCAGTTGAAGGTCGTAGAAATTCACCCCCCACTTCCACTCCTCACCCGCCAAGGCCGCCGGAGCGGTTAGCGCGACAAATCCCATCGCCATACCGGTCGCAACCAAGCGATTCATGAGTGTTCCAGCCTTGAATTCGAGCCGCCCCCTGGCAGAGCTTACAAGCGGCGCTGCTGATTGTCATCTAAGGGGCGATGCACCGACTACCCCTTACTTCGGGGGTGCGCCGGTGAAGCTCCGCGCCTAGGTTCGCCTCTGGTTGCGCCCGCGACGACAGAGTCGTGACGAACCAGGAGCGGGGATATCGATCATGTGGGCGCCCGCTCGTATACTGCGCACGGTATTGCTGGCTGGGGTGCTGGTTGCGGCTATCGCCGTCTGGCTGGCGGCCCGGCAGCCTTCGCCTGGCGCCGCGATCGGTTCGTCCGACGGCGTGGTCAGCGTGCTGGTGGACGGGCGATGGGCAAGTCCGGTGGAGGTTCAGCAGGGCCAGCGCCGAATCAAGATTGAGGCGAGGGACATCATCAAGGACAGCGATCTCGTCGCCGTCCCCGCCGAGCTGCGCCGATTCCACGACCGGCAGACGGAACTGGCCGCGATGCTGAAATCGCCCGGCGCGAAGCTGATTGTGGCTGACGCGCCGCGGCCGATCCTCAACGCACGTGGCGTGTTCAGAATACCCGGGTCGTTCTGGGCCATTATGCTGCCGGGCATCGTCGGGCTGATCCTCTCAGCCGTCGTTCTGACGGCCGATCCGAGAGCGTCAGCCAATCAGCTGGTGGGCGGGACGGGCATTTTGTTCCAACTCCTTACCGCGGCCGCCGCCATAACCCATTCCCGTGGCATAGCCCTCGATGGCGACCTGTACCGATCCCTCGCCTCAACCAACGAACTTTCGTCGACGACTTTCGGCCTGGCGATGGTCATCCTGTTCTGCATCTATCCCCGGCGCCTGCTGTCGCCCAGATTGCTGTGGGCGGGTTTCTTCGTCGGGCTCACCTACTCGGCGATGATTGCGGTAGGACGCTGGCTGACCTGGACCGCATCACCCGATGTCGGCCTGGCCGGCTTGCTGGTGCGCCTGGAGGGCGTCACGGGCGGATCGCAGATGATCGTGTCGGTGGAGTTTGCCGCGCTCTGTATCGCGATAGGAGCGCAGTATTGCGCCACCCGGCGCGATCCTGTCGCACGCGCCGCCTTGCTGTGGTTCGGGCTTTCCGTGGTCCTCGGCGCGGGAGGCTTCATTGTGCTCGCCATCCTGCCCGATCTGCTCGGCTTGCCTGCGGCGGCCGACGGCGCGGTCGCCTTCCCAATGTTTCTTTTCATCTATGCAGGCTTGGCTTTCGGCATGCTGCGCTATCGCCTGTTCGAGGCGAAGAGATGGAGTTTCCGCATCCTGTTCGCCGCTTCGGCGACGATACTTTTGTGGATAGTCGATGCGGCGATGATCTACGGTCTGGGAATCGACCAGGGGCCGGCGCTCGGGCTGTCCATCGTCCTGGTCGGCCTTCTCTATCTGCCGGCGCGCGCGGCGCTTGCCACTCGGCTGCTGAAACGGCGACGCATTTCGGACAATGAACTCTTCGCCGCCGCGATCGATGTGGCGTTTGCGGCGCCTGCGGCTCGCGCGCTTCGGTGGCGCTTGCTGATGAAGCGCCTGTTCGATCCGCTCGAGATAACGCCGGAGGATGTCGGCGATCTGGCCATCGCCGAGATCGCCGAAGACGGCGTGGTCCTGCGCGTGCCCGGTCCAGCCGGCGCCCCGGGATTGCGCCTCGCGCACCCGGGCAGGGGATCACGCTTGTTCTCCTTGGAGGAGAAGGCGCTGGTTGACCAATTGGCGGCCCTGCGGCGCCAGGCGGCAGACGCGCTGCGCTCCTACGACCGCGGCGCCGCGGACGAACGTCGCCGCATGGCGCAGGATCTCCACGACGACATCGGGGCACGGCTCCTATCGGCCATCCACATCGCACAAGGGCCCGTGAGGTCGCTGTTGCAGGACGCGCTGCGCGATATCCGAACGCTGGTGACGGGATTGATCGGCGAAAGCGCGCCGCTATCCCGCGTCGTCGCTGACATTCGCCATGAGACGGCGCTTCGGCTGGAGGCGGCCGAGATCGGTCTCGACTGGCCCATCCTGTCGCTTGCCGATGGCGGCGTGCTCCTGCCCTATACCCACTGCAAGGCCATCACTTCGGTCATCAGGGAGGCCGTAACGAACGTTCTGCGCCATGCGGACGCGAGGTGCGTCTTCGTGCGCGTCGAAATTCGCGAAAGCGTCGGCGTGGTGGAGATCGAAGATGACGGTCGAGGCATTCCCGCCGACACCGTGCACGGCACGGGGCTGAAGGGGATGGCGACGCGCCTTGAAGGGATTGGAGGATCGTTGGAGGTTGGGCGCGGGAGCGTAGGCGCCCGCCTGTCGTTCGATTGGCCGCTCGAGCCCGCGTTCCCCGGCCACAGCACCGCAACTCAGGAGGCCGGTTATGCGTGACGATCCCCCGATAGACGCGCCGACGCGGCAATGTCTGGTCGTTGAGGACCAGGCGAGCGTGCGAACGTGGCTGGTGGGCGCGTTGCGCGGAACGTTCCCGGACATGGCGATCGCCGAGGCGGCCACGCTCGGCGAGGCCTATCGCTGGCTGGACGGACAGGAGCGCGGCGCCACGCTTCCCTTTTCCCTGGCGCTCATCGACCTTGGTTTGCCCGACGGGTCAGGGATCGACCTGCTTCGCCGCATCACCCTCCGTCATCCGGGAACGACGGCGATCGTTGCAACCATCTATGACGACGATGCGCACCTGTTCGACGCGATTGCTGCGGGGGCGAGCGGATACCTGCTCAAGGACCGTGATGAAGCCGCGCTGTCGATGCTGCTTCGGCGCATCGACGCGGGGGAGCCGCCCTTATCGCCGTCCATCGCCTGGCGGATCATGCAGCACTTCCAAAGCCGGGAGCGGATCGACCGCCAGGATGACGCCAGCCTCACGCCGCGCGAGATCGAAGTATTGACACTGATTTCCGCCGGTATGACTACCACTGAGACAGCGCAAAAGCTTGGCCTGTCGGCCCATACCGTCACCAGCTACATCAAAATCCTGTATCAGAAGCTCAACGTGCAGTCGCGAGCCGAGGTTGCCCTTGCGGCGGTTGAGCGCGGACTAGTAACGCCGGCCCGTCGCTGAACGTGATCGCCGACTGAATACAGCTGTAGCGGGCGAATTCGCCAATTTGTAAGGCGACCCCCCTGACCTCAGGGCTGCGCCGCCCCTGACCGTCTGCGATCCAGCCGTCACCAACATGGGGACGGCGTTCAGTGAACAAATTCAGTGTTTCCTTGGCGATGGCCTTGTGCCTCGCCTCTCCGACGATCGCGGCGGCGGAGGTCGATGATCTCGTAGGCGTCGCCGCCGCCCACCACGCCCAGGGCGATCCGAAGGCTGCCGTGACGCTGCTGCTTGCCGCGGAGTCGCAGCGCGCTGGCGACCCCGATTTCGATTACGCGCTCGGTCTCGCGGCGGCGGACGCCGGGATGCCCGGAGTCGCGCTGCCGGCCCTGCAGCGGGTGCTCGCCACACAGCCCGGCAACGCTCAGGCGCGCGCGGAAATCGCCCGGGTCTATGCGATGGCCGGAGATATCGACACGGCGCGCGCCGAGTTCGACACCGTCGTCGCCGATCCCTCTCTGCCCGATCCCGTACGCCAGCGGTTCGACCGCCTGATCCGTGACTATGACCGACAGATCGCGGGTGGCGGCGGCACGGTCAGCGCCTTCGTGGAAGTCGACAGCGGATACGACAGCAACGTCAACCAGGCGACCGCCGCCGGATCGGTTACGCTGCCGGTGTTCGCATTCCTGGGGCCCGCGACGCTTGGGCCGGACGCCCGCCGGATGGAAGACGCTTTCGTGCAGGCGCAGGGCGGGGTGAGCTTGCAGGCGGGCGTAAGCCGCACGACCCGCGTCTTCGCTTCGCTCCTGGGATTTGCGAGAGAGACAGCCGACACGCCCGCGTTCAATCAGGCTGCCGTGACGGGCGCCGTAGGCGTCGGCCACACCCTACCCAGCCGGGACGTCGTGTCGCTGTCGGGCCAGGCGCAGGATTTCTGGCTCGGTGGCCAGGACTATCGCTCCAGCTTCGGCGTCATCGGGCAATACACCCACGCTCTTTCGGGGGGGCGGGCGCTATCCTTCACCGGAGGCTGGACCGCGCTGGACTACCGCGGGGACAAGGTGCGCGACGCCGATCGCTGGGTGGTGGGCGTGAGCTATGCCGATCGCACGGTCTACGCGGCGATCAATGCCGGCGGCGAACGCACTCGCAGCGCCCTCTTTCGCCACCTCGGCAACGACTTCGCCAAGGTGCAGGTCAGCACGGAACGGCCGATCTCCGCGACGCTCGCTGTCACCGGAGGTCTGGAGGCGGAATATCGCGACTATCGCGGCGCCGATCCGCTGTTTCTCGCCGGGCGTCGCGACTGGCAGCTCGACACCTCCCTTGGCTTGCGAGCGGTGGTCGCGCGGGGGCTATCGGTGGGCCCGCGTGTCTCGTGGACGCGCAACGAGAGCAACCACCAACTTTACGATTACGACCGCCTCACCGCCTCCGTCGCCGTTCGCGCTGAATTCTGAGGGATAAAGTCATGACCATTGCACGCAACTTCGCGTTCGCGCTGATAACGGGTGTCTCGCTCCTCGCGATGACAGCCCCTGCCGGCGCGGGCGAAATTCTCTTCAGCACCGCCACGACCCCAAGCGGTCAGCCGATTCAGCGCGGCGTCATCGCCGCCGTCCCGACTGAGGCGCGAGGCGGGGTGACGCAGGTGCGCACCGCCGGCGACGGCCTGGCGTCGTTCGTGGGGGACGCCCGGTTCACCGCCGGGGAAATCCTGGAGGTCGCCGAGGGGCGTATGTCGCTGCGTGGCGGTTCAACCCCCGTGCAGGTCCGCTCGGCCGACGGCAGCTTGCTGACCGTCGCCCCCGGCGGCGTCGCCTCCCTTGCGCTGGCGCCCGACGGCACGATCAGCGGGCGCTCACTCGCGGGGTCGCTCACCGTCACCTCAGGCCGCGACAGCACGCGCATGCGCGCCGGTGACGCCTTCGCCGCGAACAGCGCGAGCGGCGTGTCCCGCAAGACGGCGGTAGCTGCTCAGCCGGTATCAGCGCCGGCTTCCGCGAAGTCAGCGGACGCCGGGGCCGCACAAGGGTTGGAAGCGGGCGAGAACCCGAGGCTCGCGCGTCCCCGTCCGGGGACCACCGCCGACTTGCTTGAGCAAGCGCTAGCCAGCCGGAACTCCGCCGATGGCCTGGATTTTCGCGCGGTCAGTCGGGCGGTGGCTGATGTGAATCTTGCTTATCTGCGCGCGGGAGGCGTGCCCGGCGGATTCACGAGCGCGCTGGCCGGCGACTTGGTTTCCGACTACCTCACGGCCTTGCGCACAGGAACCGGAACTGTCCCGTCCGCCACGACTGATGCTTATCTCCAGTTCCTGGCCATTGAAGGCACGGCGGGACTGACCGAGGCCCAGACCACCCTGCTGAGCATCTATCAACAGGTCCTGGCCGCGGGTGACGCGCCCGAGACCTTTACCGACCAGGCGATTGGCGTCGCCTATTCTGATTACATCAGAGCGCTCGCCGCCGCTGGGGAGGCGGGCCTGAGCGCATCGGAAATCGCGGCGTATGAGGCCTACGCGCGTGACCTAGGCTTTGGCGATACGCTGGATGCCGGGCGCCGGGAACAGATCGAGGCCTATGAACAGCTCACGGCCGCGGGCATCAACCCCTCGGCGATCGCTGGCGCCGATCTGCTGGCGCAGTACGTCGAATACCTTCAGGCGGGCAATGATGCTGCGTCCTTCGAGGGTGGTTCGGTAGAGGGGCTGTCCGCCCTGGTCGCCTATCTGGCCGTGTTCGGCCTGCCCGCTTCGGTGGATCCCGCGATTGCAGAAACCGTACAGGGCTTTCTCGCTTATCTTGCCGACGGCGGCTCCATAACGACGGCGCCGGCGCCCGACCCCATCGACCCCGTGGATCCGACCGACCCGGAAATCCCGCCAGCGGGCAGGGCGGTCTGGGCGGGTAGCTTTGGCGGCGACGCGTATAAGTTCAATGTCGATTTTGACCAGAATGGCGACCCGGTCGTCTTAGGCGACTACCTTCGCCCCGGCACCGCGCGCCTGGTCGAGAGCCAGACTGGCGATGGTTGGGCGCTGGGGCGCTATGGTGACGGCACGATTATCCGCAACGGATATGGCGGCGAAACGATCGACACTTATGGCCCCAATGATGGCCTCCATTACGGCTTTTCGACCAGCCCTACCCCTGTATCGATCACTGTCGGAACGGGGACCTATGATGTCGCGGCCTTTACGCGTCCCACCTATGCCGATGGGTCGTTGGTGACCGAAGCGAGTCTTACCGGCCAGCTGGCGATCGATTTCGCGACGCTTAGAGCCGGACTTGAGGCAGCACTTGAGACAACCGTGGCTGGGGAGCAGCAGCTCTATACGCTGACCAGCACCGGCGGATTGGCCGCGCCATCGGCCCGGGCGCGTACGAGCGGCGGGGTGCTCGCGATGGAGATCGCCGTCAGCGCCACCACGACCGACACCACGCGCTGCAGCGGCGTATGCGCTGGTCTCTTCGCGCTGGGCGGGAGCGGCGCGAACGGCGAGGTGGTCGCCGGAACCTACTTCCTTCAGGGTTTTTCGCCGACGCTGAAGGGGGCAGTGGTGTTCACCCAGACCGCATTGGAGGGCGCGCCGATGGAGGCGCCGTTCGGGACCGGCCTCGAATATCGCGGCATCGGGTTGGGCGGTAATCTGATCGGCTTTGGCGCCGGCACGGTGTCCCTCGATACTGCGGGAAAACTGCAGGTCATCGATGGTTGGGAGCGCGGCGACGCGCAGGCGATGGAGTCCGGCGGACTGGCCGGCATGATCGGCTGGACGCGATGGGCCGGCGGCACGATCGAGCGATCGGATGGCCGCAGCACGCAGGAGATCGGCGCTAACAACGGGCGCCATCTCGTCTGGTATCGGCCGCTCAGCAATCTGCCGACCAGCGGTTCAGCGACATACAGCCTCATCGGGGCGACGGCGCCCTCCCGCGCCACCGTGCTGCCGAGCGTACCGAGCGAGGTGCCGGGGGCGCTGACCAGCGGTGCGCTGGCGGTGAACTTCGCGACGATGCGGATCGGGATCGATCTTGCCGTCTCCTTCGCCGGGAACGCCTATACGTTGGGGTCGAGCGGCGGGACGGCCACGCCCAGCGCCACCCTGGAGAGCAATGGCCGCTTCAGCCTCAATTCCTTTGGCCTCGGTGATCAGATCGTGATGACCGGCAATGGCTGTACCGGCCCGAATTGCCAGGGTTCGCTCGACGGCTCTCTGGCGGGAGACGGCGCGAGCCATGCGGCGCTGACCTATACCTTCAGTCCCGGACCCAACGCGGCTCCCCAGGTCCAAGGCGTAGCTGCCTTCTCTCGTCCCTAGGGGAAATCAACGCCCGGCGCGGACAGCGCCGGGCGGCCATCCGTCTCTAGACGGGTGAAGGCGAAGAAGCCGGCGCAGCGAATTCTGTGGCCGTGATGGTCGACGGAGAAGAACGGCGCTCCGTCGGTGAAGGCAGGCTAACGCTAACTTGTCTCGGGCAAGGAGGCTGGGTGGACCTTGGCCTGGGGAGGAGAAATGCAGCCGATCTCGTACAAACGCCATCGCTTTCCGGCTGAGGTGATCTCCTCGGCGGTGTGGCTCTATTTCCGGTTCACGCTGAGCTTCCGGGATGTCGAGACCTGCTCTCCCAGCGGGGAATCGAGGTGAGCGGCGAGACGATCCGCTGCTGGACGCTGAAGTTCGGGCCGCTGATTGCCGCCAACCTGAAACGAAGGCGCGAACGTCCGACTGGGCGCTGGCATCTGGACGAGATGATGGTGAAGATCCGTGGCCAGCGCATGTTCCTCTGGCGCGCGGTTGATGACGAGGGCGAGGTGCTGGACGCCCTTGTCCAGAAGCGCCCCAACAAGGCCGCCGCCTTGAAACTGCTTAGGAAGTTGCTGAAGAACCAGGGTATTCACCCCGAGGTGATCGTCACCGATGGACTGGCTTCCTATCGCGCCGCCATGCGTGAACTGAACCTTCAGAAGCCCCACCGGCCGGGTCGATTACGTGACAACAACCGGGTTGAGAACTCGCATCTGGTCATCCGACGACGAGAACGAAAGCAGCAGGGGTTCAAGTCGCAGGGCCCAGCCCAGAGATTCCTCTCCACCCACGCGGCCGTCTACAACACCTTCAACGTTCAACCCCATCTGATCCGACGACCGACGACCGACGCTTCGCCGCTTCCGGGCCGAGGCGCACGAGGCGTGGGCGGCCGCCACCGCGGCGGCCTGATCGGGCGGGTCGGGAAGGCCGTCTTGCGGTTCGGCCGAGTTAAGTTGCCAGTACCAAATTGAATGGCCGCTCCTGGCGCTGGTGGACAACCGACGCACCAGATTTAGAATTCCTCAGCCTCGATCACCCATTGCTCATCGCGGTTTAGAAGGTGATGTTGGAGTTTCTCAAACTCGTCTCTGTCGATGTTATTGATAAAGAAAGCACAGATTGCCTTTCGGCTAGCAGGCACTCTGATCCACGCGCCATCGACGTAGTGGATAGGCAGCCCCTGCGCCTTGGCCCAGTCTGCAACCTCATAGGGCGTGAACTTCACGCCGCGGTCGATCCTGCGGATGACTCGGGCCTTGGGATTGGGCGCTTCCAGCTCCTGCTGCGTGGGTTCGCTCTCGAAGCCGAGCAGCGTGAATGAGATGTAGGTCAGGTCATTACCTCCCTGAATGCTATCGGATCGTCTCCAGCGATTCCTTTCCGCCCGCGTCCGCCCGCGGCGCGGTATTGCTTGTGGAACTGTGGGATACCCTTGTGCCCAACTCATGAGCTCGTGGGGCTCAAGCAGTCCAACGATCTGCCAAGTGAACCATGCGACTATTTGGGTTTGAATTTTCTAGTTCCTTGGTTCAGCGCGCTTGCGAACCCAGCAACTGTAAAGGATGTATGCGCCATTCGGCGGGGCTCCCACATAAATTTTGTGGTAAAATGTTAGAATGTGTAGCTAGAAATGCAGGCGATAATTATCCATCTGGATAATTGACTGGAACGCCTATCGAATTCATCACAAACCAACAGGCGCTGGCGCCCTTTACCATTGCTATCGCGCCTTCGAGCGACCCATCGGGACTGATCATCGTGATGGTTTCATTTCTTCTTATATACTGCATTGGCTGGCCTCTTTGCGTAAACCACTCAACAGCTTGTTCCGGCGTATCGACTTCCATAGCTTCCCGAAGCGGAACGCAACTTCTCAGTTTGGCGGCGCCAAGATACCACTGATCGCTAGTTCCCGAGCGGCTAGGTTCAGTCTCCGCTGTGAGTTCCCGATCATTTATTTGCGCACCTTCTGCTGCGCTATCGCGTTCCGGCGTCTGAAATCTGGAAGCAAATTTCCCCTTTCCGCAAGGGGCCCACTCGACTTCATATCCATATTGCGCTCCCTCTCCGAGGCACCATCCGGCTGCCTCCAATTGAGCACCAATCCTCTCTCTTAAAGAGCAGCCTGCATCGCTTTCGGGAGGCCCGCTTCCTCGGCAGATTGTGTTTGCATTTGACCAAGCCTCAACTAGTGATTCAGGGCTCGGATCACTTTGATGATGGCTGAAAAAAGCGATTCCGACAGCAACGAATACCGCGATTGCACCGGCGATCGCAAAGCCCCAAATATTATGGTCAATCCGCATGTGACTATTCCTGATCCGTATCCGCTGGGGCGGCTTCCTCCGGGTTCGAATTGCTCGGAGCCTGCTGGTGGGAATCGTCAGGCACCTTTGTAGTGGATACTCTTGGTGAGAGGGTGATTGTCCCGCGGCGCCCACTGGAGTTTGCTTCAGAGCGAACCCTGGGAGCAGTGCTCATGATTTTCAGATTGCACGCCGCGTAGGAGTGCGTGCCGAAAGAGGTGATGGGGTCGGGTTGATCGGTTGGTGGGTCAGAGTCTAGGAATCTGAGTTCCCCTGCCTTCAGCCTGTAATTGTAACGCGTTAGGGGTGGGATCGATCCTAGCTTTCGGCCGGTATCGTCAAGCGCCAGCTCGGTTAATACGACATATGATTCATCATCGATAACCGCTGTATCGATTAGGTACCCTAATACTATGCCATCACCTTGAGCCTGTCGCCCGCGCATCTGAAGAAATTCTTCGATTGTAACTTCAACATTGCCACGACACACGATGGATAGGCTGAGAAATTCTTCCGTAAGGGGACTATTCGTGTCTTTGCTGATCGCGCCGTATGTAATGATCTGTTTTGCTGGCGACTCAGGCTCGGCGTATTCGTCCTCTGACAATGTTGGCTGAACTGAGGAAGTTTCAGGCAGTTTAGGCGAGCCTGCCGCCTCTACCTGATCCGAAGTTTTGTATAGGGCTATAGATGCAAGGCCAACGACTGCGACCCATGCGATTGCGGCTGTAGCCATAGTTCCAAGCTGCAAGTGTCCCCCCTCGCCCAGCTGGAGCCGGGCGGTTGAACACGCGCAACGCAAGGGGAGCGCGCCTCCCGTATTCCCTACGAGAGGTGTTGTATTTCGGGAGCCACCCGACAAAGCGGGGTCCCTTGCGTTGGCGCGTGTGTGCGCATCGCCGACGGTGTTCAAGCCGTGGAGGCGACGCGGTCCTTAAAGCACGGAATCTGTAGCTGCGCGAGTGGATGTATGACTGGGGTTCCAGATAGTCGCTCTGGAAGTCAGCCGTTCCATCGGGCCGACGGGTATGCCCCTCGCTGCGGCGGGAGGGGGGCGGCCCCGACGAAGTTCAAATCGGAAACTTCGGAGACCTCGATATCTATGTAGGCCGAATCGCTATCCGGCCTGACGGAGGCCAGCCGGAGCCAACGCATCATGAGGCACGCCGATGCACCAGCAAGCTCACGCAGCACGTTAGGAGCCCTCATCGGACTCGCCTCTTCCGATCCGGTCGCCTTTTGGCCCACGTCGCTATGGAAGATGGTCCGGTAGCGGCCGACGCTACGACAATTGGGGGCAGGCTACGCCTTCACCGCTGGCAATACCCGCTGCATTCCGCCAAGGCGTTGGGGCTGACTAGCTAGTTTTGGCAAGCGGCCTGCGATGGCGCTGTGCCTCGCTAGCGTCTGATCACCTTGAGGCGAACGTCGGAGCGCTAAACTTCGACCTGAGGAAGGTCGCTTGGAGAGGCTGGATCGCTGGGCGGCCGCCCGAATCAGCTTGCGGCTCGCCCTGCTGGGGTTCTTGCTGCATGAGACACGCCGATTGTCGGCAAAGTCTATAAAAAACAATTTCTTAATTGAAATGGTTGGCGGACAGGGTGGGATTCGAACCCACGGTGGGCTTCCACCCACGGCGGTTTTCAAGACCGCT